>CAZZZP010000049.1:27630-31121 GCA_964658635.1 Lichenicola sp. | reverse complement strand
GCTATGAGCGCGGCACGAAGCGCGGGGCTGCGGATCCCGGAGGATATTGCGTTTGTCGGGTGCGGTAATCTTCGCTATGCAGAGTACTTCCGGGTGCCTTTGACCTCGATCGATCATGGGGTAGAGCAGATGGGGGTGGCTGCGGCGGGTCTCGCGGCTGAGCTTTCAGAAGACAAGGATACTGCTCGAAGAAGGATCCTGATTGAGCCGAGACTGGTGGTGAGGCAGTCGACCATCGGACTGAACCTGAGACGTGGGGAGAAAGAAATCTGATGATCGATCATGCAATGACTTTGTTTTCACTCCGAAAGTCTTCGGCTGCCCTTCTGGTTGTTTTTCTATTGTGTTTCGGAGTGGAACTTGGCGCGCAGAATGTGAGCGCAACCCCAGTCGCGCTGAAAGCCTCACACAGGATCAACCCGATAGGTATCGAGCCGAGTTCGCTGGACTTTGGCTGGACGCTGCAGGCGTTGCCAGAGCAGGTTCGCGGAGTACATCAGAGCGCGTACCGGATTCTTGTGGCTTCTTCCGCAGGGAGTATCGATGGAGAGAACGGCGACATATGGGATAGCGGACAGGTTTCGGCCACGGCATTCTGGCAGTTGCCGTACAAGGGTGCGCCGCTGCGCTCAAACACGACGTACTTCTGGAAAGCACAGGTCTGGACTGGCGCGGCAAAGCCAGGTCCGTGGAGTGCAACGGCTCGCTTTACTACGGGGATTGTGACGCCGGCGGAGTGGACGGCCAAGTGGATTGGAGCATCGGTGAGCGGTACCGGGGAGGCACTCCCCGTCTTTCGTAAGGAGATGCCGCTGACGGGTTCGGTCGGCCAGGCGATTCTTTCGGTCAGTGGTCTGGGGCAGTACGAGGTGCGGCTGAACGGCAGCAACGTTACGCAGACGGTTCTGAATCCAGGCTGGACGAACTATCGCAAGACGGTGCTCTATGACTCCTACGATGTAACGAAGCTGCTCCGATCTGGCCCGAATGCGATCGCGGTTTTGCTGGGCAATGGCATGTACAACGTTGAGGAGACGCCGGGGCGGTACAGCAAATTCAAGGGATCGTTCGGCTCGCTGAAATTCATCCTGCAACTTGAGGTGCGTTATCGCGATGGGACGTCGCGGCGCTTTGTCTCCGATGGTTCATGGCTGACACATGCTGGTCCGATCAAGTTTTCTTCCATTTACGGGGGGGAGGATTTCGATGGCGGGGTTCTCCCTTCGAACTGGGATCTGCCGGGATTCAAAGCTGCGGGCTGGGTGCCGGTGACGGAGGTGGCTTCACCCGGCGGCGTGTTACGTGCTGAGTCCTCCTCCCCGATGATTATCGCGCAGAGGTACAAGCCTGTTGCCATATCGCATCCGCGGCCTGGTACGACGGTGTACGATCTGGGCGAGACGATGAGCGGATGGCCCGAGATCTCGGTACGTGGTCCGGCTGGATCGCGTGTCACGCTGCTTCCCGGCGAGTTGCTGGCAAAGGATGGAACAGTAAGTCAGAACAGCACGCATGCGGATCCGGACAATGCGGTTCTGTACCGATACACGCTTGGCGGGAATGGAGGAGCGGAGAGCTGGCATCCGCGTTTTACGTATCACAGCTTTCGTTATGTGCAGGCGACGGTTGAAGCTGGCGTTGGCGGTGGGGCAATGCCTGAGCTGTTCGAGCTTGGCGGAGACTTTGTGCATGCGGATTCAGCTCTTGCTGGAACGTTTACGACCACGAATGATCTCTGGCAGCGCATCCATACGCTGATTGACCGGGCGGTATTGAGCAATCTTGCAAGCGTGGTGACAGACTGTCCTTCGCGCGAGAAGCTTGGATGGCTGGAGCAGACGTACCTCAATGCAGGTACGTTGATGCTGAACTACGACGTCACGGGTATGTACGAAAAGATGAGCCGGGACATTGTGGAAGCGCAGTTGCCAAATGGCCTGGTGCCTTCGATCGCGCCCGAGTTTGTTGCCTTCGTCGATGAGGCCGGGAAAGATACGGCGTTTCGAGATTCGCCGGAGTGGGGGAGCGCGATCATCCTGAGCCCCTGGGCGTTGTATCAGTACACCGGCGACGTGGAGCCACTGCGGGAGACCTATGCTGAGATGCAGCGCTATGCGGATTATCTTGCCAGTCGCGCAGTGGAAGGGATGCTCGACTTCGGGCTGGGCGACTGGTATGACATCGGGCCTAATCCGCCTGGACCTTCTCAGCTGACCAGTCGCAAGGTTACGGCGAGTGGGGTGTACTACGAGGATCTGGTCGCGCTCGCGAAGATCGCCGCGCTTCTCGGACATGCCAAGGATGAGGCGATGTACAAAGCGCGCGCGAATCGGGAACGTGACTTATACAACAAGGCACTCTTTCACCCGGAGAGCGGGCAGTACGATCGTGGCAGTCAGACGGCGAACGCGATTCCGCTGGCTCTCGGCCTGGTGCCTGAGGGCCAGGCGAAGGCTGTGCGGGAACATCTGGTTGCGGATATTCATTCCCACACGGATCATGTCACAGCGGGGGATATAGGGTTCCACTATGTGGTGCGCGCGCTGACGGAGTATGGGCGCTCGGACGTGCTGGCGGCGATGTTCTCACGCAAGGATTCGCCGAGCTACGGTTATCAGGTGGCGCAAGGCGCTACGACTCTCACCGAAGCGTGGGACGCGAATCCGAACAGTTCGCAGAATCACTTCATGCTGGGGCACGGAGAGGAGTGGTTCTATCGCGGTCTCGCGGGTTTGACTTTGGATATGTCTAGAGGGGCGGACGATGCGATCAGTCTTCGGCCCTCTTTGCTGGCGGGAGTGGGCGAGGCCAAAGCCACGCACCTTACGCCCATGGGGCAGGTCAGTCTTGCCTGGAAGCGCGATGGCACAAAGGCGTCGGTCGATGTGAGCATTCCAGCGGGAGCCCGTGCGAAATTGCTCCTGCCCACCTCCAAAGGTTGGCTTGAAGGATCGGTAAGCGCGGGTAAAACCGCAGGTGTCGCGGACGAGGTCGATGGCCGTGATGGACTTCGACTGACCCTTACGTCCGGCACATACCACTTCACTAACGGAAATTTGCCGTGAGATGTTCAACGGCTGTCGCTGATTGCACGAGAAGGTTTGACTTCATTTGATTTGGTAGTGGAAGTCGCTGAAATCGGCATAGCCCTGCTCGCGAGTTGTATTGATGGAGTAGAGTCCGATGCGGTCTCCGCGATAGGAGCCCCAGGTGAGCCGGCAGGGATTTGACGTGTCGGTGAAGGTCGAGCCATCGAAGCTATAGCTGAAGTGCGCAAGACCTGCAACACCCCATGCCGAACGCAGCCAGACATGGCTGGCATCTTTGACGGGCACACCCGCATCCTGGCTCAGTTCGCGACGAAGCAACGTTCTTACACCTGCAGTTTGAACAATGGCGAGTCTGCAATTTGACTTTGCAAAGTGAGCCAATCCAGCTTCCTGGCCGTCGACGAAACCGTTCAGGTCCACTTTCACGGTGACCTGTGCCTT
>CAZZZP010000049.1:21220-27530 GCA_964658635.1 Lichenicola sp. | reverse complement strand
TCTCCGATGCCATCTTGGCCAGGTCTTCCGAGCAAAGGCCAACCATCTCGCCAAGTGACTGGAAGGAGAACTCCGGCGCGTCCCTCCCAGTCTCCGCGACCTTGATGGCTTAAAAACCGCCAATGACCGTCCTTCAAGTGAATCAGGCCACCCTGATTTGGTTCTTTATCAACGGCACCATGGACGTGGTTGAGTTGTTGAACCTCCCACGGACCCTGCAGGCTGGTGGATCGTTCCATCATCGCCACCCTTCCTTCGGGCTTCACCTCACTGAAGTAATGAAGGTATGTCCCGTCAACTTTGTAGAGCTTGTTGGCCTCACTGCCGGGCGCCTGATGGAGGATGCGGTCCGAACCTGGCACGATGCCTTCATTGTTCGTGTTCATGGAGAAGAGGTGGATGCGATAGGTCTGTCCTTGATCGTCGGCACTAAAGCGTGTGGCGACGAGATATCCCTTGCCATCATCGTCCCAGAAAGGACATGGATCGTCCCATCCAGCAGAGGCGATGATCGCTTTTGGCGAAGACCATGCTCCTTCGGGGCGGGATGCCGAGGCCATATAAATCCCTCCGTCAGGTGTTCCAAAGTACACCAGAAAGAGTCCCGCGTGATAACGAATGGAGCCTGCCCAGATGCCTCGGCCGTCCCGATTCATGCGCTCCCCGCCAAGTTCCGGATCGAGTGCGGTGAGGTCGTTGACGACATGGCCGATGATCTGCCAGTTGACGAGATCGGTCGAATGCAAAACAGCCATGCCGGGAGAGTACTGCATGGTGGAGGAGATGGCGTAGAAGTCGTCGCCCACACGAATCGCGTCCAGATCGCTGAAGTCTCCTGGGAGGATGGGATTGAGAAACGTTCCGTCTTTTTGATCTCCCCACTTGCCTGATGCGGACTGGACCGCAAGAGAATTACGTTTAGGCGCAGGGTGTTGCTGAGCGTATGTCTTCGCGTCGAGTTCACACGCGACACAGAGGCATAGAAGCGCGACGGCGAGCGGACTGACCGCTCGCCGTCGTGAAGTCGCTGTACATGAGAGAACTGCACGGATCAATCTGAGTCCTCCAATCACTCCTATTTGGCACCGGAAAGGACGATGTGGTGTGCGCCGGCCCCGACTTGAATCGGGGCTGTGTAGAGCTTTGCTGAAGAGCCATCGACCGAGACCTGCATGGAAGTGGCCCCTTCAATTCCGTTGAGGTTGACCGTAGCATCTGTGTTGGGCGGTAGGTTTGCGTCGTAGACAAAAGCATGCTGGTCGTGAGTCCAGGAGACGTTGATGTCCCCCTTTGGCGTGGGGACTGTTCCCTTGGCAAAAGCCAATCCCAGTGGGATAGGCGCCAGTTGAACCGTGGCGTAGCCAGCTGAGCCGGGGTTGATTCCCAGCACATGCGCGGACATTTGTAGGAGTGGTGTTCCGCCCCAGCCATGGCTCCAGTCGCCCCGGGTCCACATCTCTTCGAAGGTTTGAGTCTGGGGATTTACATTCCAGCGCGACAGTTGTGCGGGCGCGTATTTCCCCAGGACGCCGGCATGCGCCTCTGCGGCGAAGACGAAGTGCATGAAGTACGGTTGCACATTCAGAAGCCCGGGAGCATCGTGGCTCGAAGTGTCGGCTGTGCCTGTGCCGGCATCTTTAGCGGTGACGACCCGCGATAAGATGGCCGGCTGCTTGTCCGTCGGGGCCAGGTCGTAGAGTACGGCGAGCACGTTGACATGCGGACTGTGAGTTTCTATGTCCTTGTCCGGAGGGAGAAGATTTGCGCTTGTTGGATTGTGGTTCAGGAAGGGTTTGCCATCGCGGTAGAGTCCCGCACGGGAGTCCCAAAGTTCGCGGTTGAAGGCTTTTCGCAGTTGACTGCGTTGTTCGGTATATTGGGCGACGCGAGCGGAATCACCGCTCAGTTGCGCAAGTCTCAACGCGTCTTCAAGCCCGCGATAGTAGAACGCCGTGAGGTATCCCTGGCCGATGACTGCGGGAGGATGATGGGTTTGAAATCCGCCGATCGTGACCCAGTCCATGAACAAGTAGTTAGGCGCTTCGGAGAGGAGTCCATTTGGTCCAATCCACTGACTGTAGCGGGCCAGGAGACGGTACGCGGAGGGAGCTAATTCTTTGGCCAGCACGATGTCTCCAGTCTCGTCGTAGTAGTCAAGCAGAGTCTGCAGCCAGAGCAGGGAATAGCTCGTATGAAAGTTGGTTGATCCCTCGGGATGATTTGGCAGCCAGTGATCGAGGATGCTGGCAAACTCACGCAGGAACTGTGGTGTGAGTGCGGGCGAGCCGAAAGCGTAGTCGGCTACCTTGGCTTCAATCAGGTAGTCGCCCGGGTCGCCGATGGGCTCCTGATGATCGGGTGAGTCCAGGTAGCGGTTCTGCAGACAAATCTGGGTCTGCCAGCGAGCCGCCCTCCAAAGTGTGTTGAGTTTCTGGTCGCTGGATGTGAAGGCACCGCGATAGGCAACTGGTTGCGAGACAAAGTTTGCCCTGACGTCCTGAAAGTGCACGGGGCCTGTGGTGTTTGAGACATCAACTTCAAAGCTTGCAAAACTTTCAAGCGATGGTGATTCGAAGAAGGTGGTGCCCTTTCCGAGGATCATGACGAATGGCCTTCTCCCGGGAGCATCCGTTCTCAATTCGCGCGGCCAGATGGTGATTGTAGTTCCCGGTGTTCCTTCGACTGCAAGAGAGATATAACCACTCAGGACGCGATCGTAATCGACAATAAATTTTCCAGTGCCTGATACGTTCCAGGTCTGCATGTCACGATGACTAGCATGGTCGGGAGCCGGAGTGGGGCTGGCATCGATGCTGGTCATGCGCAACGATGGGTAGATCGCTTCCATCATGGGCGGCAGAGTGCTGACCGCAACCGGACCCCAAATGGACTCGCGTACTTTGGCCGGAGACCATCCGGTTGCGGAGAAGCCTGGATCGCGCCAGTCAGACTTGTCATTCCTGGCGTCGTAGGTGAGGGCCTCGGATTCGCTGGCTGTGCCTTGCGTTACAGGACCGATGGTGTAGGCTGTTGCAGCTTCGACCAGCCAGTCCGAGCCGCTTTCAAGGACGAAGGGTGACGCACTGCCGTCGAACGCCACCTTGAGTTGAAAGGCAAAGGCAGTGGCTCCTAGGCTCAGGTTCTGATGGTGCGGGAAGACCTCGGCAGCGATGACATTTTGTCCCTGATGGAGATATCTCGCGACGTCGATCCGATTTGCCAGCCACTGATGCGACCAGCGTTCGTGGGGGCTGTAGTCGCTGCCCGGATCATCGGGTCCGCGTGAGACGAGGTGTCCGTTCACCCAAAGGCGATAGAAAGGATCTGCCGTGACGAGGGCGCTGGCCATGGAGATCGGTCTCCCCTTGGGCAGAGTGAATTCTTTTCGAAGCCGGATAGGAGACGGGCTCTGGCCGGTCACGTTTGGAAGTGTGAGCCACTTCGGATTCCACAATTCCTGTGAGCCCATCGGCCTTGCTTCGGTAGACGCATTGGCTTTGAGGGGCAAGGACACACCCTGAGGCGATACGTCTACTTCCGTGTAAGCCTTAATGGGCCCACGTGGATCGATGGCTTGTCCAAAAGCAGGGATTCCATAGAGTGAAGATGCGATCAGTGCGGGGATGGCGAGCGTTCGGTACATAAGTTTCTCCGATCGAAACAAAAGTTCAGCGAGCATGAATCTCACAATCAGGTGAAAGAGCAGAGGTGCGGTAGACCGTCGTTCAGCTTTCTTTCATCAGTCTCACCGGCCCGAGCAGACCAGAAGAGATCAACACATGGTCCGGCTTGTGGAAATAATTCCATGTTGTAAAGGTGTAACGCTCTTTTGAAGGCCGCGGCTCATTCTTCAGGAACCATTGTGGAAGCTCTTTCATAAAGTAGCCCCCCTTTAGAACAGGATCACCCATCTGCCAAGTAATGTCCGCAGGCTCCCGCTCATCTCCGATAAGCCGATTAGCCCAAACATTTGCGACTGCGATCTCGAGAATATTCTCTTTTGGCAAGATTGCGGAGGAGATGTCAATACGCCACGGACTGGTCCAGACTACGCCAACTTCTTTGCCATTGATCTTAACGGTTGCGATGCAATGGACCACCCCGAGGTCGAGCCAGATCTTCTGGCCAGAGAGACCTTCGGGCAGCCGAAAGGTCTTTTTATATTTCGCGTTCCCCGAGTAATACTTGATGCCCTTCTCTTTGTGTTGTGACCAGTCCTGCAGCTTGTCGAATTGAATTGAAGATGGGCCGCCCCAGCGTGGGTCGAATCGGACGTCCCAGCTTCCGTTGAGTTCGACCAGCGACGTCAATGCAGAAGCGTTTGAAATCGCGTTTTGGGCTGTCTTGCGAGGCTTACGAAAGATGATGAAGTAACTTTGGCTGTCTGCGAAGTCGAGATCGAAGTTGGTGCGTCCGCTGGCATCGGTGGTTGATGTCAATTCTTTGATCGTGCCCCAGACCGGGTCCCACAGTTCTGGGTCAAGATGGGCGATAGGAAAGATGCACTCTGCTTTCCCTTCATGATGTGAGGTGTTGGCAATGAAATAGATGTGCTCCTTGCGGTGTACGCGGTGGATGCTCTGCAACTCCAGGCGCCCCTTGGAGAGATCCGATGGATGCGGCGTGAGGACTGCGCTGGTCTGCGGGGAGGCTGGAACGAAGTCGCCCGTCTGAAGAAGAGTTTGGCAGCGCCACAGATACGTGAACCAGGCCTTACCGGGTTTCCACCAGGTTTGATAGCGGCCAAGATGAATGCCCCATTGTCCCATCGCGTTGCCGGGCTGATGCTGGGCGTCCCAGGGTTGCTGCACGAAGTGGTGGATATTGAAGCGGTTCACTCCATCGCAAAATGCGGCGTCTCCGATCGATTTGAGCCATGCCGGATGAGCTTTCCATGCTGCGAGTTCAGGCCCGGTGGTGAATGCTTCCGCACCGATGATTCGTTGATTCAAGTGATGTGCGGTGTCGATGACGGGACGATTCGCGGTGGGTGAATACTTCTCCTCATGAGTCCAGAATTCCATGTTCGCGTGGTCGAGATACTTGATGACTTCCGAAGTCTCCCAGGGGCCCTCGTATGGTTCGGCAACAAACTCGAGGCCGTATTCGTGCGCGAGAGTGCGTGGTGTTGCCCAGTAGCAATCACGATAAAGGTCTGCGATAGTGCGCTTGAAATCTTTTTTGAAGCTCTCAGTCTTTGACCCGCTCTCGATGGTGCGGCCTGCGAGGATAGGAAGAAACGGAAGGATGTTGTAACCGCGTCGGTTCTTGAACTCTTCTGCCATCTTTGGGGTCCAGGTTGGGTCGCCGGCCTCATAGCTGTCGAAGTAGAAGGTGCTAAGCCCGGGATTTCCGATGAGGTCGCCCACATGCTTGCGAATGTCATCGAGGACATGCTTGCAATGAAAGGTCACGGCCTCGACGCTCATCTTGTCGCACTCCAGCCCCATCGCATCCCACTGTGCGGGCTGAATCATAGCGCCAGTGGTGGTGTGTCCGAAGCGATAGATGATCCAGTCGCCTGCCGGCGCATCCCAGGTCAGCTCTCCTGCCGCATTCATCTTGGAGGATAAGTCGACCACGTCGCTCAGCTTCGGGGTCCCTGAGGCAGGTAAAGCAAGGACTGCTATATCCCGGTAGTATCTCTGGCGTGCTTCCACCAAGGGAATCCCATCTTTGCCGAGAGACGGAATATACACCGTTGGAAACTGAGCATGGGGATGAGGATCAACCTCCGCGCGTGTAAGCGTGATCGCAACCTTGCCGCCGGAGACAGGATGTTCCGACCAGACGACTTCCTGCATGGAAAGCTCCGGTGTGATCCAGGGACCTCCGCTACTTTCATATCCGGCACAGTTGTGCAGAATAAGCTCGAGACCGAGACGACGACACTCGGAGGCGGCGTGACGCAACATCTCCCACCATGGTTCGGTGTACGTGACGATCTGCGGAGTAGGGCTGTGCAGAATGACGCCAGCCCAAGGTGTGAGGGTGTCGGCCAGACTATAGATGGTTGCACCACCGATGCCGGCCTCTTTCATTGCTTCGAGATCAAGGGTTATGCCTTGCCTTGTGATGTTCGATCCCATCCACATCCAGAGGACATAGGGCCGCGTTGAAGGGGGGGGAGCGAGGAAAGCTTTCTCAAGGTCGGAGACAGGATCCGGCATAGCTCCCAGAGAGTGTTTCGCATGCATCATCTGGCGGAAGATAAAAGGTGAACCAGCTACAGATTTCAAGACTTCCCGACGGGTTGGCATTTGGTTGAGACTCCTTTTCTAGGGTTGCGGGCAGATGCCGTAAGGAATTT
>CAZZZP010000049.1:14548-21120 GCA_964658635.1 Lichenicola sp. | reverse complement strand
GTAGGTTCGTTCGTGATCCCACCAGAGACCGCCGTCGCAGGTGTCATCCCAATAGGTGTTTGCGATGCGATTGAAGATGGATGCTGCGGAGTTGAGGTACTGTGGCGTCGGTGCGATGCGATAGACATTCAGTAACGCGGTCACCGCCCAGAGATCGTCGTCGTTGCCGTCCAGACCCTCATGGTTGCTTACGGCGCGTTCGACTTCGGAGAGATAGGTGCGGTCGTCGAATATCCGCATATATTCTGTCAGCGAATCGCTAATTACAAAACGCTGCCACGCATTAACACCGTCCCATGTTGCGGAGTGGGGCGACGATTTGAGCCAGACTTCGTTGAGTGTCGCAATCGCTTGGCGCGCGTGCTTGATTCCCACTCGTTGCTTTTGGGAAGTCTGAAGACATTTGCTGTGATCCCGCAGAGTGCGGCTATAGGCGAAAGTTTTATGCGTAAGCAGAAAAAGAGACGTGATGAGAATCTTGCGCAAAGGCGGCCGGAAGCTTCGGTTGCGGTGCGAAGGGGGGAACATCATCATTTAGGCAGCTTCCGTTGAGTCGTCTCTGATTCTGCACTTCTGGAAGTACGGGTAAAAAGAAGCGTTCACTGGTACAGTAAACGATAAAGCAATAACTGTATTGTTGGAAAAGAGATTTGGTTTACGAGGCAGCCAGCAATCCCCTCTGGGGCTCCGGACGTGCTCCGAACGGTCCCCAGGCTTCTTTCTCGAAAGAACTGCCGTACTTGCCTGAGCATGAAACCAATGTTGCACACGCGGTGCTCGGTTGACCTTATCTGGCAGCCACCAATGCCTGTGGCTGACGGAAAAATCTGGCGCTTACATCGAGCTACCGACTTTTGGAGGAATCGTTGAAATACAAGTCTGCCTTTCGCCCTAGCAGAGATCGCTTCATTTTGAAGAGCAGCGTTCAAGCAGTTTTTAAGCACATCACGCACTCGGCTGCGATCTGCATGTGTGTTGCGGCTCACGGTCAGCAGATGCCGGCCCCGGCCCCGATTCCCGCGATTCCCGCGGCGCGGCCTGAGGACTCCCTTACTATGCAGGATCCTGCGAGCTTCCCTGAAGTGGAGATGGACTTTCCCATCGCACCGGGACCTTTTCAACCGACGTGGGAGTCTATCGGCGCGAACTATCCGAAAGATCCCGCCTGGCTGCGACAGGCAAAGTTCGGGATCTGGGTGCACTTCGGTCCGCAATCGGCTGGAGAAAGTGGGGACTGGTATGCGCGCAAGATGTATCAGCCCGGCACGCTGGCATACAAGAACCATCTTCGCGCCTATGGGCCGCCTTCCACTTCAGGCTACAAGGAGCTGCTCCATCAATGGAATCCGACAAAGCTGGATCCCGCGAAACTGGTAGAAACCTATCAACAGGCGGGCGCGCGTTTTCTCATTATCCAGGCGGTCCACCACGATAACTTCGATAACTGGAACTCCACGTATCAACCATGGAATTCCGTGAACATGGGACCGCACCGCGACCTCCTTGGCGAGTGGGCGAAGGCGTCCAAAGCCGCTGGAATGCGATATGGTGTTGCATTCCACCATGAGTACACGTGGTGGTGGTATCAGCCCGCATTTGGCAGCGACGTTACGGGTCCACGCGCCGGCGTCCGTTATGATGCGAACGAAACGCTCGCCGACGGTAAAGGTAAGTGGTGGGAGGGTTATGATCCACGGCTACTCTACGGAATCAACCTGCGCGCCTATCGCGATGTTGCGAATGTGCAGTTTCGACCTGAGAAAGGCATTTTTCAAGAACACCTGGAGTATGCGCACTGGTATGTTACCCGGTGGTCGCTGCGCATCCTGGACGTCCTTAATAAATACGATCCCGACTTTATCTTTACGGATGGGGACTCGACCGGCCCGTTTACGGGATATGCCACGGGCACGGGCTACAAATGCGATGCGATTCAGCGAGTAGTGGCCGATTACTACAATCGAACCCTCAAAGAGCGTGGATCGGTCGATACGTTCAGCATCGTTAAATTCCATCCTGCACAGAAGGGGATAGCAACGACATTTGAAGGATCATTCCCCGATGGAATCAAGACGGACCAGATGTGGCTGGGAGAGAATGCCGTCGGTGATTGGTTCTATAAGCCGAATACAACCTACAGCGCTCGTGCCTTGATCCTCTACATGCTGGAAATTGTGTCGCGGGATGGAAATTATGCGGTTAACGTATCCCTGCGGCCGGACGGATCGCTGGACGAGGGGAGCAAGCGCATGCTGCAGGAGGTAGGCGCCTGGTTGAAGATCAACGGCGAAGCGATCTATGGAAGCAGCGCCTGGCTCAAACTGGGGGAAGGCAGCAAAGGCAAGGATGGGAAGTTGAGAACTTTGCCGGCTGGGCAGTTAGGAAAAGAGCAGGCAGAGTTCCGCTTCAGCCCAGCGGACTTCCGCTTCACGAAGGGCGCGAATGGCTCGATCTATGCGATCGAATTGGCGATTCCAAAACCCGGAACTCAGATCAGGATCAATTCGCTGGGCCTGCGGTCTGGATTGCTGACATCCCCCATCCAATCGGTGACGATGCTGGGCAGCACACAGAAGCTTGTCTGGAAACAGGGAGCAGGTGGTCTTGAGATCACCATTCCTTCTCAGATTTCGTCGCGGATCGCTGTTGTTTTTGAAGTGAAGTAAGCGCACAAAAAGTGTGGCCCGAACCTAAGGTTCGGGCCACATAGAAATGCGACTTAGTACAGTGCTTTTTCTTAGAAGGTAATTTTGACAGCTGCTTGGAGAACCCGCGGCTGAATCGGGCCGATGCTGCTGATCTGCCCAAAGTTAGCGTCTGTCGGATTGTTGTCCGGCTGACCATAGCTTGGGGTATTGAGAGCGTTGAAAGCTTCGAAACGTAACTGAGTCTTGTACCGCTCATGTACCGTGAAGTTCTTGATCACGGAAGCATCCATGTTGCGATTTGGAGCTTCATGGATCTGGTACTTTTGCGAGTTACCTGGGGTTCCGATTGCGTTTTCCACAAAGGCTGATGTATTGAAGTAATGATTCAGCCAGTTTTGCTTTCCACCTTGCCGAACCTGCAAAGGCTGACCTGCAACCTGGTCAGCGCGATCCTGGCCAACGTTATAGCCCGAGTTGTTATTTCCATTGCCTCCGTTGATGGTAAAGGGTTCACCGGACTCGGCGCTGAAGATGGCACTGGCCTCCCAGCCTCCGAGCGTGGCCTTCACCAGGCGATTATGTCCTCTGAATTCGGGGCCATGGTAAAGGCCGTAGGTGACCCAGATCAGCGGGACATTCAAGCTCGACAGACCTTTGTCGTGCCGGATGTCAAAAGGATTACTCACGCTGGACTCGAAGTCAGGATCGCCCGAGCCGCCTACATCTGTGGTGCGGGACCATGTAAAGTTGGTTTGAAACTGGAAGCCATGATCGAACTTGTGTTCGAGTCCGGCCTGCAGTGACTGATAGTTCGCCGTGCCTCCGTCCTGCACCTGAAGTACGGAGCCGAAGGCTTGATTGAAACGGAGCCCTCGATTCGGATCGGCGGCCTGGCCCGCGATCCCCGGATTGCCTGGATTGCGTTCCACGGTTGTTGCCTGGTGGAATGACTGGCTTCCCACATAGGCGAGGTGCAATGCCAGCGACTTGGTGAACTGCTGCTCGATGGACAGATTCCAGCTCTGGGTTTCGCCGAGTTTCAGGTTGGGAATGAATGTAGCCGGGACGCCTGCTCCGCTACCAAATGTGGACTGAGACGAGGGGTTCTGCTGCGCTCCGGCGAAGGGAGGGAAAGGGCTCTTTCCTGCGGCAAGGCCAGCTCCTCCTTGGAAGTTTGTCCAAGGATTGTCGAAGGGGACATATTGTGTTGTGCTCGACGTTGGGCTATAGCTGGGCTGGAACGGGGCGACATCCCATACGCGCTGGTAGAAAGCGTCCTCCATCGGAGTGGTGAAGAGACCAAAGGCGGAGCGTACAGTCGTTTCCGGTGTAACGGCCCAGGCAACGCCGATGCGCGGCTCGAAGTAGCGGTAGCTGCTTTGATAAAGCTGATCGGTGATTCCGGTATCTCCAGGGAAGACGAGACCGACGGGTGCGTTGGGAAAACGCGTGCTCTGCTGGCCGGGAACGTAGTCTGCTCCGCGTCCGCCTGCGATGTGGGCGGGGGTGTTTGGATCCCAGCGCAGGCCCAGGGTCGCGGTAATCTTCCGAGTGACCTTCCATTGGTCCTGACCGTAGACGCCGATCATCCACTGTGATGTTGCGCCCGCCTCTCCAGCACCCTGGAACAGGCTATCCGCCTTGCCCAGAAGGAAGTCAGCAAAGGGAACGCCGTTGTCGTATTGTCCATTGAACCCGATGATTGGGCTTTCGTTGAATAGTGACGCTTCGGTGTGGTGACGATGAAAGACATCGACACCCGCCGAGATAGTGTGCCGCTTGATGGTCTCGGTAAAAGTATCGGAGAAGGAAAAGTCACGGCGTTTTGTGTCAGCGGGATTGCTCGAGAAGGACGTGAAGCCGGTAGCTGGCGCGTACTGGCTGTAGCTTCCCCCTGGCAGGACGTTGAAGTCCTCCAGGTAGCAGGCATTGGGAGGATCGTTCACGTTGATGAAACGGGAGAGGCAAAGAGGCTGCCCCGATGAGTCTAGAACCGGTGTTCCGGTGTGAAAGTCATAGCTTACATAGCCGAAAGCCGCGGTGTTCAGCGTGTTGGAGCTAATCTGCCAAGTGTGGTTCAGTACTTCACTGAGGAAGGTGCCCCTGGAACCAAGCACGCCTGCCAGAATGTTGTTGGGATTGGTCTGCCCCTGCTGGTTGTAGCTATTGACGAAGCTGCGGACGAAGATGCGCTGTTTGTCATTGATGTTGTAGTCGAGGCGTCCGGTGTATTCGTTGTAAGTGGTCACCTGCGGTGGGAAGGAGAAGTTTACGAACCCAGTGGCATCACCGGTCGGAATGTACTGGAGGAGCTTGACGGCTCCGGGGCTGAATAGTGAAGGGTCGACCTTGTCGTTGACGAAAGGCGCGGGAAGAATGACCGGTGCGGGATTTCCCTTTGAATCGACAACGTTCAGATACGCCGAGAAATCTCCGTTGCGTTCAGCGGCGGTGGGCGTAATAGCGTTGTTTGTGTTTCCGATAAAGCTTTGGCGCGTTCCCTGATAGTTGGCGAAGAAGAAGAGTTTGTCCTTGAAGTGGGGAACATATCCGCCAACAAAAGCACCAAACTGATTTCTATGTAGACCATCGACCTGGCCGCTGAAGGGGTTTGCGGCATTGAGATATCCATTGCGCAGGAATTCAAAGATTCCCCCGTGGAAGGAGTTACTTCCAGACTTGGTCTGGATGCTCACGATGGCGGATGGTGCAAACCCGTTGCGTGCGTCGAAGTTATTGGTAGTGACCCGGAACTCTGCGATCGCATCCGGATTGGGGAAGGGAAGCGCAAGGAGCGTGTAGGTATCCATGTGGGATAGGCCGTCAAGCTGGTACCAGGTGCTGCCCTGGCGTTGTCCACCAGCCGACGCACCCGACTCATTGGGAAATGAATTCGTGGCTTGCAGGGTGGAAGCCTGGCTATTCATGATGTTCGAGACGCCGGCCGAGAGGAAGACCAGGGTGCCGGGATCGCGTCCGTTGAGCGGGAGTTCCTTGATCGTCGTTTCGTCAACCACTTGTCCGAGTTCTGCAGTCGTGGTGTTGATCAGGGATTCACCACCTTCGACTGTGACCTCGTTCTGCGTCCCACCAATCGTTAGCGGCAAGTTGACCGTCGCCGACTGCCCTACGGTAAGCGATATGCCGGTCTCCTGGAGGGTGGCAAAGCCGTCCCGCGTCACGGTCAACGAGTACTGTCCAGGGAGCAGGGAATTGAAGGCATAATTGCCGACCTTGTCGCTATCCACGGTGACTGCAAGATTTGTGCTGGTGTTGGTTGCCGTGACATGAGCCTGCGGCAGTGCGGCTCCGCTGGGGTCGGTGACTGAACCACTTAGTCGTGCGCTGGTGCTGGACTGTGCGAAAGAAGAGCTGACCCCAACTCCCATGGAACAGGCCAGCATGGCAAAAGTGATTGATTGACGGGTCGTTGAAAGCTGTCGCTTAGAACGAGAATGAGAGCTTGGGCTCATGAAGTACCTCCTAAAGTGTTTGTTGCAGGGATTCTTGGAACTTTTGTGAACTGATACTTGTGGCCGTAAAACTAGACAAGTTCATGGCTTGCCGTTGTTATGTTGATTTCAACTTCTTTGCTTCGCAGCACCGGATGCGATGCACTGAGACGCGCAACGCCAACCTGTCTCTTAGCCCGGACCCAGACAGACACTGTTCCTCCCGAAAGAGCAACTAGACTCGGACCGATGATGTCCGCTGGGCCTGAGATCGTTATTTGCAGCGGATCGCTGCAAAGCTTCAGCACATTGCCGTACTCGTCCACGACCCGAAAGGCAACCCGCGTTGCGTCTGATCCGTTTGCGAATTGTCCAGGATCGTCTGCTGAAGCTTCTAGACGATGAGCGATTCCTGCTCCCGAGAGTGTTTTGCTGATCACCTTCCTGCCTCGAATCCATCCATCGATGCGTA
>CAZZZP010000049.1:0-14448 GCA_964658635.1 Lichenicola sp. | reverse complement strand
CCCGGTTCATCGTTCTCCGCGAACGAGAAAGCAGGCTCAAGAACAACTTCTTCGCTTGGGTCGCACTGCGATTTGAAGAAGCCGGCAGCGGCCTTGGGTTCGCGGAACATATCCATCACACCCATGTAGCAGACGTGGTCTCCTCCTCCGAAATCGGCGTGCGTGTTGTAGTCGAAAGCGCACCATCCGAGGCCTCCGGCGAACCGCGCGTCCGATGCAATCTGGTTGTAGATCCTGGCGTAGCGGAGAACGTGTTCCTTTTGGATCGCATTGTTGTCGGAACTACGCACCGGCCATTCCGCGCCTACGAATTCGGTGTTGAGATAGAGGGGATGATTGGGAGTCTTCAACGGTAATTTGAAGTCGTTCATGCAGAACACGTCTTCAAGAAGTTTGGATTCCTGAAAGTAACGAACACCGCAAGTCTGCCTGGTGGGATCGAGTTCGTGTGCGAGTGCATTGGTGCGCGTGTAAAAGTCCTGGTCATCCTGTGATTCATTGATCCGGATGCTCCACAAGATGATGGACGGCCGGTTCCAGTCGCGCCTGATCATTCGTCGGACGTTGTCGACTGCGAGGTCTTGCCAAGCGACATCACCGACATGTTGCCAGCCCGGAATCTCTTCGAGAACGAGCAGGCCCAACTCATCACAGGCATCGAGAAAATGGGGTGATTGTGGATAATGCGAGGTTCGCACCATGTTGCATTTCAGCGTGTGCTTGAGGATCTGGGCGTCCCTGCGTTGGACGCGGGCGGGCATTGCGCCACCCACATACGGATACGTCTGGTGGCGGTTGAGGCCGCGGAGCTTGATCATACGTCCGTTCAGTTCAAAGCCGCGCTCGGTAAAGGCTGCGGTGCGGAAGCCGACTTTGCGGGAGTCCTGATCGAGATTCGTATCTCCCAGGCGCAGGGCGACACGAACTTCGTAGAGAGTTGGCTGGTCCAGATCCCAGGCTAAAATCCCGGTGATATGGTCCAACTTGAGGATGTAGGGGACTGGGTGTTCGGCGTGAGAGAGTGCGGGCAACTTGAGCGACGCGTGACGAAGTTCCTGTCCTTTGGAGAGAAGCGCAATGTCGAGCGAAAGCTCTTCAGATTTTGCTTGCGACTGATCAAGATAGACGACCGCTGAAAGACTCGCGATGCCATCGGTTACGCCGCTCGGCCGCACAAAAATATTTTCGATATATGTCGCCGGAACCAGTCGAAGAGAAACTTCGCGGTAGATACCTCCAAAGGTGAGGAAGTCGATCTCGTAGCCGAACGGGGGAACTTCTGCAATTTCGCGGGAGTCGAGTTCGACTGCGAGTATGTTCTTGCCGGAGTTATCAAGCAGCGGAGTGAGTTCAAAGGAGAAGGGCGTGTAGCCGCCTTGATAGCTGCCGACTTTCACGCCGTTCAGCCAGACCGTCGAGGCGGTCATGGCACCGTCGAAGTCGATGAAAACTCTGCGGCCATCAAGGTCAGGGGGCATTTGCAGCGCACGGCGATAAATTGAAACGAACTGATAGCTGCGCTGATCAAAATAGTGCCATGGCAGTTCTACGTTCGCATGAGGCAACGTGACATTGGAAAAGGCAGAGTCTTCATAATTTTGCTCCACCATCTGTGGATCGGTAAGTTTGCTGTAACGCCAGTTTTGATTGATGGGCAGGATCGATCGGCCGGATTGGCCTGCGTCGGATGGGCCCTGCGCCAAGAGATATCTCCCGAGCGCAAGGCCGGCTATGGAGGCGGTTCCGGTTTGTATGAACGAACGACGATCCAAAGACATACCGATTCGACCTCTTCCCGCGTCAGACTGCCCGTGCCTTCAAACTCCGTATTTGCCGCCGGGATGGGGCGGAAACATGGTCAGCCGCAACATGGAAAACCTGCCAAGGTGATTGGGTAAGACTCTACGTTAGCGATAACGTGACATGCAACAGATTTTTCACATTTCTGCGAATATTTCGTTTTCTCCTCCGGTAAGCGTCCCGGAAGCGGCGCTAAAGTTCGCTCCCCGGGGCGCCCATCCGCTTGAGCACCAACACTTTAGCGCTGACGACTTCCCTGGTCGGTGCCGGTGCCTTTCGGAGTCAGGACAGGAAAATCGGGGCTCTTGTTTGCGAAGTCACGCAGCAAATCGGCGGACGGCTCCCATTCGCCAATTGCCGGGTAGAGGAGCATCGCCTTGCGAGCGTACTCCTGCGAGCCCGTCACCGCGGCTTCAATGGCGGCCCGCTCATAGGCCTTCACTGCCAAAACCAATCCGCGAACGTCCTCGGGCAGTTCGCCACACTTCTCGGGAACGATGGCATGCCGCGAGATGGCGCAGGGAGCCTCCACGATATCTTCGTAGGCCACGTCGGAGATGGCGCCATGGTTGCGTACATTGATGACTACTCTGCGTGGCTCGTCGCTGCAGAGGGCGTTCATCACGTCCAATGCGATCCGGTGGTATCCAGTGGCGACGCGGAAGGGATCCTCGGTGAGCGCGTGAGTTTTATCGAAGGCCGTGCCCGCACTCGCCTCGAGCTGCATGTAAGAGCCCGATCGTTGATTCAGGTAATCGACATAGGTTGCGAGCGCATCGTCCGGACGACCATCGTTGATGGCAGTTGCGAGCTTCAAGAAGAGCTCTTCGTTGAGCTTGCCGATCTCCTCACCCCGCGTGGCGCCGGCGCTGCGTTGATTGGCGAGAGCCCGGCTGCGGCTGTAATAGAAGAAGAGATACTCGGTTGGAATGAGACGGAGGCTGCGCAGTAGATCAAAGTCAAAAAGCCTGGCCTGATAGAGGCTCAACAAGGCATTGTCGTCCGCAAGCAGTCTTGCCGTGACGTCTTCGCCGCGCAGCAGAACGCGACGTACCCACCCGAGGTGATTGAGACCGACATATTCGCAGTGAACTTCATCCGGTCGTGCCCCGAGAGCGAGGGCGATGCGATGAAAGAGTTCGGTCGGGGTGTCACAGATACCGATGACCCGGACTTTGCTGTGGTGGCTGATCGCCTGCGTGATAAGGCCGGCAGGGTTCGTGAAGTTGATCATCCATGCATCCGGGCTGAGGCGTTCGATAAGGCGGGCGTATTCGATTGCAACCGCGGCGGTCCGAAGTCCCATGGCGATGCCACCTGGACCTGTCGTCTCCTGGCCCGGATAGCCGTTATCGATGGAGATTCGTTCATCGATCGCACGTGCGTTGATTCCGCCGACGCGGATCGCCGTAAGAACAAACGCAGCACCTGCGATTGCATCCTCGAGCGTGGACGCAACGCGGAGTTTAAGCGAACCGCCTTCGCGTGCGATGAGAGCCTGGCCGAGTTTGCACATCACCTCGGCTCTATCCTGGTCGAGATCGTACAGGACCATCTCATCGACACCGAGATGGGCCGCCGACTCATTGATGCCGAAGATCACGAGGGGCGTACGGACGCCGCCACCGCCGATGAGGGCTACTTTACGATTGCTCATAAATCTCCTTTAACTCAGAACGAGTGGCCAAGCCCTTGAGAGCTCCGGGCATACGTGTTGATAGTGAACCGCAGATCGCGGCTCGACGAAGGATCTGTGACGCATTTTCCTGATCGAGCACCGCATCGATGAGACCGGCGTCGAAGGCATCTCCCGCGCCGGTTGTGTCCACGACCTTGACGTGGGGTGATGCTACCTGCAGCATGCTGCCGTTGGTGTGTATGGCCGCTCCGTCGGGACCCATCTTGACGACGACATGGGTGAATCCCAACTCCTCGAGGCCAAGCAGAACCTCCTCCGGGTCGTGCTTACCGGTAAGGTATTCTGCTTCTTTCCGATTGGGCAGGAAGTAGTCGATTTCGCGGCATGTCTGAATATTTTCCGGCTTCAGATACCATTCCGGCTGCCATCCTACGTCAAGGGAAATGGTGCAGCCAGCTGCTTTGAGAGGCGGAATGACGAGCTGCGCCTGCTTCCGTTCCAGAGGTACTGCGAAGTGCACATGAGCCGCCTGCTGCAACTGGCCTAAAACGTGGGATGAAGACATATAGTCTCCGAGAGCCTCATTTGGGCCGGCATAGCTATAGAAGGAGCGCTCGTCCATGACCGAGACGCTGACGGTGACTCCGGAACTGCCGGGGATCAACTCAAGATTGCTGCTATCAACGTGGAACTCCTGAAGTCGCTGCTTGATCCATGCGCCCTCCACTTCCCCCACGAGACCAAAGACCGCCGTTTTGCGGCCAAGCAGGCCAAGACCGCACGCAGTGATGGCCGCCCCGCCTCCGAGTTCTCGCAGGTAGTTTCGTGTGAAGACCTCTTCTCCCGGACGGGGCCAGTTGAGCAGGCCGGAGAAGACATGGTCAATATAAATCTCGCCGACCGTAACGGCATCCCAGCGTTTCGTCATGCGGATACCTCAGCGAAGGGCCATTGTGATTGTTGCCTTGCACGGAAGAGAAATACCGCGACTCCGATAAGCAAAAAACTTCCTGCGACTGCCATATAACGAGCTCCACTCGTGACAACGATGTAAGTCCAGCCCGCAAGTGCGATGACTGCGGGCAAGGGAAAAAGCGGCATCCGATAAACATCTGCGTTCGGCTCAGAAACGCCCCGCCTGGTCCTTCGGAGCAAAATCACAGCGACGCATTGCGCAGCAAACTGAAGCAGCGTTTGCGTGACGATGAGGGCGGTGATGAGGCTCTCCAGACTGAAGAGACAGGCAAGCGCAGAGAAGAAGCCAACCGTAAGCACGGAAATATACGGGAAGCCGCCGGAGGGATGAAGCCGTGCAAAAACCTGAAAGAACTGTCCTTCGACAGCAGCCGCATACGGAATGCGCGAATATCCGAGAAGTATCGCGAATACCGAACCGAAGGCGGCGATGAGAATCAGAATCGTGATGGAAGTGCCGCCGACGCTTCCATAGATGCGAACCATAAAGTCTGCCACGATGGCGTGCGATTGCATCGCCTCGCGCCACGGTACGACTCCGATGATGGACAGATTCATCACGAGATAGATCGCCGCGACAACCGCGATCGAGGCGAGGATGGAACGGGGAATCGTCTTGCGGGGCGTAGCTACCTCGTTGCCGATCAGGCATACGTTGTAGTAGCCGCCATAGTCGTACGCCGCGATGAGCGTGGCCGACCCAAGGCCGAGAAAGAAGGCGTGATTGAGATGGAAGGCGTTTGCCGGAAAATCGAAGGCCATCGCGGGATTGAAGTGCATGAGACCCGTGATGATGATCCAGGCTGAAGTTGCCATCACGATGATGGCGATACCGATGGAGAGATACGAGATGGAGCGAATGTTGCGATAGAGAAGAAACGTGTTCACTAGACAGACTGCCGCGGCCAGGGTCACGGAGCTGGCATGATTCATTTGGGGCACAAGGTAGCCGGCATACTGGGCGAATCCGACCGCGCCGCCGGCGATGGAGATGGGTCCAAGAACAATTGCCTGCCAGAGAAAAAGAAAGCTGAACAAACGGCCGAATCGCTGCGCTCCAAACGCATGGAGGAGATAGTAATAGGGGCCACCGGAGAAGGGCATCGCCGAGCCGAGTTCTGACCAGACCATGCCGTCGCAGACGGAAAGAAACGCGCCAAGGATCCATCCCACCATCGCCTGCGGGCCGCCCATAGCCGCTAATGCCAGGGGAATGGTGAGGAAAGGGCCTACGCCCACCATGTTCAGAACATTGGCGGAGGCAGCGCCCCAGAATCCCACCTTCGGCGGCGTATGAGCAATTGGGGACACCGAACAGGCTACCTCTTGTTTGGATTTCGATGAAATCCCGGAACAGAAGGGATTTTTGTGGTCTTACGGTAACGCTAACTCTACCACAATGCCCCAGGGTGTCTAGGGTCTTTAGCAGAGTTTCCTAAGAAAAAGCGATGGGACTGAGACCGCCTGGTGACGAGCAAATGCATCGCTACTTCACCTGTTGATGTATTCTCGTTGCAAAGTAGCGGACATTGAAGCATGGTCCTGAACGGGCCGATGAATTGATCTCCCATGGAGAACGAATGGCTGTTCGTCTCAAAGACATAGCGCGCGACCTGAATGTCTCGGTGATCACCGTATCGAAGGCGATGCGCGGCAATACGGATATCAGCGAATCGACGCGGGAGCGTGTGCTCAAGCGTATGAAGGAGGTCGACTACCAGCCAAACATGACGGCTCGCAGCCTGGTTACGGGCCAGTCGTTCATCGTTGGATTGATTGTGCCGGACCTGCTCAATCCATTCTTCGCCGAACTTGCGAAGTCACTCGGCAGTGCGTTGAGAAAAGAGTCCTATGGCTTGATCCTGGCTTCATCGGAGGATAACGTCGAGGTCGAGCAGTCCGAGATACGCATGATGCTGGCGCGCGGGGTAGACGCCTTGTTGATAGCCTCCTGCCAGCCTGTGCTGCAGGGCTTCATGAACGTCCACAATCAGAGTACGCCGTTCGTTCTGCTTGACCGTCCGTTTCCGCATCTGCGCGCGAACTTTGTGGGGACGGATGATTATGCCGGAGGAAGACTCGCAACCGAGCACCTGATTGGATTGGGATGCAGCCGCCTCGCCTATATTGGCAGCCCCGACTTAGGCCCCGAGGCTGATCGTTTCCGGGGATTCCGGATGGCGCTTCGAGAGCATGATTTGGACCTGCGGGATGAGCTGGTGCTATCAAACTCTCAGGGCGAAGACTCCGACGACGATGTTGGTTACAAGATGATGCAACAGCTGCTCAAGCTTCGCTCAAAGCCTGATGGCGTCTTCTGTCACAACGATGTCGTGGCGATCGGTGCGATGCGTGCGACGCTCGACGCGGGCTTCCTGATCCCGAAAGATATAGCATTTGTCGGCTTTGATAATGTGGGGTATTCGAAGTACCTGCAAATTCCGCTAACCTCTGTCGACCAGTCGACTGGCAAGCTGGGAGAGGTGGCGGCCCAGCTTGCCCTTGAGCTGATCGCCAAGAAGGTAGACAAGCCAAAGACGGTTCTCCTCGCACCGACGCTCGTCATCCGGCAATCGACGGTAGGGCGCAAAGTGCAACTGGTTTCGGAGCCCGGAACGGATGCAGCTTCCGGGCCGCCGAACGTCGACAAAAGTAAAACCAAGCCGAAGAAGCGCACCCCCTCCATTACGCGGTAGCTTGGGATTGACCAGGCGTGGGGACGTGCCGGACTGACTCATACACCATAACGGGGACGCGGGCTGGAACATCGACTTTGATCCTTCCCGCTTCAATCTTCACGGGGTGGGATAGAGACTTCTCCACATGGAGAGAGCGTGCAACGACCTCAGCCGCATTCCAGTGTGCAGGGATCGGATAGTTGAGTTCACCCCCTGCGAGGGAGTAGAACGCGATCCTGCCATCGCCGATGGGGCATGTGGTCGTTTCGTCTTTTGCGATGGTCGTTGAGTTCCATAGCACCTCATAATGGCTCGCGGCGCTGTCCATCGAAACCCTTGATTGTGATCGAAGGTGCAAGGTGCGTTGTGACCCACTGCTTGAGTAGGACTCAACATCGAGCGTGTGGATCTTGTTGTAAGGCAGAACCACGAGGTAGTAGTAATCCGTGATGGTCTTGCGATCTGTCTTGTTTTCGTACCAGACGCCGGGGCGGCTGTTCCAGAACAGATCCTGTTGAGCTCGCAGGGTTCCGCCGCCGGAGCTGCCGAAGATGGTCGACTTGCGATAGACGATTGCGGTCAGAGGGATTTGATCTCCGCCAAAAGGACAGGGTTTTGGCTCGGGTCCATCCACGGAGAGTGCCAGTTTCCCTACCATCGGATAACGAAATTGCTCCGAGCAGACGTTAACGCCGCGCTTGCGAAATTCGTCGATGATCACCCATTTGCCATCGACCAGATTTCTGTATCCGCTTGCCGGATGCTTGCGATCCCAGTCATTCCGGATCGTAAACCAGGAAAGCGCATCGATGAGCATGGCGTCGCGTAGCTTGTAACGCGCCATGGTCGCAGTAATACGCCGGATCGCCCAACCGCCGAGTACGAATTTCGCCATGCCAACGATGTACGAGTCTTCACCATCCCACGCGCGACTCTTCCAGATAGCGCCATTTGGCTCGCGCGCAATAAAGTCGGAATCGAACTGCGGACTGCTCTTGTAGGCATCGTCGTAGTTCACATTGACACTGACATTCACGTTGAGGTGTCGCTGAGAATCCATCAAGTGCATCAATTCCTCGTAGGTGCCGAGGCTTGAGTTGACGACATCTTCAGAGGGGTAGCCTGTATCCTGACCGTCGTAAACCCAACCGCTGATGTAGGCCACCTGAGGAGCATAGTCGGTGAGTCTCGCGATGTCCTGCATCAACTGCTTACTTTGTTGGAAGGTGGTGCGGGGCGCGGGCTCCGTCTTGATCTTGCCGCCGATCATGTAAAGAAACTTGTCGTCGAAGTAATTCGTCGGTGACTTCGGCATCCGATCTCGAAGCAATGCCGCTGCTGGGAACCAGGGCACACCTGGATCCTTGACTTCATAGAAATCGAATCGGCATTGCGACGGCTGTCCTACAAGCAGATTGGGTGTGTCGCCGTTGCCACAGACGGCGTCTCCTCCGTCATTCATGTTGTAACAACGTCCGCCATGAACGCGATGAACCTTTATAGTGCCGATGTAGCCCCTGCGAGCACCCGCTATTTCGAGAATAGATGTCTCGGTGCCATCCATAAAGGCAGAGACTTCCATCAGGCAGCCGATCCGTTCGGTGCCAATGGCGCCCATTGGCAATTGAATGCTGATCCGGCCGAAGTTGTCATCGTCTTCGTATTGATAGGGCTTGGCTGAAGCGAGTCTTACGAAGGAGCCGCCATCCCTGCCTTGCGCCAGCCATGCCGATCGGTCGCTCTCGCGGACCGTGACGAGATTGGGCAGCGCCACTTCGATCAACTCGAACCCTGGATGCTCGATGACATCTTCCATGGTCAACGTAAGCTGCGTCTCTTCGACGAGATAGCGAAGTGAGAATTGGGCGGCAAGGCTGTCGTGCAGACGAGCCTCGAAGGTGAAGACGACGCTGTTGGAGTCACGCCGGATCGAGGCCACCTTAAGGTGAACCGTCGAGTACAGACGGGGTTGTAACTGACAAAGGAGAGCGGCGATCGGAACGCCTGCATCTTCTCCCCTCAGAGGGATACCGTTCAGCTCGTAGCGGAGAGGCAGTCCGGCCGTTTCGTCGAGGGTTACGGTCAGCGATTTGGACTTCAAGATGACCGGGTTGACCGAATTACGATTCCCGTCAGGAAAAGCCGCCTTGTCGGAGGGGATGCCCAGCCTGGTAGCGAGATCTGGAAGCGCCTGCGATCCTCCGAGTGCGACGAGCGTAGCTAAGAAATCTCTGCGGCCGATCATTGAATGTAAGTCCTCGCATTGAGTTGGACACGCGATCGAGACGACCGTTCGGCACACCAGGAACACGAATCTACGGTAACGATACAGGAAATGATTGCCGACTGACCTTTTCCTTCTATTTTGAACAAAACATCGTAAAAGACGCCCTTCAATGGCTTGGTCAAGGTGTCCAATCTCGATAAGGGGATCGCTTGAAAAAACCGACCATGCAGTGAAGGCAGGCCTCGGTCTTGGCTGGACACAAGGGCGACAACTTCATCCGTACGCTCATGTGGGGGCAGGATCGCCGAGGCGGTTCGGGGGAAGAGACCCGTGCGCGCACTCTCAATCGAGTCAAGGAACTCGACGATCAGCCAAACGCAATGGAACGCAGCCTGGTCACCGGGGTCAGCTAGCTTTATCGACCCCCTCGCCCTAGGGGCCATCCATACGGTCCTCTAAGCTGTCTTCGTGTTTCCGAAGATTTCGCCATCATCGGCTGCGGCAATCTGCACTACCACGATTGCCTTCGCGCTTCGCTGTCGAGCATCGATCAGAATAGTCAGCAGATCGGTCAACAAGCCGCGGAGATGGCGATTTCGTTGATTGAAGGCAAGGACAAGCCGACTTCGCGCAGGCAGCATCCTTGAACCGAAGCTAGCTATTAGCGGTTCCACGAAACGACCCGCGATCTGAGCGACCTGATGGCTAGACCTGTCAATATAAACAGAGGCAGCTGCAGATCTCTGTTGTTTATCGATAGAGTTATCGCATAACATGGCCAGCATGGTTGATATGTCTGTCCGGTCCAAACTCCCCTTTCCCGGGTTCCTCCGCAGTCTGGCCTTTGTTTCCGCATGCTTTCTCGGGCCGGCGGCGTGGGCGCAGGCTCCCACAGCGCAGCTTCCGGCCGAGGAGATCGCCGATCAGTGGAAGCAGGCAAGCAGCAGTCACGATGGCGCCCGCAACGCGATCCTTCAAGACGTGGAACGGGTTGACCACGCCGGTCCATACCGCGCCGACTGGGGTTCGCTTTCGGGCTGGAACGTTCCGGACTGGTACAAGGATGCGAAGTTCGGGATTTTCATCCATTGGGGCGTTTACTCGGTTCCTGCCTTTGACAGCGAGTGGTACCCGCGCATGATGTATATGGAGGGTTCACCCGACAACAAACATCAGGTGGCGACATACGGGCCGCTCACCAAGTTTGGCTACAAGGACTTCATTCCGATGTTCAAGGCGGAACACTACGACCCCGGCGCCTGGGCCCGTCTCTTTAAGCAGTCCGGCGCGAAGTATGTTGTTCCTGTGTTTGAGCACCATGACGGGTTCCAGATGTACGATAGCGCCCTGTCCGACTGGAATGCGGTCAAGATGGGTCCTCATCGGGATCTGGTTGGCGATCTTGCGAAGGCCGTCCGCTCTGAAGGCCTTCATCTTGGAGCTTCTTCCCATCGTATCGAGCACGACTGGTTCATGGACGGTGGAAGAAAGTTTCCTTCGGACGTAAATGACCCCAAGAACGCTGCTTTTTATGGGCCTGCCCAGATGCAAGTTGTCGATGGAACTGACAAGGACGGCAACAATCTCTCTGAAGACTGGACCTTTGTCAGCCCTGCCTATGGGGAAGACTGGCTTGCCCGCTCCGCGGAGATTGTGCAGAAGTATCACCCGGATTTCTTCTTCTTCGACTGGTGGATCGGTCAGCCCTCGGTCCGACCTTATCTCGCCAAGTTCGCGGCCTACTACTACAACATGTCGCAGAAGTCCGGGCCGGTCGGCATCATCAGCTATAAATGGGTGGACATGGAGACGCATTCCGGTCTGCTTGATATCGAACGCGGCCAGCTTGCCCAGATTCGGCCTGACTACTGGCAGACCGATACTTCGGTCAGCAACAAGTCATGGGGATACATCGAGCACGATACCTTCAAGACTCCGTCGTTCATCATTCATCAGCTGGCCGACGTGGTGAGCAAGAACGGCAACCTGTTGATGAACATTGGTCCCCGTGCCGACGGCACCATCCCTGACGAGGTACAGAGTGTGCTCCGGTCAGTCGGGGAGTGGCTTAGCACGAATGGCGATGCGATCTACGGCACCCGCCCATGGAAGAGTTTCGGTGAAGGACCTACGAAGGTTGCTGATGGATCCTTCCACGATGCCGACACCAAGCCCTTCACGGGGGAGGACTACCGCTTCACCACCAAGGGCAATAATCTGTACGCCATTGAACTTGGTTCGCCGGCTAATGGTCAGGCAATCATCCACTCTCTCGGCACCAGCGGCCTTGCGACGGGACAAATTAAGTCTGTCACGCTGATGGGCACGACCGGAGAGTTGAAGTACCAGCAGTCGGGCGACGCTCTCACCATCACCTTGCCTGCCAAGCCGGCCGCGGAGCCAGCCTACGTCTACCGAATTGAGCTCGCTGGTCCTGCCGCGCCAGTTGCCCCGCCACCTGCGAACAAGGCCAGCAACCAGTAGCTTGCCCCAGCCCAAAGCGATCGGCCCTTAAGCCGGTCGCTTTGGCTTTTGCAACCGGGATAGATCTCAAACGGGGAAGACCTGATCTGGGTTGATCGCGTCACAAACTTTTGCTTTTTGGAGTCAGAATGAATTTAAAGACCACGCGTCGCCGCTTCATGTCAATTTTCTGTTCCGCTATTGCTCTATCGAAGCTGCCTCACGCTGCGTTTGGCTCATGGAAGCCCGAAAGGGCCGCCAGCTTGAAACCAGCCGCAAAAGACGTGCTGATCTGGTTCGACGGCGCGGCAACGGAGTGGGCCGACGCTTTGCCGGTGGGAAACGGGAGATTGGGCGGAATGGTCTTCGGCGGAGCGAAGCGGGAGCGGATCGCTCTGAATGAGGATACGCTGTGGTCCGGCTATCCGAAGGACTGGAACAACGCGGATGCCAAGAAACACCTGCCGGTAGTGCGTGATCTGATTTTAAAGAAGAAGGACTATAAGGGCGCGGATAAGGAATGCCGTTTTATGCAGGGTCCGTATAACCAGGCCTACGAGCCGGTTGGAGATCTGCTGATCGAGTTCGAGCATGGGGCTGCGGTTCGTGGGTACCGGCGTGAACTCAACCTGGACGAGGCTGTTGCGACCGTCTCGTACGAGGTGGATGGCGCGAGCTACCGCCGGGAAGTATTCGCTTCGGCTCCCGCGCAGGTGGTGGTCGTCCGACTGACATGCAGCAAGCCGGCCGGGCTGAATGGGAAGGTTTCGCTCACCAGCGCGCTGCGTTCAAAGGTGGTAGCAGGTGGCGAGAGAGAGATTCGGCTGCAGGGCAAGGCTCCAGCGGAATCCGCTCCCAACTATCTGTTCACGCCGGCGTCGGGAAAGCACGGTTGGGTTCCCCCGGCGACGTCGAAGGCGACCGCTCATGGCGTGTCCGGGAAGACATATTCGACGGGAGGGACGGTAAGTGCGCCGTCCACGGATCTCTCGGATCTGATGACGGAGGAGGCAAAGGCTCAGAAGGCCGTGGACCTGCTCGCCGCCCATCCGATCCAGTACAGCGACGTGGAAGGCAAGGGCATGCGCTTTGCTGCGGTGCTCGACGCAACCTGCGCCAGCGGGAGCATTACGCACGCGGCGGATGGCAGCCTGTCGTTTAAAGGTGCAACCGAGGTGGTGTTGCTCGTGGGCATGGCCACCGGCTACAAGGGCTATGCGGAGCTTCCGGATATGCCGGCGGAACAGGTACTGGCGTCGGCGGCGAAGGTTGTGAACGCAGCGAAATCCGTCTCTTATGAGCAGCTGCGAAGCGAGCATACGGCGGACCATCAGTCATTATTCCGCCGGGTACGGCTGGATCTTGGCGACGAGCGCAATAGCACCCAGAAGCCGACGGATAAGCGGGTGGCCGAGATGGCGATCAACCCGGATCCCTCGCTGCTTGCGCTTTACTTTAACCTGGGGCGATATCTGCTGATCGGGAGCTCGCGGCCTGGCACGCAGCCGGCCAATCTTCAGGGAATCTGGAATGCGGAACTGCGTCCACCGTGGAGTTCGAACTGGACCTCTAACATCAACGTGCAGATGAACTACTGGCACGTAGAGACGACTAATCTCTCCGAGTTGCATCTTCCGTTTATCGATATGGTCAAAGACCTGAGCCGCAACGGCGCGAAGACCGCCGAGGTGAACTACGGTGCGAAGGGCTGGGTCTCGCACCACAACATCGATGTCTGGAGGCAGTCGGCTCCGGTGGGCATGGGGACCAAGATGGCCGATCCAACCTGGGCCAATTTCGCGATGAGTGGGCCCTGGCTCTGTCAGCATTTGTGGGAGCACTATCGCTTTACCGGGGATCGCGAATACCTGCGGGAGACGGCCTACCCGGTCATGAAGGGATCTGCGGAGTTCTGCAGAAGTTGGCTGGTGGAGGATGAGCGGGGCGTGCTGACGACATGCCCTTCCTTCTCAACTGAGAACTCTTTCTTTGACCCAGCCGGTGGAATCGCGAATAGCAGCGCGGGCTGCACGCTGGATGTGGCGCTCGTCCGGGAACTGTTCACGAACGTCCACTCGGCAGCGGGTGAGCTTGGTCTCGATCGAGAGTTTGCTGAGGAACTGATGGCGATGCTGCCACGGCTGCAGCCTTACCAGATTGGCGGATACGGACAGCTACAGGAGTGGTCAGTAGATTTTGAAGAGGATCAGCCTGGACAAAGACATATGTCGCAGTTGTATCCGGTTTATCCAGGTGGTGAGATCACGTCGACGAGTCGTCCGGAGCTTTGGACAGCAGCGCGGAAGTCACTGGCTCGCCGGCTGAGCAATGGAGGGGCGTATACCGGCTGGAGCCGTGCGTGGGCGATCGGCTTGTTCGCCCGGCTGCTGGACGGAGACGGCGCCTGGGATTCGATGACGTTGCTGATGGAGCACAGTACGGGGCCGAACCTCTTCGACTCGCATCCCGATGACAAGGGGAGCATCTTCCAGATTGACGGCAATTTCGGGGCGACGGCTGGCATCGCCGAGCTTCTGCTGCAAAGTCATGAAGAGGAGATCGCACTTCTACCGGCGCTGCCGACGGCGTGGAGAGACGGTTCGGTGCAGGGTCTGCGTGCGCGAGGCGGGCTTGAAGTGGATCTGATGTGGAGCAAAGGCGCACTT
>CAZZZP010000048.1:0-32341 GCA_964658635.1 Lichenicola sp. | reverse complement strand
GAAAACGGCTCTGCACGATCCCTCCACTCCACAGCAACAGCTAATCTGCTCTAACGGTGCTTTGGCGCGTAACCCGGATGGCTCGCCGTCGACGGATCAAGCAGCGCGTAGCTGATCGGCGCATTGCAGAACACACATGGGGTCGTGCAAACCTCCATCGTCGGCTCCTCCTCCGCCAGATGCGGAAACGAGCGCAAACACTCGGCACACGTCAGCAGGATATACGGCCCATCGATCGGGTTCCCGCGCCGCGTCACCCACAACGCAACATTGTCCGGCTCCACCCTGGCCGGTTCTTCCTGCCCTGCCACATCCGCCGCTTGCGGCTCGGCAAGGATGTTTTCAATTACCTTGACCAGCGTACTGATGTGCCGCCCGCTCTTCTCGTAGAACGCATCAGCCGATACACCCGCCGGAACCTCGTCCCCATTAAATGCACCACTCATGGCGATGACGCGAATCGAAGGGAAACGCCGCCGAATCACTGACAACAGCTCAAAACCCGTCATGCGCGGCATATTCAGATCGGAAAGAATCAGTGCAGGACGTCGTCGCCGCACCTCTTCCAGAGCCGCAAACCCATTGTCCGCCTCCGATACCGAATAGCCCGCTGAGACCAGCAGCGCAGCAAACAGCCCGCGAATCGTCGGCTCGTCCTCCACCACCAGCAGATGCGTCTTCACTCCGTTATCCGCAACTTCGCTCCGTCCAAGCCCGGCGGAACTTTGGTGACCGTCGAGCGTATGCGCATTCGCTTCAGGATCCATCTAAAGTAGGACGCACCCGGAGACTCACAGGATGGCGAGATCACAGCAATATGGCCGTTTTGTAAGATTTCTAATGGGGTTGCCTGCTCCGGTACCGCTGCTTTTCATCAGGACAAAACTCGACGGCGCTCTCCTCGCCTCTCGTTGCACCGCCTCCCAACTCCACGCAAAATAAAAGACCGGATCAGGCAATCCACCCAATCCGGCCTCATGGAACTCCTGCCCCCGTCAACTACTTCGCGACGCCAAACTCGAAGACTGTCGTCGTGTCATACGTCTTGCCCGGTCGCAACACAGTACTCGGAAAGGCAGGCTGATTCGGCGAATCCGGATAGTGCTGCGTCTCCAGGCACAGCCCGTCATACTGTGCGTACTTCTGCCCCATCCGGCCCGTGTAGCTGCCGTCCAGCGAGTCCCCCGCATAAAACTGCACTCCCGGTTCCGTCGTATACACCGTCAACGTACGTCCGCTGCCCGGATCCGTCACCTTCGCAATCGGCGTCGTCAAAGTATGCGCGTTCAGCACAAAATTGTGGTCGTACCCCTTCGCCAGGGCAATCTGAGCATTACTGTTGTCATGCACATGCGCCCCGATCGCAACCGGCTTCCGCAAATCGAACGGCGTCCCCGCAACCGGGGCAAGCTCGCCCGTAGGAATATTCAGCTTATCGGTCGGGGTGTACTTGTCCGCATCGATCATGATCGTCTCGCCAAGAATGTCGCCCTGCCCGGCCAGGTTGAAGTACGCGTGATTCGTCAGGTTCACCACCGTCGGCTTGTCCGTCGTCGCCGTGTAGTGGATACGCAGCTTGTCGCCTGTAACCGTATAGGTCACATGTGCCGTCAGCTTGCCCGGAAAGCCCTGGTCCCCGTCCGGGCTCACCAGCGTCAACTCCACGCCCGAAGGAACCTGCTTCGCCGTCCACACCCGGCGATCGAAACCCTCCTTGCCTCCGTGCAGCATGTTGCCATTGTTGTTCAGCGTGATCTGCGACGTCTTGCCGTCGATCGTAAACTTGCCCTTCGCAATCCTGTTCGCATAACGCCCCGGCACCGAGCCCATGTACGTCGACACATCCTTGTTATAGCCATCCTGCGAGTCATAGCCCAGCACGACATCGGTCATCTTCCCGTTGCGGTCCGGAGCCTTGATCGAGGTGATATGAGCGCCCCACGTCGAGACCTTCACCTCGATCTTCGCGTCCTTCAGCGTGTACGCATCAATGGTGGTCCCGTCCGGCGCCTTGCCGAAATCAGACTTGGTGACACTGGTCTGGCAGCATGCGGCAGAGGTCAGGACGGTGAGGGCGAGCAGGGCTTTCACGGAGTTCATGGATTCCTCGAGAGGTCGGTAGATCGACGGCAACACTGCCGCCGGAACGTTGTCCATAGTAGCGCATGCGCCCCTGAACAGGCTTTCAGAGCGTGAAACTGCTTCCTATTCCCCGCTCGCAATCCAGCTACAAGGCAACCTTCACCATCCACCCACGCTCCTAAATGCATCGTTCACCGAGTCGCGGAGGCGTCCTCTAAACCGGTTGCCTGCCAGCCGTAGACCGCCGACGCCTGGGACCGACATCGATGGTGAAAGCCGTAGCGCTTTGCAACGACCCCAACAACCTTTCGCATTGGAACGTCAAGCTCAATCTCAGTTGGGTCGCCTGCGCCGCAGGTCACGACGTCCTTCTCATCGACGCGTGGATGGACGTCCTCAACCCTGCCCAGGCTCAAAATCGCCTGGCCGCCTTTTATGAAGACTTCCTAATCACCCCGATAACCCCGTTCCACCTCCTCCGGCTCTGCCCGTGCGCCTGCGCAACCCTCAACGACTCCAGCTTTCCCGTCGAACAGCACCACCACCTGCACCTGCACCACATCTTCCCCGGCAACAGCGCCCACCATCTCCAGCGCAAGACACTCCTCCACAACAAGATTCGCGAGCGCGAACTCCTTGCCCTCATCGCAGAGATAAACCAGCCCATCGCACGCAGGGTTGATTACATTTATTTCATCGATACGTTCTTCGAAGTGGGCAGGAACGTGCGAGTACTGCTCGAAGAGATAGCCAGGCGTCCCGCAGCCACTTGCTTCCAGACGCATATCGATCTCTGGGACAAAGAATCGATCGAGCTCCTCGCACGCGCGCATTGCGTTCCGTTCGAATGCGGAATCGAGTCCATCACAGATGAAGGACGAGCCGCAATGAAGATGAAATGCCGCATCCGGTCCAAACGGCCGCTGACGCTTGCACAGCTTGAAGCAAAGCCTGCGCACTCGAGGGAGATGGCATGCGAATCCTGCTGACTACGGATACCATCGGCGGAGTCTGGACCTTCACCCAGGAGCTTTGCGCAGGCCTGCTCGAACGCGGCCACTCGGTCGCCCTCGTCAGCCTCGGAAGAATGCCCTCCCCGGCACAAACAACTTGGTGCGGCGAAATGAACTCCTGGTACTGGCAAAGGTTCCGCTTCCACGCGCTCGACCTTCCCCTTGAGTGGATGACCAGCAATCATGCAGCCTACACCGCAGCCGAGCCCGAGTTGCTGCGCATCACGCGTGACTTCGATGCAGAGCTCTTCCACACCAACCAGTTCTGCTTCGGCGCCCTCCCCGTCAACATCCCCAAAGTGCTCACTGCTCACAGCGACGTTCTCAGCTGGGCCGAGGCCTGCCGCCCACAGGGCCTGGAAGAGTCAGAATGGCTCTCCCGCTATCGCATGCTCGTCCAGAATGGCCTCACGGGATCCTCAGCCGTAGTCGCACCCACCCGGTGGATGGCGGGCGCACTCAGGCGTGGCTTCCCGCAGGTGGACGAGGCCGCAATCAAGGTCATCTTCAATGGACGCAAGCTAACCTGCTCCTCCGAGCCCGCGCGCGATCGCATCCTCCAGGCGGTCTCTGTAGGCCGGCGCTGGGACGAGGCAAAAGGTCTCACCGCGCTCGACAATCTCGACTCCGCCATGCCCGTCGTCCTCGCGGGCGAAACCAGGCTCGACCAGTTGAACGGCCAGGGTGCGCTCGGCGAAAGAGAGATCAGGATACTGTTCAGCTTCAGCAGCGTCTACATCGCCGCATCGATCTATGAGCCCTTCGGCCTCGCACCCCTTGAGGCCGCCCTCTGCGGTTGCGCCGTCGTCGCAAACGATATTCCGTCTCTCCGCGAAGTCTGGGGCGAGTCCGCCATCTTCTATCGTTCACGCACGGAGTTGCAGAACATTCTCAATCGTCTTGTGACCAGCGGCAACGAGCTTCGCTGCGCCCAATTGATGAGCCGCGCCCGTGCTCTCGAACTCTCCAGCTCAGTCATGGTCGATGCCTACTTCGACCTTTACACCAGCCTCGTAGCCAGACCTGAGCAACTTCTTCCTCCACCACGGATGGCCTATGCCAGCTAGCGATCCTATCGCTTACCTTGCGCATACGTTGCGGGCAGACCTGCTGGACAGCCCCGCGCAACACCTGCCCGCACGCGAATTCCCTGCCGCACGCCCGCAGTAGCCCGACGACGGCACGTGGAACCGCAACGTCAGGCGCCTCGATGACGTCGGCCCACCGATCATCCAGCCTTCCACTCCTCCAGCCGCTTCACCCGCAAGCTCCTGGAAGATCCCGAAGACGTGGTCGATATTCTCAAACACATGCCCCACGACGAACGCGGCCGCATCGGCACGCAGGCTCGCAAGCGCATCCTCTCCGAGCCCACCTCCGAATACGATGCCCGCGAGGCTAAACCATCGCAGCCGGCCTACGCCGTTAGCAACTCTGTCAGCGTGTGCAGGCAGCGCGTCGGCCCAAAAGCCGCCAGATCTTCAAACGAAAAAACTCCCGTGGACACGGCAAACACATCCAGCCCGTTGGCTCTTGCGGCCTCAATATCGGAAGGCGTATCACCAAAGACACAGATCGCCGCATCTTCACTCGTCAGTTCGCGAGCCTTCTTCAAAGCAGCCGCAAACACACTGGAACGCGTCTCATGCGCATCGCTGTATCCGCCAAAATCGAAGAAATTCAGAAGCCCGCAGTGCTCCAGCTTGGTCATACCAATCCCCTCAAGATTCCCTGTCGCCGTCCCCAGGATCGCCCCACAACCACGCAGGTGCCCGAGCAGATCCCGGGCAGACGGCAGCACTTCGATCCGCAGCTCCTCGCGATTGTTGCGAACCTGCTCACACATGCGCTCGCGAATCTCGGTCAGCCGCGGACGCCACACATCTTCTCCCACCCCGCCCTTCAAAAAACCGTCCCGCAGGATGGCGACGTCCACGCTGCCATGCGTTGCGACCCCGTCAAGATTCAAGGGGCGGCCGGCCACTGCCGTCAGCGCATCGCAGAATGCGATGGAGTGGACCGCGTCCGTGCAATGCAGCAACGTCCCATCGAGGTCGAACAGGTACGCGTCATATTTGTCCCAGGCACGCCCATCTCGACCCATCATGCAGTCGTACCGGCAAGCTTCTTCTCTACAACGCTCATCACCGACTCCCAATCGCCTGCCGCCTCCTGCCGGATCAAAGTCAAGCTCCGATACCACGGTGAATCAACGCGATTATGCATCCAGCGCCAGTCCGCAGCATGCTGCAAAAGCAACAACGCAGGCACATCGAGCGCGCCCGCCAGGTGCGCCGCCAGTGTATCTACCGTGATCACCAGGTCCAGGTTCGCAATCGTTGCAGCCAGCGGCAGAATGCCATCACCCGTGATCGCAACCTGGTCATGCATCCACCAGTCCTCCGCCGGCGGAGCGGCGTCCAGCCCCTGCAGGCTCCAGAACTCGATCTTCGGATTCCGCAGCACAGGCACAAGCAACTGAAATGGTATCGAACGTTCAGGGTTCCATTTGCCCGCCGACCACACTACACCCACGCGCCGCCGCTTCCGCTCTCCCATCCGGTTCGCCGCATCCAGCATCGCAGGCAGGGGCACGTCGACATATCGCTTCGCAATCGGCAAATCCCCTTCAACCGTTCGGAAAACATAAGGCAATTCCATCACCTCAATCTGCACATCCCACTCAGGCGGCGATGACGGCGCATCCTCGCCCCACGTAATCACATCATCGACACCGTAAAAGCAGCGCGCAATCGCAACCATCCGCGGAGGCACCTCATACACCACGTGTGCCGCCCGCTCCGCCAGCATCGGAGCATAGCGAAGCATCTGCACCGCATCTCCAAACCCGTGCAGGCAGCGCACAATGATCCGCTTGTTCACGATCGCTTCACCCTGCCAGAAGCGATGCGGATCAGGCGAGTTGCGCATCCGCAGCGCATCCGAATGCTGCCACGCAGGCTCAAACTCGCCCAGCAGCATATTCGTCTGCCACAACTCACCGCGGCAACGGTCCTCATCGATGCCACGCGCGAGAGCTTCTTCAAAGGCGTTCTTTGCATCCGGGATCCTGCGTGTCTGCAGGAGCAGTCCAGCTCTAAGTAACGGATCGTGCAACGTGATCAGCCTTTCGGATAAACAGCATGGGGACAGGCCGCAGGGATACCAACAGCCTACCCGCGGCAAAGATGAATTGCGTCTTCAGGTTGCGACTCAATAACAAAACCCAACGACCGCAGCATCGCCTCCTCGCATGCACGGTTCGGGATCCACACTTCGTCTCATCGTGCAAGCTGCTCAGCTCCACAAAATGCATCTTCGGATAACCAGGTTCATCAACCGGCGCCGGTGCGTTGAAGTTATAGTCCCGCTCCTGATTCACAACCTTCTCGGAACCCGGTTCCAGACCTGAAAGATCAGCATCTCCTTCGCCACCTGCTCATAAATCCAATCAAGCGCAAGCAGCAGATGTCGCAGATGATAGAACACACCCATCAAGATGACCACATCAAACTTCTTGCCCAGTGCAGCAACATCCCGCACCGGCATCTGCCTGAACTCAATCTCCAGCCCCTCCACCTCAACAGCAAAACGCCCCTGCGCCGGATACCGGGCATCCGTATCGATGTCAACCAGCCCGCAGATCCACGCGTCGAGCGACAGCATCATGTTCGCCGCATCCACCGAACCTTCAACCCATTCAAAGACACGCCCACCGGTTCAGCTCAACAGCAGGTGGAACTCCGCCAGGCCATTCGCCTGCACCAGCGAACGCCACAGCGTCGCATGACCATTGCCCCCAGGAAGCAGAGATCGGAACTGAAGATGACAACGTGCATCAACTTCCCGGTTGCCCGCCTGGTTTCCAGTGCATGGCAGGACATACCCGCACCGGCGAATTGCTACGCCCTCGCCGCATGAAGGAACCCTTTTCGCCAAGCCAACATCACACCTTGCAGAAAAGCGTGGTGCGTCCTCATGGCAGCCGTATTTAGAGCGATCTTCGGTTATCTCTTCCTCATCCTTATGGTGCGGATCGTAGGTCGTCGGCCAGGCAAACAGATCACCCCCTTTGAGTTCATCCTCATCTTCTTCCTCGGCGGCCTCATGCTCACCGGCATGGTAGGCGATGAAGTCTCGGCCGCCAATGCCTTCTGCCAGGTCATCGCCGTCGCCTGCTGCCACTACGCCATCGTCTGGCTGCGCACGAAATCATCGAGACTCGCCCGCATCTTCGATGGCACCCCGCTCGTCCTCATCGAGCAGGGAAAGTGGCGCACTCGCACCGTCGAACAGATGCGCATCGTCCCCGCGGACGTCATGTCCATGGCACGCGACCAGGGCATGAAGACCATAGACGAAGTCGGCGCCGCAGTCCTCGAACGCAATGGCGAAATCAGTCTGATCGCCAAAAAAAAATAGGGAGTTTCAGTATGCCGGATGGCGTTCAGACAAAACCCGTCGAAGATCTGGGACACAAGATCGACAACACCATCAGCGTGGGCGAGGACCTGCAGTTTCAGGAAACCTGGTGGAAGTTCGAAAACTTCGTCTGGTCCTTCTTCGCCATCTTACTCGTGCTCGACCTGCTCGGAGTCTTCGGCCGCGGATGGTTCGCACGGGAACAGGTCACCACGCCCGACGGCCAGCTCCACATCAAGTATGAACGCATCGAGCGCACCATGACTCCGGCCGCTCTCGAGGTCGGCTTCGGATCAGGTGCTGCCAGCGAAGGCAAATACAAGCTCTTCGTCAGTTCCAGCCTCATCAACGAACTCGGCAACCAGCGCATCGCGCCCCAGCCCGAGAGTTCAGAAGTCGGTAGCGGCGGCGTCACCTATACCTTCCCGGCCTCAACCCTGCCCGCCACCATCAGCCTCTCGCTCGAACCCGCATCACCCGGTATCTACCACTTTCAGATGGGCGTTCCGGGCGGCCAGATGCTCGACCGCCGCGTAGTCGTGGTGCCCTGATGGCGACCATCCTCCATTGCATCGCGGGCTACTTCTTTCTTCTGCTCACCGTCCGTGTGCTCACCCGCAGACCCGGCGCGCAAATGACCCTCTTCGAATTCGTCATCGTCTTCCTCATCGGCGGAGTCATCATCCTCTCGACCGTCGGGCACGATCGTTCGATGACCAACTGTACCCTCGCCGTCATCACCGTAGGCCTGCTGCACCGCATCGTCTCAGGCGCCAAGACAAGGTGGCCAAAGCTCAGCGCAATCATCGACGGCAAACCCGTGCTGCTCTACCGCCGCGGCGAATGGCAGCAGAAAGCCATGACCGGCATGAAGCTCGCACCCGAAGACGTCATGGCTTCGGCCCGCACCAAGGGAATCAGCACCCTCGACAAGATCGACTACGCAGTCCTCGAACGCAACGGCGGTATCAGCGTCATCGAGAAAGAAGAAGACTAGTCAACCGAAGCTTTTGCTGTCAGCTGAAGAGGAGCGAATCATCCCTCACCCACCTGATCAATCACCGCAACGTAATCCGCTCTGCCTTGCCCTTATCCTTCAACGTCACGGCATAACCAAGTCCCGTCCGCTCCAGCGCCTCCGCGTGCCCTTCCGCCTTCAGCGGCGATGCGGTCTTGCCAACAATTTCAACCCGGTAAGCCGACCACCAGGGCTTATACTTCCCTTCCCGTGCTGCGACATTCACTGTTACAGATCCATCGGCTGCAACGTCACAAGTAAATCTCTGCCGAAGAAACTCCCCCTTGCGAAAGTCATATGACTTCCCATCATCGACATAGACCTCACCCTGACAATCGCTCCCCGGAAACACCCTCAAAGTCAAAGGTCCATTCGGCGTCTCGCTCGTCGACTGCGTCAAAGGAGCCATCGGGATAATGCTTCCAGCCCGCACATACACCGGCAGATCAGCCGGCCCTGGATGCACCATGATCGGCTTCAACTGAGCCGATGCATCGCGAATCTCAAGATCACGCGCCGTGACCGCTGCACTCCCGCGATCCAGCCGCTCACCCGTCCAGTAGTCATACCAGACGCCACCCGGCAGGTGAACCTCGTACGGCGCAACCTCCTCAGGCGAAGGATTATCAGCCACCAGGATCGAAGGCCCGAACATAAACTCGTTCCCCGCATCGAGATCAAACGGATGACCATCCGCCGTCGCATGAGGAAACTCGAGAAACAGCGGACGTACAATCGGCATCCCGTCACGCGACGTCTCTTCAGCAGTCGTATACAGGTACGGCATCAACCGGTAACGCTCTTCGATAGAGTGCCGGCGAATGTTCTCCTGCTCCGGCCCATCCACCCACACCTCGTGGTCACGCGTCCCCTTCGCCGCATGATCGCGATCGATCGGCTGAAACGCTGCCAGCATCAGCCAGCGCGTCAGCAACGCAGGCGAAGGTGAACCCGCAAACCCGCCCACATCCGCGCCCGACATCGAGAAACCGCTCAACCCCAGGTTCAGCAACTGCGGTGTCGTCTGCCGCAGATGATTCCATGTCGAGGAGTTATCGCCGGTCCAGGTAGCCGCATACCGCTGCCCACCCGCATAGCTCGCACGCGTCAACACAAACGGTCGCACGTTCGGCTCAAGCGCCAGCAATCCATCCCACGTCGCGCGCGAATTCTCCATCCCATACACGTTGTGAATCTCGCGATGGTCTGCAGTCCGCTTGGCAAAACCCGGCTCATCGATGCGGTGCTGCACATCCTCAGGCATCGTCTTCGTCGGATACGTGAACACGGCCGGCTCGTTCATGTCATTCCAAAAGCCCGACACACCCTCACTCGCGAACTGCTTGTAAAGCGTGCCCCACCACTTGCGCGATTCAGCCTGCGTAAAATCCGGAAACACCGAAGGCCCAGGCCACACCGGACCCACGTACTCGGCACCATTACGCTTCACAAAATGATCGCCCGCTTCCCCGGTGTCATAAGGTGCATATCCCTGGTTCGGCAGATGCGCGATATGCAGATCGGTGATCAGTACGGTATGAAGCTGTTCCGCCGTCAACCGCTTGATCATCCCTTCAAAGTCCGGGAACCCACTTTTGTCGACAGTAAACGGACGATTCTTATCCTGGTAGTCGATGTCGAGATAGATCGCATCCGCCGGAATTTTATCTGCCCGCAGCCGCGCGCCGACCTCCTCCACCCGGGCCTGCGGATAATAGCTGTAACGCGACTGCTGAAAGCCCAGAGACCACAGCGGAGGCAGCGGCGTGGGCCCCGTCAGCCACGCATACGAGCTCACCACCTTGCGTGGCTCAGGCCCATACATCAGGTAATAATCAAGAGGACCATCCGGTGCGGAGAAAGAAAAACGATCCGTCCGCTCATGCCCAAAATCAAAGAAGCTGCGGTACGTGTTATCGAACAGCACACCGATCGCTCGGCCGCCCCGCATCTCCAGGAAAAACGGAATCGACTTGTAGATCGGGTCCGTCGACTCCTGCCACCCGAACGTATCCGAGTTCCACATCACAAATGATTCGCTCACCCGGTCCAGCGGTCCAGGCTTGTCACCCAGCCCGAAAAAGTGATCCTCCGCCGTCTTGACCTTGTTTACACGAAACCCACTGCCCTCAAAGGCCACAGGAGTCGCATCACTCTGCAGCACATTGCCTGCAAGATCACTCACCGTTACTTTTAGATCCGGCGTCACAGACACTTTCAGTGCGGATGTAGTAAATCCATCCGGAGTCGCCTTCACCTCTGCATGCGCCGTACGCGCCTCCGGCAACACGGCCCACGAAGCATCCTCTGCCGGCTTGCCCGCGGGATACATTCGAACCCGCAGCACATCCGGCCGCAACGCATCAACCCGCAGCGTGACCGTCGTACTCGAAAGACTGAATCCGCTCGCGGTCGGCTGCAAAGCGACGCTCTGACCGCTCGCCGAAACAGCGGCACCGGCCAGCGAAGCAAATAAGGCTGAAACAACAGAGATGCGTGACAAGGTCGGGCTCCCGTTCAGTTCGTTCGTAGTTTAGGGAAAAAATCGAAACTTATGGCTGCGCGCTGAAGATACCAATCTCCTGCGCAGACAGGTGCACCTTCAGTTCGTTCGGCAAAACCTCAACCAGGGGCCCCTTCGGAATCAACGAAGTATATCTGCTGCAGCCAGCCAGTGTCGCGCTCGATATCGGCACAGCCACATCACGCGCCACACCATCGTCATTCACCACCACCAGCACCCGGCTCTCTGAAGGCGCAGCCGCACACCCCTGCTTCAAATCCTGTCCACGCACAAACGCAAGTGAACTCTTATCCGCAAACAGCGTCACTTGCTGCCTGCCCGTAAGCGCCGGGGTATGCACACGCATCTGCAACAGCGTCGTTAGCCAAGTCTGCATCTGCTGCTGCTCATCCGTTCGCCCGCCCTGGGTAAACGCATTCGCCCCATCGCCTTCAAACCCGCCAGGAAAATCCTGCCGGTTATCCGGGTCTTCCCCGCCCTTCATCGCAAGCTCATCCCCGTAATAGATCTGCGGCGTCCCACGCAGCGTCGCCAGCAGCCCGAACGCAAGATGCAGCGACCCCGGAGTAGCTCCCTTGTCGCTCATGAATCGCGGCGTGTCATGGTTGCCCAGAAACGTCACCAGCCGCTCCGGGTGCGGGTACAACGAGTCCTGCCGAAGAATATCCGCAATCTCCGTCATCGGCTCATGCTGGTTCAACGTCCGCCGCAGCGCAAACTGAATTGGAAAATCAAACGGCGTATCGAGCCCCGTGTCATACGTCCCGTCACTGCCCGTATTCAACCGTCCACCAGCCCAGAAGCTCGGGATAGGCGGCTCCCCATTGAAGATCTCACCCACATCCGTCAGCTTCGGATAAAGCCTGTGAAGCTCCTTGTTGTACATCTGCCAGAAGCTGCGCGGCACATAAGCGAAGGTGTCGATGCGCAGCCCATCCAGTCCCGCGGTCTCAATCCACCAGATCGCATTCTGCACCAGGTACTTCGCCACCACAGGGTTGTCCTGGTTCAGGTCCGGCAGCACATTCGCAAACCATCCATCCAGAAACACGTGACGCCTTGCCGCGGCTGCATCCGGATCGACCACCGACCTGTAGTCATCCTTGACACTCACATGATCCGCCGGCGTACCATGCAGCCAGTCCGGCATCGGCGGATCCTTTGCCCAAGGCGTAGCCGGTCCCACGTGATTTGGTACCGTATCCAGCACAATCTTCAAACCACGCGCGTGCGCCGCATCCGACAGCGCCTTGTAGTCGGCCACGGTCCCAAAGTGTGGATCTACCCCATACATATCCGTAGCACTATAACCGTGATATGTGTCCCCATGCTGGTTCAGACTGTTGTCATAAAGCGGCGTAGTCCAGATCGTCGTCACGCCCATCTGTTTCAAATAATCCAGGTGCTGCTCAATCCCGCGCAGATCGCCACCATGATAAGCCCGCGACTTGCTCCGATCATCCACGTCCCTGAAGTCCGCCAGCTTATCGTTCGCAGGGTCTCCATCAGCAAACCGGTCCGGCATGATCAGGTACATCACATCCGCCGCATTGAAGCCCTTCGGCTGCTCGGCCACCGGCCGGCGCTGGCTCAACGTATAAGGCACCGAAACAGTGCCAAAGCTATTCTTCGCAACAATCTCGAACGTTCCAGGCTTCGCAGACCCGGTCGCAAACGTCAGAAAAGCCCAGTGTCCATTGGGCGAAATCGCTTGACTCCCAAACTTCGCATGCGTTTGCTGCAAAGAGAATTTCGCATTCTCAAGATGCTCCCCATGCACCAGCAGAAGCGAGTCCGGTAGCTGGGTAAACCAGTTCGGTGGGTCGATCTTTGTAATAACCGGCTTGGCAGTCTGGCCTGAGGCGCAGACCGCCAACGTGGCTAAGAGAACGGAAGCAAAAGCGCACTTGATGCTGCGGAGAGTATTCATATCAACTCAGAACGATCTTCTTTCGACTTGTCTGTAACCCCTGAAAAGTAAACCGGTGAAACACCGCCGCCGCATGCAGTTCAAGCCATGCGACGGCGGTCCCTGCGGGTTAGGCTTGCTTAGAACGTGACACGATATGCCAGTTCCAGTTCACGCTCGCTGCGATAACGAGTCTCGTTCAAAATACCGAAGCTCGCATTGTTGGTCGGGTTCAGCTGCGTGTTCGCTGGGTTCAGGAACGCCGGGGAGTTATCCAGGTTGTACACCTGACCACGAAGCTCGCTCTTGATCCGGTCGGTAATGGGTATGCCCTTGAACACAGACAGGTTCACCGACGAGTAGCCAGGCCCGTAGAACTGGTTCCGATGCACCGTGCCAAGCCGCGTGTAGTTGCCCGAAGCATTCACCGGAGGTGCAGTGAACACAGCCGGGTTCACAAACTGATACCCATTGGCCGCGGTCGGGTGCAGCAACAGCGGACCACCGCCATTGTAATCAGGACGTGTAAACACGCTCCCACCGGCGATGCTGATATCAAATGGAGTCCCGCTGCCAAAGATCAGGAACGGCGAAACCTGCCATCCACCAACCAGGTAGTCCAGACCACGATTCATATGCGAACCGAACATCTTGCCGCGCCCGAACGGAAGCTCCGCAAGCATCGACGCCGTAAAGAAGTGACGCTCATCGTTATCCGAGTTGCCACGGTTCAGATCAAGCCGCGGTCCAGACGCATCGATCGGCACCGAACCCGCGCCCTCCGGCGAGAACGCGCCCGTCGAGTCATCGGTCGAGTGCGACCACGTGTAAGCCGCCGTGAAGTTCAGCCCGTTCACCAGGCGACGGTTTACCCGTGCCTGCAGACCGTTGTAGTGCGAGGTGCCCGTCGTCGCATCCAGCGTCACGTTCAACCCCTGAGCCTGGTAGAACTTGTTGCCAGTCGCAATCTGCGGACCCGTGTAGTTGATGTCGTTGAACAGGTGATCAGCCTTCGTGCCGACATAGCTGATGTTCACAATCGTGTTGTTGTCCAACTGCTGCTCGATCTGCATGTTGTACTGCTGGATCATCGACGTAGGAGAGTTCTTCGGATACGCGATCACATTGGCGTTCCTCGGAGCCGTCTCGCTCACCGTCACCGCAGCCGCAGGCAGGCCACCCGTCGCAGCCTCGCTCTGGTTGCCGGCATAAGGACCCGGAGGCGGGTTCGTGACCTGCGGCGCAGCACCCGAAAGCGAAATGCGATAACCCGTCGCCGACGTATATTGCGAAGCGCCGTTGAAGTCCGGATTGTTCGACAACTGGTTGCCTACACCACCACGATCGAGGAAGTAGTAGATACCGTACCCACCACGAATCGTCGTCTTGCCATTGCCATAAGGATCGAAAGCAAACCCAATGCGCGGTGCAAAGTTGTTGAAGTTCGTGTTGATCAGCGAACGCGAGTTGCCGTTCTGACCCGCTACCTGCAACGTGCTCGTCGCCAGGTCAAAGTTCGACTGACGGTCGTTCGCTTCATACGGGTGCGTGTACAGGTCATAACGGACGCCAAGGTTCAGCACCAGCTTGCGGTTCACGCGCCAGTCATCCTGCACGAAATAGCCCGTCTCCCACGACTTCGTCTGGTAGTAGCCGGTCGGGTTCGAGATCGAATAATTATCGACAAACGCCGCCGCCAGATCCGAAACCTCATACCCGGTATAGTCCGACGCATTCAGGTTGAAGAATCCCTTTGCGTTGTACTGTGCCTGGAAAAAGTCAACCTCGCGGCTGATGATATTCGCGCCACCCTTGATCGTGTGAGCCCCGCGGTTCCAGGTCACAGAATCATAGAACTGGTACGTCTTCTGCGGAACCTCGTACGGACCACCGTCGCCCGTGTAGCTGATCTGCGTGTTGCCTCCACCGATAAGCGAGATACCGCCCAGCAGCGAGTTCCGATTCGCGTTCGGAATCCCCAGGTTCGCCGACAGCGGAGTCCCATTGTCCGGGTTGATGTAGCCATAGAACGGCCGTGTGTAACCAAAGCGGAACTCATTCACAATGTTCGGCGTGATCACACGGTCATAGCCGCCGCCCGCCTCGCGTGGATGCGTGTTGTTGCTTCCCGCACCGAAACCCGAGGGCAGCGTCGACAGCGCAGTCGTCAGCGTCTGATTATCCTGCGCGTAGCTGTACCGTGCGAAGACCGTATCCTTCTGCGACACATGGAAGTCCATGCGAACGTCGAAGTCGTTGTACTTCAACTCCGTCACCTGCTGGTTCTGATAATTGTTGATGACGTTGTTGATCGGTGTACGATTCGCCGTCGGGAATGCATTCAGATAGTTCAACCCAACCTTGTTCAGCCGCGTCGCAGGAATCACGTTCGGAGCCGAGATCGAACCGAACTGCGCGCAGGTCGTCGGATCGAAGATCGCGCCGTTATCCGGAGTCGCATTCAACTGCGCCTGCGTCGTCACCGTGTAGCCATGCACCGTCGTGAACGCCGTGCAGCCCGTCGGGCTATAGTTGTTCGGATTTGCCGCGTTGTAGATCGTCGGAACCGTCGTCTGGCCCGAACCCAGCAGCTCGCTGAAGTTACCCGTGCGCATCAACGCCGTCGGAACCGTGTTGATCGTCGGGCTTCCGTTCGGCAGCGTAAAACGTGAACCCTGGTAGTCGCCAAACAGGAAAATCTTGTCCTTCCACACCGGTCCGCCCAGCGTGCCGCCGAAGATCAACCGGTGATTCGGGATCGGTGCCTGCGTCGGCGTAAAGTAGTTGCCGCTCGCGCTGCCCACGTGCTGGTCGCGATCGAACACAAACGCCGATCCATGGATCGAGTTCGTACCCGACTTCACCGCGGCCTGCACAATCGCACCGCCCGCCCGGCCAAACTCCGCCGGTGCCAGCGTGTTCGTCACCCGGAACTCGCTCATCGCCTCAACCGGCGGAAACACCACAATCGTGTTCACCAGCGACTCGTTGTTGTCCAGCCCGTCCAGCAGGAAGTTGTTCGCCTGCGGACGAAGTCCGTTCGCCGCCAGACCCGCACCGCCCGTGTCGTTATAGCGGATCGTCTCCACCGGCTGCTGGTGGCCCGGCGTGTAACCCGTCGACGAGTTGCCGGCCTGCCCGCGCGTAATGCCCGGCGCCAGCAGCGCAAGCTGCGAGAAGTTGCGGCCATTCAACGGCAGGTCCGAAAGCTCGCGATCCTGAATCACGATTCCGGTCGAAGAAGTCGTCGTCTCAACCAGCGGAGCCGCGTCTGTCACATTGACGACGGTACTCTCGCCGCCGATCGCAAGCTTGAAGTTCAGCTCTTGGACCTGCGACACATCCAGCGAAAAGTTCTGAACCTCGGAGGTGAATCCCTGCGCCTTCAGCTCAGCCTTGTACTTGCCCGGCTTGAGTGCGCTCGCGGTAAATTCGCCGCTTCCGTTCGCAGTCAGAACCTTGGTGGAGTTGTCATCGAGATCGGTGATGGTAATCGTTGCGCCCGGAACAGCAGCTCCGGTCTGGTCCGTCACCAGGCCGGTAACGCGAGCCGTGTCCGTCTGGGCATGCATCGTACCGTGAAACGTGGCCGGGACAACGCAGAGCGCCGCCGCAAGTGCCAGCCCGCGCGCGCGGGTGCCGATAGGGGAGTTAGGGGAAGACATGTGATTCTCCTCGACTGTTTAAGTCTTTGTCCAGCAGGTAATTCGAAAGTGGCCTTCCGGAAATGGCCGCTGATGAAACCCTGATTCAGCGGCCGACCAACACACTCGACGTTCCGCCTCAACACAGTCAATAGTCTCTGGATAGTTTTTCCCTTTTCAGAACCTCAACAGCTAAGACCCTTCAATGCAACGAGATAACGTCTCTCCTCAACTACCATACCGCGCAAAAAGTCACCGCCCCGCAACGTTGCCGCGCATTCGCGCATCCCACACCCGGGCCTTACCTCGACTTATACCTCCGTGGTAATCTCCCGTTGGGATCTGCATGACCGGGCAAGGCGAGACAGCGACGAGGGTTCGATTCGGCTTGTTTGAAGCCGACCTGCACACCGGAGAGCTTTGGAAATCAGGCCACCGCGTCAAGCTCCAGAGCCAGCCCTTCCGCGTCCTCGCCGCTCTTCTCGAGCGCCCAGGCGAAGTCCTCTCCCGTGAAGAGCTCCACACACGCGTCTGGGGCAAGCAGGCCGCGGGAGACTTCGACCAGTCCCTCGGCACCGCCATCAATAAAGTCCGCGAGGCCCTCGGGGACTCCGCAGACAATCCACGCTTCGTCGAAACCCTCTCCCGTCGTGGCTACCGCTTCATCGCGCCCGTCACCGTCGCCCCTGCAGCATCGGAACTCGCCATCACGCTGCATCCCATCGATCCGGCTCCCGTTGCAGAGGAAGTTCTTCCTCCCGCGCCGCTTCAATCGGCTCACTCCCCCCTCCCCCTCAACCCAGCCAAAGCAAGCCGGCCCACCCAACTTCTCCTCCTCGCCGCGCTCATCGCCATCCTGGGCGCAGTCCTTGCCGGATACTGGTTCGGCAGCCGCCAGCGCCTGCCTCTCCCCCGTATCGAACGCCTCACCCACTCCCGTCGCATCGCGCCCGGTATCCAGACCATGGAAAGCCTCCCCACCGCGGTCACCGACGGCCTGCGCATCTTTACCTCCCAAATCTCCCACGGCCGCGCAGAAATGGCTCAGGTCGACGTGCACACAGGCGAAGTCAGCCCATTCGCCATGCCCAGCGAGATCCCCTCCCCCATGCTTGGCGATCTCTCGCCCGATGGCGGCAGCCTCCTCCTCCGCAGCCACCTCTCACCCGAGTCCGAGCAGCCCGTCTGGATCGTCCCCACCGCCGGGGGCAGCGCTTTACGCCTATCTAATATAGTGGCGCACGACGCCACCTGGATGCCCGACGGGAAGTCCGTCCTCTACGCCGCGGGAAACCAGCTCTTCGTCTACCGCATGCAGGACGGCAGCACCCGGCCCTTCGCCAGCCTGCCCGGCCGCGCCTTCTGGATGCGCTGGGCTCCCGCCGGCAATCTCCTCCGCTTCACCCTGCTCGACCCCATCGACCACACCCTCGCCCTCTGGCAGACCGGCCAGGATGGACACGGCGCAACCCAGCTCCTCGCCGGCTGGACCCAGGGCGGCTCACCCTGCTGCGGAGCCTGGACCGGAGACGGCAGATACTTCGTCTTCCAGGCCAACGCCCACGGGTCCAGCGACCTCTGGCGCCTCTCCGGCAACGACGCCTCCGACCCCCTCCAGATCACCAACGGCCCCCTCTCCTTCGTCGCCCCTGCGACATCCCACCTCGGACATCGGATCTATTTCATCGGCCTCGAAATCCAGTCCACCCTCCTCGAGTTCGACCAGAAGCGCGCCACCTTCGTCCCCGAGCAAAAATTCCTCTCTGAAGCCAATCGCATCCAGTACTCGCAGGATCTCGCCTGGGTCCTCTGGACCGACCAGCAGGGACGCCTCTGGCGCGCCCGCCCTGACGGCACCGAACGTATCCAGGTCACACCCGATTCTTTTGAAGTCTTCATCGCCCAATGGGCACCCAACGGCAGGCAGATCGCCCTCATGGCCCACGAGCCCGGCCAGGCCTGGAGTCTCTACACCGTCGCCCCCGACGGCGGAACCCCCGTCAAGCTGCTCTCCGAATCCCGCAACGAGGCCGACCCCACCTGGTCCCCTGACGCCCAGCAGATCGCCTTCGGCCGCATCACCGACATCATGGGCAAGGAGGACGGCCCACGCGGCATCCAGCTCCTCGACCTCCGCACCCACAAAGTCTCCCCCCTCCCCGGCTCTGAAGGTCTCTTCAGCCCGCGCTGGTCCCCCGACGGACGATCCATCCTCGCCATCACCCTCGACCAGCGCCGCCTCATGCTCTTCAACGTCACAACCTCCACCTGGCGCACCCTCGCCGACACCTCCGTCGCCGATCCCGTCTGGGCCGCCGACAGCAAATCCATCATCTTCCACGCCGCACAGGCTGAAACTCAGCCCATCTACCGCGTCCAGCTCGCCAACGGCCACCTCGAAGAACTCGCAAACCTCTCCAACTTCAGCGACGGAGAAACAGCCGACTACTTCTTCTGCGGCCTCACCCCCGATGGCCGGCCCATCGTCCGCTCCCGCCTCGGAACCGGCGACGTCTACTCCCTCGACCTCGACGCCAGATAAAATCAAAGACAGACGCCCCGCTTCACTCATCCGAGGCAACAAACTTGTGGGGCCGCGTTTGCATCCCTTCACTTGAGACCGTCAAGAAACCTCAAGGCCTTGTAGGTAATCCAGCTTGAGATTGCCTCACGGCCACTTGTGCATCGAATTTCGTCACCTTGGCGACCACGAGCTAGCGTATAACCGGGACAGGTTCCGGAAGGAGCATATAGATGGAGTTCCACATTTCCAAAAGCATCCGGGAACGGCTGGATGTCGACGATCTGCTATTTAGCTTCAACGGAAACGTGGTCTTCGCCAACGTTGCGGCCAGCCGTAAGCTCGCCCAGCGGCTGAACGAGCTCCAGGGAGCGGACGCCGCCCCCGAAAAAACCATCCACGGCGCCGCACTCTTTGCCATGGGACTCATCGACGAGCTCAGCCACGCCCTCATCGCACGCTACCGCACCGAAATCGACCCCGCCGTCCTCACCGAGGCCGTCCAGTTCTTCCGTTCCCAGATCAAGCCCGTCGAAATGGAGCGCCTCCTTCTCCGCTTCACCGAGCAGTTCCCCAACTCCACTATCTTCCGCAAGGACCTCACCGCCGCCCAGTGGCTCGACCTCTCAACCGAAGGCATGCCCAACAGCGAAGCCGCCTTCGAGGAGCTCATCCTCCTCTGGCTCGCCAACAGCAATCCCGCCTTCCAGCCCTTCAAAATCCTCTTCGACGACGGCCCGCTCAAGCAGCAGACCGCCTACCAGGGCGTCACCTCCGCCCTCCCCGACTTCTTTCTCTCACGTCCCCCCATCGCCCCCGGCCTCGGCAGCCTCCTCGATGCCCTCCGCGCCCCCATGCTCGCCTCGCCCGACTCCCTCACCGGCCAGCTCGACTTCATCCGCGAGCGCTGGTCCCCCTACCTCGGTGAAGAGATCAAGCGCGTCCTGCTCGCCATTGACACCCTGCGCGAAGAGGAAATCGCCGTCTGGATGCGCTTCCACCCCGCCGGACCAGGCAAATACCGCCCACAGGATGCCGCCGGCCGCAACAGCGAAGGCTTCGAGGGCGACGAGTTCACCGGCTTCGAAAGCGAGTGGGTCACCGGCCCTGACGGCGTCCGCCGACGCCGCTACGCCGAGGGCTACCAGGCCCCCCTCAATGAGTACGAGGCCTTCAGTGCCGATCAGGCATGGATGCCCACCGTCGTCCTCATCGCCAAGAACACCTACGTCTGGCTTGAACAGCTTTCGAAAAAGTACCTCCGCCACATCCACCGTCTCGACCAGATCCCCGACGAAGAGCTCCAGATCCTCGCAACCCGCGGCATCACCGGCCTCTGGCTCATCGGTCTATGGGAGCGTAGCCGAGCCTCCCGCACCGTCAAGCGCCTCTGTGGCAACGCAGACGCCGTAGCCTCCGCCTACTCGCTCATGGACTACCGCATCGCCGACGACCTCGGCGGCGAATCCGCCTACGCCGACCTCCGCGACCGCGCCGCGCGCGCCGGCCTCCGTCTCGCCTCGGACATGGTCCCCAACCACATGGGCATCGACTCCACCTGGGTCATCGAGCAGCCCGACATGTTCATCTCCCGCTGGGAGAGCCCCTTCCCCTCCTACACCTTCGAGGGCCCCGACCTCTCCGCCGACAGCCGCGTCGAAATCAAGGTCGAAGACCACTACTACGACCAGTCCGACGCCGCCGTCGTCTTCCGCATCCGCCACCACCAGCAGGGCACCACGCGCTTCATGTATCACGGCAACGACGGCACCACCTTCGCCTGGAACGACACCGCGCAGCTCGACTACTCAAAAGCCGCCGTCCGCGAATACGTCACCCAGGTCATCCTCAACGTCGCCCGCCGCTTCCCCATCATTCGCTTCGACGCCGCCATGGTCCTCGCCAAGCGCCACGTCCAGCGCCTCTGGTTCCCCCTCCCCGGAGCCGGTGGCTCCATCCCTTCCCGCGCCGAAGACGCCCTCTCCGACGAGCAGTTCAACGAGCTCATGCCCAACGAGTTCTGGCGCGAGGTCGTCGACCGCGTCGCCGCCGAGGTCCCCGGAACCCTCCTCCTCGCCGAGGCCTTCTGGCTCCTCGAAGGCTACTTCGTCCGCACCCTCGGCATGCACCGCGTCTACAACAGCGCTTTCATGAACATGCTGCGCGACGAGGAAAACGCCAAGTACCGCTCCTACCTCAAGAAAACAGTAGAGTTCGACCCCGACATCCTCAAGCGCTACGTCAATTTCATGTCCAACCCAGACGAGCGCACCGCCATCGACCAGTTCGGCTCAGGCGACAAGTACTTCGGCGTCTCCGTCCTCCTCGCCACCCTCCCCGGTCTCCCCATGTTCGGCCACGGCCAGGTCGAGGGCTTCACCGAGCGCTACGGCATGGACTTCAAGGAGGCGCGCGTCAACGAAACCCAGGACGAAAACCTCGTCGCCCGACACCAGCACCTCATCGCGCCCCTGCTCAAAAACCGCCGCCTCTTCGCCGAAAGCACCTACTTCGTCATGTACGACTTCTGGAACGACCACGGCGCAGTTGATGAAAACGTCTTCGCCTACTCCAACCGGCACGGCAACGATCGCGGCGTCATCCTCTATAACAACTCCTACCAGTCCACCATCGGCACCATCCACACCTCCGTCGGCTACCTCGACAAGGGCTCCGGAGCCCTTCAGCAGACCAGCCTTGCCACCGGTCTCTCCCTCCCAGGGGACAACTCCCTCATCATCGGCTTCCGGGACGACGTCGCCGGACTCGAATTCCTCCGCCGCGCCTCCGACTTCCGCGACCACGGCCTCTCCATGCCCCTCCGCGGCTACCAGCACGTCGCCCTCCTCCACTGGCGCGAGCTTCAGCCCACCGCCGCCGAGCCCTGGGACCTCCTCTGCGACGTCCTCAACGGCTCCGGAGTCTGGAGCGTTCAGGAATCGCTCTCGCAGCTTCGCCTCCGCCCCCTCATGGAGGTCCTCAAGCAGGCCATCAGCCCGGAAACCCTCGCCACCTTCGCCGCGCCTCCAGCCAAAACCGCGGCAGCCTCCAACCCGGGCCTCGACGAGTTCGTCATCAAGACCAAAACCGTCGCCGACAAGATCATCGAGATGTGGGACGCAGGCTACTCCTCTCCCGCCATCCCGCCCGTCACCGACGAAGAAGCTCTGCCCGCATCGGCCAACGCCACTCTAACGCTCGCTCAGGCCGCGCTCCAGCTTCCCGCCCGCACCGCGCTCTTCCCCAAAACACTCCAGCCTGCCGCCTCCGCCGTCCTGCCCTCCGCCAACTCCGCAACCGCAAAGGTATGGGCCCCGGTCCTCGGCTACCTCGTCTTCAGAACCCTGCCCACCGGACTCGACACCTTCCAGCTCTTTGACCGGCTCAACCTCCGGCCCGCCCTCGCCGACGCCTTCTGCCACGTTGGCCTCGAAGGGGAATCCGGATGGCGCGCCGCAGCCCAGGTCCGCATCCTCCTCCAACACACCGAAAAGCCGTTCACCCAGGCTGAGCTCTCCACCGAATCCTTCTGGGCAGACCCTGATGTCCGCTGGCTCGCCGGCGTCACCGGAGCCTTCGGCGAAGAGTACGTCAACAAGGAACGCTTCGAAGAGCTCCTCACCTGGCTCACTCTCCCCGCACTCCTTGCAGCGCCCGCAGCCAATCCCACGGCCATCGTCGCCAACCTCGTCAAAACCGCTGAAGCCGGCGGCTGGAAGCTCAAATCCCTGACCGCTCCGCCAGATTCCATCCCCGCGAAGCAGGCAGCTCCCACCCTTCCCAAAATCAAGGAAAAGGCCGCCATCTCAACCAAACAAAAGTCCGTACAGGAAAGCGTAGAAGAAGCGGAAACCGAAACCGCCGTCACTCACCACGAGTAAACGGCAACAATCTTCGGGGACCCGGCCACGCCATTGATGACATCGGTGCTCAGCACCGCTTCAAAGTCTCGATCGCGGAAGCCGGGTCCAATCTGTTTCCGGAGCTCGGCCGCGCATCGCTCGTCACTCACAAACTCCCCGGCCGCCGCCGTTCCCGTCATCCCGATCCCCGCAATCACAAACTCCGCCTGCCCCGTCTGCTCGTTGTGCACACGCGCAATCACCGCGTAATCCTTCTTCACCGCGTCCACCGGCTGCGTCAAGTCCAGCGTCCACTGTCGACTCTGCGGATGCTGTGTGTCCGAAATCCAGTACCGGTCCCCCGCTGGACTCCCCGCAAACCCAAACCGAAGTGCCGAAATCGTCTGCATCGACCATTGGTTGTCCATCCCGCCGATCAGCACCGCCGGACTCTGCCGCAGATCGTCGAACGTCGTCCCCGTGTTCAGCATCACCCGGAAATCCCGATGCCGCATCGCTAAAACATTTGCCACCTTAAGCGACGCCAGCATATCCGAGTACACAATATTCTCGCCCAGCGCCTGGTGCAGCCAGAACGTAGACGTCGGAAACCCGTTCTCCCCCTCCGGCGCCTCCTCGCTCGGCGCCAGCGGAGCCGGCCCCTTGTACCTGCCCGCACCCGTAGGCACGCAGATCAGCATCGCCCGCGACGACCCCAGCAGGGGCTGCCAAAGCTCATCAACAGCCGACCGCCGCAGCAGAAACTGCACCGCCGCCACCAGCATCAGCACCACGGCCAACACGGAAAGGGTGATCCGGCCCCACCCGGAACCTAACATCCTGCGTGAAACCACAATCTCCTGCGCCACCGGCAGCGCCGGCACAATCGGCACGGCTTCCACCGGGACCACGGTCATCTGCGGCTCCAACTCAGCCACCACATCCTGCGACTTATGCCCGGTCCGAAACCGGAACTCCGGCGCATATCGCCCAGGAAGCATCTCGATCCGCAGTTCCGCGTCGTGTTCCTCGTCGTGGTAATACTGCGCGATCCGCTTCCGAATCTCCGCCACCGTCACCCGGACCACAGGGTCTGCCGCCGTATCGTAGTCCGCCGGACGCTCAAAAACGTGCACTCCGATCAGCCGTTCCTTCAGCAGGTCGCCCCGGCCTCCCAGCGTCTCCTCCACCAGAAACCGCAGCAGCACCGGGTATCGCCGGCTGTTGCGAAATAGATGGCTCTCGAGCAGGCGGCTCAACTGCGCCCGCACCTTGTTCTGTTCCTCCTCACCCATCCCTTCTGACGCGAGGCCCGGCTCCTGTATAGCACTCATTTATCTACCTGCTCAATCCGCTCAAAAGCATAGGCCTCTGATGACTTGTCTGACAAGGCAACTTTTTACCTGCTTTTTACCGGAACCAAACTAAGCATTTTGGCGGGTTTTCTCTTTACCTCCGGTACATACCAGAAAGAGCCTAGCCAACCGTCAGCGACCGCCCCTAACATTCGGACGCAATTGAAACCTCCCCCTGCGCGTACCCGGCCACCTCGAGCCAGAACGTGCACCCTCCCTCAAAGACCAACCCGGAAACACTTTCAACGAGGCATCGAATGAAAAAGTCACATCCCTATCCACTCTCCAGTGGAAGGACCACCGCTTCCCAGATCTTCCGCATGAAGAGCATGAGGAACAGCATCCTCCCGGTCGCTCTCCTCGCCGGAGCAGCCGCCTCCGCATTGGGCCAGTTGACCACCGCCGACATCCTCGGAACCGTAACCGACTCCACCGGCGCCGTCCTCCCCAACGCAAACATCACCATCGTCAATCTCGGCACCCACGAGACCCGCAACGCCACCAGCAACGGCAGCGGAGACTACCAGGTCACCCTCCTCCCCGTCGGCCACTACTCCATTACCGTCAAGGCTCAGGGTTTCAAGACCACCACCACCCCCGACCTCTCCGTCGAAGCCGGCGACCGCGCCCGCGCAGACCTCCACCTCGAGACCGGTGGCGAAAGCGAAACCGTCACCGTCGAGGCCTCCACCCCGCTCCTCCAGGCCGACAACGCCACCGTCAGCTCCACCGTCACCGCCAAGGCCGTGCAGGACCTCCCGCTCAACGGCCGTAACTTCGTCCAGCTCGTCCAGCTCGTCCCCGGCGCAAACGAAGGCCCCGGCAACGGACTCACCAGCGGCGGACGCCCCGACGACAGGCGCGTCTCCGCCAGCTTCTCCGTCAACGGACAGGACGACACCCTCAACAACTACATCATCGACGGAACTGACGATAACGAGCGCGTCATCGGCAGCATCGGAGTCCGCCCCAACGTCGAAGGCATCCAGGAGATCACGGTCGAGACCAACAGCTACTCGGCCGAAGCCGGTCGTACCGCCGGCGGTGTCGTCAACATCATCACGCGCTCCGGCACCAACCAGTTCCACGGTTCAGCCTACGAGTTCTTCCGCAACGACATCTTCGACGCACGCAACGTCCTCCAGACCACCGGACGCAAGCCCGAGCTTCGCCAGAACCAGTACGGCGGCAGCATCGGCGGACCCATCTTCAAGGACCGCACCTTCTTCTTCGGAGACTACGAAGGCTTCCGCCTCGTCTCCGGCGTCACCTACACCAGCACCGTCCCCACCATCGACGAGTACAACAACATCAACAGCATCGGCGGCGGCTCACCCCAGGCCCTCGTCAACGCCAGCACCGTCAATTACAACCCCGTCACCAAGCAGCCCTACCCCATCGACCCCGTCGCGCTCGCCTACCTCAAGCTCTTCCCCGCGCCCACCAACGGCAACATCAACAACAACTACGTCATCAGCCCCAATCGCACACAGTTCAGCAATACCTACGACGCGCGAATCGACCACCGCTTCAACGGCAACAATCTCTTCTTCGGCCGGTTCACCTACAACAAGGTCAACACCAATACGCCAGCCGGATTAGGCACCGTAAACGGACTCCAGATCAGCGGCGGCCGCTACAACTTCTCCGGTCCCGCCACAGACATCGCCCAGCAGTACGGCTTTGGCTACACCCACATCTTCAACCAGAACCTCCTGGTCGATCTCCGTGCGGCCTATACCCGCATCAATAACCTCTCGCTCCCCCTCAACTACGGCACCAGCCCGGATACGACAGTTGGATTTGGTTCGAACATGAACTTCAACTCCTTCTCGAATTTCCTCACCCCCATCGCCTTCGGCCCCTTCTCCGACATCGGCGACGGTGCCTACGTCCCCCTACAGGACATCGACAACTCCTTCCAGTACTCAGGCGCCGTCAGCTACACCATCGGCAACCACAACCTCAAGGCCGGTGGCGGACTCATCCGCCGTCAGGCACGCAACGTTCAGTCTTCCTTCGCAGCCGGCAGTTACAACTTCGGCCTGGCCAGCGATAACGCCGCAACCCAGATCCAGACCCAGAACAATCAGCTCGCCTCGTCCCTCATCGGAGCCTTCAGCGGAAACAGCCGCAACTACGACCTCTTCCCGCCGGACTACCGCTCCTGGGAGCCCAGCGGTTTCATCCTCGACAGCTGGAAGGCAACTCCCAAACTCACCGTTCTCGCCGGAATTCGCTACGACGTATTCACTCCGTTCACTGAAGCCCATAACCACATCTCGAACTTCGACTTCACCCAGGCCATCGCCTCAGGTACCGCGGCAGGCGCGCAGGCCGCTCTCCAGGTGGCTAATGTCAACGGTGTCAACGGAAACGCCGGCATCCAGACCGACTACTCCAACGCAGCTCCGCGCGTCGGCTTCTCCTACTCGCCCGTCCCGGGTACCGTCCTCCGCGGAGGCTACGGACTCAGCTTCTTCCCCGGCAACTACACCTCCAACGCAAACCTGAAGAACGCGCCTTTCGTCTCGGTCTTCGCGCCAAATTGCGTCTCCTCGATCGCCGCGACCATCCTCAAGGCAAACGGCCAGACGCTTGGCGGAAACGGAGATTGCGCAAACGTCGCCGGGGCACCCACCACCTTCGATCAGGGTCTCCCGCTTCCGGCCGCCCAATCCATCACCAGCCCCTCGCTCTCCTTCAGCGCAGAGGATCCGAAGTTCCGCTCAGCCCTCATCCAGCAGTTCAATCTACAGGTTGAGCAGCAGTTCGGCGCCAACGTCCTTACCATCGGCTACGTCGGCAACCTCGGCCAGCACCTCCCCGAAACCATCAACAACATCAACCAGCCCCTCCCTTTCAGCGCTGCTGACCCGAACAACGCCAACGCGCCCAACCCCCTGGTAGGAAAACTGCAGCAGTTCACCCTTCAAAATCAGTTACCAAACCTCTCCAGCGTCAGCTGGCTCCAGAGCGAAGGCGTCTCCAACTACAACGCACTCCAGACCTCCTTCCAGCGGCGCTTCACCAAGGGTCTCGCCTTCGACGCCAACTACACCTGGGCCAAGGCGCTCAGCGACGTAGTCGGCTTCTCTGAAGAAGGTCAGCAGGGCTGGAGCAACGCAGATCCCCGCCACATCCGCCAGATCGACTACGGCATCGCCGAGAACGACATCGCCCAGCGCTTTGCCCTCTCCCTCAACTACGAACTCCAATTCGGTAACAACTTCACCGGCGTCAAGAAATTCGTGCTCCACGGCTGGGATATCAACACAATCACCGTCTGGCAGAGCGGCAAACCCTTCTCTATCCTCAACGGTGGAACAAACGACGTCACCAACGCCTCCGCGCCAGCTGGGTCTCCCCAGAACACCGTCTACGGAAACCGCGCAACTCCCTTTAACAGCGGTGGCTCTGACCGTCCGAACAAGATCTCGAACGTAAAGGGTCCCAAGACACTCAACGAGTACTTCAACACCGCAGCCTACGCCCCGCAACCCCTCGGAACCATCGGGAACGCAGAGCGTAACTCGGAGTTTGGACCCCACTTCCGCCACATCGACCTCTCCCTCTTCAAGGACTTCCCCGTAACCGAACGCATGAAGGTTCAGTTCCGCGCCGAAGCCTACGACATCACCAACACCCCCAACTACTACATCCCCAACAGCAACTCCAGCAACTACGTCCTCGGCAGCTCCTCCTTCGGCCAGGTCACCAACTACGACCCCAACTACACGCCCCGCGAGCTCCAGTTCGCGCTCAAGCTGCAGTTCTAACCGCAACAAAACACTCCGCAACGAAAGGGGCTGCCGGAACTCCCGGCAGCCCCTTTCAGCTTCCCCAGCCCATCATCCATCCAAAATTAGCTATTCTGGTCACGTGACGCTCTTTCGCAAACTCGGCAAGCTCTCACGTCAGCGCAAGTGGACCTCCGCCCCGCCCGCCTTCCTCCGCGCGGACGAAAATCTTCGCGTCCTCACCGAAGGTTTCATCACCGCCAAGACCGTGGGCGCACACTTCCGCCGCTCCACCCAGCTCTTCCTCTCTATCTGGGGAGTCACCAGCGATCGCCAGTCCGTCGTCCGACTCCTCCGCTGGATCCGCCTCCTCGAGCAGGACTCCCTAACCCGCACCCACTTCCAGAACGCCTGGGACGAGATGATCGCCGACTTCGACTCCGTCCCCCTCTTCGCCGAAACCGGCCTCCCCAGCCACCACTCCCTCCCCTCCGAAGTCGTCCGCCGCATCTTCGAGCGCGCCCTCCCCTCCGCTCGCGACCAGTGCGACACCGCACGATTCCTCGCCGGCGTCTTCCCCTCCTTCACCGCCGTCGACCGCTTCGTCGACCGCCAGGCCTTCATCTTCGAGCGCCTCGTCCGCGTCCTCTGGCGCGATCCCTCCGCCCTGTCCCTCCGCCGCCTCCACGAGGACCTCCGGCAGGCTCTCTCGCTCCTCGCCGCACGCCTCGCCGGCCGCGGCGCCAACCCCGCCATCCGTCAGCGCGGCAGCGCCCATCGCGTCGAAGACTCGCCCTTCCACGAGCTCTTCTTCGCCACCCACCGCCTCCTCCACGCCGACCCCGCCAACGCCATCTCCCGCGAATCCATCGCCTGGCAAGAGGCCGTCGCCGCATGCCTCCACGAGCTCGAAGAGGTCCACCTTCACATGGAGGACGCCGGCGTCAGCTCCTCCCTCGTCTATGACCTCCGCAGCATGGAGGCCACCCTCGAGCGCATGCAGGTCCTCGCCGCCGTCTACCTCGAGCACGCCCAGCCCCCACAGCACGCCCCGGCCTACTCCGCCGCCCGCCAGCTCACCAGCGTCCTCCTCCACGGCCGCCTCGACGACATGCGCCTTCGCGCCATCGTCCGCGACAACCTCACCCTGCTCGCACGTAAAACCGTCGAACGCACCGGCCATGGCGGCGAACACTACATCGCCCACACCCGGTCCGACTACTGGCTCATGTGGCGCGCCGCAGCCGGCGGAGGCATCCTCACCGTCTTCACCGCGGCCATCAAGATGCGCGTCATGGAAAGCCATCTCCCCCTCGCCATCGAAGGCTTCCTCATCGGCACAGACTACGCCATCAGCTTTCTGCTCCTGCAGATCTTCGGCTTCGCCCTCGCCACCAAGCAGCCCTCCATGACCGCCGCCACCCTGGCCGGCATCGTCCGTAAAAACCGCGGCGTAGCCCGCTGGAGCAAAATCTCCGAGTTCGCCGCCGACATCTCCCGCACCCAGCTCGCCGCAGCCTTCTCAAACGTCCTCGCCGTCTGCACCGGGGCCGTCGTCTTCGAAAAACTCTGGACCCACTTCTTCCGCACCCACTACCTCCCCGAGGGAAGCGCCCAGCACGTCTACCAGACCCTCCACCCCTTCACCTCCGGCACCGCCATCTTCGCCGCTGCCACCGGCGTCATCCTCTGGATGGCCGCCGTTATCGGCGGATGGTTCGAAAACTTCGCCGTCTACCACCGCCTCCCCGAGGCCATCTCCCAGCACCCCCTGGGCGCGCGCCTCGGCAGCCGCACCATGCGCCGCGCAGCAGACTGGGTCGAACGCAACGCCGCCAGTTGGAGCACAAGCATAGTCCTCGGCTACCTCCTCGGCTTCTCTCCTGTCGTCGCCCGCTTCTTCGGAATCCCGTTCGACGTTCGCCACGTCACCCTCAGCACCGGAACCCTCGCCCTCGCAGCCGCACGCTTTGGCACCGGCTCTTTCGAGCACGGCTGGCTCTACTACGCCATCGCCGGGATCGGCATCACCTTCGTCCTCAACCTCGGCGTCAGCTTCTCCATCGCATCCATCGTCGCCCTCAGGGCCTACGACGTGCCATGGGAGGAGCAGCTCCAGATCCTGCGCTTTCTCCTCCGCGAGATCGTCGCATCGCCCATCTCCTTCGTCTTTCCCATGCCCGAGACCGTCATCTCCGTCGTCCCCAACTCGACCAGACCCTCCACACCACCCCACAGGGACTCAGACCGCATGTCTCTCGAACTCAATCCCGATCCGGCCATCCCACCGATGCCCCGACCTTAGCCACCCAATGCAAAGCCACTCCCCTGCACGCCACCCGCTAAAACGGTTCCTGGGCAGTCACGTACCGGATCGTCGTAGCCTTCCTCCCCCCAGCCAGCAAAAAGTCGAGTAAAACCAGCAGGAACGCAAGGCCGGGTATCAATAAAAGGATCAGAACCAATGTGAGCAGCAACCGCATACTTCTACTCTAAAGTTAAAAAGACCCCGTTTTCTGTTAATTCCCGTTAATGGAAAAGCCCCTCACGGTACCGTCGTCATCGCTCAAGGTACAGCTGGTCAGAAAAGTAAATGAGAAATCCTTCTATATCCGGCGTCAAAAACCATGCCCCGGCTGGTAAAACCGTGGAGGAAGCGGCGTGAACCCAAAAGTAGCTTCCGTTCTTGAACTCTACGAAGCCCGGGAAGCGGACGAACGCCAGGCCTTCCACCAGTTCACCCATGACCAGTACCTCGAACAGCGAGACTCCATGCTGCTCGGCATCGGACCCGACGCCGGCAAATTCCTCAACACCCTCGTCCGGGCCCACCGCCCCCGCACCATCGTAGAGGTCGGAACGGCCTTCGGCTACTCCACCCTCTGGCTCGCAGAAGCAGCCGCAGCCGTCGGCGCCCATCTCACCAGCTACGAGCTCATGCCCGAAAAGCAGGCCTACGCCGCAGACATGATCCGCAAAGCCGGCCTCGAGGCAACTGTCACTTTCTTGGCAGAAGATCCGGTCGAAACCTCATCCAACCCGGGCCTACCCATCGACTTCCTCCTCATCGACGCCTGGAAAGACCGTTACATCCCCATCTTCGACGCCCTCCTGCCCCGACTCTCCTCTCCAGCCATCGTCTGCGCCGACAACATGCTCTTCCCCGCCTACCAGATCGAAGCCGCAAACACCTACATCCGCCACGTCCACGCCACCCCGGGAGCCCAATCCCTTACCATTCCCATAGGCAGCGGAATAGAATTCACCCTCCTCACCGAAACCCGTTACACCTTACCGACCACCTCAGCCACCTCACCGCATCGCTGAAAGCATCCCGGTAAAGACTAGAGCAGATTAGCTGTGGGTCTACAGGGAGGTTCAGATATCGACGCCGTTTTCTTCCAAGGAAAACGGCTCTGCACGATCCCTCCACTCCACAGCAACAGCTAATCTGCTCTAATAGTGGACCGCCGTCGGATCGTAGATCGTAGCCTGGCGTGCGAGTATCATCCAACGCCCGTCCCGGTGGATGTAGAAGTTGGTGAAGCGGCGATACAGCGTCTTCCCTGCCTCCGGTCCAGTGAGCGGGACATAATCCTCATGCCCCATCTCGAAAGCCATCTCCCCAACAGTGGAGAAGCGCTCAACCACAGTATGCGTATCGCGATAATCCAGTCTGCCGGCCGCCATCGCGCTGATCACCTCAGCGCGCGTCAAAACCCTGTTCCCCGGACTGTTCACAAGCATCTCGGGTGACCAGCACTTATCCAGTTCGGCGAAATTGCGTGTACGGAGCGCCACTGGAAAGCACGACATATCCGCCCGAACAGCCTTCTGCACCTCAAGCGTGTGCGGATCGGTGGGAGGTGGAGCAGCAGCAGGCAGCGTCGGGCGAGCCTGAGCTCCAGAACTCGCTGCACTCAGCATCAATACGACCATCATCTCCAAAAGACGCCTGTCATCATTCGCTTGAACGAGCATTGGGCTTGCCTCCTGTACCTGCATGGATCGGAATGAAGCCATCCTACAGCGAGAAAGGCTAAATAACCCTCATATTTTCAACGATTGCAGAGTGCTCCTCCCTTCTTCCATCTCACCCAGGAGCCTGGCCCGGTCCTCCCGGGCTCCCCACCCCTTCCAGTCGGACGGGGTCGATTGGCCTTTCCACAGCTGAGTTCACTGGCTGTTTTCACAAGCCTTGCTTACTCCCCGCCGTTCTGTGGAAAACCTTGTCAAGCCCTTTGGCTTTCGGCATGACCTCTAAGTCTTTT
>CAZZZP010000047.1:0-32849 GCA_964658635.1 Lichenicola sp. | reverse complement strand
TACAAGGGTTGCTGGCCAAAGGCGAGTAGAGGGAGGAGATATGAGAAAGGAGGCAATCGCCTGGCTGACGGGTGCCTCCTGGACTGGGGGCCCAGAAGAGCGTCGCTTCCTACACAGTGGTGTGACTATCGAGTCGGACTACGTTGTCGGCTTGTGGGCCCTGTGTTCCCTGAATGATGTTGTACTCGACTGCGTCGCCCTCTTTAAGGGACTTGTAACCTTCGTGCTGGATGGATGTGTAATGGACGAAGACATCAGGGCCGCCGTCGCGTCCCAGAAATCCAAAGCCTTTTGCGTTATTGAACCACTTCACTGTTCCCCTGTATTCCGCCATGTCGAGCACCTTTCTCAGTTGGAAGTACAGGAGGAGTGTAGGCACTTTCTTTCGTTCCCGGTGTCGGTTACCGGCCAAAATGGGAATATGTAGTCTAAAGCCTATCTTAGTTGAGGCTGGAAGGGGCTTCCGAATCGTTGGAGCCGGATTGGAGCGCCCGAGTGAGTTCCAGAAAGTCGAGCGTTGCCTTCGCGGGTCCGAAAAAAGAGTAGCGGCAGCCGTTAAATCGGGTGCGTTCGAGGGTGAGCGGAAGTCCACTGTATTCAAGGACACAGTCTTCGAAATGGCAGTCGATAAAGTGGGTGAGATCGATCTTTACCGTCTCTTCTTTAAAGTGATGATGAGTGACGACCCGCAAAATGCACCCCCTGGCCCGAAATCTTGAATTCGTCCGACTGAGTGCAGATTACAGATTTTCAGCGTGCGGCGTCAGTTTGGCAGAAGACTGTCTGGTTTGCAGGAGGGCGGCGAAGCGAAGTGGTTGGCCTAGACTCGGGCAGAGGCCTGGTCGAGGATTCGGCGATAGAAGGCTTCGTAGATGCCGATGATGGTGTAAGCGCAGAAGTGATCCTGCGCGGTTTTGCGGGCTGCCGCGGCCATGACGGCGAGCTGGGCGGGATTCTGGAGGAGGGAGATGGCGGCCTGGGCCATGCCTTCGATATCGCCGACTTCAAAGAGGCAGCCGTCGTAGGGCGAGTGGATGAGTTCGGGGACTCCGCCGACGCGGGTTGCGATGGCGGGGACGGAGCAGGCCATGGCTTCGAGGGCGGCAAGTCCGAAGGATTCCATCTCAGAGGGCATAAGCATGAGATCGGCGCAGGGGAGGAGCTCGTTGACGTTGTCCTGCTTGCCGAGGAAGTGGATGCGGTCGTCGACGCCGAGCTTGCGTGCGAGGTATTCGGCGGTGGAGCGTTCGGGACCGTCGCCGATGAGCATCAGCCTGGCGGGCATGGCGCTGGCGACCTGAGCGAAGACTTTGACGACGTCGGCAATGCGCTTGACGGGGCGGAAGTTCGAAAGATGGACGAGGAGAGCTTCGCCGGCCTGGGCGTAGAGGGGTCGCATCTGGGCGACGAGCTCGGGCTTGCGTACGTAGACGTCGCAGTTGACGAAGTTGCGAATGACCTCAATGGGAGTGTCGATGCGGAAGGCGGAGTGGGTGCGCTCGCGGAGGTGCTCGGAGATGGCGGTGACGCCGTCCGACTGCTCGATGCCGAAACGGGTAATGGGGAGGAAGGAGCGGTCGAGGCCGACGAGGGTGATGTCTGTGCCGTGAAGGGTGGTGATGATGGGGATGTGGCGGCCGCGGGCGGCGAGCATCTGGCGGGCGAGGTAGGCGCAGACCGAGTGCGGGATAGCGTAGTGGACGTGGAGGAGATCGAGCTTGTAGAACTCGGCGACCTCGGCCATGCGGGTGGCGAGGGCCAGGTCGTAGGGCGGGTGCTCGAAGAGCGGGTACTGGAAGACCTCGACCTGGTGGAAGTGGACGTGGGTCTCGCGGCCGGTGAGGCGGAAGGGCTGGGACGAGGTGATGAAGTGGATGTCGTGACCGCGTGCGGCGAGCTCGATGCCGAGCTCGGTGGCGACGACGCCGGAGCCGCCGTAGGTGGGGTAGCAGGTGATGCCGATGCGGAGGGGGCGGCTTGATGTTTCGGGCGTCATAGAACCTTTTCGAAGCCGGTCGAGGGAGCGAATTGGCAGGAGGCACGCTGCAGGCCAGGCACCCCGAGGTTTCCGTAGTGGATGAACTGAAGAGTATCGGGGATGCGGGTAAATTCGGGGATAACTTTTAGTAGGGCGTGGTACTCGACCTCGCGCGAGGTGCGCAGGCGGGTGCGCTGACGGTCGAGGTCGGCATCGTTGAAGCCGGGGTGGCAGCAGAGTTCGTAAAGACTGTCGGAGCCGTGCTGCGCGGCGTTTTCGAGCAGGATGCGGAGGTTCGCTGCGGTGAGGGTGCCGGTGGCAGCGATGCCGAGAGTGCCGGCGGTGGTCTTTTCGTCGGTATTGAAGTCGATGGAGCGGCGGAAGGCGGGTTCGAAGAGGTCGAAGACGGATTGGGCGAGACGGCGGCTGAGGCCTGCGCCGTTCGATTTCAGCGAACGCGACCAGCGGGGTTCGGAGGGGTAGCGGAAGGCGCGGATGCCGCAGCGCTCGGCTACGTAGAGTGCGGGACGGGCGACGGCGGGGAAGAGGTGAGTGTGTTTATGCGAGTCGATGTGGGTGACGTCGATGCCGGCGCGCTGGAGCTTCTGGATCTGGGCCTGGGCCTCGCGTGCGATCTCCTCAGGCTTGATGACACCGCGGAGGACGGCCTGCGCGAAGTCGAGCAGGGTGGGGCGGAAGGTTTTGCCGTCGGCTCCGAGCAGCGAGGGGATGGCTTCAGGGTGGGAGATGGGGATGCCGTCGGTGAAGACGAGATGGCAGCCTACGCCGAGGGTGGGGTTGCGGTGCGCGATGGCGATGGCGTCGTCGAAGGCGGGCCCGGTGGCCATGAGGGTCGTCGAGGTGAGGGCTCCGCCCTGGTGCAGCTGTTCGACGGCACGATTGATGCCGCGTGTGAGGCCGAAGTCGTCGGCGTTGAGGATGAGGCGGACGGGCATGGACCTTTTGATTGTAGAGGGTGCGGCCGGGAAGGAAACTCCCGGCCCGGATCATGGAGGGGTTAGTGAGCCTTGGCTGTCTCCTTGACGATGACGAGGTCCCAGGGGCCGATGGTGGAGGATTGGCCGGTGGAGAAGGGCTTCTGGCTGAGCAGGTCGGTTCCGGCGCCGTAGGTGTAGGCCACTTTGGCCGGGGCGCTGGAGTAGTTGAGGTAGTAGTGGAGGGGGAAACCGTCATGGGTGACGCCGTGCTTGATCCGGACGGTGGCGGGGGCTTGCTGGTCGGGGCCCGTGAGGTTGAGGGCTTTGAGCTCGCGCAGGACAACGGCTTTCTGCAGCGTGTCGGAGAGGAGGGTGCCCTCGTAGGTCAGGGTTCCGGAGCCGTACTGGTTGGTCGTGATGGCGGGCCACCGGCCGAAGAAGGGATCGTCGTAAAATGCGAGCGGCTTGGCGGTCTTGACCTGGAGGAACTCGGCCCAGGTGCGGACGGCGTTGTCCTTGCCCGCAGCGAAGGGATCGCCTTTGAGGGCGAGGGGCTGCTCGAGGTTGGAGAACTCCTGGTAGGTGAAGCCGGCGGCGTTGGCGAGCGGGCCGGGGGCGAGCTGCCAGCGGACGGCGGAGTTCTCATTGGTGAAGCCGCTCTTGAAGGTCATGAGGATGTGGCCTCCGTTATGGACGTAGTCGGAGAGGCGCTGCAGCAGGGCGTCGTCGGCTGAGTAGAGGACGGGCACAATCAGCAGCTTGTACTTCGCGAGGTCTTCAGCCGTGGCGGTGGGGAAGACGAAATCGGCGCCTACGTTGGCGTCGTAGAGCGAGCGATGCAGCTGCGAGATGACCGAGTTGTAGCTGCCGGCTGCCTTACCGGGCTCCCAGTTGGGATTGCCGCCGTGATCGAAGGGCATGAAGCTGACGGCGTTGGCTGAGTCGACGCTATAGAGGATGGCGACGTTGTTGTGGATCTGCATGTTGGCGAGGTCGGGGCCGACGCGCTTGAGTTCATGCGCGATGCGGGTGACCTCGGCGTAGGCGCGATTGGGTTGGAGATCGTGGCTGAGGACGCCCTTCCAGTAGGTCTCCTGGCCGGCGTGGATGGAGTGCCAGTGCCAGTACTCGACCATGTTGGCACCGGAAGAGACGTCGGTGTAGACGTCGAGGCGCATCTGGCCGTCGAAGGGCGGGAACTGGCCGGCAGAGTCCCAGCCGAGGGTCTGCGCGTTGGTCTCGGTGACGAGGAAGTTGGTGTGCTTGAGCGAACGCGAGTAATCTCCCTGGAGTGCCTGCCATGCGCCGTCGAGATGATTCTGCGTACCGTGGTAGGGATTATTGGCGACGACATCGAGCGTCTTCGAGACGTCGAGCTCGTTGACGTCGGACTTCATCATGGAGCCGTAGTCCTGGGTGACGAACTGGTCCGGGCGACGGCTGGCGCGGACGAGATCGGCCTGGAAGGTGAGGTATGCGGTGACGCGCATCTGCTGCCAGCGAGTCCACTCAAGCTTGTAGCTTGTGCTGGTGGCGTTGTCGCGCGTGGGCATGTCGGCCCAGTCATTGACGTCCTCACCCCAGTAGTTGAGGAACCAGGCCTTGTTGAGGGCGTCGGTGGTTTTGAACTTTTCCTTGAGGTGAGCGACGAAGCCTTCGAAGATATCCGGGTTCGAGGCTCCGTTCGAGCCGGTCTCGTTGTCGATCTGCCAGCCGATGACCGCGGGGTTGTCCTTGTAGTGGCTGACGAGGTTCGTGATGATCCGTTTGGCGTACATGCGGAAGGTGGGGTTGTCGTAATCGATGTTCTGGCGCATGCCGTAGCCGACGTAGCCGCCGCCGAGAGGGCGCTCGAGGATTTCCGGGTGCGCATGGGCCATCCATGTGGGGATGGAGTAGGTGGGGGTACCCATGATGACCTTGATGCCGGCCTTGTTCATGGCGGCGACGACGCGATCCATCCAGGCGTAGTCGAACTTGCCGTCTGCGGGTTCCCAGAGACTCCACGTGGACTCGCCCATGCGGACCACGGTAATCCCGGCCTGCTGCATGAGGGCGACGTCGCGGTCGAGTTGGCCGGGCTGGAGGTCGGCGGGCATGTACTCGTTGTAGTAGGCGGCGCCGTAGAGGATGGTGGGCTGGTAGGCCGGGGTGTTGGTCTGAGCCTGGGTCGAGGGCAGGATGCTGAGTGCGCAGGCTGCGAGGGCGAGGGCCCTGAGGCGGCTCTTCCATGCGTTCGTCATGAACTTGGTTTCTCCGGGAGTCTTTGCCCTGCGGCCGGATTGCATTGCGTGTCGCCGGCCGGTGAGGAGAAGGATGATTTCACTTCGGTACCACTGTACTCCGCGATCGCAGGGGATGCTCGAATGCTTGCGCAAAGATCTCTTCATGTCTGCGGTTTAAGGTTAGGCTTATGGACGCGGGGAAGCTGGTGCCGTTTTGAAGATCTGAGAAGGACGAGGGTGCAGGATGACGGTTTCGAGATTTGTAAGCAGGGCGTTTCCTTTGCTGATGCTGGGCGGCATGATGGTGGGCAGGGTTGAGGCTCAGATCACGTTCGATGAAGGCTCGAAGGTATTTCGGATCGACTCTTCGACCGCTACCTATGCGTTTGGCGTGAATCAGCGGGGCGAGTTGCAGAGCCTGTATTGGGGTGGGCCGATCAAGGCTTCAGACAAGCTGCCGGGCGCGGTGGCTTCGGCGGAGGCTGCGTCCTTCGACTTGTCGAGCTCGACGACACCGCAGGAGTTTTCCGGATGGGGTGCGGGGCTGTACGTGGAGCCTGCACTGAAGGTGACGTTTCCCGATGGCAATCGCGACCTGGTACTGCACTATGTTTCGAACAAGATCGCAGGCGATCAACTGACGATCACGTTGAAGGATGTCGAGCGTGCAGTCGTGGTCGAGCTTCGCTACACGCTCGATGAGAAGAGTGGGATCCTGGGACGGTCCGCGGCGATAAAGAATGAGACGAAGGCGCCGCTGGTGGTGGAAGAGGCTGCCGCGGCTTCATGGAATCTTGATCGCGGGGAGGATTACACCCTGCGATATCTGAGCGGGCGCTGGGCGGGTGAGTGGAAGTTGAACGAGCAGAAGATCGAGCCGGGTGAGACGGTGCTCGAGAGCAAGCGTGGATCGACAGGACATCAGAACAATCCGTGGTTTGCCATCTCGCGTGGACCGCATGCGGATGAAGAAAGCGGCGAGGTGTGGTTCGGGGCGCTGGCGTGGAGCGGTTCGTGGCGGATCTCGGTCGAGCAGGACCAGTTGCGGCAGGTGCGCGTCACGGGCGGCTATAATCCGTTCGACTTCGGTTACAAGTTGGCGCCAGGCAAAACACTTGAGACGCCGGTGTTCTATGCGGGGTACACGCAGCACGGAATTGGCGAGGCTTCGCGCCGCATGCACACCTTTGAGTTGGCGAAGATTCTGCCGCAGGCACCGCGGCCGAAGCCACGGCCGGTGCTCTACAACTCGTGGGAGGCAACCGGGTTTGCGGTGAACGAAGCGGGCCAGGTGGCGCTTGCGGAGAAGGCGGCGAAGATCGGCATTGAGCGCTTCGTGATGGACGATGGCTGGTTCGGCCAGCGGAAGGACGATCATGCAGGGTTGGGCGACTGGTACGTGAACCAGCAGAAATTTCCCAACGGGCTGAAGCCAATGATCGACAAGGTGCACGGGCTTGGGATGGACTTCGGATTGTGGGTGGAGCCGGAGATGGTGAACCCGGACAGCGACCTGTATCGGAAGCATCCTGACTGGGTGTTGAACTTTACCGGCCGGCCGCGCACCGAGGGGCGAAATCAGCTTGTGCTGAACCTTGCACGCAAGGATGTTCGGGATTACATCTTTGGCTTTCTGGATGAGCTTGTGGCGCATAACGAGATTGCTTTTCTGAAGTGGGACTACAACCGGAACTGGTCTGAGCCCGGTTGGCCCGCAGTGGCTCCCGATGAACAGAAGGCGGTGTATGTCGAGTATGTGAAGAACTACTACTCGATACTGCGCGATCTGAGGGCAAAGTATCCGAAACTCGAGATCGAGACGTGTTCGGGGGGCGGTGGCCGGGTCGATCTTGGCGTGCTTGGGCTGACGGATGAGGTCTGGCCGTCGGATAATACCGATCCTTACGACCGGTTGAGTATTCAGGACGGGCTTAGTTACGCATATACGCCGGGCGTGATGATGGCTTGGGTGACGGACTCACCGAACTGGGTCAACAACCGGACTACTTCACTTACATATCGTTTTTTGTCATCGATGCAAGGCTCGCTTGGCATCGGGGCTAACCTGGACAAGTGGGTAGCCGAGGACTTTACTACAGCTGCGACGATGATTTCGGCTTACAAGCAGATTCGAGAGACGGTGCAGCATGGTGCTCTCTACAGGCTCATCTCTCCGCAGACGAATTCAGAGCAGTCGGCGATGGAGAGCGTGGCTGAGGATAAGCACCAGGCCGTGCTCTTTGCGTTCCTGCATTCGAGCCAGAAGGGGTATCCGTATCCAAGACTGTTTTTGCACGGGCTCGATCCGGACGCTGTTTATCGTGTGACGCCGATTGCGGGAACGATGGCGAAGGGGACACCCGAATCCGCGAGTGGAAGTTACTGGATGAACCATGGTGCGGATGTGATGTTGCGCGGGGACTTTCAGGCGGCTGCTTTTCGATTCGAAAGGCAATAACGCGCACTGCACGGCCGGCGGGCGTTTGCACGCTTTTTTTGAGCTTCTCGTGGGCCTCACGTTGGTCGGCACTATGGAGTGTGCCGACCAACAGGAGAAGTCTGCTAGAGTGCCTCGCCTGGGGTTGAGGTCAGGGTGAACTCAATCGTCTGGGAGCCCAGGCGCGGGTGCTTGGCGGTGAGTTTCACGGTGCCGGCTTGCTGCTTTGCGCGGATCCAGACGGCTGCCGTCCCGCCGATGAGTGCGAACGGATTGTCACCGATCAGTTCAGCCGGACCTTCGAGGGTGAAGACGATCGGGTCGTTCGCGTAGGTGCGCATGGCTCCAAACTCGTCGGTGACGCGGAGGACGACGCGGGTGGTGTCCGCCCCATCGGCCATGAGCGTGGTGTCGTCCGGTGTCGCTGTGAACTTCTGGTCTACTCCGAGGCCGGAGAGCGACTTCGAGATCACCTTCTGCCCCTTGATGTAGCCGTCGATGCGCAGGTCGCCCCAGGGGAATTCAAACTGCTTGCGATCGAGTGACTTCATATCGAGGACGAACGGCCCGTAGGTGAGATGGTCGAACTCGGTGCGCTCGGGATCGAGTTCGGCGATCTGCTTCCAGGGTTTTGTTTCGAGCGAGCGCTCGCGCAGGTAGAACTTGAGGTGGTCGCAATTGGAGCAGACGACGGCCTTCGTGAAGCCGACGGACTCATCGCTGTTGGCCCAGTGGAAGGCAGGTTCGAGAACGATCTCTTCGTCAGGGTCGCACTGTGATTTATAGAAGCCGGCCGCGGCCTTGGGTTCGCGGAAGATGTCGGTGACACCGTGATAGCAGATGCGATCGCCTGCTCCGAAGTTGGCGTGGGTGTTGTAGTCGAAGGCGCACCAGCCAATGCCGCCCGCATACTGCGGATCGGATGCGAGTTGATTGTGAATGCGCGCATGCCGCAAGGTGTGTTCGCGTTGACGCTCGTCATCGTCGGTCGTCTTGGTGGGGAAGGTGTGGCCGACAAACTCCGTGTTGAGATATTTGGGGTGGTTCGGTTTCTTGAGTGGGAAGCCGAAGTCATTCATGGTGAAGACGTCTTCGAGAAACTCGGACGACTGGAAATATCGAATCCCGCCTGTCTGACGGCCGTCGTCGAGCGCATGGGCGAAAGCATTGGTCCGGGTATAGAAACTGTGATCGTCCTGCGATTCGTTGATGCGAACACCCCAGAGGATGATCGAGGGATGGTTCCAGTCGCGGCGAATCATGCGGCCGACGTTGTCGATGGCGACCTGCTTCCAGGGCTCGGGACCGATGTGCTGCCAGCCGGGGATCTCTTCTAGAACGAGGAGACCGACCTCGTCGCAGCGATCGAGGAAGTGACGGGACTGCGGGTAGTGCGACGTGCGGACGATATTGCAGTGGAGGTTGTGGCGCAGGATGTCGGCGTCCTTCCTCTGGACCCGGGCGGGCATGGCCTGGCCCACGAAGGGGAAGGTCTGGTGACGATCGAGCCCGCGAAGCTTGACGATTTTGCCGTTGAGCGAGAACCCCTGGTCGGTGAACTTCGCTTCGCGAAAGCCGATGCGGCGGGTGTCTTCATCCAGGGCTTGACCCTTTTGCAGAAGGCGGACATGGACAGTGTAGAGGTGCGGGTTGCGCAGGTCCCAGAGCTTGAGGCCGTTGAGCTTCGGAAGGACGACGGTGTGGCGTGCGGGATCGGAGGTGGTCTCGGTTGAGGTATAGACCGGGGCCGCATCGATGGGGTCCATGGCAGCATTCGGGTCGGGCTTGCTGGTGACCCGTACAGGCTGGCTCGCTTTCGCGATGACTTGATCGCCATCGCGGAGGGAGACTTCGAGCTCAAGAGCCGCGGTGGACTGGCCTGCGATGAAGCAATCTACTTCAAGCGATGGGTTGTCGGAGAGGACGTCTCTGGTGCGGGCATGGATGTTGTCAAGATAAGTTGGCGAAACGACGCGGAGGGAGACCTCGCGATAAATGCCGCCGAAGGTCATGTAGTCGATCTCGTAGCCGAAGGGCGGAATATCCGGGCGCTCGGTAGAGTCGAGCTGGACGACGAGAACGTTCTCCTTGTCGCGCAAAAGATGCGGGGTCAGTTCGAAGGAGAAGGGAGTGAAGCCGCCCTTGTACTCACCGAGAGGCATGCCGTTGATCCAGACGGTTGAGGCGGTCATGGCGCCTTCAAAGTCGACGAAGACGCGCTTGTCACGGGCTTCGGCGGGCAGGTTGAAGCGGCGGCGATAGGTGGATACGAATTCGTACGACTTGTCGTCGAAGTTGTGCCAGGGGAGCTTGACGTTGGTGTGCGGGATGACGACGGTCTCGAAGGCGCTGTCGTCGAAGGTGGGCAGGTGAGCCCCGGCAACCTGCGCGGGATGATAGCGCCAGTTGCGGTTCATGGGGAGGATGGTGCGCGAGGTGGGCGCGGGGTCTGCGGCGAGGGCGGTGGCGGGCACGGTGGTTGCGGCGATCAGGGTGCCGGCCGTCTTCAGGAAGTCACGTCGTTGCATCGAGCTGTTCTCCAGATTGCTGTATGGAACTGTTTTAGTTCTACTGTTTGCCAGTCAGCTGATGCAGCGGCAGGGTGTGGAGACGAATGCGAATGTACTGGCGATTGTCGGCTTTGAATTGAAGGCCGCGATCGGTCTGGTCGCCGTTCCAGATCCGTGTCATCTGCCATGTGCCGTTGACGTAGGTGCCCTCTTCAGCGCGGAGGATCTCAACCTGTTCGTTCTTGCCGGTGGTGCTTTGGAAGGTGACGCTTGCGTCGAAGCCGGTGACGAGGAATTCCAGCGGGCCAAGCTGGGCTACGAGGACGCGACCGCTTGCGTCGTGGGTGCCGGGCGGGGCTTCGCCGTCATGCTGCGGGAAGCCGAAGGCCGCGACCGCGTCGACGCCTGGGAAGTGGATGCGTTGAACGGGCTGGCCCTTTTCTTCAACTGCGGTCTGCAGTTTTCCCTCGAAGTTGGACTGCGCGATGACGCTCTCGATCGGGCTGAGAAGAGCGAAGTTCGCGGCCAGGTAGTCGGGAATTTTGCTGTCGGAGATGGTCCAGTTGGTGTAGTCGATGCCGAAGGGCGAGAAGCCGATCGCGCCGTGCCCGAGAGCGTAGAAGAGGTTAGGGCCGAAATCTTTGGCGAGGTGAGTCTCCGGGATGAAGAGCGCGTTGTCGGGACGCGCGTAGGCCTTGACGACGTCGTGGAAGAGGCTGCGGTCATCGGAGTAGAAGTCCGGTCCGAGGAGATCGATAGCGGGCGCGGCTGCCTTCCAGATGTCGATGTTGGCCTGTTGCGGGCCGCCGCTGGGGTACTCCTGTCCGGCGCTGGGGTGGTCTCGGTTTTCCAGGGCGTGCACGGGATAGGTGATCCACACGTTGCAGTACATGGGGAGCGGATACTCGTGCTTGCCGGCCTCGGCGACCTGGTTGATGTAGTGGGCGGTCGAGTAGGCGGCAAAGCGCTCGTCGGCGTCGGCGCCGTAGGCCTCGGTCCAGCTTGTGCCTGTGGCGTGAAGGCTTACGGGGATTTTGCCGGCGAAGTCACGGTTGGCTGCCGGGGAGTAGTCGCGGACAGAGCCTACGGAACCCGACTCGTTCTCTACCTGGATCATGATGACGGTGTGCTGGGTGGCATCCGTCTCGCGAAGGTGTTTCATGAGAGCGGCGAAGGCGTGCTGGTCGGCCTGAAGATTGGCTGGGGAGTGCGGCGACATGACGTCGAGGAGTTTGCCGTAGCGGTCGAGTTCGCGGGGGTATTTTGTGGTGTCGGTCTTGATCCACTCGGGGACGTAGTGGTTCTGGCCGTTCTTCCAGGTCCCGAACCAGAGGAGCACGAGGTGGAGGTGGTGCTCACGCGCGCCGTTGACGAGAAGGTCGACGTTCGAGAAGTCGAAGGTGCCCTGGGTCGGCTCCATCTGCTCCCAATAGACGGGGGCCTCGACCGTATTGACGTGCATGGCTTCGAGCGCAGGCCAGACGCTGGGCAGGCTGGAGGCCCAGGAACTGGAGTTGTTGATCTGAGAGCCAAGCATGAAGTAGGGCTTGCCGTCGACGACCATCTGGAAGCGGCCGTTCTGGTGGTCAAGACGAGGCATCGAGGCGTCTGTTTGCGCCAGGACGGGCAGCGTGAGGAGGATGCTGGAGAGCAGGGCGGTCGTGATGGCGTTGAGCTTCAAACGGATTTGCTCCTGTTTCGCTTACGTTCTAGCAGTCTAACTTGGCTTGAGAAGGAAGAGGACGACGTCCTGCATGCGTGCGTTGAGTGAGTTCTTTTGTTCTTCGCTGTACTTCTGGTGGAGGTAATTTTCACGCTTTGCGTCTTCGCGACGGCCAAGGTGGGCATAGGCGCGAGAGAGGCGATAGTGGGCTTCAGCGTAGTCGGGTTTGAGGGCAATAGCGCGTTCGAGTTCGGTGCGGCTCTGCTCCCAATTCGAGGTTTGCTGGGCGAGGACGGCCAGCTGGTAGTGGGCCTCGGGAAGATTCGGGTTGGTGGCGACAGCCTGGGCGAGAAGATGTTGTGCGGTGACCTGATCCTGGTGGTCGACAGGGCGCTCAAGAATGGCGGTAGCGGCGAAGACGGCGATGCGGGCGTTCTCGGGATGCGCCTTGGCGAAGGTTTCAAGCTGTGCGCACTGCGTGGCTGCAGCCGCTCCGGCCGCTTCGCAGCTTCGGCCGAGGAGGTCGGCATACGTGTTGTTGTCGGGGCTCGCTTTGAGCAGCGCCGCAGCATCCTCTGCCGCGGGCTGGTAGTCGCCCTTGGCGAAGAGCGCGATGACCGAGGCGAGAGGGAACCGGGCGTCTGCGGGGAACTGCTTGGCGCCATAGCGGGAGATGGTGAGAGATTCATCCCAGGTCCAGTGGCGGAGAAGTTCGACGTTGAGGGCAAAGAGGTTTTGTGCCGAAGGGTTGAGCTTTGCGGCCTGCTGGTACTCGAGGAGTGCGGCCTTGAACTCGCCGGTCTGTTCGAGCAGGTCGCCGCGCAGTGCCGCTATCTGATCATTCGCTGCCGAGGAGGGGATCCGGTTAAGTGCGGACAGAGCCTGGGAGGGATGCTTTGCAGCGTTGAGGGCAACGGCTTCGTTGTAGAGGGTTGCGGCATCGCCGGGCTGGAGCTTGTCTGCTGCTGCGAAGGCTTCCGCGGCTTCGGCGGGATGGTTGAGGAGCATCTGCGCGCGGCCGAGATTCGATTGCGTCTGGGGGCTGGTTGGATCGAGCTTCGCTGCGATCTCGAGTTCAGGCAGCGCCAGGTCGGATGCGCCCTGGGCAAGGTACGCTGCGCCAAGATTGGCGTGGGCAAGGGCGTTTTCCGGAGCTATGCTGGCGGCCTCCTGCAGGTAGGGAAGCGCTTGCTGGAGCCTGCCCGTCTCGAGGAGCAGACTACCAAGGGCCTCGCGAGCTTGAAAGTTGCCGGGATAGCGGCGGGCGAGATCCGTAAGGCCTGGGATGGCCTTGCTGAATTGACCTGCGTCATAGTCGTCAAGCGCCTGATGGAGCTTAAGGTTATCCGCGGCGGGCATCCGAGCAGGCGTCTGCTGGGCACGGGAAGCAAATGAAGACGCGGTCAGGCAGCAGAGGAGGAAGGCCCGGGTTGTGGAGAGAAGAAGCAAGGTAGGGACCTGAGAACGGCCGTCCTCGGGTGAGGGCGGCCGTTCCGGGTGGTGCGGTTGATTAGTAGTGTAGCTTGAGAGCGAACTGGAAGAACCTGGAGCCGGGCGTGTTGGACTGGAAGCCGCGCAAGCCGCTGATCTGACCTCCGTTGCTCGAAATTCCCGTATTGCTTGGGTCTCCGTAGGCAGGTGTGTTGAGTAGATTGAAGGCGTCGGCCCGGAACTGAAGAGCCGACTCCCGGAAGACGTGGAAGTCTTTGAAGAGGGACATATCGATCCGGTCGTAACCGGGTCCATAGGTCTGTCCGCGTGGGCTTCCGACGTACGGTAAAGCGGCGGCCCCTACCAGCGTATTCGGGATGATGTTGGTCTGGCTGGGATCAGCGAAGGCGGAGTAGTGCTGACCCGACAAACCAATTTGTTGTGTACTGGCAAGAGGATTGGCAAAGGCGCATGGGTTGTACCAGTTTTGGATTGTGCGGACTTTGGTAGGGCAGGTGATTCCTGGATTGGTCGGGTCCGGTGTGCCGCCAGACGCAAAAGGATTGCGTCCGGTCTTGACAGCATTGATGCCGCTTCCGTTGACACCCGTCAGCCCGTTTGTCCCGATCGTGATGGGTTCTCCCGTTTGCGCGCGGAAGACGAGACTGCTCGAGAAGCCGCCGATGACGAGATCCGTCAGCTTGTTGTTGTTGAGATACTTCCGACCCTGGCCAAACGGAAGTTCCGCGTTACCGTTAATTGTGAAGCGCTGCCGGACGTCGAAGGGCGAGCTGCCATAGTCCGCCCCGATGCCTAGAGCATTCAAGCTGCGATAGCCACCGTCACCCGTGCTGCCGAGTGGGGTTGGAGCATCGTCAAGTGAATGGGAATAGGTGTAAGTGGCAAGGAACGAAACTCCACGCTGCATTCGCTTTTCGAGCTTGGCCTGCAGCGAGTTGTAGTTCGAAGCCCCGTCATAGGCGGTATAGGTGATCCCACCAAAGTGTGGATAAGGCTGCAAACCGTTGTAAGTATCACCGTTTGCATCGGTGAAGGTCAGCTTGTTGTTAGGAGCAGCTGCGCTGGTGATGTTGTTATCGGAAATTCCGACATTGCCGTTGGGGTTGGGGAACGCCTGCAGGTGGCGAGAGACCGCGCCCACGTAGCCGACCGAACCAACCAGGGTGTTGGAGATTCCATACTCGACAGTCAGGTTGAACTGTTCGCTGTATGGCGTGCGGACGTTGCCTTCGCTTCCACGCAGGGACGGTTGGCTCGCTGCCTGGAGCAGGCCGGTCCGCAAGGGTGCGCTGAAGCCCCCCTCCAGGGTAATAGGTGAACCTTGGTATTGCGCCGTCGGGCATGATCCACCTCTGGTGCAGCCCGTGGGTGCGTTGAAGTTTGAATCGAACTCGAACGGGAAGTTCTCTCCGAGATTGGGATAGTACCCTACGCTCTCGAGACCTCCAAAGAAGAGCCCGAATCCACCGTGTACAACCGCTTTGTCTGTAGCTTTGTAAGCGAAACCGACACGTGGCGCGAAGTTGGTCTTTTGCGGCTGCACGAGATACCTGTTGTCGGTGTACTGAACAGTGATGTTATCTTCCTGGAGCAATTGCAGAAAATGCGCCGGAATGACAACACCCTGTTTGCTCTTCGGAATGGCATAGATACCGGTTGCAGTACGGGGGGTGGGGGCGCTTGTGGGAATGAACGACGCCTGGTTGTCATGACGCTCCAGGTAAGGTGTGGAGTAGTCGTACCGCATACCATAGTTGAGTGTAAGCCGGCTAGACGCTTTCCAGTCATCCTGGGCGTAGCCGGCACGGTTGAAGCGCACGTCATCGCTGGTGAAGGTATTGGAGATAGCCGCGCTGCTCATGTCGTTGACGAGAAAGTCGGCGACGCCGAAGCCGGTGTTTGCAGTTTGCTGCTGGCCTGTGTAGGTCCCGTTATAGTTGTAAGTGCCACGTGGTTGGGTTGGCTGCGAGGTAGAGAACCGGATGCGCTGAATATCAACACCGGCCTTGAGCGAATGATTGCCGAGGACCTTGGTCACGTTGTCGAGGATCTGGTAGACGTTTTCGTACTCGTTGGTTGCGTAGAACTGAGGCGACCCGAAAACAGATAGACCGGAGACGTTGAAGAAGGGTAATCCATCATTGTTGGTGGAGGTCGGGATACCGCCGAGACCCAGGCCTGAAGCTGCGGTTGCGTTATTGGCGTTCTCGTGCAGTCCGTCGAAGTGCCCGTAGTTGTATCCGAAGCGAAACTCGTTGGTCAGCGTTGGCGTGAAGATGTGGGTCTCGCTGCCCGCAAAGTTTTCTCCAAGCTGAACGACTTGCCCCGTGTTTCCGAAGCCGCCGCCATCAAGGATAGGACCGAGTGGAGCCGGATGGTTGGCTGGCTCATGGTTGTAACTGTAGCGTCCGAAGGCTTGGTCCTTCCCGCTGATGTTCCAGTCCATACGAACGTCCCACTGGAAGGTATTGTCCGTGGTGGGTGTCTGGGCAATGTAATTGTTGTAGGTCTGACCGACAGCGCCGGTGTTGGGATTCGGGAAGAGGCTCAGGATCTTGAGAGCCACGGGATCGAGCGGTACGCCTGCCAGATCGAGCCGATTGTTCGCGATGGGTGTTGTGCCATTGGCGGTGGTGCTCGGTTGGTAGAGCTGGATCGTGTTGCCGTTCACCAGGCTGCTGTTGAGCAGTTCACTGAAGTTGCCCGTGCGTTCGTTCGCGGTCGGGACCGTGTAGGTTCCTGTGTTCCCGAAGATGATTCGATTGGCCTCGGTATCGCCGAAGAAGAAGAGCTTATCCTTGAAGATGGGGAAGCCCAAAGTGGCGCCAAACTGATTCTGGCGGTACTTGGGAATCTGTGCGCTGCCCTGGAAGAAGTCACGCACATCGAAAGCATCGTTTCGGATGTATTCCCAAAGAGCACCGTGAATGTTATTCGTACCGGAGCGGATGCTGGCGTTTACCACGGCACCGGCCGAGTGGCCGAACTCCGAACTGTAGGAACCGGTTTGTACTTTGAATTCAGCGAGCGCATCCGGTGGCGGACGTACAACGTAGCTGGCCCCGTTGAAGAAGTCGACGACGTTTACGTTGTTATCGACGCCATCCATGATGTAATTGTTCTGCTCGGCGCGCTGACCGTTAGCGTTGAAGTCTCCACCGTTCTGTCCACGAGCTCCGTTGGAGGGGGCAACTCCGGCGGTGAGCTGGGCGATGAAGACCCAGTTTCGGCCATTCAGGGGCGTGTCGTTGATTGTCTTGGCCTCGATGACCTGGCCGGAAGATCCGTCCTCGGTCTGGAGAAGCGGCGGAGCCGTCGTGACCTCGATATTTTCAGAAGATCCGCCCGGGGTCAGCTTGATGTTAGCTTCGACGCGGTCCTGGATATTGACGGTGATCTGATCCTGGGTGGTGACGGAGAAGCCGGCGTGTGAACCCGAAACCTTATAGTGACCGATCTTGATCGGCGAGAAGACGTAGTTTCCGCTGCCGTCGGTGGTCGCCTTCAGGGTGAGTCCGGTGTCGGTGTTGGTGAGGACGACATCTGCGCCTGGGATGACGGCGCCGGTCTGGTCCTGAATGGTTCCGGTGATTGCTCCCTGGTCGGCCTGAGCCGCGGCCATTCCGGCGGTCAGAGCGGATGTGAGCAGAACTGCGGCGGAAAAGCTGCCAAATTTCGCGCAGACAGAGTGGAACGGACCGCCAGGTCTAAAATCTTGTTGCATAAAGTTCCTCCAGAAGACGTAACAAAAGGCGTTATGGACTACGAACTCGGTGTGGTCTCCCGTAGAAGCGTACTTAGACGAGATCGACCGAACCGATGTAATCGGTTTCAAAACAGCGCGAACCCTGTTTCTTGATCGCTGAGGACAATAGTGGCTTTCTCGCTTCTATGTCAAGGAAGAAGTGCAATGTTTGCGCCGGTGCAGGAAGGATCGGACCGGGAAGGGAAACAACACGCTTCAGAAGCCCTTATTCCGCTTTGATACCACTGATTCCTGGCTTTGTCCGGCCTGCCATCGCGCGCAGCGCCCTCGATGGCGGGCGAAGTGCCATACCCTCGCCCGCAGACAGGAAGTGTCCGCGAAGCAGCTTCTACTCAACCCCTGGACAAGTCCTAGGCTTGTAGCGCGCCAAAGCCGCTGAGAACCGCTCAGGACCCGGCTAGAATCATCTCTGTAATCTTTGCTTAGCGATTCTGCAAGCAAGTTTTCAAGCAGCAGAGGTTTTGTCAAAAGTTTCTCATTCTCCGGCGAGACGCTCAGAGATCGATCGGTCGATGTCGCTCGCCCGGAATCGCCACATCGACCCAAGCTACAGCCCCCTCAACATTCCTTGCCTTGTGTACCTCTGGCGCGTCTTGGGGTGAATGCGCATGATCGCCGCTGCTTCCTCCGAGCCCAGCGATGGTTCCGAATGCAGATCGCCGGAGGCGGAAGGCATTTTCGTAACAGCTTCAGACACTTGTTGTTTATGGTGCGACAAAGGCGGCGTTGTGCCTCCTTGATTGATCTCTGCTTCGTCCCGCCGCCGACAGAGAAGAAAAACCCAAAGCCAACAAATCAACCCTGATCAAAGCCGGCTTTAGGGCAAGCCGGAAGGCCGCACCCAGGAAGGTGGCGACACCCAAGAAGAAGGTCCCGGCATAACTAGAGGGCGGAAGTCAAAACAGGCGCCCGTACGTAGCACCTTCATGGCATCCGAGTCTTGAAACGGCAGGAACCTTTCCCTCTCCTGCACCTCTATTTTTACTTTTCTTGACACGATCCCAATCAGTGCAGCGTTTGTCTATCGCTAGATGGATGATGAGCAACTCTGAGTGGTATTGCAGATGTCAGGCAATATGAAGACGAGAGAATACCGGGATCTTGACCACAGCAAGAGCGAATCCGAAGACGATCGCTCCTCCAAATTCACAGGCAACAATCTGTGGCGACAACGGCGCCATAGCGATTCCTCGAACAGCTAAGGTTGAAATGATGAAGACGTCGGCGACTGATGATGCCACGAGCCAAGCCGTAGGCCGAAGCCCCGCGAAGCTGCGATGGCCGCGCATGGCATAGATGGTGGCTTGGCTACCAAAAACGAGGGCGACCACAGAAAGTGTCCTCAAGGACTCGATTCCAAGCTGCATCTCAAACTTTCCAAGCGCCAGAATGACTATACAGAATGCCAGGAAGACTGCTGCCAAGACGGCACCAGCAGTCGTGATCTGGCCGATCTTCCATGAATTCGGAATCTCGGATGGCTGCACATTGTCAGTCGTCAGCGACATCGCTAAAAAGTCGCCGGTAATCATCACAATAATCATCAGCATTGGAGTTAGCACGGCGTGTCCGGTCATCAGGAGACCGCCTGCAAGAAGAAGAAGTTGCACGATTTTCTTGAGAATGGAGTTGAGCGTGTAGTTGAGTATGCGCTGAAACGTGACTCTGCCTTCCTTCACAGCGGCAACGATTCCGCCGAGGCCCGCGTCTGTCAAAACGACTCCAGCGGCTGACTTCGCCACGTCCGTAGCAGTCGAGACAGCTATTCCGATTTGAGCCTGACGAAGAGCAGGTGCATCGTTGGCTCCATCACCACACATGCCAACAGTATGCCCGCTCTTTTGAAAGGCCTTCACTAAGTCATACTTCCCCTCGGGAAGTATGCTCGCGAAGACGGCAAAGTCTGCTGGCTTCACTTCGCTGGGAAGCGGCCCTGACGGGCAAACGGGCCCATCTAAGCCGACAGCGTGGGCAACGATGGTTGCGGTGGCCGGTGCGTCCCCCGTAACCATGACCGTTCTGATTCCCAGGCGGAGCAACTCCGATATGAGCGCCGCGGAATCTTCTCTCGGAGGATCGCTGAGGGCAACAAAGCCAATGATCTTGATCAATTGAGGGGGGCCTGCCGCAACAGCCAATACTCTGAACCCTTGCTTTTCCAATTCATCTGCTAGTTCTGCCGCAGCGTCGGATGGCTCTGCGAGAACGCTGACAGCCGCAAAGGCACCCTTCAAGATGCGTTGTGCGTCTCCCTTTCCATCTGTTGCTGTTGCCTCGGAGATCTTCTTTGCGGGATCGAACGGAACAAAGTTGGTGAGTTTCGGGAGGTGGGTTGCGGGTTTCTTTGAGGCCGCTCCTCGAATTGAAGCATCTACAGAGTCCTGGCCGCCGTCGGAACTCGCCAAAGCTGCCATGCCGAGGACATGAGCTTCATCCCAGCCTGGGAGGGCGCGAACACTGGTTACCGTAAGTTCGTTGCGCGTCAGGGTTCCCGTCTTGTCCGAGCATAGTACATCTATGGTTGCAGCTTCATCGACGGCGGAAAGTCGTGTGGGAAGAACCCCTACCTTTGCTAACGCACGAGCTCCAAGTGCGGTCGCAAGGGTAAAAGTTGCGGGAAGGGCAACTGGTATAGCTGCGAGGACTGACGTCAGGAGGAGCGGAACAATCTCCACCCAGGGCGTGTGATGAAGAAAGGCATAGACCGCAATCATTCCGATGACACCAGCATCGAAGATGGCAAGGTTTCGAACGATTCGTAAGACAGCCTTCTGTTGCGAACTGACTATGTGCGCTGTCTGGACAAGTTCCGCCGTTAGGCCAAACTTCGTTCGTCGGCCGGTGGCCGTTACTTCGGCGGTTGCTTCTCCGCGTCGCACAAGTGCTCCGGCGTAGGTGTCCTTTCCCGCGCCCGCCTCAATTGGCAGCGATTCCCCGGTAAGCATGGACTGGTCAAGCAAAACCGTCCCGTCAAGCAAATGGACATCGGCGGCAACGACGCCGCCTAGAGATAGCTTTACCAGATCGCCGACCACTAGCTCTGCCGCTGGTACCGTCTTCCAAGCACCGTCACGCCTGACGGAAGCATTTAGCGCAAGCCGAGACTTCAAAGCGGCCAGAGTAGCTTGCGCTCTACCTTCCTGGAAGTAAGCCAATGCGGCATTGAACACCAGTAGACCCGCGATGACAGACGCTTCCAGATACTTATGCAGAAAGACTTGAAGGACTGTAGAGGCTTCAAGGAGCCACGGAACCGGGGCCCAGAATTTGGAAAGCGCGTTCCGAAGTGGATGAGAGGATGTGTCCGGCATCGCATTTGGGCCGTCTTTTTGAAGACGCGCGGAGGCTGCGTTGCCACTTAGACCGTTGGAGCTGGAGTCAATGATTGGAATCTTCAGTAAGTCGGGCACGATTCCCAGATAAGCCTCCTCAAGCGAATCACAGTGTCATCATCCATCATCGACCATTCGCTCCCAGTGCGATGTACTGTTTTACACATGACCAACTGTATTGTTCATGTGACGTATCGCATTGCTCAGTAAGGCGGATTGATTGATGGAAGACTCTGAACGAAGAGATTGGAGTGCACCTGCAACATCGAGGTAATCCAAGCTCAAATCCACTACCTGAAAACGGGAGAATCAATGTCAACCCTCGCCTCTGTTGTCGCAATCTACAAAACCCACGAACAAGCTGAACTGGCTATCAAGGACCTTCAAGAGGCTGGCGTGGACATGAAGAGCCTGTCCATCGCCGCCAAGGACACCCACACCGATGAGCATGTCGTCGGCTACTACAACGCTGGCGACCGCATGAAGTATTGGGGCAAGATGGGCGCATCCTGGGGAGGCTTCTGGGGTCTGCTCTTCGGTTCGGCTGCATTCATGATTCCAGGTATCGGTCCTCTGCTTGTTGCAGGGCCGCTGGTGGGTTGGATTGTTGCGGGACTCGAGGGCGCTGTCGTCGTCGGAGGTGTGAGCGCGGTTGGAGCAGGCCTCTTCAGCCTCGGTATTCCGAAGGACAGCGTTATCAAGTACGACGTGGCGCTCAAGAGCGAAAGGTTTCTTCTGGTCTTTCATGGCAGCCATGACGCAGCCATCGAAGTAGAGACATTGCTCTCGAAGACACCACACACGTCCTGCGAGGTACATGGCGCAGAAGTCTTTGCCGGCCAGGCATAACGGTATCCCTCAAGGGATGAGGAGCCGGAGGTCTTCGGCTCCTCATCAACGCACCATGAAGGCATCGCAATGAAGACAAGTAATTCTTTCCCTGGCCTGGTGTTTCTCGTGATTCTCGCAATCGGCGCAGCGATAGCTTTTTCCATCCATCGCGCGGGATCCGGATTCGGTGGCGCAGCAGTTCTTGCACTTACCTTCCTGTGTGCCGCATTGATTTCAGCTTCGATTCGAGTTGCGGATCAATGGAGCAAGGCGGTTGTGCTTAGACTCGGAAAGTTCCGCTCCCTGGAGGGCCCTGGTCTCTTCTTCATCGTTCCATTGATCGAGACGATTCCTTACTGGATCGACACCCGTGTCCTCACGAGTTCGTTCAAAGCGGAAAAGACACTGACGAAGGACACCGTGCCGGTGGATGTAGACGCAGTGCTTTTCTGGAAGATCGTAGACCCGCGGAAGGCCGCACTGGAAGTGGCCGACTACCAGGTCGCCATCGGGTGGGCATCGCAGACAGCATTGCGAGATGTGATCGGAAAGACGATGCTCTCTGACATGCTGGAGGGCCGGGACAAGATAAGCGATGCACTCCAGAAGATCATTGATGCTCGCACCGAGCCGTGGGGTATCAACGTCATCTCTGTTGAGGTAAAAGATGTTCTGATTCCCGCATCGCTTGAAGATGCGATGTCCATGCAGGCACAGGCCGAACGAGAGCGTCAGGCGCGTTTCATCCTTGGCGAATCCGAGCGGCAAGTCGCTGAGAAGTTCGGTGAAGCGGCAAAGACCTACATCGACAATCCAGTTGCCTTGCATCTGCGAGCGATGAATATGCTCTACGAAGGACTCAAGCAGAACTCTACTATCGTCATCGTCCCCAGCTCGGCGGTTGAGACGATGCAGCTTGGCGGTATGGCCGGACTTGCGGCGTTGACAATGGGTATCGGGCAAGAGCGCACGATCAAGGAGGCCAACAGCCTGCCGCCCACCAACGTTCAGCCAGTGCCGCTTGTAGAAGAGACTGCCCCTCCAGTTCCTTCCGTTCCCCAGGACGGTCTAGGCAAAGTCAAACGGTAAGCAGGAGATCAATCAGTGAGAGCAGCGGTCTACAACGGTGTGCCCAATGCGGACGGTTCACATCTTCGCATCGAGGATGTTCCGCGTCCTCAGCTTAAACCGGGTCATGTACTTTTGCGCGTCATCGCTTGTGGCGTCTGCCGTACCGATCTGCACATCGTCGAGGGTGACTTGCCGCTCTTGCAGCCGAAACTCATTCCAGGCCACCAGATCGTCGGCGAGGTCATAGAAGGTGCTACGGAGGCTATACCGCTGGGCAGCCGCGTTGGTGTTTCTTGGATGGGCGGAACCGATGGCGATTGCTGGTTCTGCAAACACCAGATGGAGAACCTTTGTGATCACCCGACATTCACGGGCTACACCGTGGACGGCGGATACGCAGAATATGCGCTTGTGCGCTCAGACTTTATATTTCCTCTACCGCAAGGCCTCGACGAGATCCACGTTGCGCCACTCTTGTGCGCGGGCATCATTGGTTTTCGAAGCCTGCGTGTCGCCGGGGTGCAGCCAGGGGAGCGTGTTGGACTGTTCGGTTTCGGCAGCTCGGCCACGCTGGCAATCCCGATTCTCCAGTCCTGGGGGTGCGAGACCTACGTTGCGACACGCGGCGCGGGCCATCGGCAGACGGCCAGCAGACTCGACGCAACATGGGTTGGACGAGAAGAAGAGACGCCGCCCGTTGAGTTGGACAGGGCGATTACCTTTGCACCGGTCGGCAAGGTTATCGTGGATGCGCTCTCCTGCCTTCGTAAGGGGGGAGTAGTAGCCATCAACGCCATTCATCTCGACCAGATGCCGGCCTTCGACTACGACAAGCTCCTGTGGGGCGAACGGCAGATACGAAGCGTTGCCAACATGACCCGCCAGGACGCGCATGACTTCCTCAAGCTCGCACAGGATCTGAAAATCCAGCCACGAGTGACTAAATTTGCGCTGGAGGATGCCAACAAAGCACTTATGGCTGTCAAAGATGAGACGGAAAACGGCTCAGCCGTCATTGTCCTTTGATTGACACGTTAGGGGCTACAACCTTCGCCCGCTTTCTCCTGTGAGCCGCTGTTTGCTCGTGATCTACTACGACCGGCCTACGAGCAGTCTGATCCGGCAAGCGGTCGTGCAGCACCACATCCAGAAGGGCCTTATGGACATGAATCCTTCCGTTGTAGGTGATGTATCCGAGCTTGCGGAAATTGTTCATGAACTTGCTCACACGAGAGCGGGTGGTGCCGATCATATCGGCAAGCTCCTCCTGCGTGACTGGAGGGATCATGCTCTCCGGTTCACCCGGCTTGCCGAACTCAGCCATGATGAGCAAGGTGCGGGCGAGCCTTTTCTCGCTGTTATTGAATAACTGGTCGATGAGGTCTTCGCGAGTCCTGACTCCTCGAAGCAGGACGAACTTTAGGAAGATGTCGGAAAACTCATGCTGCTCGTGAAGAAGTAGCACCATCTCCTTACGACTGAGCTTGAGAGCTTTGCAAGGCGTGACCGCAGTGGCCGTGGCGTCGTGAAGTTCACTACCGCCAGCAAGGGATTCTTCTCCGATGAAGTCTCCGGGAGCGAGCATCGTGACGGTCGCCTCTTTGCCCCTCTTCGAGACGACGGTAAGCTTTGCTCTGCCCGAATCGAGGAAGAATATCGCATCTGCGAGACCTCCTTGCGAAAAGAAGACGTGCCCAGCTTTCACCTGAACCATTCTGTGTGTAACGCCCGCCGCTTCCAGGAAGCGCGCAGGATCGAACAGAGTTCTTTTGGTTCCGGGCATTGAATTACCTCAAGTAGCGCCTCTGATGAGATGCCTAAGTCGGCAAGCACACAGTGCAAATGTGCACTGATATCGCCTTCCAACGAAACGTGAGCACTATAGCTCACGTTTGAGCGGCAAGATCTCGTCTGTGGTTTGCGCGCGGAGACCCCTTGGGCAGAGAGCAATGCGACTCTACATTTCTCCAACAGGAAGCCCAGACTCATCTCAGCCTCGATTCAACGCGATCATCGCGGCCGAACAGCAAAAATTTCGATCCGCACATAACCGACTTGAGAAGAGGAAATACCGATGGCATACAAAAGCGTAAATCCGTACGACGGCAAGACCGTAAACACATTCCCAGAGCTGACAGATGAGCAGCTCGAAAAGAAGATCGCAACCGCAGCCGCTTGTTATGAGACATGGCGGAAGACGCCCTATGCCAAGCGGGCCGTGATCGTCGCCAAGGCCGGCGAGTTGATGCGTCAGAACGTGGATCGCTTTGCCAGGCACGCGACGATTGAGATGGGCAAGCTCATCAATGAGTCCCGTGGTGAGGTGAACTTTAGCGCGAACATTCTCACCTACTATGCGAAGAATGGAGAGCGCTTTCTGGCTCCCGTGAAGTTGAATCCAGAGTTCGGCGAAGCGCACATGGAATCAAGCCCCATCGGCGTGATCTTCGGTGTCGAACCATGGAACTTCCCGTATTACCAGTTGGCCCGTGTGGCTGGCCCTCATCTCATGGCCGGCAATACGCTGATGGTGAAGCACGCTGGCTGCGTCCCTCAATGTGCCATCGAGTTTGAGAAGTTGTGGATCGAAGCTGGCGCGCCTCAAGGACTCTACACCAACCTGCTTATCTCCCATGAGCAGTCGGACAAGGTGATCGACGATCCCCGTATCAAGGGTGTTGCGCTTACAGGCAGTGTTGCTGCAGGTCGCAGCATCTCGGCACGCGCTGGAACGAACCTCAAGGTTTCTTCGATGGAACTGGGCGGCAGCGATGCCTTCATCGTCCTTGAAGACGCCGATCTGGAGAAGACGATTCCATGGGCTGTCTGGGGACGTATGTACAACGCCGGTCAGACTTGCTGCGCGTCGAAGCGCTTCATCGTCGTCGAGGAGATCGCCGACAAGTTCCTCGCACAGTTCAAGGCCGCTCTCGAAGAACTGAAGCCAGGCGATCCAATGGATGAGACGACCACACATGGTCCTCTATCGACCGAGTCAGCATTGAAGGACTTGCTCAAGCAGGTGGATGCTGCGGTCAAGCATGGAGCCAAGGTGGTTCTTGGCGGCAAGCGTATCGACCGTGCCGGCTCCTTCATGCAGACGACGATCCTCACCGATGTGAAGCCGGATAACCCAGCCTTCCGCGATGAGTTCTTTGGCCCAGTTGCCATGTTCTTCCGCGTGAAGGACGAGGCGGCAGCGATTGCGCTGGCAAATGACTCGGACTTCGGTCTGGGCGGTTCGGTCTTCACCAAGGATGTGGAGCGCGGCAAGCGCGTCGCGACCCAGGTCGAGACAGGCATGATGTTCATCAACAACATCGACTGGACGGATGCCGAGCTACCGTTCGGCGGAATCAAGGACTCCGGTTACGGGCGCGAACTCGGCAACATGGGCATCCAGGAGTTTGTGAACAAGAAGCTGGTTCGTACGCACGATATGGCCGCCCCGCTGGTCTAGCAGCTGGGCTTTTCAACGCATAGCGCGGTACTCCGCTTCTGGTGGAGTACCGCGTCGCTTCCAGCGTATGAGTACCAAAGCCATGAGGAGAATCTGATGTATGTGAATGTCGCAGTCTTGAAGGAAACGGCACCGCACGAACGCCGTGTAGCACTTGTTCCTTCCGTTACGGCAGGACTTGTGAAGTTGGGTGCCAAGCTGCACATGCAGACGGGTGCAGGCGATGCGAGCAGTTTTCCCGATGATTCCTACAAGGATGTCGCTTTCATCGCAGACCGTGCAACGCTTCTTGCGGACGCTGATGTCGTGCTCGCTGTGCAGCCACCGGCTCTCGACGTCATCGACGCGATGAAAGAGGGTGCAATTCTTATCTGCTTCGTCTACGCCGAGCACGAACATCCTCTGGTAAAGCGATTGCTGGAGAAGAAGATTACCTGCTTTGCGATGGAACGCATCCCACGCATTACGCGCGCGCAGTCGATGGACGCGCTTTCGAGCCAGTCCGCACTGGCTGGATACTACGCTGTAGAGCTTGGGGCAACGCACCTGGCCCGTGTACTCCCGAAGATCACGACGGCAGCCGGAGCGATCGGCCCCGCGCATGTTCTCGTGATGGGGCTTGGCGTTGCCGGACTTGAGGCTGTGGCTACGGCCCATCGTCTCGGGGCAGTGGTGGAAGGCTATGACGTTCGTCCCGACACCGAAGAGCAAGTCCTTTCTCTGGGCGCGACGTTCGTTGAGACCGGCGTCAACGCGCAGGGGAAGGGGGGCTACGCCAGAGAGCTTACGCCAGACGAAAAGACCAAGGTTGCCGCCGCGCTGACGAAGCACATTCAGCAATCGGACCTGATTATTACGACGGCGGCGATTCCCGGCAAGCCCTCCCCCAAGCTCATCAGCAGCGCCCAGGTAAAGGGCATGAAGGCTGGCTCGGTCATCGTCGATCTCTCGGCCGAGGGAGGCGGCAACTGCGATGACACCGTTCCCGGGCAGACGACACAGGTTGGGTTGGTGACCATCGTCGCACCACTGAATGTGCCCTCGTTACTTGCACAAGATGCAAGCGCCCTCTATTCAAAGAACCAATACGAACTGCTTAAGCTGATGTTGAAGGTGAATATCATCACGATTGACTGGACAGACGAAGTCCTTCAAGAAACTTCTCTGACGCACGATGGGAAGCTTTCGAACCAGCCGGAGAAGCCGGCAAAACCGGCGGCTGCGGCCAGGCCAGTTGTGCCGACGCCGACAAAAGCAGCCTAACCAAACACCAGGGAGAGTTCTATGCACTTTGATATGGCAATCACAGGTTTTGTAGCAATTTACATCTTCATGCTCGCCGCGTTTGGAGGCTGGGTAATTATCGGGAACGTGCCCGCGATTTTGCATACGCCTCTTATGTCCGGATCGAACTTCGTACACGGCATCGTCGTGATCGGCGGAATCATGGCTCTGCTGAACGCGAGCACTTTGACCGAGCAGGTCATCGGATTCTTCGCAGTGCTGCTAGGTGCAGGAAATGCGGCGGGCGGATACGCCGTCACTGACCGGATGCTCGCCATGTTCAAGACCAGCGGACACCAACCCGCTCTCATCCACGCAAGACATCGGGCGAAGAAGAGCTAGGGGACATCATGGAATCGACGATTGCACACCTTGTTACAGGCGCGGCCGATTTGATCGCAGCATTTCTCTTCATGTACGGCCTCAAGCGTATGTCTTCCCCCGTATCGGCCCCCTCGGGCATCCGGGTTGCGGGATACGGAATGCTGCTGGCGGTCGCTGCCAGCTTCCTCAAGGTGTTTACTGTGGATGCGGCGGCCAGGCCACACCTTTGGATCAACCTCGGACTTGCGTTGGTTGCTCTGATTCTGGGAGCATCTGCGGCCTGGTTCAAAGGCCGGTCGGTTGCGATGACCGAGATGCCGCAGATGGTGGCGATCTACAACGGCCTTGGCGGTGGAGCCGCAGGTGCGATTGCAGCCGTGGAACTATTCGGCAATAAGACGCATGGAGCTGGACAGCTTGTTGTGACGCTCCTGGGTGGACTCATCGGCGCGATCTCGATGTCCGGTTCCGTCATAGCATGGGCCAAGCTAGATGAGGTACTCAAGAAGCCGATGCGTTTTCCCGGCCAGAGACTTCTGAATGCGGTTGTATTCCTCGCGTCACTGGTAATAGGCGGATACATCGTCTTTGTGGCGCAGACCGGCGCAACACCGTTGCTTCCGATGGCCTCTGTGCTTTGGATCTTCTTTGGCACGACGCTACTCTTCGGCATTTTGATGACTCTGCCTATCGGCGGCGCTGATATGCCGGTGGTGATCTCCATCTATAACGCTGCGACTGGCCTGGCCGTTGGCTTCGATGGCTATGTGATTCAAGAGCCAGCTCTGATGATTGCAGGTATGGTTGTTGGCGCAGCAGGAACGCTGCTGACGATGCTGATGGCAAAGGCGATGAATCGCTCGGTCAGTAACGTGCTCTTCTCCAACTTCGGCGAGGCAAGCAAGAAGAAGCGGAGCAAGATGAAGGGCGAAGAGAAGCCTGTCGAGGCAAGCGACGCCGGGATCGCAATGCGCTATGCCAAGAGCGTCATCATCATTCCAGGCTATGGACTTGCCGTTGCACAGGCCCAGGAGAAGCTTTACGAGTTTGTAAAGCTGCTCCAGTCGGCTGGTGTGAGCGTGAAGTTTGCAATCCATCCGGTTGCGGGGCGTATGCCCGGACAGATGGATGTTCTGCTTGCCGAGGCAGGTGTTCCGTATGACCTCATCCAACAACTCGAAGACATCAATGATGACTTCGCGACGACGGACGTTGCGCTCGTGATCGGCGCAAACGATGTCGTCAACCCAGCCGCACGCACGGACAAATCTTCACCAATTTACGGGATGCCGATCCTCAACGCCGACAAAGCGAAGAAGTGCTATGTGGTGAAGCGTGGACAGGGCAAGGGATACTCGGGCATCGAAAACGAGCTCTTTTACGAGGACAACACCTACATGGTCTACGGTGATGCCCAGGCTGTCTTGGTCAAGATGATCGAGGCTGTACGCGGCCTTGGCTCTGCCGCAGCCTAGAGCGGCAGCGAAATGAACTTCAACCGCACGACAGATTTGAGAAGAGGAACCCATGAGCACAACCACACTTGAGCCAAAGGTTGCAACAACATCCAGTAAGCACAAAAGCACCATGCAGGCCGCAGTCGTTGAGCAGTTCGGCAAGCCGCTGGTGCTGCGGGAGTGGGACGTTCCCACTCCCGGACCTGGGCAGATCGTCGTCAAGACGGAGGCCTGCGGCGTCTGCGGCACCGATATCCATGCCTCACGCGGAGAATGGCCGTTGAAGCCGACTCCACCCTTTATCCCCGGACATGAGGCGATCGGCCTCGTCTCTGCCGTGGGCGCGGGGGTAACCATCGTGAAGGAAGGCGATCGCGTCGGCGTTCCGTGGCTTCACTCAGCTTGCGGTCATTGTGAATACTGCCTCAAGGGCTGGGAGACTGTGTGTCCCGAGGCACAATTTAGCGGCTATACCGTCAACGGTGGCTTCGCCGGCTACGTTCTGGCCGACCCGAACTATGTCGCGCATATCCCGAAGGGCCTCTCGGCTGTTGAGGCAGCCCCGCTCATCTGTGCCGGCATCACGACCTACAAGGGCATCAAGCAGACCGAGGCGCGGCCCGGTGAATGGGTAGCCATCTCCGGCATCGGCGGCCTCGGCCATCTCGCGGTGCAGTATGCGAAGGCGATGGGGCTATTGGTAGCTGCCATCGACATCGACGACAAGAAGCTGGCGCACGCGAAAGAGCTGGGCGCGGACCTCATCTTCAACGCCAGGAACGGAGACCCCGCCGTGGCCTTGAAAAGAGCAACGAATGGAGGCGCTCACGGTGTCCTGATTACGGCGCCGTCGCTGATCGCCTTCAAACAAGGTATCGGCATGACCAGGAAGCTGGGGACATGCGTTCTGGTCGGGCTCCCCCCCGGCCAGTTTCCCGTGCCGCTCTTCGACGTGGTGGCAAACTGCATCACCGTTCGCGGGTCCTTCGTTGGAACCCGCGAGGACATGGCGGAGACCCTCGACTTCGCCGCCAGAGGTCTCGTGAAGGCGGACGTGGAGCTGCAACCGCTCTCGGCGATCAATGATGTGTTTACACGCCTTGAGCATGGAGACGTGGCCGCTCGCGTCGTGCTAGATCTTGCGGGTGATCGCCCGCCAAGGATCGCCGTAAAGATGACGACGAAGCCTGTGAGGACACGGGCAATGACTAGATCGTAGACAGAAGCATATAGCAAGGGGAGGGCCTGATAAGCTCTCCCCTTGCTGCGTTGCGGTGCTGCATCAATTGAATTAGAAGGAGTAGGAGATCGCACCGCCAGGGCAGTCTTTGGCCTTGAGGTCTACGCCGGCAGCGATCTGTCCGGGTCCTTCCAATATCCCAAAGTCGACGTTCAACTTCAGCTTGGGGCTGGGAATCACGCGGAGTGCGTAGACGAAAGCAGTCCGAATCACGGCATTCGGTAGCTGGTCCGGATGGCGGGGCTGCTGTGCGACCTCAGCACCCAGGATGATGGCACTCTTTGCCGGCCCCTGGAAGACGAAGGCGACAGCGCCGAAGCCGACTGGCCCCCACTTGCTCGCATTGCCGCCTAAGCCAATCAGTTCTGCGTTTGTACCCTGTATCCCTCCCGATAGAAGTAGCGACATCGGCTTAAGCTGCGTGATCGTCTTCGTCGCCACAAGGTAGATGTCAGCGTTCGTTGTGTCTTTATTCTGCATCTGGCCGCCTACGTTGCGAACCTGCGTTCGCAGCATAAAGCCGGTTGATACCTGTGGCATCCACGGCTGTTTCCAGGCGTTCTCCGTGATGAGCGAGACCTTTGCGTGAAAGGTATTGAAGCCGTCCGTCCAAAGTGGGCTGAGAGTTGCATCGTTGCCAGCATCGTGAATCGTGCGTGTGTAGCCGAACTCGACACGCTTCGCATATCCGCTGGTAATACTGAGTTGGTTGTATCTACCAATGACACTACCGGCATTCAGAAAGTGATATGCAACGACAGGCAGGGCAAACTTACGTTCTGGAGTCGCAACGGTATACGCCAGGGGTGTAACAAAGACGCCGGTCTCGCCCTCCCATCCAAGCTGCTGGGCATGGACGGCCGATGTTGGACCAAACAGAGCGAAGCAGAACATGGAGAGCAAGAAGAGACGGAATCTCAGGATGTGTTTCCGTGAAGTTATGTCTAGCAGAGGGGTGTGCATCTGGAAAGCTCCGAAGTGCAGAAACGGTAGGTGAGGCTGATAAGCAACAACAGGCTCCAAGGTTTGGAGCTGCGTTTCAGTCAAATCCTCAGCGGAATAATGGCTTAAGGGGAATCATCCCGGTGACGAGAAGCGGTTCTATCGGCAGATGAGGTTTATTCGCCCATCCTCTTACGCTTGTGTTGTAGGTGATCGGCGTTCGCCTTCTCTGTCACTCAACGGGGGAACGAAAGCGAGTCGATGTGATATCCATCTCTCCGTTCGGGGAGTTGACAAGTTGATTGTCTCGCCACTACGCAGCGTAAGTAGAGCCGCCTTGCTCACGAGTCCCAGTGCCCATAAGGCCCCCACTGAAGCCGCTTTGATGAGCCTTCGGACACAGACACTACCCCGACCACTCACTACATTCGGAGTGTCCGACTACACGCAGCAACCGAGGTGATACCTGTGACGACCGCAATTCTTGAGCCAAAGGCTGAAGCAACTCCCCCAACATCCAAGTCCACCATGAAAGCACTCGTCTACCGGACACCCGGCAAGGGTGCTGGAAAGCCCTCTTGGGAAGACCAGCCACATCCCGCCATTCAGCACCCCGAGGATGCCATCGTCAAAATCACGACGACCACGATCTGCGGCACCGATCTGCATATCCTCAAGGGTGACCTGCCTGCCGTCACCGATGGTCGCATCCTCGGCCATGAAGGCATCGGCGTCATCGAGAAGACCGGTTCAGGCGTTACCTCATTTAAGGCAGGAGACAAGGTCATCATCTCCTGCGTGACAGCCTGCATGAAGTGCGATTTTTGCAGGAAGGGTATGCTCTCCCACTGCCGGCACGGTGGCTGGATTCTCGGCAACCTTATCAACGGCACACAGGCTGAGTATGTCCGCATCCCCTACGCCGACGGAAGTCTCTATCACTTTCCAGAAGGCAGCGACGAAGAGGCGATGGTGATGCTGAGCGACGCTCTGCCAACCGGTTTCGAGTGCGGCGTTCTGAATGGTGAAGTGAAGCCTGGAGAAACCATCGCCATCGTTGGAGCAGGTCCGGTAGGTCTTGCGGTACTGTTGACCTGTCAGTTCTATTCGCCAGCCAGGATCTTCGTAATTGATCTGGACGACAACCGGCTTGCCATTGCAAAGAAGTTCGGTGCGACGACAGTCATCAATAGTTCCGACGGCAAGGCAGTCGAAGCTGTTATGAAGCTGACAAACGGGGAGGGTGTGGATGTTGCGATCGAGGCGGTAGGTGTGCCGGCGACCTTCGACATCTGTCAGGACATCGTCGGAGCTGGAGGCCGACTGGCAAACGTGGGAGTCCATGGGAAGCCCGTATCATTGCAACTCGAAAAGCTGTGGGATCGCAACATCGCGCTCACGACTCGCCTGGTCGATACGGTGACTCTGCCCATGCTGCTGAAAGTGGTGCTTTCGGGCAAAGTGGAGCCAGCCAAGCTCATCACGCATCGATTCGAGTTGAATGACATCCTCAAGGCTTACGAGACCTTCGGCAACGCAGCCAAGGAACACGCCTTGAAGGTTCTCCTTACAAACAAGTAAAGCAGGCCAGGGCGGTCACGGTTTCTCTTCGTGGCCGCCGAACTCGTAACGAAGGGCTGACAGAACCCTGTCGGCGAAGTCGTCTTCACCGCGTGGAGCTGAACCACTCAAAGACTGCCGCGCTGAGGACGGGTGCGGGGATGGACCCGTCGATAGCCGCGTGGAGCGTCCAGCGTCCCTCTCCCAAGTCCCGTCCAGCGAACTTGCTCAGGTCAGGACTGGTCAGAACCGATGTCGCGGTCAGATTCAGCACCCTCGCGATCGTGAAGGTCTTCCGTGATTGCGCCACAAACCATTCATTTTCTTTGGTTTATGGCGGGGACGACGGGGCTCGAACCCGCGACCTCTGCCGTGACAG
>CAZZZP010000046.1:0-33250 GCA_964658635.1 Lichenicola sp. | reverse complement strand
AAAACGGCTCTGCACGATCCCTCCACTCCACAGCAACAGCTAATCTGCTCTAGCGTCCCAGGCCTCGCCACTGAGAACCGGGTGTCTGAAATTCAATCCTGCAACTGAATCGAGCGACCTGTCGATCCAACACGGACTTCAGACCGACTCCACCTCAGACGCAAGGTCGTGCGTCCGCCACGCCTTCGCATACTTCCAGCTCACATAATTGGAGTGGTAAAGATGCAGCAGCAGCCCCTCCCGCCCGTCTAGAAACCCCAGGCGGCACACGAAATTCCAGAAGAAGGTCAGTGCAGGAACGATCAGGATGTTCCAGTAAAACGCCACGATGCTATCGCTCGTCCGGCCCTTTGCCACCAGCAGCTGCGCTCCCAGCGTCGAGTAGCGGTCCATGTGCTCCAGATAGCTCTCAAGCGTCGGATACGCATGGTGAATCAGGTCCGAGTCCAGGTGCGAAGACTCGCCGTCAAACGCAATCGTCTCGTGTACCGGACGGTTCTCGAACCGGGGTGGCGTCTGCGTGAAATTGGCCGCCTTACGACGAAATAGCCGAAGCTTCGGGTCAGGATAATATCCGCCACGTTTGATCCAACGATTCAGAAACAGGTTCCGGCGATTGATAAAGTACGCATCCACCGGAGGGTAGGTCGGCAGCAGAATCTGCAACTGCGTCTGCAACTCCGGCGAGAGCTCTTCATCCGCATCGAGCGACAAAATCCAGTCCCCGGTGCACTGCTGAATCGCGAAGTTCTTCTGCGCCGCGAACCCCGGCCACTCACGATTGAAGACCTGCGCCCCGAACGATCTCGCAATCTCCACCGTACGGTCTGTGGAATTCGTGTCGACCACGATAACCTCGTCCGCAAACCTGACACTGGCTAGCGTTCGGGCCAGGTTACGCTCTTCGTTGAGGGTGATGATGGCAACCGACAGCAACGGCATAGATGGGCTCTCGTGCTGACCTCCCGCGTTGGGGTAAGCCGCTGATGATGATGAGCTGAGTCAGTCCAGACTGGCAAAAGACGAAAGAGTGGGAGCTAGTCAAAAGTCTAGCCTCTCCCAGTTGCCGCCGATAGAGAAAATGCACCTCTCGAGCCACTTACTCCAGATGAATCGAGTCGTCGCCAAGTTGCTCCTGAAGCAAACGTTGGGTCAACCCGACGAGTCCTTCGCCCGTTTTAGGAAGAACAAACGTGCTGTTTTCAGCCGACCACTCCAGCTTGAAGCTGGTAGACCGGGCAGAGATCCAGATCTGCCGAACCGGTGTCTGCGGTGTGAAGACGAACTTCGCGGAGTCATCCTCAAAGAGAACATTCAGCACACCGTTCTTTTCCTCGGTCTCAAACCCGCCCTCCTCTTCAGCACGGATAAGAGACTGCTTCAGAGCTTCTAAGGCCTGATCGGAGACGCGGCGGAAGGTGGGTTCATCAATCATTCTGCTTCCAGTCTAACAAGTGCACGCGCTTCGAAGCCCGGATGAAAAGCAAATGCCCGATCCGCGAAGCGATCGGGCATCCAACAGCAAATTCGCACCTGCAATTAGAAAGGAATATCGTCGTCCGTAATCCCGCTATCGCCATAATCCGGCACCGAAGCCGGGCTGCGCTGATCGTAAGAGCTCGACGAAGAGGATGCCGCCTTCGTGTAGGAGCTTCCACCACCGCCCTCCGAACCGCCGCCAGGCTTGCCAAGCAGCGTCATTTCGTTCACCAGGATCTCGGTGCGATATTTCTTCTGCCCCGATTCCTTGTCGTCCCAGGAACGTGTCTGGATCTTGCCTTCCACAAATAACTGTGTACCCTTCTTCACATAATCACGGACAATCTCAGCCGTTCGGTTGAACGCCACCAGATTATGCCACTCGCTCTTGTCAACCCACTGCCCGGTCTGGTCCTTCTGGCGATCGGCGGTCGCAAGCGAAAAGCTCGCAACGATAGTGCCCCCGGCTGTCGAACGGATCTCCGGATCTTTGCCCACATTGCCGAGAAGAAGAACTTTGTTTACGCCTTTTGCCATGAGAAGAGCTCCGTATATCTTGGTTTTAGAGGTTGAGAATAGCAGAGTAGCCGACTCTGTGTTCCTCCGTGCTGTCTCAATACCCTCTGTGTTCGTCCTTTGCTTGTTCAGCCCTGGCCCGTCAACGGCATACGGAGGTCCAACCTAACGTCGACGGTCCGCGTTCACCTTCGCGAGCGCCAGCAGAAGCGTCAGGAACCCCGTCGGCAGGCAGCCCATCGCAAGCATCAGCGCCAGCCAGCCCGAATTGGTGTGCGGTCCCTGCCGACCGATGCCCCCGAACACCGTCATCGCCAGCGCAGCCGCAATCGCACCGGTAAGAAAGATCGAGAGTCCTGCCGTCAGAAGCTTGCGTGTATCCGGTCTCATTGCTTTAGCGTTCATCGTTAGCGATACACCGCCAGCATCGCGTACACCACCACGCCCGAAACCGAGACATAAAGCCACAGCGGAAACGTCCAGCGAGCCACCTTGCGATGCGTTGGAAAACGCCCTGTGAGCGAAAGAAAGAAGGTAATCAGGATCAGCGGCAGCGCGATCACCGAAGCCAGGATATGCGGCGTCAGCAACACCCAGAGGTAGATTGCGCGCGCCGTAGGATGACCGAGAGGGAAATGCGCATCCCCATGCAGCGCATGATTAGTGATGTAGGAGACCAGAAACAGGCTGGAAAAAAAGAACGCCGCGAACATCGAGTTGCGGTGCCGCGTAATCTTCCGCGCACGGATGTAGTTGAACCCGAACAGCAACGCAATCGTGCACAGTCCATTCAGCAACGCATTCAGCGCCGGCAGAAACGTAAGCTGGGTGCCGGCCGCATCCGAAGGATGATGAAAGTAGACCAGCCAGACCAGGAACCCCGAGGCAGCCGCCGAGACGGCGATGATCGCCGCCACAATGCTTAGCGGTGTTCGGTAGACCGGAATGGGATGCGGTGAAAGGGTGGACATGGTTGAGGTCCTGTCGGGCTTCGATCTAGTCTAAATGGGCAACGCCCGGGCCTGTGGGTACAGCCAAAATCAGCTCAGCTAAAAGATAAGGTGGCCCTGGGCATTCAGGATCATCGCGGCCAGCAGCAGAGGAAGGTAGATGACGCTCGCCCGCAGCAGATTGCGCGCGTCCGTGCGTGTCGAAATGTCAGCTGGATTACGCAGGATGCGCGCAAAACGAATCGTGTACCAAAGATACCCAAGTGACAAAGCAACCGCGACCACCGCATAGGGTATGCCTGTGACCCCTAAAAAAGTGGTCCAAACAGACACTGGAATCATCAAAACTGCATAGAAACACGCTTGAAAAACAGTCGATTTTGCCGCCCATTCAATGGGTTGCTGGGTCGCAGCCAGGCGAATGCCGCCATGCCGGTAATCGTCCCGATACATCCACCCGATCGCCATAAAATGTGGAAATTGCCATACAAATATCACTGCAAACAGCGCAACTGCGGGCCATTCGATCAAACCACGCGCCGCGGTCCACCCAATCAAAGGCGGCAGAGCCCCCGGAAAAGCCCCGATAAACGTATTAAAAGTAGTAATCCGCTTCAGCGGCGTATAAATCGCAACATATCCAATCGCCGTTAAAAGCGTAAGCGTCCCAGTCAGCAGGTTCGACTCGACCGCAAGGAAGAGCGAACCCCCGAAAATTGCCAAAAAGCCAACAATTAGCCCATGTGGGAGGCTAATTCGAGCTACACCATCGGCTCCGGCAACCATCGGACGCGTCCGCGTGCGCTTCATCCGCGCGTCCGACCTCCGCTCGAGCGCCTGGTTTAAAGCCGACGAGCCAAGCGTAACGACAGCAATCCCGATAATTGCGTAAAGCGACTGCACATCAAAAGGACTCACGCCCGAACGAAGCCGACCCAGATAGATGCCCGCTGCAGCCGTAATCAGCACCATCAGCGAGACACGCACCTTGAACAACACAATGTAAGCCGACAGCAGGGACTGGCGAGTGGCCGACTGAACTGCGGGCGGGGTCAAGGCGTGCTCGGATATTACGGTATGGGCCACTATCTTTTAGTTTAGCGCGTGGCGGGCAAGCTCGGCGGTGGACCAGCGGCAGAGTTTGCCCGGGCTGCCGGCACCGCTGAAGTCTGCTGATCGCATGAAGCTACAAGGGAGAGAACCTCGGAACTGCCCTAAGTCTTGCTCACATTCACATAGAAGAGATCAGTCGCAACCTGAAAATGCTCCCGATCGAGAGGCGTCTGAAGCGTCTGCCATTCCAAAGTGGGGTGTAGCATCTGCCAGTGACCGGGCTTCCCAGCCTTGACTGGCATCGCGAAGCCGGCTTCGTCGGCTTGCCATTTGTACTGGACGGTGTGGGTGGAATCATCAAACTGTAATTCCAACGTAGGGATTGCGACGTGGCGCAGATACTGATTGAAGACCGGCGTCAGATGCTGGCCAGAATGCTCGTTCCACCATGCCACTACCTGCTCAGTCATCGAGTCTTTGTACTTGAAGGCCTGGTAGAAGTCATGGATCAGCTTGAACCAGCGCGGGTCATCGTCAATGACCGAACGCAGAGTGTTCAGCATCAGGGCGCCTTTGAAATACATATCCTGCGGCGGATCTCCGTTGACCCCGCGCTCGCTGACGATCGGCCGCCGGTCGTGCGTCGCGATATGCGAGCGAACCCCATTCCAGTGCCGAGGCGTTCCCTGCTCGGGCGACCAGTCCTGACCCGGGCGGCCATTTAGATACACCAATGACTCGGCCCGGCTGTACTCATATTCAACGAAGAGAGCTTCAAGGTAAGTGTCCCAGCCTTCGTGGATCCACATGTCCGATCGGTCGGCCGCCGTCACCGCGTTGCCGAACCACTCGTGACCCGACTCGTGAATGATGATGAAGTCGAACTTGGGACTAATGCCGACCCCGGTCCAATCGCCGAAGTATCCGTTGACGAAGCCGTTCCCGTACGCAACTGCGGACTGGTGCTCCATGCCGGCATAGGGAACCTCGACGAGTTTGTATCCGTCGCGCGCAAAAGGGTATTCGCCGAAGTAGTGTTCAAACACGTCCAGCATGTTTCTCGCCTGCGGAAACTGAGCTTTTGCCTTGTCGAGATCCTCAGGAAGAGCATAGTAGTCCATCGTAAGAGGCGCAAACTGCTTCGACGTGTAAGTGTCCGAGAAGTGCACGTACGCGCCGATGTTGAGAGCTACATCATACGAGTTGATGGGATAGGAGACATGCCAGTTCCATTGGGTGTAGCCGGCATCTTTCCCCCTCAGCGCCACCTTCGAAATAAAGCGTCCATTTGAAACGTCCATCAACCCGTCCGGTACGGCGATCGAGAGATCCATACCGTCCTGAGGTTCATCGCGCCACTGGTCCTTGCACGGCCAGAAGATACTGCATCCATCGTCCTCGTCAGCGGTAAAGATCCATGGGCGGCCCGTTGAATCCTTCTCAAAGCTCATCCCGCCAAAACGTCCCTTTGCGACGGGATTGCCCGAGTACTGCACCTCGACCGAGTAGACCTGCCCGGCGTGAAGCATGTGCGGGAATTCGATGAGAAGGGCTCCGGAATCACGCGTGTAGTGGAGCGGTGTTTCCCCGAGCAGTACCCTGTCCACCTCGAGGGTGTCGGTCAGATCAAGCTGAATGCGCTTTCCCTCGGTCAGCATGCGAAACCGAACGGTATTCGATCCCGTCACCGCCTTCCCCACAGGATCAACCTTCAGGTCGAGATGGTAGTAGAGAAGGTCATTGTTCGCGCGATCTGGGCCGTAAGCACCACGCAGGATGTCACCGCGCGTGGGCGGAGTAGGGCTTGCAGCATTCTGCGGCGGCTCCGGCTTAACGGTTTCCTGAGCTTCGGAAACATTACCCTGAACAGCAGTCAGTACAGTGAAGGCGAACAGGAGACGTCGGACAGAGCGCATGAAGAAATTCTAATGTGCGCTCTCGATCTGCTGGCCGCGCTTTCACGGGATCCCCTAAAGAAGATCCCGGCTAAGGTCGTGGACGCAGCAACGCCAGGAACTGCCGGGCCGTTGGAGCGGTGTTGAGCACGTCCGTAGGGTTGAGCCAGGCCCGCCGCAGCTGCACGATCCCATGCTGCACGTGGTCTAACTCTTCCTCTGCGTGCGCATCAGTATTCATCACAATCCTGCACCCAACCGACTTCGCCAGTCGCATGTGGGCGTCCGACAAATCTGTGCGCGCGGGCGCGGCATTGTGCTCCATTGCGACTCCCAACTCCGCGGCACGCCGGAAAATCTGCTCCAGATTTATCGCATAAGGATCCCGCTTCAGCAGCTTGCGTCCCGTGGGATGGCCGAGGATGCGAACGTACGGGTTTTCGATCGCCCGTAACACGCGGGCAGTCATCAACTCGATCGGCTGATCGAATCGCGAATGAACGCTGGCGACCACGATATCAAGCTGGGCGAGCGTAGCGTCTTGCAGATCCAGTTCGCCCTCGGCGAGAATGTCGACTTCAATGCCAGTGAAGATGTGTATCCGGCCTTCCATCTCCTCGTTCACCTGCCGCACGCGTGCTGCGTGGGCAAGGGCACGCGCGTCATCCATGCCATTGGTCATGGCGAGGTTCTTGGAGTGATCCGTGATCGCGATGTAACGCCGGCCACGCAGGATCGCTGCCTCGGCCATTTCACGAATGGTGCGCGTGCCGTCGGTCTCGGACGTATGCATGTGGACGTCGCCATAAATGTCCTTCAACTCAATCAACTGCGGCAGCGTATGGTTGGCGGCAGCCTCGATCTCGCCGCCGTTCTCGCGCAGTTCCGGCGGAATATAGTCCAGATCCAAAGCGTTGTAGATCGCTTCTTCGTTCTCAGACGCAATAATCGCGTTGTCTTCGAGTCGCACCAGCGCGTACTCCGACAACGTCAACCCACGCTTGATCGCGCGCTGCCGCAACGCTACGTTATGGTGCTTCGACCCGGTGAAATATTGCAAAGCGGCACCATAGCTCTGGCGCGGCAGCAGGCGGACATCGACCTGCAGGTTGTTCCGCAGCGTAAAAGTCACCTTGTTCTGCCCGCGAGCCATCAGGTTGTCTATCAGAGGCAGGGTCGCCACATGCTCAACCGCGGCCTCAACCAGATCTGGCTCGCAGGCCGGCCCGGTGGCAAGCAGGTCCAGATCACCAACCGTCTCGCGGCCACGGCGGAGCGATCCTGCCGGTGTGACTTCGTCGATTCCCGGAAAGGTAAGAATCAGATCGGCGATTCGCCTTGCCTGCTCCTTTGCATGATCGATGCGAAAGCGGGATGAGTTCTTGCGATGATCCTCGATGCCCTTCAGCAACTTGGTCGTAAACTTCTCGCCCATGCGAGGTAGCTTGTTCAGGTGTCCGGCCTTCGCGGCAGTTTCGAGGGCATCGATGTCTGCAACCTGCAACGCTGACCAAACTAGCGCTACGGTCTTTGGCCCCATGCCCGGCAGGCGTAGCAATTCAAGCATTGTCGGTCGGTACTTCGCCAAAAGTTCATCGCGCAGTGGCATGGTGCCGGTCGCCACCAGGTCGCGAATGTTTGCTGCCATACCCTTGCCGATACCGGCAATGGCGAGCAGAGCCTTCGGATCTGCATCCAGACCGGCCAGCGTTGCAAGCTGCGTCGTCTGCTGCTCTACTGCCTCTGCCGCGCGGCGGTACGAACGAATGCGAAAAGGATCGGCTGCATCGATCTCCAGCAGGGCGGCGGTTTCGTCGAGGAGGCGGGCTAGAGTAATGTTGTCCATAAATAGACGAAGACAGCGTCCGTGGAACGCTCTCTTAGTATGGTGCCATCTCACGGAAAGTTATGCTCGTTAGAGCAGCGTAGTCACGTCTATGCGGCACAATCGGAATTTCGCTCGCCAAAGGGCCGATATGAAATTCAACCAAACATATGCCCGGTAGATTGGTCGAGTAGAGCCCGCGTTGCAGCGGTTAGCCGTTGTTCAGGACTTGTTATAGAGCTGTCTTGACTCTGCTCACCTTATCCGCCTGTGGGCCCTGCGATCCTTGGATTATGTCGAACTCGACCTCATCGCCTTCTTTGAGCGACTTATATCCTTCGAGTTGGATGGAGCTGTAGTGAACGAAGACATCCGGACCCCCATCACGCCCGAGAAAACCAAAACCTTTCGCATTGTTGAACCACTTCACCTGACCCTTGTACTGAGCCATCTGGATCTCCTATAAAGGACTTCGCGCCCTCTCTCATCAATAAGTTTTATTGATTCATTATGTATGTAGATCACCTTCTCTCTCCCTGAAGTTGTAGTCACGTTACGTCGTAAATTCCGTCGCTTGGATAACATAACGAGCGTATCGAATGGACTACCAACCTTATTTTATTTTGTCGAAAAGGAAATGATAGTAGAAGAGAACTCCTATGATCGTCTTGCCATCCTGCACCTTGCCTTCTCGGATCAGGTCCAGAATCCCTGACAATGGGATGTGCTGCAGTGTGATCTTCTCGTCTTCTTCTGGCTCTGCGACTCCCTCTCGGATCTCTTCGGCCAGGTAAATCTGCATGGACTCCGCAAGGAAACCGGGGCTCGCGAAGTACCGGACTAGTTTCGTCCATTTGCGAGCTCTGAAGCCGGTCTCCTCTATCAATTCGCGTTTGGCGGCTGCCAGGGGGGACTCGCCCGGCTCGATGCGGCCGGCGGGCAGTTCCAACAAAAATTGCCCGGCGGCAAAGCGATACTGGCGTTCAATCAGAATTGTTGGATCTGCAGGGTTTTTCGAAGCATCCACCGCAAGAACTATGACCGAGCCGTTATGCCGGACCACATCGCGGGTGCTCTTTACCCCGCCGGGTTCTACCACCGTGTCGGTCGTCACCGAGAAGACACTCCCTGTATAGGAGATCTTGGAGTTCAGTACTGTAGCCTTCGTCTGCGACGACTTGGATGCTTTTGCCGCAGCGTCACTGATGGTTGTTTGGTTGGGTTTTGCGAGCGTGGAGGTACGTCTAGTCGAGGGTGCCATGGCGTTACGGTATCATTCTGCGTCGGGTGTAAACCCGAAAGCATCCAAAGACCGTTCGAGCGGCTTCAAGGCTGCTTTGCAATGGTGTGTCGAGGTTCTAGCAAATGAGCGCAGAGTGTTATCCCGTATCAGTATTGCCGCATATGTCCCGCCTCTTCACCGATTTTCTTTCGATGGGGCAACAGGCTGGAGAGCGGCTGAGAGGTTGGTACGGTGCAGATCCTGGAACTGAGGCATGGATCGGGGCCGACATTCGGGTCAAGGACGGCGAGCAGCTCGCAAATGCCCTGCACAGCCAAAGCCTCGAGTTCGAGGCCGGCCCGGCGACACTCGCAAATCTTGAGAAACTCCGCTTTGGTGCTCGCGCAGTCGTCACCGGACAGCAGGTCGCGCTCTTTGGTGGACCGCTCCTGACCCTACTTAAAGCGGCAACCGCAGTGGCCCGTGCGGCCGAGGCGACAACGATCACTGGGGTGGACCACGTTCCGGTCTTCTGGCTCGCCAGCGAAGATCATGATCTTGAAGAGGTGGATCAGGTCACTCTTCTTTCGAAATATGGTGTCGAGAAATTCTCCCTCGGCCTCAAAACTTCCGGGGGCGAGGTCGGTGGAGTCCAGCTCGGAGAATCTGTTGAGAGGCTGTTGAAGCAGGTGTCGGAAGTCCTTTCCTACGCCCCCATCACCAACACTCTACGGGAGTTCTACACACCCGATGCGACCCTCGCCGGTGCCTTTGCACGGCTCATGGCAAAGCTTTTCGCTCCTCATGGCCTGATCGTGATGGACGCCGCGAGGCGCGAATTTCACGAGCTTGGAAAGGATGTTCTGAAAGCAGCTATCGAGCGGTCCGCTGAGCTGGAGGCTGCCCTTCTGGCTCGCAGTCAGGAGCTTACGGATTCGGGATACCACGCGCAGGTCCTCGTGAAGCCTGGCGCCTCGCTCCTGTTCCTCATTAAAGAACATACTGGCGAAAGACAGCCGTTGCGCCACACGGCCGAAGACGTCTGGAAGGCGGGGAACGATGTCTACACCACAGCGCAGCTGCTTTCGATTCTGGATGTTGCTCCTGGGCGAATCAGTCCAAATGCGCTGCTACGACCGGTTTTTGAGGATTCCATTCTCCCGACAGTCGCGTACGTCGGCGGTCCTGCGGAGATCGCCTACTTCGCCCAGAGCGCCGTCCTTTACGAACGCATACTCGGCCGTCTGACACCGATCCTCCCACGCTTTTCGGCGACGCTCATCGAACCCGCAATCGGAACGATCATGGCGAAGCATCAGATCACCCTCAAGGACGTCTTCGAAGCCAAGACCGCCGACGCGCTCACGCAACGCCTCGGGGCGCGCGCCATGCCGATTGAAGGCAAGCGCCGCTTGGCCGCCGTAGGTAATGCGATGGATGCTGAACTTGGGGCTCTTACCTCCTACCTGGAGTCTATGGACGAAAGCCTAGGACGGTCTGCACATGTTTCCGCCAACAAGATGCGCTACCAGATGAACCGTCTGCGCCGCATGGCCGCAACATTTGAAACCCAGAAAGAGGCTAGTCTGGCCCGCCACGCCCGCGCCATGGTGACTCATCTCCTCCCCGACGGCCATCCCCAGGAGCGCGTCGTCGGCGGCGTATGGTTTCTCGCACAAAGTGGAGAGGAACTCATCTCAAGGATGGTCGAAGAGGCCGGGCGAATGTGCCTCGGTCACGGAGTGGTTCGTATTTGACCATTCTTTGAAAGAACAAGACCAGTTCAGACGGGGGCTGGTCTTGTCCTTTGTTATGCTCTTACTCGCTGGAAGCTTCCCCAGAAAGCTTGGACTGGATATTGTCCCAGACCTTGTCGCTGGGTGCCTCCTCCGAGGTCTGAAATAGTTCACGTGCCTGAATTGCGATGTACTCGAGATCCCGGATCAACGCAGCATAGTTCGGATCGTTCCGAAGCGCTGCGAGCGGATCATCCTCATCGTTGGCGTTAAAGTTTTCTTTAGTCCCAAACAGATCATGCAGATCGTCAGGCTGTCCGGAGTAGACAGTCGAGGCAGGTGCGCCGGGCGCGACTGAGATGGTGTTTGCTGATGTTTCCGTGATGCCGGTACCAGCGACGGACAAGCCTGGCTTGAGATCGTTCCCGTTCATGCCGAGGCCTCCTTAAGGGCCGACGTTGCGGATGCTTGTTGAGACTGCAGACGGAGCAGTTCGCGTAGTTTCAGACGGGCTTTATGAAGCTGTGACTTGCTGTTTCCGGTCGAGCACTCCAACATCGTAGCTATCTCATTGTGCTCGAATCCCTCCACGTCGTGGAGAACAAAAACCATCCGGTAGCCAGGAGGTAAAGAGGCTACGGCGCGCTCCAGTGCCACACGGTCAACCGACCCGGCAAGCATTGGATCGCGGCTGCCGAAGTCGCGCTTTGGTGCATCTTCTTCGGACGGACTGATCGTCTCCTCAAGCGACACGAGGTTTAAACCTTTCTTGCGCAAGTGCATCAACACAAGATTGACTGTGAGACGATGGAGCCAGGTCGAGAAGGCTGACTCACCACGAAAGCTGCCCAACTTGCGGAAGAGGTGAAGAAAAGCCTCCTGTGTCATGTCTTCGGCTTCAGAAACATTACCCAGCATGCGGAGACAAAGGGTGTAGACCCTCCGTTTGTGAAGTGCGTAGAGCTTCGAAAAAGCATCTGGATCGCCATTCTTGGCGGCCTCGATGGCTTCCGCTTCGCCTGCGATCGGCGGGTTCCGCTTGAACAAGCCGGAGTTCGTCTTTTCTTGCGTCATTATTGCGCCTTGTGAAGTCATTTGGGCTTGTGTTTTCCATCAGAATGCTGAACAACTGTGCTGCGGAGACCTCATCTCTGATTGAGCCACTCACGAAACGGTCCCATGCGAGAGTATTTCCACGGAGGTTGGACCGACGGAACACTCCGATTCTTTCATCTTCAAGCTTGACAGGCAACTAAGATCGCGTTGAGACCGCCCCGGCACGGTCAGGAGCCGATGAATCGCGAGTAAAGGTTCCTTGCGACGCTTGGATCAGTCGTGCCCTGTACCAGGGCGCGACCGTCGGGAAAGACTGTGACTTGGTGAACGCCGCGCCGAAAACGGAGCAACAGCCTATTGGATCTCACCTGCGATATCTCTGGATGAGCTTCCAGCCTCGCTTGCAGTTCGTCGAGACTTAGAGATCGATCATGTTCATGAATCTGCACTGAGTTGCGCCCGCAAAGCGTGATCTGCGGCCGTTTTGCGCCTCGTAAATAACGAAACTCCCGCCCCCCGCAAACTTCGCAATCAGGGTCAGGAGCCGCATTCGAAACCGACGACCTTACATTTGACCAGAGATCCTCGAAAAGAAAGGTGCGACGGATCCGCTCATCAGTGCGAGTGATGACTTTGAGTGACTCAGCAACCTGCCAGGAGGCTGCCAGATTGACAGCGGCGCCGAGGATCCCAGACGTGTCGCAGGTCTCAACCGTTCCCGTGGGTGGAGCGGGAAAGATACAGGCCAGACATCCTGTAGGCGCCGCAAAGGCCGACCCACGAGGAAGGATCGTCATGGAAGCCGCGGTCGCACCCACGGCGCCGGCGTAGATCCAGGCAACTCCCTCCGAAACCGAATAATCGTTCAGTAGATAGCGAGTCTCAAAGTTGTCCGTGCAGTCGAGGATCAGATTCACATCCCCCAGGAGTTTCGAAACGTTTTCAGAAGTCAGATCCGCGACTTCCGCCGCCACATGGATCGTGGAGTTGAAAAGAGCGATCTTCCGGCGAGCAGCCTCTGCTTTCGGCAGAGATGCGTCAGCATCCGCCTCGTCAAATAACACTTGGCGCTGAAGATTCGAAGGCTCGACGAAGTCGCGATCAATTAATTTGATGTGACCGACACCGGCGCGGGCGAGCAGGGATGCCGATGCTGCGCCTGTTGCACCCACACCCACTACACCAATTCGTGCACCTTCAATCGCTTGCTGCCCCTCATTCCCTATGCCGGGAAAAAGAACCTGACGCGAGTAGCGTTCGCCAGATGGAAAGCCGGTCGCATTCGATTGTTCGTGGTCCATGATCTACGAGCGCCGCCCTTGCTTAGTATAGAGACTGGCATTCCGCAAAGACAAAGGGAAGCGAACAAACAGTGTGGCGGATTTATGCATCGAAGGTGTAATCCCGGTTTTGAAGCGCGACCATACCGAGGGATTACTTGCGACCTCGCAAGCTACATTTGGCAACTTCACGACGATTTGACCGGCGAAACTTACGCCTTAGCAGGGAATGAAGAGGGCTTTGAGGGTGGTCGGATTTTGGAAGGGACAACGAGGCATTACTTGTGACAGAGACGTCGATGCACAGGCTCAAGATGTTTCAGCGCCTTTGATAGTGCACCCGCTGAGTCGAGCAATCCAGAAGACCCTGTTCGGTGCTATCTGCGCAGGAAGCCTCGTCCTGGCCGCCGATCCAGCGCTCGGACAAGCCGCGGGGAACACACCTTCCAGTTCAACCGGCGGGCAAGTGCAGGGGCAGGCTGGATTGACGTCCTCTGCACCTGCCGCGGTCCCGCAAGCGTCAGGTGCCTCTCCGTCCGACGCGGCAGTGCCATCGGCGCAGAAGATCGCCCAGGCTAAGCCTGAACCCACCGTCCCCCCGCTCACTACCGGACTTCAGCAATATGTCGGCAAGAGAGTCGTGGCCATTCAGTACAAAGGCGTCGACTTCACCCAAAGTGATCGCCTCGCCGGTGAGCTTAGTCTCAAGCAAGGCGACCTCTTCGACCCCGAAAAGGTTCGCCAGACCGAGCGTCGGCTTTTTGCGACCGGTCGCTATCGCAACATCGATGTTCGCGTGGAGCCTGCCGGCGAAGGTGTGACTGTTTACTTTGGCGGCGTGCCTCGCTACTACGTCGGCCGCGTCCAGATCAACGGCATACGCGAAGACAGACTCACGTCCCTGGTCGAGTACGGAACCAATCTGAATCCCGGCACGGCCTTCAGCCAGACGGCAGTAACTTCTGCCACCAATTCCGTAAAGCAGGTGCTGGCGCAGAACGGCTACTTTGAGCCGAGAATCGCAATCCGTACTGAGCGTGACGATAACGGTCAGCAGATGAACGTCACCTACACCATTGCACTCGGCCCCGCTGCCCGCGTGGGGAATGTAACAATTACCGGCAAGGACCCCGGCATTACGGAAGCAGAGTTTCGCAAGAAGGGAAAGCTGAAGCGGAAGGTCAGAGTCGAGCGGGAGACCGTCAGCAACACGCTATCGAATCTGCGCGACTATTTCCAGAAGAAGGATCATCTGGAGGCGACGGTTAGTCTGCAGCATTCTACCTACGACGCTCCTACAAAAACTATCAACTACGACTTTCTCGTCGAGCAGGGTCCTCCGGTCCAAGTCAAGGTGGAAGGCGCAAAGTTTTCGAAGAGCCGCCTTCATCTTCTTGTTCCCGTTTTCGAAGAGGGAACCGTCGACAACGATCTGTTGAACGAAGGCTCATTCAACGTAAAGGACTTCCTTCAGCAGGAAGGCTACTTCGACGCGAAAGTAGAAGTTCAGCAGGTTCATCCTGGAGGCGGCGGTGAGACCGTTCTTTATACGGTTGATCGTGGAATCAAGCACAAGGTGGATCAGGTAGAGATTACCGGCAATAAGTACTTCTCAACTGACCTGCTTAAGGAAAGTCTGCGAGTACAGAAGGCGGATGCCTATCAGCGCGCCGGCCGCTACAGCGCGCAACTCGTGCAATCCGATGAAAAGAGCATTCAGTCGCTCTACCGGGCTAATGGATTCAGCAACGCTAAGGTGACGTCCTCAGTCGAGGACGTGGATACCTCAGGCAAAGGCAAGAACCTCAAAGTTCGACTCATCAAGGTCGCTTTCAAGATTGATGAAGGAACCCAGCAGACCTTCGGCGCTGTGAAGTTGAGTGGAGTCTCAGCTAAGCGCGAATCAGCAATTCAGAGCATGCTGCAAGCAACACCAGGTCAGCCTTTCTCGCTGCTCACCCTCTCAGGTGATCGCGATACCGTCCTCGGATATTTCCTCAGTCACGGCTTCGATCAGGCTCGCATCGAGGTCAAACAAACTCCAGAAGCCGGTGACAAATCGAAGACCGACATAGCCTTCAACGTTACTGAAGGCGAGCAGGTCTTCACCGGCAAGGTACTCGAAAGCGGCATCCACTTCACCCGTAGCAAGACGGTCAACGATCAGGTGAAAGTTCATGAGGGCGATCCCCTGGATCAAAGCGCCTTGCTTGAAACGCAGCGCAATCTCTATAACCTTGCCCTCTTCAATGAAGTTAATGCCGCTGTACAAAATCCGGATGGTGATGCCGAGCAGAAGAATGTCCTGGTCCAGATCACCGAGGCCAAACGTTGGGATGTCACCTACGGCTTCGGCTTCGAAGTGCAGACCGGCGTCCCGAGTTGCGGCATGTATTGCACCCAGGTGGGCACAACGGCGGCACAGCAAGGAAAAGCCGGAGCCAGTCCTCGCGTATCGCTCGACGTAAGCCGGATCAACTTGCACGGTACCGATAACTCACTCACTTTCCATGGTGACTACGGTCTGCTCGAAGAGGTCGCATCTGTAACGTTCCAGAATCCGCATCTGTTCGCCAGTCCCAAGTTGTCCGGTCAGATTGCTGGTGGCTACTCGAATGTACAGAACATCTCCACTTTCGCTTCATCAACTCTCCAAGGTTCAGTCCACGTCACGCACAAAGCAAGTCGCAAAGACACCTTCATCTATGATTTTGAGTATCGCCGCGTTGCCGTGGACCCGAACAGCCTCGCCATCTCAGCCGACCTCATTCCCCTGCTGTCACAGCCGGTAAGAGTCGGCGGTCCGGGAATCACCTGGTTTCACGACACCCGGAGCCCTAGCCCGCTCGACGCGACCAAGGGCTCCTACACTAGCGTGCAGGACTTCCTTGCTTCCGCAAAGTTTGGATCGCAGACCAGCTTCAATCGTACTGACGTGTCGAACGCGACCTACTACCACTTTGGCAAGAAAGGCTATGTCTTTGCCCGAAACACGCGTGTCGGAGCGATCCGCACCTCGGGCACAAATCAGAATGCTGGAACTGTAGGGTCGCCTGCCCCGGCCGCTTGTCTAGGCGGACTGCTCGACACGAATGCAAGCTGTAGTGCAGTGCCGCTTCCAGAGCGGCTCTATGCCGGTGGCGCAACATCGCATCGGGGCTTCCCCATCAACGGTGCCGGACCACGGGACCTGCAGACTGGCTTCCCGGTCGGTGGTTCGGCAGTATTTGTCAACACTTTCGAATTGCGTCTTCCTGCCCAGACACTCCCCGTCGTTGGTAATAGCGTCAGCTTTGTACTCTTCCATGACATGGGAAATGTTTTCTATCACCCGAGCGACATGTTCTCCAGCTTTACACGTTTTCATCAGCCGGATGCTCAGACGTGCAACAACCTGAATGGAACCATCGGCACCTGCAACTTCAACTACTTCTCGCACGCAATCGGGCTCGGCGCGCGCTACCACACGGCTGTAGGTCCGGTTCGTGTCGACTTCAGTTACAACCTCAACCCTCCAAAGTATCCGGTTTTTCCGACAGGCGGTTCAATTTCTGCTCCCTACGTTGGACAGGCAAGTCACTTCAACTTCTTCTTTAGCATTGGTCAGAGCTTCTAGATGACAAAGAGCACGCACATCAACTCGAGGCGCAATTGGCTTCTGGCAGCTTCATGTCTCCTTGCGGCATTCCCCCTCACAGGGCAAACGGCTGCGACTCCGGATGCTTCGCACGTCGTCGTTCCCCCTCCGCAGTCCACCCCATCTGCCAATTCGACGACGCCAGACTCCGCCACGACCCAGGTGTCCGTCTTTCCGTCAGAGTTCTCGCATGGCCAGGCGACTTCAGCCGGTAAGGTCGTGCTGTCGAATCTTGCCAGGCCTCTGCCCGCCCTCCCGCCAGCTATAGGGACATTAGTCGACCAAGTCATCGCCGTCGTCAACGGAGAGCTTGTACTTGAGAGCGACGTAGACGAAGAGCGGCGCTTTATGGCCTTCGAACCCTTCTCTACTGCTGCGGGCTCCGCACGCGACAAGATCATCGATCGCCTGATCGACCGGACTCTCATCCTGCAGCAATCCAAACTGCAGCCGGATCAGGGAGCAACAAAGGAAGAAGTGGATAAGCAACTGCAATCGTTGCGAAAGGATCTGCCCGAGTGCAAGCGTTACAACTGCGACACCGCTGAGGGCTGGAATAAATTCATTGCGGCACAAGGTTTCACAAAGTCCGAGTTAGATGATCGCTGGATGCAGCGAGTCCAGATTCTTCGGTTCATCGAGCTTCGCTTCCGTGCCGGGGTCGACATCACCCCAGCTGAGATCAAGGACTACTACGACAAGACAATGTTGCCGGCATATGCCAAAGCAAATGCGACTGCACCCAAGCTGGACGTGCTCTCGGAGCGCATTCAGGAAGTGCTTTTGGAGCAACGCGTAAGTGCGCTGCTGTCGGACTGGCTGCAGTCGCTCAAGGCGGAAGGAACTGTGCGCGTCATGCGGCCAGGTGAGGTGGAGCCATGAGCCCCGACACGAATAATCCCGCTTTGGATTCTCAAGAGCCTTGGTCGAAGCGTAGCCTAAAATCTCGCGTTCTAAGCGGGCTGGCGTGGCTCGTCGGCTCGCTCCTCTTGCTTCTCGTGATCGTGCTAGGTGGGCTTGCCTACTACACGACCACCCAGGACTTCGATAACCGTGTCGCTAAGGAAGTAGTCGGCATGCTTGAGGATGCCACTGGTGGCCGGGTCGAACTCGCTCACCTGACATTCAACCTCTGGCATCTTGCCATCGAAGCAGATGGGCTCGTCATTCATGGCCTTGAAGGCCCCGGAGAGGCTCCGTACCTTTCTGCCGATAAGATCTTGATCCGCGTTAAGATCATCAGTTTTCTGCAGCACACCGCAGGTTCGGGGCTCGCCTCGCACATTGGCTTAAACCTTCTTCGGATAGAGCAGCCTCACGTCCACCTGATCGTCGACAAGGACGGCAAGACGAATCAGCCTGTTCCAAAGCATCCGTCCCAAAGCACGGAACCTCTTCAGAACACCTTACTAGATTTGAAGGCAACTCAGGTCGACCTGGTTCACGGGCTGGCTCTGGTCAACGACCGTGCCATCCCGTTCAATCTGTCCGCTCAGGATCTTGACGCCAACGTTCGCTATATCGCTTCTACTGACCGATATGGCGCGACCATAGACCTTCGCGATTTGCACACGCAGATGGCAAAAGAACCGGAAGTAAAGTCCAGCCTCCATGTCGAGGCCGAGATGGGCCGCGACATGGCTGCCTTGAAAGCGTTCGATTTTCATTCAGGCGAACACTCCGAACTCCAGGCTACTGCCTCACTCAATCATTTTGCGAGTCCACAATGGCAGGCAAAGGTCGAAGGATCGCTCGAATTGAAGCAGCTGCAGTTACTCGCAGGGGTGGATGGCCTGAATGCAGGCTCGCTTGAACTGAATGTGGCTGGCCACAACTGCTACGTGGAGCCGGTGGTTGCGCAGAAGCGTCCCAAGATCTGGGAACGTCTGCGGAGTAAGCGAGAGGCTCAGCAGACCGCACCGAAGACCCTGCCGCCGGATCCTGAATGCCAGGCAGGCTATCTCCTTGTCGGAACGGTCAAGACGCACGGAGCTGCCTATTTGAATCAGTACGTCCGCGTCCGCGACGTCAATGCTTCCGCGCAGCTCAAGGTGACGCCAAGCCAGCTTCGCTTCACAGCGCTCACCGGCTCGCTCGCCACGGGAGGCAGTGCGACAGGCCAGCTCAAGATTGACAACTGGCTGGGCGAAGTGCCGCAGGACGCCGTGAAGACCTCCGCTACCGTGGCCGGTGCTACCACCACAGCTAATAAAACGTCAGTAGCTGTCACTGGAAAGCCGTCCGTCTCCACAACGCCTGCGGTTACCAACGTTGTGCCCGCACACGCTTACCTAACTGTCAATGTGGATCACATCCCGCTGCGGACAATCCTGCTTTACACCGCCCCTAAAAACTATGGCGACCTCGGCTTCGACACGTCTCTCAATGGACCCGTGAAGGTCGAGTGGGGAGGCCCCGCGTCTGACATCGCGGACACTGTTGTGGTAGATGCTGATCTCTCCTTGATCCCCATCGATTCGCGACACGGCGTCGAGATTCCTGTCAGCGGACGTATTCAGGGCGGATACGATGGAGCTCATGAGATCGTGAACATCTCCCAGCTGAAGCTGACGACACCGCAGTCCAGCCTGAAGGCAAACGGCGTATTAGGCGTGAACGTCGGTGATAAGTTGACCGCGCTCAACGTCGATCTCAACATACGCGACCTTGGCGAGTACGATCGTCTCCTCACCACGCTTGGTGTTGAAAGCAACGGCAAAAAAGGCGCAAAAGCCATCCCTATCGCGCTCCACGGTTCGGCCGCATTTCACGGAACTGCTCGAGGGGAACTCGCAAAACTCGACGTGAAGGGACATCTGCAGGCCGACAATCTCGACGTCCGTCTGGGCGACTTGCAGACGCCACCACCCGCTCAGACGGTTGCACCTCCTGTCAACCTCGTCACGGCAGCCGTGAGCTCGAGCGCTCCTGCAAAGCCGATAGCTGCAACTCCGCCAACTGATGTTCACATCGACTCTCTAGTGGCTGACGCCGAGTACACGGCTGCCGGTCTCGCCGTTGGCAGCTCAACCGTCACGCAGGGAAGTGCTGTTCTTCACCTCTCCGGCACCTTCAAGCCGCGCACCGTCTCCAGACGGCGCGTGGTAACTTACGTTTGGGATAACGGCACCGCGATCGACGCCAACGTACAGCTCGGCAACGCCAACGTAGTCGACGTGCTCACCATCGCAGGCCAACAGCAAAAAGTACCTATTACAGGCACAATCTCGGTTAACGCCCATGCCGCAGGCACTTTGAAGTCACTCGCTGGATCAGGCTCTGTCTCGCTGGTCAACGGAGTCGCTTACGGTGAACCCTATGACGCGGTCAAAGTAGAGCTCAACGTCAAGGGTCAAGACATCGAAGCCAATCAGGTAGCCGTGCGCCTCTCCGGGATGTCCATCACAGGCAATGGTGAGTACGATCTCGACACCAAGCATCTTCAGGGACACATACAGGGCAACGATCTGCAGTTGTCCAAGTTCAAGACCGTGCAAAATGCGAATCTGAACGCTGACGGACTCATCAACCTGGTTGCAGATGCAAATGGTACTGTCGAGCAACCCGGTCTCAAAGCTAATCTCAAGGTCGCGAATATTGTGGTGCAGGGCAAGGCCATCGGGGATGCGGCGCTCGACGCGCATAGCGAAGGCAAACTGATCTTTTACAGCTTGCGTTCCAACTTAGTCGGAGCGCAAGTCGCGGCTGACGGCCGGACAGATCTTACCGGCGATTACCAAACGCAGGCGAAGATGACCATAGCCGGCTTGAATATTCAAAAGCCTCTTGCGCTCTTCTCTCCTGGTACCACTACTGCGGCCTCATCCAACATCGCAGGCACCATTACAGTAAGTGGACCAGCCAGAACGCCAGTCGCACTCACGGGGCAGGCGACCTTCAATGCTTTTTCAGTAACGGCGCAAGGCATCACGTTGGAGAGTGCAGGTCCGCTCTCGATCGGCTTGCATAATGGGCTCGCAACGCTGGACGCGGTGCATATCACTGGCCCGGACACAGATCTTCGGGCGAGCGGCAATGCGCAGGTCTTCGGCGCAATCGATTCCAAGACAAACCAACCCAGCACCGGCGCCGGAAAGCTCAACGTCCAGGCTCTCGGTAGTCTGAACCTTGCCATTGCGCACACTATCAATTCCGATCTAATCAGCAGCGGCAAGTTAACATTTGCCATCGGCGCGGGCGGTGTAATAGCCAATCCAGCGCTAACCGGCAAGGTCCAGTTTATTAACGTCAACGCTGCGATGGATGGCATCCCGAACGGCCTCAGCAACATGAACGGCACGCTCGTATTCAATGAAAACCGCCTTGTAGTTCAGCAACTGACGGCAACAACCGGCGGTGGCGAGCTTCAGATGGGAGGTTTCCTCGCATACCGTAACGGACTATACGCGGATCTTACCGCGACCGGCAACACCGTCCGTGTGCGACTGTATGGATTGAGCGCGACTGCCAATACCAGCCTCCGTTTGCAGGGCAATCCGCAAAGTCTGCTTTTGAGCGGAAATGTCCTATTGACCCGCTTCGGAATCGGTCCTGATGTCGACTTCGCCGCCTTCGCCGGCAGTGGAGGCGTCAGCGCTCCCCCGGACCCGTCCGCGGCTTCCAACAGGATCCGCATGGACGTCCATGTCGTAAGTTCACCGCAGCTTGACTTCCAGAACAGCTATGCAAAGCTGGCCGGCACAGTTGACCTCACAGTACGCGGTACCATTGCCGACCCAAGCGTCCTTGGCCGCATCCAGATTACTGACGGCAGCGCTACTTTCGCCGGAACCAAGTACCAGCTGCAGCGCGGCAACATCTATTTCTCAAATCCGGTGCGGATCGATCCAACAATCGATCTCGACGCAACCGCACGGGTTGAGACCTACGATGTGACGGTCGGTCTTCACGGGACGACCGCTAATCTTAAGCCAACCTATCGCTCGGAGCCACCCCTGACCGAAGCCGATATTTTCTCTCTTCTTGCTCTCGGTAGGACGCAGGAAGAGGCGCAGATCTCACAAGAGCAGGAGACCGCCGCAGGCACCGACCCGACTACTAGCGCGCTGCTCGGCGGAGCTTTGAACGCGACCGTCAGCAGCCGTGTGTCGAAGCTCTTCGGCGGCGCTAGCGTCAAGATCGATCCTGCTTTTGTGGGTACGCTGGGCGGTTCCTCCGCACGCATCACCGTGCAGCAGCAACTCACGCAGCAAATCACCCTCACCTACGCCACCAACGTGAACTACTCGGCGGAACAGTTGATCCAGGTAGCTTATCAGCTGACGCCAAACACGTCGGTCGTAGCAACCCGCGACGAGACTGGTGTCTTCTCTGTGGTGTACAAGATTCGCAGACGTTACAAATAAGCAGGTTCAATCATCCGCCTGGGGCGTCAGACGGCAGAGACTGCTCTTATGCCACTCCTATCGTTTAGACCTGCTTGTAGTCCACTGTCGATCTGCATGGGCGGGCGGCAATCTTCGCTCTCACGCACAGCCTCGTTCGCGACTCTTCTAGAATGAGGTGATGACATCCCTTCTGAAGAGTACAGCGATAACGTTGGAGATGATTAAGTGGGAGCACTCCATCTTTGCCCTGCCCTTCGCCCTGTCCGGCGCTGCGCTCGCTGCCAATGGCTTCCCAACTTGGAGCAAACTAGGCTGGATCGTTGCTTGCATGGTCTCGGCGCGTTCAGCCGCCATGGCCTTCAATCGTCTGGTCGATGCCAGGCTCGACGCCGCGAACCCGAGAACCGCCCAGCGCGCTATTCCTGTCGGTGATCTCGGCCCAGGCTTCGTAGCCGCTTTCACGGTGGTCTCCGCTCTAATGTTTGTATTTGCCTCTGCCATGTTGAATCGTCTCACGCTCGAACTCTCTCCGTTCGCGCTCGCCATAGTCCTCGGCTACAGCTACATGAAGCGGATCACACGCTGGTCGCATCTGGTGCTCGGGCTCGCGCTTGGCATTGCGCCATCGGCCGCATGGATCGCGGTTCGCGGTTCGTATGACGCCCGCATGCTTGCACTTACTTTCCTCGTCATGATGTGGGTAGGTGGTTTCGATGTGCTCTATGCGTGTCAGGACTTCGAGCACGATAGGAAGGTCGGCTTGAATAGTGTGCCTGCTGCCTTCGGACTGGAAGGTGCCTTCTGGATCGCCCGTGTCATGCATGTTCTCGTCATCGTACTTTCAATCATGCTCGATCAGCTATTCAACCTTGGAGCAATAGGCCTTGTAGGTACCATAATCGTCGCAGCACTTCTTCTTTATGAACACGTCATCATCTCGCCCCACGACCTCCGCAAAATGAACGCCGCCTTCTTTTTACTGAATGGTCTGATCTCCGTCGTCTTCTTTATATTCGTCGCCGGCGCGGTGCTGTCCAGAAAATGAGCGCAACGAAGAAACCCGCGCTCAAGGGCGCGGGCTTCTTGGTTTTTAACTGGAGTAGTCGTTCGCCTTGCGTTCGACATGTCCAAGTCCCTGTTGAATGCTTTCTTTCAGGCGCTCAGCAGCGTTGGTGATGTTTGAGCGAACGTCATGACCGGTATTCTCCGCGTGAGTTTCTGCACGGCGTTCCGCATCTCTGTCACGAAGATCCTCCGCAGTATCCTTGACGCTGCCCCAGGTCTGCTCTGCGTGTCCCTTCACCTCGTCCTTCGCACCGGAATTCGCGAGAGACTGGTCGCCGAATGTCTCGCCAACCGCCTGTTTCACCTTACCTTTTGCTTCGTCAAAGATACCCGTTGCTTTACTGTCGTTCATGGTCCGACTCCATTTCTCTGGCGGCCGCGTCAGCAGAACGCCCTTACACTGCGGTAGGCACTAAAGCGCACGTCTGCCGGACAGGAGGTTAAAGATCAAAACGATGATGGCTAGCACCAGGAGGATATGGATCCACCCGCCCAACGTATAACTACTCACGAGGCCCACGAGCCAAAGTACGACGAGCACAATGGTGATAGTCCAAAGCATTTCTTTTCTCCTGGGATCAGCCAGTCCTAAACTCAACCGGCAGTCTATTTCGTGGCCGCGTGGCCTCATGTGTTAGGTTGCGGGAGGAAGAATTCAGGTTGTCCTTGTGAAGTGCAATTGGAAGCTTTGTGCGTTATACGCACGAGACCGTACATGAGGTATTGACGAATGCTTAAGGTCGCTATTCAAGGTGAACTCGGTTCGAACAGTCACATGGCTGCTTTGAAAATGCTTCAAGGAGAGACGCTTGACATCGTCGCCTGTGCTGCGTCGCTGGACGTCTTTGAATATCTCCAGAAAGACAGCGACGCCGTCGCCGTGTTGCCCATAGAAAACAGCCTGCACGGCTCCGTGTTTGAACACTACGACCTACTCCTGGAGTACTCCGTGGCAGTGGCCGGCGAACTCCTGCTCCACATCCGACACAATATAATTGCGGCTCCAGACGTGATCCTTGAAGATGTTCGGCAGGTCTTTTCTCATCCCGTTGCACTCTCGCAGTGCCGCAAATGGCTCCGCAGCCACCCCGGGATTGCAGCCATTGCCGCGTCCGATACCGCCGGCAGCGTAAAGGAATTGATGGCGAACGGCCGCCGCGACTGCGGCGCTATCGCACCCGAATTCGCTGCGGACCACTATGGCGCCAAAGTCATCGTCACCGGCGTAGAGGACCATCCTGAAAACTACACGCGCTTTTATCTTCTGTGCGCCGGACCGTTTTCGTCCCAGCCCCGCGCGAACAAGATGAGCCTCGCCTTCACGCTCGAACACCGCCCCGGCACCCTCATCGCCTCACTGGACGTGCTCCGCCGCGCAGGTGTCAACCTAACCAGAATCGAGTCTCGTCCCGTTCCGGGTCGACCATGGGAATATGTCTTCTTCGTCGACCTGCGCTTCGACGAGGGTGCGATCATGGATCCCGTGATCGAGGACCTCCGGCGAAATTGCGTCATGGTCCGTGAATTCGGTCGGTACCGGGCAGCCGAACACCCCAAAACCTCGATCTAGAAGCGTCGCTCGCATCCCCGCTCCGCATCGTATCCCACAGCGGGACGTTCTTCCGCAACAAGGCGCGATCGCGACCCTCGGCCCTCGTAAAACTCAAGCGCAAGTCCGTACTGCCGATATGCGTTGGGATGCGTACAGGATCCTAGTGGGCCGAATCCGTACACAAGTCTGATGCATCGAATAGATGGTAAGTTGATAGAAGGACACTCAACATGGCAAATGATTTCGTCAGTGTAATTCGGCCCACCGGAACCAAAGCGGGTGAAATTCCGGGCAAGATTGAGTCGAGCGGAGGTTCAGTTCCCGTTCTTCCGGTACGCGATACTGTCCTCTTCCCACATGCGGTGCTTCCCCTCACCGTCGGCAGAGAAAGCTCAATCCAGCTCATTCAGTCGCTCGGTGAAGAAAAGACCATCCTTGTGGTCGCTCAGAGGGACGCTCGCCTTGATACGCCTGAGGGGGCGGATCTGCACGCTGTAGGGACGCGGGCTACGGTGCACAAAGTTGTTAAAATGCCGAACCAGAGTCTTTTCGTCTTTACTGAAGGAAATGAACGGGTTAGGCTCGGCGAGTACACCCAAACCTATCCTTTTTTGATGGCGGATTACACCCAAATTGATGAAATTGAGCCCGCAAAAGCACCTGAATTGGAGGCTCTACAGCGCAACGTTGTGAGCCAGTTCCAGACTGTAGTCACATCTTCGCCGACCCTCTCGGACGATCTGCAGACAATTGCGATCAACATCGATGAGCCCGGGCGGCTGTCAGACTTTATCGCCTCGAGCCTCCCATTTCTTACTACGGCTGACAAGCAGGAGCTGCTCGAGACGCCAGACGTCGCCGCGCGGCTCGAGCGCATCAACAAGCATCTGGCCAAGGAGCTCGAAGTCCAGCAGCTGCGCACGAAGATTCAGACCGAGGTCCAGGACTCGGTCCAGCAGTCGCAGCGGGACTACTATCTACGCGAGCAGCTGAAGGCAATCCAGAAGGAACTCGGCGATCTGGACGACACCCAAAAGGACATCGCCGATCTCAAGGAGAAGATCGAGACGGCCGGCATGCCGGATGATGTGAGGAAGGACGCGCTCAAGGAGCTTGGACGGCTTAGCCGCATGAATCCTGCGGCGGCTGACTATTCACTCACCCGGAACTATGTTGAGTGGCTTGCCGTTCTTCCGTGGGCGAAAACCAGTTCCGGCGAGGTGGACATCCTAAAGGCGAAGGAGTGCCTGGATGAGGATCACTACGGCCTCAAGAAGGTCAAGGATCGCATCCTGGACTATCTCTCCGTCCGCCGTCTGAAGCCCGACATGAAGGGGCCGATCCTGTGCTTCGTCGGACCTCCGGGCGTCGGCAAGACGTCGCTCGGGCGCTCGATCGCGCGTGCCCTCGACCGCAAGTTCTCGCGCATCTCGCTCGGCGGTATGCACGATGAAGCGGAGATCCGCGGGCATCGCCGGACCTACATCGGCGCGCTGCCGGGTCAGATTATCCAGCACCTGAAGCGCGTTGAGGTGAAGGACCCGGTCTTCATGTTGGACGAGATAGACAAACTGGGCCGGGATTTCCGCGGCGATCCCGCGAGTGCCCTGCTCGAGACCCTTGACCCGGAGCAGAACAACTCCTTCCGCGACAATTATCTCGACCAGCCATTCGATCTCTCGAAGGTGCTCTTCATCTGCACTGCGAACCAGCTCGACACTATCCCCGGGCCGCTGCTCGATCGCATGGAGATCATCGAACTCACCGGCTACACCGAGGAGGAGAAAGTCTCGATCGCCGAGCGCTACCTCGTACCGCGTCAGATCAAGGAGAACGGTGTCCCGCCGGAGATGATTGAGTTCCCTCGCGAGGCTATCTCGCTGGTAGCTCGGCACTATACCCGCGAGGCCGGCGTCCGCAAGCTCGAGCAGCAGATCGGCACCGTAGTCCGCAAACTGGCACGCAAGATTGCGGAAGGCCGTACTGAGAAGCTGACCATCACCTCCGAGATCATCCATGAGTTTCTGGGCGGCATCAAGGTTCGCGTCGATACGGAAATTGCCGAGCGTACGCGCCGACCAGGCGTAGTCGTCGGTCTCGCCTGGACTCCTGCGGGTGGCGACATCCTCTTCATCGAGGCCAACAAGATGAAGGGCAAGGGAAGCTTCAACATCACCGGCCAGATCGGCGATGTGATGAAGGAGTCCATGCAGGCAGCCCTTACCTGGGTCCGCTCGAACGCAAAATCACTTGGTCTCGACGAGGACTTCACCAAGGATGTCGACCTCCACATCCACGTGCCCGCGGGAGCGATCCCGAAGGACGGCCCGAGTGCCGGCGTCACCATGGCCACCGCCCTGGTCAGCCTGTTAACGGACAAGCCGGTGCACCCGCTCACCGCAATGACGGGTGAAATTACATTGAGCGGCGACGTCCTGCCGGTCGGCGGCATCAAGGAAAAGTTCCTCGCCGCCAAGCGGGCAGGCGTTCGCAATGTCATTATGCCGATCGATTGCAAGCAGCAGGTCGATGAGGACCTGACGCCCGACCAGACCGAAGGCATCAGCATCTACTATGCTCGACATATCGAAGACGTGCTGGCGGTCGCGCTGCCCAAGAGCAAGACAGAGGAGCAGCAGGACGAAGCCGTGCGCGAAGAGGTGCTTCACGCAGTCGCTTAAACCACTTGACAGGCAGGTAGATGGCCCGGAGATCAATTAGTCTCCGGGCCATGTATTTGACGGTGCTAAAGTTTCTAACTGGGGGCTTCTGATGCATCTATCCGGCACGTTTACACCTGGAACCATCGCTGCCCTGATTGTCGCGATCAGCTTCGCGGCCGGTTTAAATGTCTATGCCACGTTGCTTGCGCTGGGAGTCATGGCACGGATGCACTGGGTCGCGCTCCCGACAGGCCTTGACGTACTAGCAAGCTGGTGGATCATCGGGGCCAGCGCCGTTCTTTACTCCGCCGAGTTCTTCGCGGACAAGATTCCGGGCTTCGATCTCATCTGGAACGCCGCCCACACTTTTGTCCGCATTCCGGTGGCGGCTCTACTCGCGTTCGGCGCCTCGTCGCATCTCTCGCCCGAGCTACAAGCGCTCGCCACGGTCGTAGGTGCGGTTGTGGCCTCGATGGCGCACGGTTCGAAGCTGGCCGCACGCGTACTCGTCACCCCCAGTCCGGAGCCGGTCTCAAACATAGCGCTCAGCGGTGCCGAGGATGTCGGCGCCGTGGGACTGGCGTGGGTCGCAGCTCACCATCCTTATGTGGGAGCGGGCATCGTGGCTGCGGTGCTGTTGGTTTCGATCGCGGCTTTTCGCGTGATCTGGCGTGCGATGGTGACCTGGTGGGGTCGCCTGCAGGAGCGAGCCACGACAGGCCTCCGGCGCGTGACGTCCTGAATACCTGTTCCGGTGCCCAACCAACTTTGAGCCGATGATTCGCTTCTCAACCGCTGAGGTGGTCGATGGCGACGAAAAAGGCTGCTGCAAAGAAGACTTCCGCAAAGAAGATTGCAACGAAGGCACCCCCTAAAACAGGTGCCGCTAAGAAGACTATATCGAAGAAGGTTTCCGCAAAAAAGACTCCGAGCAAGCGAGCAGGAAGCTTGCCCAGGCAAGGAAAACACCCGAAAGGCGGCCTCACTGCGGCAGGACGCAAGTTCTACAACGAACAGACGGGCGGCCATCTCAAGCCGGGTGTGAAGGGTGCAGCCAATACGACCGAGAAGAAGAGGCGCAAGGGCTCTTTCCTGACGCGGCACTTCACCACGCCGCCGGGCCCCGTCGTCAAGGATGGGAAGCCCACCCGCCAGGCGCTGCAGGCTGCAGCCTGGGGTGAGCCTGTCCCGAAGAGCGAGGCTGACGAGAAAAAGCTGGCAGCCAAGGGACGCAAGCTGCTCGCCGAAGCGAAAGCCGGCAAGTAAGGTTGTTAGGATGAAGAAGTGACGGTCGATGTGCTTTGTTTCGGAGTTCTCAAGGATTTCTTTGGCGGGGAGCGCGACGCGGTCGAGCTTCCCGACAACGCCACGGTCAGCGATCTGCTCGAACAACTCAAGGTGATCCGGGTCGCCGAGGTCGCCGTCTGGAGCTCACTTGCGGTCGCCGTCAACCGTGAATACGCATATGCGTCGACCGTCCTGTCTGAAGGCGACGAGGTTGCGCTACTGCCACCTGTAAGCGGAGGGTGCAACCAACATGCGCATTGAAATCCTCGATGACGAACTTCCCACATCCGCCGTCCTGGAGGAGATCAAAGCTGGCAGCGATGGCGCGGTCTGCCTTTTCGACGGCATCGTCCGCGACAACACGCGCGGCCGCCATACGCTCCACCTCGACTACGAGGCCTACCGCGAGATGGCCCTCAAGCAGATGAACGAGCTTGCCCAGCAGGCAGTCGAGAAGTTCGGAGTGCGCGATGTCGCCCTGCTGCACCGGCTTGGACGGCTCAAGATCGGTGAGACCAGCGTATTGATCGTCGTCGCATCAGCCCATCGCGGGACAGCCTTCGACGCCTGCCGCTGGCTCATCGACACGCTTAAGAAACAGGTCCCCATCTGGAAAAAAGAGACCTTTGTCGATGGCGCCGTGTGGGCGGATGGTGAGCCCTTCCCGGAAGCGGTCGCACTTCGACAGGACAAACTGGGCTGAAACAGACCCGACTACTTCGGCGTTCGCAAATCGTCTTACACTCGGAAGGATTCAGGCAGGACGCGATGCGAAGGTTCTCTTTAGGCGGAGCTGTTTTACTTGCCGTTTTGGCAACGGCTTGCCGTGCTCAGGCTCCGGTGGAGCGCCATACGCCCGCCGAGGCCCCGCTGCCGACGCTCAAGCTTGAGGCACGCCTGGTCACGCTTGCGGTGAACGCTGTCGATGAAAACGGAGCGCCCGTGGGCGGGCTCGAACAGAAGAACTTCCGCCTGCTCGAAGACGGTCACGAGCAGAAGATCGCCTTCTTCGACAAGCAATCCGGGACCCCGCTTTCGATCGTGCTCGCGCTCGATGGAAGCGAGAGCGTATTGCGCAACGAGAAGCTCGAAAAACAGGCGGCAGTCAAATTCGTCAAAACCATGCTGCGCCAGCAGGATAGTCTCGACCTGATGGAGTTCTCGGACGACGTGCAGGAACTGGTCGCCTTCACCAACGAGCGTCAGCGCATCGAGGCCGGCTTTGACCACCTGGTGCGTGGCGATGCGACGGCCCTTTATGACGCCATCTACCTGGCCAGCCAACGCCTCGGCGAGACCAACGCGGCCGGCGGGCGCCGTAGGGTGCTGGTCCTGATCACCGACGGCGGCGACACCGTTCACGGCGTTCGCTACACCCAGGCTCTTGAGCAGGCTCAGCGCGCGGGTGTCATGGTGTACTCGCTCATCGTCATCCCAATCTATGCCGATGCCGGCCGCAACACCGGCGGCGAACACGCCCTGATGCAGATGGCAGACGACACCGGAGGCAAGTACTACTACGTCGAGGAGGCCCGGGACCTTGGCCCCGCCTTCGACAAGCTGTCCGACGATCTGCGCACCCAGTATGTCCTTGGCTACTATGCCCCTGCAAAGACGCCGCAGAGCCGCTCCGACGGCTACCGCGCGCTGAAAGTGGAAGTGACGAACACGCCCGAAGAGGAGAAGATAGGCCTCAGATACCGCACCGGTTATTATGCGGCTAAGTAGTTTGTGGGCTAGATCGTGAGGGCACGTGCAGGACTTTGAGTTTGCAGGCAAGGCAGCAGAAATCGCACGCGAGGCCGGCGCGTTGCTGCGAGGCTTCTATGAGCGCGGCGTGGCGACCGAGTACAAGGGCGACGTCGACCTCGTTACGGAAGCCGACCGGGCCAGCGAGGCGCTGATCAAGCAGCGTCTGCTCGAGGCTTTTCCCGCGCACGGCGTCTACGGCGAAGAGGGCACCCGCGAGCGCCTGGACAACGAGTACCGCTGGTACGTCGATCCGCTCGATGGCACAACCAACTTCGCCCACCAGTTTCCCGTCTTCTGCGTGGTACTTGGCCTGGAACAACGCACCCCAGGTCTTGCACCGGGCCAGGACGGCACCATGGTCGCAGGCGTGATCTACGATCCGCTCCGCGATGAACTTTTCGTCGCCGAGCGCGGCAAAGGCGCATGGCTCAACGGCCGCCGCATCTCTGTCTCGAAGACTAAGTCTCTGCAGGAGGCTCTCACGGCAACCGGATTTCCGTCGCATAAGCGACATAGGTCCCCGAATATCCACTTCTACCACGAGGTCACCCTGCGGACCCACGGTGTGCGGCGCGCGGGATCAGCCGCGCTCGATCTTGCCTACGTCGCCTGTGGAAGGCTCGACGGCTACTGGGAGTTCAACCTGAACCCGTGGGACACGTCGGCCGGATACCTGCTGGTTGAAGAAGCCGGCGGAACCGTGACACACTTTGATGGCGGCAAATTCACGCTGGACTCGCGCGAGGTACTTGCGAGCAACAAGCTCATCTTCCCAGAGATGAAGCATATGTTCGAGATACTGTTCGCCGGCAAAGACCTCGAGCCCATTCCAACACCGGCCGAGTTCCGCGCCCGGCGTGAGGCGGAGGAGTCCGTTACCTCCGCGAAGTGATTGCCCGATTTCACGCGCGGTGCTGGTAGAATCAGGTTCAAAGTTCAGGTTCAAGCCGCTTGCTCAGGGCGATATAAAGGGAGAAGTGAGAGATGGCGTATGTAATTGCAGAACCGTGCATCGGAACCAAGGATTCGGCCTGCGTCGATGCCTGCCCGGTGGATTGTATTCACCCCAAAAAGGATGAGAACGGCTACGGCGAAGCCGACCAGCTCTTCATCGATCCCGTCGAGTGCATCGACTGCGGCGCCTGCGTGCCCGTCTGCCCGGTTTCGGCTATCTACGCCGGCGACGATCTGCCGGAAAAGTGGGCCAGCTTTCAGGAAAAGAACGCAACCCACTTCGGCCGCTAGGTCTCTCAGCCCTGCGGGAAATCGGTGCAGCCTCTAGGGGCTGCGCTCGTTCGTTTGGCAGGAGAAAGCCTGATGAAACATCTTGGCGATCCGGAATGTGCCCGCGAGATCCGGTCGCGGCTCGCCACCCTGACGCCGGTTGACCTCGGCCAGTGGGGAACGATGACCGTCGGCGAGATGGTTTGTCATCTCCGCGAGGCCTATGCAGGTGCCATCATGGAGCCGAAGCGATTGTACAAGCTCGGCGGCCCGCTGCCGCCACCCGCAATGAAGTTCTTCGCACTGCGCACACCGATCACCTGGCCGAGAAACGTAGAAACCGTACCCGAATTGAAGCGTGGGGCCGTTACGCCTCCCGCCAGTTGGGATTCTGACCTCGCTGGACTCGAAAGTGCTCTGACGGCGTTTCTCGCCTTTGAGCGCAACACTCACCGGCATCCCATCTTCGGCAACATGAAGCCGTGGGACTGGATGCGCTGGGGTTATCTCCACGCGGACCATCATCTGCGGCAGTTTGGACGTTGAGGTGAGGCGTGGCTGAGGGCCGGGTGATTGTTCGCGTCGGGGAGGCTATCGTGCTGCGGACCTGGCCTTTCCACGAGGCGGACCTGCTGGTGAGCTTCTTCACCCGCGAACACGGCCGCATGAAGGGAATCGCCCGCCACGCCTTGCGCTCGAGGCGGCGGTTTGGCGGAGCACTCGAGCCTATGACCCACGTCCGCGCCACATGGGCCGAGCGGCCAAAGCAGGAGCTCGTTCGACTCGATGCCTTCGAAATTCTCACCTCGCCCATGACCGCAAAGGTGGATTATGCCCGCGTGGCGGCGATCGAGTTGATTGCCGAGGTGTTGGACGAGCTGCCCGAAGGGGCGGTCGAAGATGCCGTCTTCCGACTGACCGTGGCCGTTCTGGCCGAGGTTCAGGTCGGACGGGTGTGGATGCCGATTACCTACTTCTGTCTCTGGATGAACCGCCTGATGGGCTGGATGCCGGAGCTTTCCTCCTGCGTCGTCTGCGGAGCCGACCTTCGCGGTCGGGGAGCCTGGTACTCACCCACCGCCGACGGGGTCACCTGTGCCGACGACCGTCGCCCCGGCAGCATCCTTCTCTCCGCTGAGGCAGTAGCGGAGGCGCAGCGCGTCTTTCGCGGAACCGTGGCCGCCCTCGCCCAGGAGAACTGGCCGAAGCAGCGCGTGTCAGGGCTCCGGGTATTTGCCATCGAGATGCTGGAGCGTCACCTGGAACGCCGGCTGGTCACCGCCCGCGCCCTTGCACGAGCCTGAGCTTACGCTGCTGCTTTTTCTCCGTCGATCATCACCTTCGGCCGCACCACCACCTGGGGCATCGCGTCAGCGTGGCAGTTCAGTCGCGATGCGGAGACCGCGCCCTCTTCAGTTTGGGCCGCACCTGCCTGGATCACCTTTTCCATGTTGTTGATCGACTGGTTGATGTGCACGATGCCGCGTGACTGCTCGATTCCGCCAAGCTTCATCTCGTCTGCCAGAGTCTTGATGCGTCCCGCATCCAGGCTGATCGTCTGGATGCCGTCGGACACATGGCTTGTCTTCTGTTTGCCGCTTCGTGAGTTTTCAATCGACTCCTCAATCAGCGCTGCGGTGTCTTTGGCGGCAGAGGCACAGCGCTGGGCGACTAGCCCCACCTCGTCTGCCACGACCGCAAAGCCAAGAC
>CAZZZP010000045.1:0-33279 GCA_964658635.1 Lichenicola sp. | reverse complement strand
AAAACGGCTCTGCACGATCCCTCCACTCCACAGCAACAGCTAATCTGCTCTAGGCTTTCGCGTCTTCGACGATCTTGTGCAGAAGCTGCTTCGCGTCTTCCAGAACCTTTTGGCGCTCGGCCGGCAGGTTCTTGCCTGCGCGGTTGATGTAGAAGTTCAGCATCTGCATGCCCTGGGCCGGGCCCCTGGGCGAAACCTCGGGCTTCGCCAAGTGGGTTGCGATGGTCTCAGCGTCCTCGTTGAAGAGGCCCGGCTCCGGGTGCGTAGAGTCCGAGGTCACCCTGGCGGACCACTTGTTGACTGCCTTCTTCGCGGGCATGGGCTCAATCCTCCCTGCGGAGGTTCGATGCAGGCAGGCAGGGTCAGGTTCGGGGCGTTGCGCGACGGGCGCGGAAGAACTGTGTCAGCATGGTGCCGCACTCCTCCGCCAGCAGGCCGGAAGTGACCTCGACCTGGTGGTTCAACTGCGGGTGGTTGAGCACGGAAAGGACGGAACCGCATGCACCCGCCTTGGGGTCAGGCGCGGCATAGACCAGGCGCGTGATGCGTGCGTGCAGGATCGCGCCGGCGCACATCGCGCAGGGTTCGAGCGTGCAGTAAAGGGTGCAGCCCGGCAGGCGGTAGTTGGCGAGCGCAAGCCCGGCAGCGCGCAGGGCGACGATCTCGGCGTGGGCGGTTGGGTCGGAGGTGCGCAGGACCTGGTTATTGCCGCGCGCGAGGATCGTCTCGCCGTCGGGTGCGACGATGATTGCGCCTACGGGAACTTCGCCCGCGGTTTCTGCTGCCCGGGCCTCGGCCAAGGCTTCGAGCAGGAAGACCTCGTCTGGAATCGCAGCTGGCGCTGGAGCGCTCATCCGGCCGGCGTGTTGGTTGCGTTATCGCGAAGGATCTCGCCGCGTGTGCGGGGGCGCGACTCGGGCCCGAAGAATCGCTCGATCTCTTTGGCCAGGGCGAGCAGCTTCGGCCGCCGCTCGGCCAGCTGGTCTTCGGTCAGCGAGAAGCTCTTTTGCCAGATAGATTCGAGCGGGGGCAGGATATTGGCCACCTGGATCTCGGCTGTCGGCAGGCCGCTCAGCGAGTCGAGCAGCGCTTGCTCCTCGGGCTCGTACTCGTCGGGGTGCGCGCCGTCGGCAATCAGCCCCTGCGGGTCTGCGGTGCGCACAAGTTCCTGGATGGAAGGGAGGTCGGGAGGCGGAGGCCAGGGGCGGGACGCGGGGGCAGACATAGCTCGATTGTAGCGAGTGGGGCTAATCCGTGGGCGGAGGAAGGAAGCTGCGAAAGAGCACCGGCGAAAAGGTGACCACGAACGCCAGACAGAGAATCCCGGCCAGCGTCGCGCCGGTCCGGTGCACCGCCGAGAGCGTCCATGTGAGCAGGATCCAGAAAGCCATGTCCGCCGACGCGGCCACGTAGACCCAGTCCGAGAATTTATGCTGGTCGCGAAAGAAGTCCATCCGGCCGAGCGGCGGGTAGACGGTTTCAGATGTCAGCGTCATGCGCAGCAGAAGCACCGGCAGCAGGTTCAGCGACAACACCACGGCGACCCAGGCCCCGGCCAGCGCAGGGTGCCGCGGCTCGATGCGCCACGTCAGCGCGGAGGTCAGTAGCACGTTCAATGTCGCCCCGGCGTTCACCATGGCAGGGAAGTAGAGCATGTCCGACAGGCGGTTCATCTGGTCCAGGGGTTTCTCAGCGGGATGCACGGCGTTCACCTCTTCGGGATGCCTTGAGTCTATCCCGTGCAGCCGAGTTGTCCGTGTAGACCGGAAGGGGATTGTTAGCATGCCACAAAGGCTGTGCTGTGCACGGCCTGAGCCACGAGCGCAAACGGAACATGCAGCAGGATGGAAAGCAGGCGTCTCATGAAAGTCTCCAGGCAGGGATCGGAGAAGCCTGACACGGCGAGATCAGCGCGGACATGAAGCCGAAGCTGAGATTTCAGGGATCAAACAATCTTAGAAGCCGGCATCGCATTGCGACGAGGTAAACATGAGGCTTCAGCTTTGCGCTGAGCCGGTGTCAAATGGGATCGAGGAGATCAAGTGGATCAAATAGATCAAGTGGATCAAGCAAACACCGATCAACCGAAGCCCGAATCCGTATGGGACTACCCGCGGCCGCCGCGCCTCGAGCCAACCCCCCGCCGCATCCGCATCGTGCAGGACGGCGTCACGATGGTCGATACCACCTCCGCGCTGCGGATCCTCGAGACCAGCCATCCGCCCGTCTACTACGTTCCACCCGGAGCGGTCGACATGAGCCGCATGCGGCGGTCTTCGCGGCGCGGGAGCTTCTGCGAGTTCAAGGGCGTGGCCACCTACTGGAACCTGGTTACGAGCGATGGCATCCGCGAAGACGTGGCCTGGAGCTACGAGCGCCCGACCGGCGGCTACAGCGCGCTGGCCGGCCACCTCGCCTTCTATGCCAGTCGCGTCGACGAGTGCTGGGTCGATGACGAACGCGTAGCTCCCCAGGCCGGCGACTTCTACGGTGGATGGATCACCAGGGATCTTCGCGGACCCTTCAAAGGGGCGCCCGGAACGCTGGGCTGGTGAGCGGAAGCCTGGGTCGGTAGCCAGCCGCTAGGCCGGTTCCTGCTGGGTCATGCAATGCAGCGTGCCCAGGCCCCACACCAGGTCGACGGCGTGGATGCCGATGACCTCGCGGTCAGGGAAGCAGGCCGCCAGCGTGTTCAGCGCGTGGCGGTCATTTGCGTCGTTGAATGTGGGCACCAGCACGCAGGTGTTCGCGATGTAGAAGTTTGCGTAGCTCGCAGGTAGCCGCTGGCCTTCGAACAGCACAGGCGAAGGCATGGGCAGCTGCACAATCTCGTACGGTTCGCCGTGCAGGTTGCGTGCGGCATGCAGGCGGGCGAGGTTCTCGGCCAGCGGCAGGTGATTCTCGTCGCCCGTGTTCGACTCGACCGCGGTGACGATCTTGTTCTCGGCGACGAAGCGCGTGATGTCGTCGACGTGCCCGTGGGTGTCGTCGCCCGCGCAGCCACGGTGCATCCAGAGCACCTGCTCGATGCCGAGCTGCTCGCGGAATGCCTGCTCCAGCTGCTCGCGGGAGACGCCGGGGTTGCGCTGCTGAACCTCGGACAGTAGGCACTCTTCGGTCGTGATCAGCACGCCTGCGCCGTTGACGTCGATCGACCCGCCTTCAAGCACAATGCGCTTCTCGGTGCCGTCGGCCAGCGTCACCATGGGCTTGCGCTGGGGCATGTTGTAGAGCTCCGCCACATGCTGCGGGATCAGGTTGTCGCGGCGCCAGTTGTCGTACTTGGCCCAGGCGTTGAAGCACCAGTTGGTGATCGAGAGCTCGCCTGCGGGATTCCTGGTGAAGATGGGCCCCGAGTCACGGAGCCAGACGCGATCGGTTGGCCAGTGGTGAAAGTGGGTCCGTGCGAGGTTGGCTCCGCCGCGCTTCAGCAGGCCGGTCGCCCGGCGCTCGGCGTCGGCGTTGTTGACCAGGATGTGGACGTCTTCGGACTGCGTGAGGTGGCGCACGATTTCGGCGTAGACCCACGGGATGGGCTGGAATTTGCCGGGCCAGTCCTCGGGGTTGTGCGGCCAGGCGATCCATGTGGCGGCGTGCTTTTCCCATTCGGCGGGCATACGAAACGAAGGCGCATCGGAAGACGACATTCCCCTATTTTCGCGCATAACGCCCGAGCGTCGCATCATCGCAACACGAATCTTGAAGCGCGACCAACGGGAGGGTTCAGGCGAAGCTTTCAAAAGGTGTGTGAACGCCCGCAGCCCGCGCAGGGCCAACTGCTTTTACTCAAGCAGAAGTAAGGCCGAAGCATGCGGAGCAAGCGTGATCTTCATCGCAGTTCCACCCGGCGTCGCAGCCTTGGTCCATAAATTCGTGACCTTGCCGGGAGCCGCCTCGCCAATCTTGGACCAGGGCAGATCGACCTCCTGTGGAGCGTCCTTACGGTTGAATACGGCAACGTAGTGACCCGTTGTTCCCTCCGCCGCATAGACCGCGAGATCGCTGGTGAGGATCGCATTCTTGTTTCCATGGGAGTGCTGATCGACGGCAATCACCTGCGGGTTTGTCAGCAGCCCCAGCGTCCACGCATCGGTCGACGCCGGGTCTCCGCCGTATACCAGCGGTGAGCGCACGATCGCCCACAGGTTGATCATGCTCCGCTGCTCATCGTGCGTCAGCCGGGAGTCGCGTGCCTTGAGGTACCCGGGCGCGGGTCCAAGCCGCCCCAGCGGAAGCATATCGGCGTCCGGCCAATGTCCGGGACCAGAGAAGGGAAGCCACTGCGCGGCGCGCGCAATCTGGTCGTTCACACCCTGCGGAAATGCGCCCTTCGATTGCCAGACGTCCCAAACATCGTCCGAGATGCGCCACTGCTGCGCGTATGCCTGGAGGTTCGCAGCTTCGTTCAGCGGCGCGGGCCCAGGCGAGAGACTCAGTACGATGTCGCGGCCGGACCTCTGAATCGCCTCGTGGAACATGCGGATCTCCTCACCCTTGTACGGACGCGAGGCAATGCAGTCGATCTTGATCAGGTCGACGTGCCAGCTCGCATAGAGCGCCACGATGGAGTTGTAGTAGGCCTGGCCGGCTGGGTTCTCCTGCAGGTCCCAGTTGTCGGTGTTCCACTGGCAGCCGGAGGCGATATTCGCTGCATCCTTGGCGTGGAAGTCGGAGCCCAGGATCGGCGCGTTGCTTGCGACGACTGCCTTTGGGATGCCCTGCAGCACGTGGATGCCGAACTTCAGCCCAAGCGAGTGGATGTAGTCGGCCAGCGGGGTAAAGCCCTTGCCGTCGGCGGCCGAAGGGAAGCGGTTCGGCGACGGGATGTAGCGTCCGTACTGGTCGACGAGGTGCGGCGTCTTCGGAGCACTGCCATCCGCTGGCGGATTGTCGTCGAACCAGGCCTCGTCGATGGTGACGTACTCGTAGCCCGCTGGCTTGAGGTGCTCGGCGACCCACTGGGCGGAGGCGCGGAAGTTCTGCTCGTTGATGGTCGTGCCGTAGGAGTCCCACGAGTTCCAGCCCATCGGCGGGGTGGGCGCAAGGGCGGGTTGCTGGGCGGAGGCCGGAAGCAGAAAGACTCCGCAGAGGAGGAGGGCGGTGACAGCCAGGAGACGTTCAGCACGCGAAGCAAGCATGCGTAGCATTATGCGGTCTGGACGCTGGTGCCGGCCACCCAAGGCTAGCGGCCGAACAGTAAACGCGGCTTGTCGGCCCGGTAAAGTCCGTTCGGGGCTTCGTAACGTGGCCGGTCGGGCGTCTCCATGGGCCGCGCTTCCAGCAGATCGAGCGGATGGTGGAAGCCGGAGGCGAACAGATCCATGTGCCTCCGTGCCGCAGTGGGTGGACCGGCCAGCAGAGCCTTCGGCTTGCCCGGGTTGAAGAAATCGAAGCCAGGCTCAAGCCGGCTTTCCGGATCGAGAACAGCCATGGACCAGCTTTCAAACTCGTGTTTATGGATGAAACGGCGCACCAGCACGCGGATGTGTCCATGACTTTCGTACTTCCGGATCTCGTCGAAGACCTCGTCGACATCCTCCTGCGCTCCCTCCAGCACCTCAAAGAACGCACCGGCCCGGTATAGGAGCAGCCCTGTCAGGTCACGAGCCTCGTTGCGTTGCTTGACGTTCAATTTCAATTGATCCAGTGCTTCGGGCGTGTAAGAGAGGCGAGCGGCGCTGACATAGACGATCTGAAGCATGTACGGCTCCTTTACCCCTCTCATCGGTCGAGAAGAGGGAGATGGAGCCGCGTGGCACAGCGGAAGCCGGTTGTCTTGTCCCAAAATGGAACGGGCTCCCGGTCGACTAGTCGATAAACCGGCTCGTGATGCCGCCGTAGGCGTCGATGCGGCGGTCGCGGAGGAATGGCCAGTTTCGGCGCGTGTCTTCCAGCAGCTTGCGATCGATCTCGGCCACAAGAATCTCTTCCTTGTCGTGCGAAGCCTGGGCGATCACCCGGCCAAACGGGTCGGCGATAAACGAGCCACCCCAGAACTCGAGTCCCGCGCCCTCCGGCCCCTTCATCAGGACGCCATCGTGCTCGACATCGCCATGCTCGTGGCCGACGCGGTTGACCGCGCCGACAAAGACGCCGTTCGAGATCGCATGCGCCCGCTGCATGGTCTGCCAGGCGCTGTATTGGGCCTCGCCGAACTCTTCCTTTTCGGACGGATGCCAGCCGATCGCGGTCGGGTAAAAAATCGTCTCCGCGCCCATCAGTGCCGTCACGCGGGCCGCCTCGGGGTACCACTGGTCCCAGCAGACCAGCGTGCCGATCGGCCCCTGCGTGGTCTGCATGGCCTTGAAGCCGAGGTCGCCCGGCGTAAAGTAGAACTTTTCGTAATAGAGCGGATCGTCCGGGATGTGCATCTTGCGGTACTTGCCGGCCAGCGAGCCGTCGGTTTCGAGAATGGCCGCGGTGTTGTGATAGAGCCCGGCCGCGCGGCGCTCGAAGAGGCTCGCGATGAGGACGACCTTCTCCTCGGCGGCAACCTTGCCCAGCAGCTCGGTCGAAGGCCCCGGGATCGGCTCGGCGATATCGAACAGCGCATGTTCCTCGCGCTGGCAGAAGTACTGTGCGCGAAACAGCTCAGGCAGGCAGACGATGTTGGCGCCCGCGCGTGCAGCCTCGCGTACGAGCTCGGCCGCTTTGAGGAGGTTCTCCTGCGTATTCACCCCGCAGGACATCTGGATCAGGGCAATCTTCTTGTTCGGCTTCGACATGGCAACTCCAAGTTTATCTGCTCCATGCGAATGCCGCTTGAATCGCGAAACCCCTGCCGGCAGCAGGGGTTTTGCGATGAGATCCGAAAGAACTAGGGCTTTGGAACGCTGTTGATCGTGTGCAGGATCTGCGAAACGATCTGATACGGGTCGCCCTCCGAGTTGGGCCGGCGATCTTCCAGGTAGCCCTTGTAGCCGTTCGAGATAAAGTTCACCGGCATGCGGATCGAGGCGCCGCGATCCGACAGGCCGTAGCTGAACTTGTCGATCGACTGGGTCTCGTGCAGCCCGGTCAGGCGCAGGTGATTGTCCGGTCCGTAGACCGCGATGTGCGCGGCGACGTTATCCGAGAACGCCTTCATCAGCGCTTCGAAGTACGCCTTGCCGCCGGTCTCACGCAGGTATCTGGTCGAGAAGTTGGTGTGCATGCCCGAACCGTTCCAGTCGCCCTTGATCGGCTTGCAGTGCCACTCGACGTCGACGCCGTACTTCTCGCACAGGCGCAGCAGCAGGTAGCGCGCGGTCCACATATCGTCGGCCGCCTTGGCCGAGCCCTTGGCGAAGATCTGGAACTCCCACTGGCCCTTGGCCACCTCGGCGTTGATGCCCTCGTGGTTGATGCCCGCGGCCAGGCAAAGGTCCCAGTGCTCGTCGGTGATCTGCCGGGCGATGTTGCCCATGTACTTGAACCCGACGCCGCAGTAGTACGGGCCCTGCGGGGTGCTGGGATGGCCGTCCTTGGGAAAGCCGAGCGGGCGGCCGTCCTGGTAGAGAAAATACTCCTGTTCAAGCCCGATCCAGAGGTCGGGATCGTTCTCGATCGTCGACCGGTAGTTGGTCGAGTGCGGCGTGCCGTCCGCGTGCATCACCTCGGCAAGGACGATATAAGCGTCCTTGCGGCTCACATCCGGGTAGAGCGCGACCGGCTTCAGCACGCAATCGGAGCTCTTGCCCTCGGCCTGCATGGTCGAGCTGCCGTCAAATCCCCAGTTCGGAATGTCGGCCAGCGTCGGCGGGGCTGCGAAATCCTTCACCTGCCCTTTGCCGCGGAGCCCCGGGACGGGACGTTTTCCATCAAGCCAGATGTATTCGAGCTTATATTTCATGCACATTCTCCTGAGGGCACGCGTTTGCACGCGGCCGCGTTAGCTTGACTGGGAATTGATTCAGTCTGAATGGCTTCAGACTACCTCCCGGAGGCATAAAGAAGGCATAAAGACGTGAAGCGCCGATTACATTTCGTCTGGCGTTCGGGATTCTGGTAAGTTATCCGTGGATGAGGCTGCTTTCTCGAGCCATTTTCCTGAACCAGTCATGGGCCCGGACAGCTTTTAGTCTCCCTGACGAACGAAACCAAGGAGCGCGACGTTGAGCGAATATCGGGATTTTCTGGAACTATCCTACGAAGAGCTGGAAGAGTTGAACCTTGCCGCCAAGGAACAGCGCAAGAACCGTGTCTCGCCGGACCAGATCCGCGACGAACGGCTCTCCTACCTGAAGGAAGAGAAGCGCATCAAGGCCGTTACGCTCGTCTTCTCCGACCTCGAAGGCCGTCTGCATATGCTCGACTACGACAAGAAGTTCTTCGTCAAGAGCTACGACAACCTCACCTTCGACGGCTCCTCCATCCGCGGCTTTACCGCGCAGAAGGAGAGCGATCTTCGCCTCGCCATCGACTGGAGCGCCTTTTACTGGGTGCCGGCCGACGTCTTCGGCGCGGGCAAGGTCCTCGTCTTCGCCGAGGTCATCGACAAGGATGGCGCACACTACGTCGGCGACCTGCGCGGCGTCCTGAAAGCCTACGCCAAGGAGCAGTACGAGAAGAACGGCTACACCCTCAACGCGGCCAACGAGATCGAAGGGTTCCTCTTCGACGGCATCGAGGCCGAGCGCACCTTTCACGAGACCGGCGTCTTCGAATACGTCAACAAGGGCGGCTACTACCACTCGCTGCCCGGGGATCCGCTGCGCGAGTTCATCGACACCTGCGCCGAGGTCCAGCGCGCGATGGGCTTTGAGAACGAGAAGGATCACCCCGAAGTCGCGCCCTCGCAGTTCGAGATCAACTACACCTACGGCGACGTCGTCACGGCCGCCGACCAGATCCAGCTCTACAAGCTCATCTGTCGCCAGGTCGCGACCCAGATGGGCATGACCGCCAGCTTCCTGCCGAAGCCCGTCACCGGCGTCAACGGCTCCGGCATGCACACCAACGTGTCCATCACCAAGGATGGCGTCAACCTGATGTGGGACCCCAAGGGCGTTGAGAAGACCTCCGAGTTCGGCTGGTCCTTCGTCGACCGCATCCTCACCCACGGCAACGACATCTGCCTGCTCTTCAACGCGAGCGTCAACTCCTACCGCCGGCTCGACCCGCACTTCGAGGCTCCCAACCAGATCAAGGCCTCGGCGACCGACCGTGGCTCGATGGTCCGTATCCCCATCGGCAATGAGAAGTCGGCGCGCGTCGAAGTCCGTTCGGTTGGCCCCGACGCAAACCCCTACATGGTCCTCTACACCGTCTTCAAAACCGGGATCGACGGCCACCTCTCGAAGATCAAGAACCTGCGCCAGGCGGAGCGCTACCTGCCAGACAACATCTACACCGCGCTCGAGGACTTCAACAAGGCGGAGTGGACCACCACCCTGCTCGGCGCCGACGTGAAGCAGCGTTACGCCGACCTCAAACAGGCCTCGGCCGACCGCTGCCCACGCCTGCTCGGAACCATCGTCAAATCGTGCGAGATCCAGTTCCATCACGACGTTTACAACCAGCTTCTGTGGGGCCAGTTCTAGGCTTCTCAAAAGCTGTCGATTACCGCACGCCCTGGCCTCGGCCGGGGCGTTGCTGCTGTTTTGCCACGTATCATGGGTGCGAGAGTTTTTTGCGTTTGAACAGGTTTGGAGCACGAAGAAAGAAGGAGACAGGATGCGTAAGAAAGTAACCATCGTCGGGGCAGGGAACGTGGGAGCCACGGCGGCTCACTGGATTGCAGCAAAGGAACTCGCGGACGTCGTGCTGCTCGACGTCATGGAAGGCGTCCCCCAGGGTAAGGCTCTCGACCTGCTCCAGGCCATGCCCATCGAGAAACGCGACGTCTCGATCACCGGCACCAACGACTACGCCGACACGGCGAACTCGGATATCGTCGTCATCACCGCGGGCATCGCACGCAAGCCCGGCATGAGCCGCGACGACCTGCTCAATACCAACTTCAAGATCATGTCCGATGTCGTCGGCAAGGTGGTTGCGGCGTCGCCCGACACCATCCTCATCATCGTCTCGAACCCGCTCGACGCCATGGCGCAGACCGCCTTCAAGAAGGCTGGCCTGCCCCGCGAGCGCGTCATCGGCATGGCCGGTGTGCTCGACTCGGCACGCTTCCGCACCTTCATCGCCGAAGAGCTTGAGGTTTCGGTTGAGAATGTAACCGCTTTTGTTCTCGGCGGACACGGCGACACCATGGTGCCGCTCTCGCGCTACTCGACCATGGCCGGCATCCCCATCACGGAGCTGATCGAGCCGACGCGCCTGAAGGAGCTGGAGACCCGCACCGCCAACGGTGGCGCGGAGATCGTCAAGCACCTCAAGACCGGTTCGGCCTACTACGCGCCCAGCGCAGCCGCGGTTGAGATGGTCGAAGCCATCCTCAAGGACAAGAAGAAGATCCTGCCGTGCGCCGCGTACCTTCAGGGCGAGTACGGGATCAACGGCCTCTACGTCGGCGTACCCTGCAAGCTCGGCGCCAAGGGTCTCGAGAAGATCATCGAGATCAAGCTGACCGCGGACGAGCAGACCGCAATCAACAAGAGCGCCGACGCCGTCAAGGAACTCTGCACGGTGATCGGCGTCGCATAGACGCTTGGCAAGGCAGAAGCCCGGCGGCCGGATCATCCGGCGCCGGGCTTTTTCGTTTTATTCAGAAGACGTAGAAAAGCCCCGCCGGCACATTCTTCCGCGCGGCGGGGCCAGCTCCGAAGCGCGAGGTTAGCTGACGCGCTCGATGGTGACCGACTCGAGCACAACAGGAGTCTTGGGCCGGTCCATGCCGTCGCGTGAGACCTTCGAGATCTTCTCGACGATGTCGTAGCCTTCGACCACTTCCCCGAAGATGGTGTGCTTGCCCGTGAGCCAGCTTGTATCGGTGACGGTGATGAAGAACTGGCTGCCGTTGGTGTTTGGGCCGGCGTTCGCCATGGCAAGCTTGCCGGGCGCCTTGAAGTGGTGCGGCGAACCCTTGGTCTCATCCGCGAACTTGTAGCCGGGGCCGCCCATACCGGTGCCCTCGGGGTCGCCGCCCTGGATCATGAACTGCGGAATCACGCGATGGAAGATGGTGCCGTCATACAGCTTGTCGCCCTTCTTCGAGCGTGAGTTCCAGTCGCGTGTTCCCTCGGCGAGCGAGATGAAATTTTTGACCGTCTCGGGAGCGTCCTTCTCGAAGAGCTCGCAGACGATGGTGCCCTCGGTGGTCTTGAAAGTGGCGTAGGTGCCGGGCTTGGTAGGCATTGGGTGTTGCTCCTTGCTGGACTTGTTGTTGGTTGTGGCTTCTTGCGGAAGGCCTGCGGGGAAGCGTCACGCATAGAGCGGCGCGTGACGAATGAAAGTCATTTAGGTGAAGGCATGGGCGCGACCGGTATAGCAGGCTGCGCCGCAGCAGCAGGCGCAACCGCAGGAACCGGCGGCATCGCATCGCCCTCGCGAACGATCGTGAGCTTGTTCAGCACGACCGGAGTGTCCGGTTTGTCGTTCGAATTCCGGTCGACTCGCGCGATCGTGGCGACCATCAGTTGGGTGTGCGAATCGCACTGGCCAAAGATCGTGTACTTGCCGTCGAGGTCCGGGTAGGGCACCTCGGTGATAAAGAACTGCGTTCCATTGGTGTTCGGACCCGCATTCGCCATCGCCAGGCGGCCGGCTACGCTGAAGTCGAGCCCCGGCGTGTTCTCGTTATCGAAGTAGTAGCCCGCATCGCCGGTTCCATCGCCCTTGCGGTCTCCACCCTGGATCATGAACCCGGGAATGACGCGATGAAACGTGGTGCCGTCGTAGAACGGCTTGCCCGTCACCTTCTGTCCCGTGACCGGGTCCGTCCACTCCTTGGTGCCGGTTGCGAGTCCGACAAAGTTGGCCGAAGCGAGCGGTGACTGCTTGTCGAAGAGGCGGCAGGTCATGCGTCCCATGGTCGTGTCGAAGACCGCAATCGGACCGGTTGCCTCGATATTTACCTTCTGCGGAACGCCGGCGCCCGGAGAGTCCGGCAGCTGCGAGTTGTCCGGCGCGGTCGGTGGCGCAGGCTGTGCCGGAGCTTGCGTCGCGGGCGTACCGGCTTGGGGCGGAGTGGCTGGAGTCGTCTGGGCTCCCGCTGCCAGGGTGAACGCTAGGGCTGCGAGCGTGCAAAAGCTGGCGCGGATCGGAATCTTGTTCACAAATAAAGGCTAAACCAAAGAGGAGGAGGTAGCAAAGGCACCACATCCACTGAAACCGTTTACCGCATCTAATCGGCAGAAAGCAGGAGAGGTGATCCCATGGCCAAAGTAGCTCTATACGGAAGAATGAAAGCAAAGCCCGGCAAGGAAGCCGAGATCGAGGCCTTCCTCAAGCAGGGAGCCGAGATGGCAAAGGCAGAGCCAGGTACAGTCGACTGGTTTGCCATCAAGGAAGACAACGGCGCCTACAGCATCTTCGATACCTTCAACGACGAGGCCGGCCGCGAGGCTCACCTGACCGGAGAGATCGCCAAGGCATTGATGGCGAAAGCCGAGGAACTCTTCTCCGAGCCCCCGCAGATTCACAAGATCAGCGTGCTCGCCGAAAAGTAGGGGACAACCTGCGGAGAGCCGAAGCCATCCTTCCTAAGCAGAGGTGCACTATGGCACAGGGAATTGATTCGACGAAGACCCCCGCACGTCCTTCGCATGAAGCAGTAGAGCAGACTGGCAGTGAATCCGAAGAAAGCAAGCTCGACAAGGTAGCAATGGAGAGCGCAAAGCGCTCAACGAATCGTATTCACTCTGACGAAACGAAGAATCCTGGAAGCAGCATCTTTACCAAGTAATCTCCAGGCAGCAGTAAAAGCCCCGCCAGTGAGCGGGGCTTTTTCATTTGCTCCCAGATCTACAGGGCTGCTGCGGCGCCAGCCTCGGCGACCGCGTGATCCTGCTCTCCGGATCCGCCGCTGACCCCGATCGAGCCGATGACCGTATCCCCTTGCTTGATGGGAATGCCGCCGGCAAAGATCATGATCCTGCCATCATTCGAAGCGTGGATGCCGAAGAACTGGTCGCCCGATTGTGAGTTGGCGGCAAGGTCCTTCGTCGTGATGTTGAATGCGCGAGCCGTGAACGCCTTCTTCTGGGCGATATCGATCGAGCCAAGCCAAGCCTTCGACATGCGCTCGAATGCGAGCAGATGGCCACCGGCGCAGGCGACCGCGATACACATCGGCTGACCGATCTCTTCGGCTTTCTTCGTTGCGGCGGCGATGATCTTGCGTGCGTCGTCAAGTGTAAGGGAAGTATGGGTGCTGGGCATGATTTGCGAAATCCTCTGGGTTGATGCTGCGCTCTAGGATGACGGCCAGGTCCGCCGGCTTGCGGGCGGGCGCTGCCGTCTCCATATTCTATCGCTCCTCCGGTGATCCCCTGTCTCGTTCGAGCAGATTGCCGGCAACCACCCGATGCCTCTGTCGCAGCTGCTGAATGGCTTCAATCGCCACCTTCGTAACCTTGCTGAAACCATCCCTTGTTGGTTCTGTAACCAGGTATTCATCCTATGTTCAACAGGCTTTTCTATAACAAGGTCATCGCACGAAATAACGGACAGAAAAGATCAAGGAATCGACATGTTTTCGAAGCGCCACATCAACATATCGCGTGCCTTGGAAATAAGTCTGCTCTTCCTTGCTCTTTCGGTATTTGCCTGGGCACTTCAGGGTAAGTTGTCGCAATATCATCCCCAGGATGACCACTCCCATTCGATTCCTGCAATGGCAAAGATTTCAAAAGAAGGCGGTGCTTCTCTCGAAGCACTTCTTCCGGATCAATCTCGCCCGGCGACCTGGAGTTATGCGCATGTTCTGTTTCTTTCCCTGAATCTGCCATACAGGAGAGCAGCATCCGCACTTGCAGCCAGTAGAGAGCCTGGACCGAGTATCTCCGGAACTTACAATTTGCAAGATGCTGACATGAACACCCTGTCACCCCCTCTCCAGTCACGTTAGGCTGACGCCTGGCGTCCTCATCCTGAGGAGTGCCTGGTGTCTTCGCGCATTGCGTGTGCACGTCCGCCCCTTTTCCCTAAGTCAGTCGCTGGCCCAGCCCCAGAGTGAGTGTTTGCGGAGCCGCGCCTGCTTTCCTTCAACAAGAGTTTTGTGTCGCGCCAGGAATTCTTTCTAAGTCCTTGTGCGGCATGCCATCACCCCGGCGTCTTCGCCGGAGCGTCTCGATCATTTCAAGGAGATATATGCGTCATCAACTAGCCCTTTGCTGCTTTTGCGTCACGGTCGCGACGTGGAGTGTGGCCCAGACAACTACAGGTATGAGTGGAGTCGTAAGCGATAGCTCCGGCGCACTCGTTGCGCAGGCTGACATCACTGCCACCAACATCGCCACCGGACAGGTCCTGCACACGGTGAGCGATAGCAGCGGGAGCTATAGCCTCGCCGGCATCAATGCCGGCAAGTACAAGGTTGTCGTCACTAAGTCGGGTTTCGGCACCTTGCAGCAGGTCAGTGTTCCGGTCATAGCAGGTCAGGTTGTGGCCGATAACATCACGCTCCAGGTGAACTCCGTGGGCACCACGGTCGAGGTCTTCGCCGGGATGGGCGGCGTCACCACGCAGCCCACCCAGGAGGACGTCTTCGAGTCGGACCAGCAGCTTCGCGTGCTCGATCGGAAGCAGATTGAAACCGCCGGCCCGGTCGCAGGCTCGGCGCAGATCGTCGCGCTCACTCCCGGTGCAAACGTTACCGGTTATGGCAACACGGGGGCGACCAAGTACACGGTCGGGGTAAACGGAGTCAGCCAGGGCTGGGGCGGTTATGGCGGATATTCGGGTGGTGGCGCGCTTGCCATCACCTTCGATGGCGTCCCCGTCGTCGACCCCGCAACCAGTCTCTGGCAGTCGCCCACCATCCCCGAGCAGTTCATGGTGCAGAACGCCAACGTCACCTACGGTCCGGGCGATCCTGCGTCGCGCTGGTATAACAACGTCGGCGGCATGGTCGAGTTCACGCCCGTTCAGCCCACGCTCAAACCACACGCTGAAGTCTCGGCGACCTATGGCAGCTTCGGTCAGAAAGATCTCGCCTTCAACCTCATGAGCGGCGTTCATCACGGCTGGTCGGAGGTGCTCGCCGTGGGCCTGGGACAGGGCAATGACTTCCGCTCCTCGCCCGACGGCTTCAATAACCCCAGCAAGGACATGGCTTACTTCGGCAAGGTCGCCAAGACCTTCTCGAATAACAGCTTCGAGGGCGGGGGCTACTATGCCCACTCCGGCGGGTACAGGTCGCAGGTTATTCCCGTGGCCTCGAATCCGCTCATCACCTTCTCCGGCCAGCCGGGCGCCGCGCTCTACAGCCAGCAGGATTCCGGATACTACAGCACCGTTCCCCAGTCGTCCTATGGAAAATACGACACCAACGAGATGGGTTTGGTCTACGGACGCGCACACATCCAGGCCGACCCTACGCTTGCCTTGGATAGTCTCACATGGTTCATGCACATCGCCAGGACCCACGCCCGCCACATCGACGTCTACTCGCTGGGCGCGCAGGAAGAGGAGTTCAATCATCCGCACACCGATACCGTCGGACAGAAGCTGCTTGTAACAAAGCGGCTGCCGATGAACACACTTACCTTCGGCGGCTACTACATCAACGCGTTCTATAACAGCCGCAATAACTTCTATAACACTGCCAATGGCGGCGGTCTGAACACGGCTAACATCGGCGGCAAGGTCCGGTCCTCGAACTTCACCCAGAATGACTTCGCACTTACTGCGCAGGATGAGTTCCGAGTGGGCACGCGCCTTACTCTCACTCCCGGTGTCCGTTATGTAGGCTTCTCGACCGGCTACTCCGATGTCGCGCCGCTCGACTACGCGCTTGCCGGTGGGGCAGCCTTTGCAACCCACTGCGCGGCGACCGGCACCTCCTTCAATCCCAACGATCCAACGCAGAACATCAACAATCCTGGCGGTGCGACCATCAGCGTCAAGGATCAGGGTTCGAACTGCGGCGGACTCGAAAATCGCAGTGGCGTCGAACCCTCCGTCAATGCAACCGTGCGCACCTTCCCGTGGCTGCAGGTCTACGGAGGCTTCATGGAAGCGCTTCGTGCTCCCCAGGTCGGCGGCGGCGGCGGCCTGTTCCAGAGCGTCGACCCGGCCAGCTATCACCTCTCGCGCCAGACCTACACGCAGGGTGGCTTCAAGATTCACAACGAAGGATCCGGCGCCCTCCGCTCCATGCTGATTACCGGGGCCTACTATCACCAGAACTGGGCCAACCAGGAGATCGATACGTCGCTCGCCAACGGTGACACGATCGCAGCCAATGGAACCTCGGTCTACAAGGGCTTCAATGCCTCCTTCGACGACGACCCGATCGCGCGTCTGCACCTGTTCGCGAACATGAATGTCGAGACGGCGACCTACACCAACTACACCACCGTTCCCGCTGTCGGCACCACGACGCCGGCCCAGAACTTCAACGGGCTGCACGTTCCCTATGTCCCCAGCTCGACCGTCAATGCCGGCGCGTTCTATGGCTTCAAGGTGAGTCACGACCTGTCCATCAACCCGATGGCTTCGTTCCAGTACATCGGCTCGCAGTACATCTTCAATAACAACGGAGTCGACTCAGTGGGCAATCAGTTTCCCCAGCCCAGCAACCAGAAGATGGCTGGCTACGGGACGCTCAACCTGGGTGTCAGTGCACCGTACAAATTCCTCGAATTCAAGTTCAACGCGCAGAATCTTCTAAACAAGAAATACCTGATTTACGAGTACACCTCGTTCGGATCCTACTTCGGAACCAACCCGAACGGGCTCACAGGACAGACAGGACCGGTAGCCGGCTACAACATGGCCTATCCCGGCGAACCCGTTAGCGTATACGGCGGCGTCACCGCGCACTTCTAACCCAGCGTCAAACCAAGCACCGCCCCGAGGACGCAAGCCGTCCCGGGGCGGTGCTCTTTTGCGCAAAAATCGTCTGCCGTCGAGTAACAGGGTGGGGTCATCGCCCATAGAAGTTGCAAAGTCATACGCATGCAAAGCCCTGCCGCCAGGCAGGGCTTTGCCCGTTCCCAACAGTGACCTAGTGCGTAAAGAAGTCCTTCACCTGCTGCAGCACCACGTCGCGGCTCACATCGGAGATCGCCTCGATCAGCGGCAGCTGTTTTGGACACGCCGCCACGCAATTCTGCGCCATGCCGCACTCCTGCACGCCGCCATCGCCAGCCAGCGCACGCAGACGCTCTTCCTTCAGCACCGCGCCCGCCGGGTCCATGTTGAACAGCTTCACCTGCGCAATGGTCGCCGCGCCCACGAAGTTGGTCGAGTCGTTGAACTGCGGGCAGACCTCCATGCAGATCGTGCATGAGATGCAGTTCGACAGCGGATACCGCTGCTCCTGCACCTGCGGAAACTGCCGCGGCCCCGCGCCCAGGTCATAGCTGCCATCGATCGGCACCCACGCCTTCACCGCCTTCAGATTCTGAAACAGCACCGACCGGTCCACCGCCAGGTCACGCACCACGGGAAACTTCGAAAGCGGCGCCAGCGTAATCGGCTGCTCCAGCTTGTCGACCAGCGTCGAGCACGCCATACGCGCCTTGCCATTGATCAGCATCGCGCAAGACCCGCAGATCTCCTCAAGGCAATTGGCGTCGTACGCAATTGCCGTCGTCTCTGCGCCATCGGAGGTCAGGGGCTCAGCCGCAATCTCGCCCAGCACCGAGGTGATGTTCATGCCCGGGCGATACGCAATCTCGAACTTCTCCGTGCGAACCTTCGCATCGGGTGAAGCCTGCCGCCTGATTTCAACCTTGATTGTCCGCTCTGCCATCATTTACTCCCCCGGGTTCTTTCCCGCTTCGTGGTCCTTCATGCGACGTGCGCTCTGCCGTCCGTAGAGCCACACCGCCGCAGCAATCAGCCCGCACAGGATGACGGCAAATCCGAGGAATCCAACCATCAGCACTGCCTTGATTCCGTCATCTTCACGTCTCCCGCCATCGCTGGCTCCGGCTCGGTTTAGGTGGAGGTATAAACCCGCGCCCGCGGCACGATCCACTGCGTGTCTACATCCTCATACGTGATCTTCGGCGCGCCACCGACATACGCGGCCTTGGTCGTCTTCAAAAACTGCTCATCGTTGCGTGTCGGGAAGTCCGGCTTGTAGTGCGCTCCGCGCGATTCGTCGCGTCCCCTTGCGCCCTGCACCATCACCCGCGCCAGCTCCAGCATGTTGTACAGCTGGCGCGTGAAGGCAAAGCTCGTGTTCGCCCACTGGCTCTTGTCCGACAGGTTGATGTTCTTGTACCGGCCCAGCAGCTCGACAATCTTCGCGTCCGCCTCATCGAGGCCGGCGTTATAGCGGACGATCGTCGCGTGCTTGGTCATCGTCTCGCCCAGCTCACGCCAAAGCTTGAACGGATTCTCCTTGCCGGTCGAGGACAGCAGCTGCTGGTTCGCCGCATTCTGCCTTGCCAGCTCGGCCGCATGGCCACCGTCGCCCGCAGCGGGTTTGAGCGCCTTCGCGTAAGCCATCGCATTCGGACCCGCAACGAAGCCGCCGTAGATGCACGAGAGCAGGGAATTCGCGCCCAGCCGGTTCGCGCCGTGGATCGAATAGTCCGCCTCACCCGCAGCGTACACGCCCGGGATATTGGTCGCCTGGTCGACATCCACCCACAGGCCGCCCATCGTGTAGTGCACGCCCGGAAAGATCTTCATCGGCACTTCGCGCGGATCGTCGCCGACAAACTTCTCGTAGATCTCAAGGATGCCTTCAAGCTTGTGCAGGCGCTCCTTCGGCAGGTGCGTCAGGTCCAGATACACCATCGGCTGCCCGTCGATTCCCATCTGGTCTTCGTAGACGATCTTGAAGATCTCGCGCGTCGCAATGTCGCGCGGCACCAGGTTGCCGTACTTCGGATAGCGCTCTTCGAGGAAGTAATACCGATCGGCCTCGGGAATCGAACGCGCCGTCCGCTTCTCGTTGCGGTCACGCGGAACCCACACCCGGCCACCTTCGCCGCGCGCCGATTCGCTCATCAGCCGCAGCTTGTCCTCGCCCGGAATCGCCGTCGGATGCACCTGGATAAACTCGCCGTTCGCATAGAACGCGCCCTGCTGATAAAGCGCCGACTGCGCCGAACCCGTGCACACGACCGAGTTGGTGCTCTTGCCGAAGATCGCCCCGTTGCCGCCCGTGCAAATGATCACCGCATCCGCCGGGAACGTCTGCACCTCCATCGAGCGCAGGTTCATCGCCGAGATGCCGCGGCAGACGCCGTTCTCATCGAGCACCGCCGACAGGAACTCCCAGCCCTCGTACTTGGTGACCTTGCCCTCGGACTCATGCCGCCGCACCTGTTCGTCGAGCGCATAAAGCAGCTGCTGCCCGGTCGTCGCACCTGCAAACGCTGTGCGCTGGTAGAGCGTGCCGCCAAAGCGGCGGAAGTCCAGCAGACCCTCGGGCGTACGGTTGAACGGCACACCCATCCGGTCCAGCAGGTCGATGATCGCCGGTCCCTGCGCCGTCATCTGCTTCACCGGCGTCTGGTTCGCCAGAAAGTCGCCGCCATAGACGGTGTCGTCGAAGTGTTTGAGGACCGAGTCACCCTCGCCCTTCAAATCCTTCGCCGCGTTGATGCCGCCCTGCGCGCACACCGAGTGCGAACGCTTCACCGGGACAATCGAAAACAGGTCGACCTTGCCGCCGGCTTCGGCGATCTTGATGACGGCGGAGAGACCCGCCAGGCCTCCTCCTACAACGATAATGCGGGGTGTTGCTGCCATTTCCTACCTCGAACGAGATCTAGTGCAATGCGCAAAGGGCGCGATGAAGAACGCAACGAACGCGTTGACTACTGTGGAGTGACGGTGCCCGGCTGCGCTGGATTTGTCGTCCCCGGAGCCACCGTGCTCGGTGCGGGCAGCGTAATCCCCGCAGGCTGCGCGGGCATCACATCGGCCGGCGCGTTGGGGTACTTGTAAACGACGGCATAGATGCTGATCAGCCCCATGAAGCACAGCGCCGTACCGATCGCGCCGCATACATAGCCCATGCGCTTGCGTGCCTTATCGCCCGGCGTAATGCCCCACTTCACACTGAACAGCCAGATGCCGTAAGCAAAGTGCCAGGTCGTCGCGACCATCGCGATGACGTAAATCGCCAGCATCCAGGGATTCGAAAGCTCGTGCTGTACCTTGGCAAACGCCGCGCCCGGATGCTCGGGCAACTGCACGCCCAGAAAGCGCTGCCGGATCACGTGCTGGATGATGTATGCGAACGCGATCAGTCCGGTCACGCGCTGCGTGATGTACATCCAGTTCGAAGCCCACGGATAGACGTTGACGTTGACGCGGCCGCGGAACGAGATCCAGACGCCATATCCTGCGTGGAAGGCAAGCGGGATAAAGATCAGCGCCCACTCCAGCACACGCACCAGCGGCAGTGAGTTCAGGAACTTCACCTGCTGCGCGTAAGCGAGCGGCCCGTTCCAGGTCTCGAAGTTCGACAGGATGTGCTCGACCAGGAACGCGCCGATCGGGATGATGCCCGACAGCGAGTGCAAGCGGCGCCACAGGAACGAGTTTCCCTGCCCGGCGCGCAGCGGCTGCACGCCCTTGTTCGGTGTTCCCAGATCGGCGGGTGCTACGGGTGCGGCGGCGGCCATGCGGTTCTCCTGCGTGCTTGTACCCCACAGGCGCGGATCTCTCGCTGCCGGTGTGTGGCAGTGTGATTATTCCGCCGCGCTTCAAGGACGGTCAAGAAGAGGCGGGTGGTTTGTGCGATTAGCGACGGGTTTGTGCGATATCGGGTCTGGTGTCAAAACGGAACCCCGCGAGTCGCTACGACCCCGAAGACCGCCATCCTCCGAGCGCCGCAGCTTCAGCCGCTGAGGATCTCCGTCTTTGCCTCCGAAGGTCTGAGCCGCTCCAGCAATCCCACTAACGCCCGCCCTCGATGCGAAACCGTCAGCCGTGTCTGCGCATCGATCTCCGCCATCGTCACACCCAGTTCCGGCAGATAGAAGATAGGGTCATACCCGAAACCGCCAGTCCCCCGCGGAATACCCAGCAGCACCCCATCGACACGCCCCGCAGCCGTCGCAATCACCCCACCACCGCGAGCCGCGGCAAGCACAGCCGTATAGAAGGCGGGCGTCTCCCCAAGCCCTTTCGCACGCCCGAGCAGGCAGGCCAGGTTGCGCTCGTCGGCCGTCCCTGGATGCGTGAACCCGCGATCCTCCGCATACCGCGCCGAACGCACCCCGGGTTCGCCGCCAAGCGCCGGCACCACGATCCCCGAGTCATCGGCAATCACAATCTCGCCCGGCAGCAGGGCGCTATAAGCCAATGCCTTGATCGTTGCATTTCCTAGAAAGGTATCGGCAGTTTCCTCAGGAGCATCGATCGACCCGAGGTTCGGGAGCGGAAGAATCTCGACATCCGCAAACGCCGACGCAGCAAAAGCAAAGTCCCGCAACTTGCCGGGATTGGAGGTGGCGACATAAAGCTTCATGGAGAGATGATAGCGAAGCGAGGCCACCCAGCCGTCAACTCCAAACCCGCACCTCAACTCTGGAATCGTCCTAAGTTCTGGCCTCCCGCTTGGAAGCCTGGCTAAAAACATGGGCTTGCGTCTGAAATCGCAGAGCACACAGCGAAAGCCCGCAAAACCTCCAGCCATAGCTGGCAGCTAGAGCAGATTAGCTGTGGGTGTACAGGAAGGTTCAGATATCGACGCCGTTTTCTTCCAAGGAAAACGGCTCTGCACGATCCCTCCACTCCACAGCAACAGCTAATCTGCTCTAGAAGTTGGCTCGCAAAGTGGCAATCCGTCCATGCGGCCCCACCACGTACGGAAGTGACAGCGCGTTCCAGTGCTGATCCGCATCTGTGGCATCTCCCGCGCCCGGCTTCAGCGCGCGCCAGTTGCGGCCGTCGTCGGTCGAGACGTCGGTGCCGTTCGGACCTACCGCGATCCATCGCTTGTGCCCGGAGTCGAACGCGACCGAAGACCGGTAGCCATGCGGCGGGGTCGCGGCGGCACTCCAATGCTGCCCGCCGTCCAGGCTGAACGCCGCAGTCCCATGCTGCTCGTTCGGCTTCGTGTAGTCCCCGCCGACAGCTACAAAATACGTACCCGTCGATGCAAGCGAGAAGATCCCAGCCCCTGGTGAAGCAGAGGCCAGAGGAACCACCTGCGTTCGAAAGCCATCCTGACCCGCTTTGTAGACCCTGGCATCCTTCGCGCCACCGGTGGCAAAGCTCACACGGTCGTGATCGTCCACCATCAACGAGGAATTGCTGGCTGCAAAGCCACCTTCGTTGGCGAGAGCTGCGAGCGTGGCCGAATCATTCCGCGTCCACGTCGCACCCTTGTTCTTTGTCGTGAACAGCGTGAACTGGCCGTTCACAGGATCTCCCAGCAGCCAGCCATCGGACCCCTGACGGTTCATGCGCAATGCATCCCAGAACCCGTTCTTATCCGGATTCGTGAACAGCAGATTCCACGTCTGGCAGCCGTCGGTCGTTCTGTAGAGCCGCGACTGTTCGCCCGGCCCCGACGACATCACGATCGCCGTGTTGTTATCGAAGCCCTGCACCCCGCGAAAGTCCAGCTTCTCCGCGCCCGGCGGAACAGCGCAAAGCTGCCAGACGAAGCCGGCGTCTTCGGTCCGCAGCACCGTCCCGCCGGTCCCCGAAGCCCACGCCACCCCGCCGCCCAGCGAATCGATGCCTCGCAGGTCGGCGGTCGTATGGGCGTCCTGCATCTGCCACTGGGCCTGGGCGGCCTGGGTGAAAATGAGGGCGGAGAGAAGGGTAAACATACGCATCCGTCGAGTGTATCCGCGCTCTCCTCCCCGGCCCGAACCGGCTCCTCACCCATGCACACTCTTTGGAGCAGAGTCCACCCGGGGTCCAGACTTAAAGTACCTGTTTTGAATACTTTGGGTACTTTGGGGTAGGGAGGGGGAGGAAGTCTACCCGAGGTCACCTGACGCGCTATCTCGCAAGCCGGAAACGCACAAAGACCTGCCCTCCAAAAGGAGTTCGCCCGTAGCTCGCGGCCAGCGGATCGGGCGCCCGGTAGACGGTAAACTGCGCCCCCGGAGCAGCCAGCACATAGCTCCCAAGCCGGTAATCGCGGTCGTAGCCCAGCGTGTAAGCCTGCACATGTCCGGCCGGCGACTCGACCGTGGAACTCCCTCCGCCCAGCAGCTCCGACGTCCGCGCCGCCACTTCCACGCGCGTCCAGGCGTAGTTGCGCGTGCGGTACTGCAGCAGCGACTCGAGCAGGTAACTGTTCTCGAGGCCGCCCGTATCGGATGCACGCGTCTGCCCCCAGAGCAGCGTCGTCGACCAGTTGCTCGTAGCCGCGTGGTCGCCCGGCATCTTCATCCCGGCCATCGCCTGACGCTTGCCGAAGCTGCGGTTGTACATGGCGGACGCCGTCTGCCGCCGCTGGTTGACCGCAAGTGCAAGCGCTTCGGGACTGGTGATCTCGGCAATCGAGTATTGCGCCGCCACGTTCGGCGTCGGAGCCCACGTCAGCCGTCCCGCGTAGCTGTCGACGGCAAGCCCGTTCGGCGACGGCTGGAAGTGCCAGCGCGCCTCCGTCGGCTCGGCTCCGTGGAAGCCCGAGGCCTCGAGCCGCACGCTCCTGTACGTCACGCCCGCAGTCAGGACGTTGAAGGCGATGTGGGTCGAGTCCTCCTGGTGATGTCCGAGCGCGGCGATCGGGTCCTCGGACGCCGACTCCCGGTGCGGATACGCAGTCGGCCCGATCGCCGGGTCGCCCACCGGCGCAGCATACAGCGACAGCAGCCCATGCTCGCCAAGCCGCAGGTCGTAGAGCGCCGCAAGCTCCATGACGAAGTCGTGCGGATGCTGCCCGTCCACAATCGGCCGCCCGTACGCCGTCTCTCCCTGCTGGAAGAGCTCCGGATAGTAGCGCCCCGTGATCGTGCCGGGCTCGAGCGAGAGCATGGTGCGCAGCGTGAGCTGTCCATGTGCGCCGACCCGATGCTGCGCCATGGGCATGATCCAGTTGGTGGAGAAGAGCTTGTCGGCACCATGATTGCTGGCGGCATGCTGCTGGGTATCGGTGACGAAAGCCTCGGAGTGCAGCATCAGCGTCCAGCCACCCCGCTGGCCCATCAGCATGGGGGCAGGGGTAGACCCCGGCTGCACAGACGTCCCGGAAGAGGTGTGCTGAAGCTGGTTGTCAACGAGTGTTTTGGACTGCGACATTTTCATGCCGGGCATCTTGTCCTGGGCGCCAGCCACAGCAGCGCATGCAAAGACAATGAGCAGAGTGTTTCTGAAGTTCATGGATTGTCCCTTGATTAAAAGCAGCGTGGAAGAGAAGGCACGAGGGTGCCGCACTCACGACATGCGAAACGAGGGATCAGATCCGGAGGACTGAATGCTGCTGCGGCGGGGGCGGTGAAGCAGGGTAGATGGCTCCAGAAGCGAAGCACCTTGTGAAAAGTATCGATGGTTGATCGATGCCCATGCGAACGGTGCATAGAACGGGCAGGCGGAGCACGTTCGATTCGCTTTCGATGTATGCCGCATGTGGGGTGACCGTGCAGCAAGGCCGCGGCGCAACTCCACTATGAGCTGGACAGCAAGCTGCGCAGTGAAGCATCGCAGGAGCTTTGGATACGGGTGACGCTGGGCAGGGAAGCACAGCTATCAGGAGACAGAGCAGCACAAGCAGCGAAGTCATCAAACGTGACAAGGAGCCCGTGTTCGTGTCGAACGGCATACCACGATTATAAGTGGAAGATGGTTTGCTCGAAGACTTTTAGACGTGGCTTGAGAAGCGGGCGCCGAGATGGCCGGGCTACAAACATCACAGAACCGTTGAGGACCAGGCCGATGCACACCTGGAGGCTGTGCTTCTGCATCACGAGGCCCCGCTGCCGGTGACGAAGGAAGGCCTAACTTCGTCACCGGGCATCGAGCGTTTTATTCGGAATTCGGTGGACAGAGATCGAAGCGCGTGATCTTGAAGGTTATTGGCGTCAAGGCTTAGGCCTGGCAGCGGGGTCCGGCTGCGATTTGCTCTCAGGCGAAGGGAACGGCTGCAGGGGTGGTGTTGAGCGGAGGAGAACAATGTCGACGCGCCTGTTCTTCTTACGCCCAGCCTCGGTGGCGTTGTCGGCGACAGGATGGAACTCGGCGTATCCAGTTGCCGAGATCTGTGCGGGATCAGCGCTGTTCTGTGCTATGAGGAGGCGAGTGATGTCGGCAGCGCGCGCGGTCGAGAGTTCCCAATTGGTTGCGAACTGTGCTGTGTGAATGGGAACGTTGTCGGTATGCCCTTCGATCCGCATAGGCTGACGGGGAAGCGCGGCCGCGAGGCTATGGAGCACATCGAGTGAATCCGGCCTGATCTCGGCAGAGCCCGAGTCAAAGAACCCGGCCTCACGCAGTGAGATGACGATACCCTCCGACGAAGTATGCAGGGTAACGGCTGCGGCGGCAATCTTATGTGCCTGGACCTGGGAATGAATGACCTCTTCGATATGCTTCTGCACGGCAGCTTCGACTTGCCGCTGGACGGTCTCGGAGTCGAGCGCTGAAGGTATGGGCAGACTGACGGGCGAAGGGACTGCCGTGGGTGTGGACGAATTGTCATTAAGTGGCGGCGTACGGGAGTGCTGGTTAAAGATGCCGTTGTCCTGAAAGGCGGATTGCATGGCTTCGGCGAGCTTAATCGTCTTTTGTTTGTCACTCTGACCGGAAGCAAAGAGCACCACAAAGAAGGCAAAGAGGAGCGTGATGAAGTCCGCGTAAGATACTAGCCAGCGTTCGTGATTGACGTGTTCGGGATGTTTTTTCTTGCTCATGATGCCTCTGAACCTTTGCCTTCACTATGTTTGGAATCGAAAAGAAAAGTACGCAGTTTGGTTTCAATCATCCGTGGGTTCATTCCTTCCAGGATGGAGATCACACCTTCAAGCATCATCTCCTTGATCATGACCTCTTCCCGGTGGCGGAACTTGAGCTTGCCCGCTGCTGGAAGGCAGATAAGGTTCGCGACGGCAACACCGTAGATGGTTGCGACAAAGGCGGTGGCAATTCCTCTTCCTACTTCGTCGATGTCGGAGAGGTTCTTCATGACCTGAATGAGGCCAAGCACAGCTCCGATGATGCCAACAGTGGGCGAGTATCCGCCGGCAGCTTCGAATACGGCTGGAATCTTCTCTTCGATTTCAGACTTGTTATCCAATTCGAGTTGCATGATCTTGCGGACTTCGGATGATTCGGTGCCGTCGACTGCAAGCATCAAGGCCTGGCGTAGAAATGGGTCATCGATCTTTCGCAGCTCGGCGTCGAGCGAAACGATGCCACTTTTACGCGCGATGTTGGCGAAGCCCACGATCTGCTGCAGAATGGCTTCACCATCGGCGCCCTTGTGGAGGAAGACTTTTATGATGTCCTTGCATGCGGCGAGGAAGATGTTAAGTGGGAACTGCAGCATGCATGCTCCTGCGGTACCGCCGCAGACGATAAGCGCGGCGGTGGGCTTGACAATCTCCATGATGCTGCCGCCCTCGATCATCATGCCGGCTAGGATGCCGAGGACGGCTAGCAAAATGCCCCCAATGCTGGCGATATCCATGAGACTTCTCCTAAAAACGAATGAGGTGGTTGGAGCTTATTCCTGGGAGCGATTGAGCTGTCGCAGACTTGCCTCAAGAGCATCCCGCGCAGCGAGCGCGTTTGCTGCTTCTGGCCATGCAAGGTGAAGTGTGTGGCTGCGCCACAAGGCGATCAGAGAGATCACCTGATCGAGTGTTTCTCGCACAACAAGTTTTTCACCTGTGATGAGCGTGATTGTGGTATCCGGGGAAGCTTCTGCGTATTTGAAGAGATCGCAATTGACAGCGATTCGGTGTCCATTGAGCCGGGTGAGATCTATCATGAGCGCGCTGTCTCCTTAGCCGGCTTATCGGCTTGCTAGCTGGGGACGATAGGAAAGCTGCATTTGGGTAAAGTCAATCTAAAAAGTGTGGCTAAAGTTACTTCCGCGCAGGGCCGATGGAAGGGTTGAACGCGGAGCCTTCCGCAAGCCGGGCAGCCCAACCTGAAATGGGCAGGCTGAATCCGGTACCCGGGACAGGCGGCGCGCGCAGCAACTCAAACCATAAGTACAGGAGCGGACCAAATGTCCTTGGGTGTTCTCAATAACATTGCAGCCATTTACGCGCAGAACAATCTGAATCAGACGCAGGGCAGCTTGCAGAGTACGTTGCAGCAACTCTCCTCTGGTTCGCGAATCAACAGTGGAGCCGATGACGCAGCGGGTCTCTCGATTGCAAACGGCCTCGGAGCAAACACAGCTGCTCTTACGCAGTCCGCACAGAATGCAAGCGACGGAATCGGACTCTTGCAGACTGCTGACGGGGCTCTATCGCAGGTGACAAACCTTCTTAACCGTGCGGTTACGCTTGCAACGGAAGCAGCCAACGGTACGCTGAATTCCAACCAGGTGAGTTCGGCAAATCAGGAGTACCAGAACATTCTCACTGAGATTGGCAACATCGGAGCGACGACCAACTTTAACGGCAACACGGTGTTCTCGGGTGCGGCAAAGACTGTCTTTGTATCGGATGGAACGGCTTCCGGTGCAAACAGTTACAGTGAAACAAATGGCGTGCTATCCAGCAGCAACGTGGGTATCACGGCGGCCACGACGGCTTCCAACAATGCGTTGACGGCCGGTGCAGTGAGCGGACAGGCAGCAAACGGTGGTACAAACCCGGCAACATTTGCAAGCACAACGACTGCGGCGGCCGGCACCGCTGCCGTCAATACTCTGACTGCAACTGGTGCAGGCGACTCGTTCAGCGCGGGTACTTACCAGGTGACCTATGCCGGCAATACGACCACGGTGACCGTGACTGCGAACCAGACGCTTGCGCAGGTAGCAAGCGACTTCACCACGCAACTGGCGGCGGCTGGCCCGAACTTCAGCGCTCTGGCGGTCACCAACCCTTCCTCGACAACACTGTTGGTGACGGGTGCGGCGGGTGCTGCGAATACGCTTTCGATCGTCGCCGGCGGCACTGCGGTCCTCGATCAGACCGCGGCTGGCGGCACGGCGCAGACCACCACGCTCAACTTTGGCTCACAGAGCGATGTTGTCACGGGCAACGTGGTGTTGAAGACGGGGACGGGTGCGGCGACTACCTACACCGCAACGGCTGGTCAGACTGCCGCTCAGTTTGCTACCGCAATCACGGCTGGAGGCGTCTATACGGCGGCATTCGGTACGGGTGCCAACGCGAACGTGCTGACCATTACAGGCGTCAAGGGAAGTGGCAACGGGCTGACGGCTACGAGTAATCTGGTCGACGACGTCCCCGCTGTAAGCCAGAGTGCGGGTGTAGACTTCACCAACGCTTCGGTTGCACAGTTGACTTCCTCGACGGCGCAGACGGTACTTACGACGGTGACGACAGCGATCGCCGATGTGGCCTATCAGCGTGGTGTGATCGGTGCAAACGTCAATGAACTTACGGCGGCGTCGAACGTGTCTTCGGCAGAGTCGGTCAACCTGACTTCGGCACAGAGCAGCATCCTTTCGACGAACTACGGTACAGCGGCGAGCAACCTTGCCAAGTACCAGGTTCTGAGTCAGGCGGGTATCAGCGCCCTGGCCCAGGCAAACAGTGTGCAGCAGGAAGTACTTAAGCTGCTCCAGTAAAAGGAGGCGCTTCCGAAAGCTAACCGGCTTCGGCAATTCTCTTTTAGGAGGCAGGCCTGGGCAACCGGGCCTGCATTTCTCTTTTGGCAACGCGCGCTGGAACAGCATGTTGATCAGAGTTTCCTAATCCATCATCACAAACTCTGGCTACTGTCTTGCAAACAAGCATGCCAGAAGAACGAGAGGCATCAACGATGTCCACGGTAGGAATCAATTTCGGAGCGGCTACAAGTGGTACAGGCTTCGATGTGGCCTCTACAGTCACGTCCATTCTGGCTATCTCACAAGCGGTCGAGACACCCTGGACGACGCAGCTTACTGCCTTGAAGGCACAGGACACAGTCCTGACGACTCTTGGAACAGACCTTGGGACCCTGTCGAATGCGGTGGGCGCGCTAACGAACTTCAGTGGCGTGCTATCGAATAAGCTGGGATCCAGCTCCGATACGAACGTGCTGACGCTGACGGCCGCGAGCAGCGCGGCGATCGCAGGAAGCCACACGGTAGAGGTGACAAAGCTGGCCACCACCTCATCGACCTACTCTGACGAAGTCGTGAATGCGTCGGATACGCTTAGCGGAAGCCTTAGCCTGCAGGTAGGCTCTGGCACTGCTCGGACATTGACAATCGACTCGACCAATAACACCCTCAGTTCTCTCGCGGCCGCCATTAACAATGGATCTTACGGTGTGACCGCGAGCGTGGTCACCGACACGCTGGGATCGCGACTGTCCCTGGTAAGCAGTACGAGCGGTGCCGGCGGACAGATTACACTGGGCGGAACGATTACCGACTCCACTTTGTCGAAGACAGTGGGATTCAATGTAGGACAGCCGGCAGCAGATGCGCAGTTGACGGTTGACGGACTGGCAACGACCAGTGCGTCGAATACCGTGACAGGTGCCATTCCCGGCGTCACCTTCCAGCTGTTGTCTGCGGCTGCAGGTACGTCGGTTCAGGTGCAGATTACAAACGACAACACTTCGATAGAAACAGCGGCGCAGACCTTTGTGACCGCGTATAACGCCGTGGTGGCAGATATCAAAACCCAGACCGGCAAAACTTCCACCGGTGCGGCGGAACCGTTGTATGGGAGTTCGGTACTGTCGCAGGTGCAAAGTCAGCTTTCGTCGAGCCTCTTCAACGGTGCCGCAGTGGGCACGATAAAAAGTATTGACAATCTCGGGATCACAGTGAACCCGGACGGGACTCTCACTTTATCGACAACGGCTCTCGATGCGACATTGAATGCTCACTTCAGCGATGTGGTCGGTTTTTTTCAAAACACTGGGAGCTTCGGTCAGACGCTCACAACGACGCTTAACGGACTCGGAACAAGTTCATCTCATGGCGTCGTCAGCCTGGCCCAGACACAGAATACGGCGGTGGAAGCGAGCCTGAATCAGAACATCACGAATGAGAATGCATTGATCGCGGCGGAGAAGATCACTCTCACTGCCGAGTTGAATACGGCCAACCAGGAGTTGCAGAGCATTCCGTCGCAGCTCACCGAGATCAACCAGATTTACAGTGCTGAGACGGGTTACAACCAGAATATAAACGGATAGGAGAAGCGATGACAGCGTTGACGTATCAGCAGCAGGCGACGGTGGGAGCAACAGGGGTGGAGTTGGTGATCGCGTTGTACGATGCCGCACTTCGCGCGCTCTATCGGGCGAAGCAGGCCGCTGAAGAAGACGATCCGGTGGGCCGTCGCGTAGCCGTGAAGAAGTTCATCGATATCCTTATGTATTTGCAGGCGCGGCTCCGCCCCGACATCGGAGGCAGTGCTGCTGTGGCGTTGTCTGACTTCTATGCTGCTATGTTTACGATGGCACTTGAAGCCTCTCACCTTGCATCGGTCGAGGGCTTTGACGAGGTGATCCGGTGTGTCCGCAACGTTCGTGAGGCATGGGCCATCGTTGCACTTGATCCAGAGGCTGGCAAGGTGTTGCCTCGCGAGTTGCGTACGAGGGAAGAGCGCTTCGCCACGCCTGTTCCGGTACGGAAAGAAGAGAGTGGGGAGCCCTCGCAGATTCGCTGGTCAGCATAGCTCCGTCTATTGCGCGACCGCGATCTCTTCTTCAAGTTGCTGTTTTTCATAAAGGCGCGTGTAGTAGCCGTTGCGAGCGAGCAGTTGATCGTGGGTTCCGTGCTCCGCAATGCGACCGTCGACGAGGACCGCGATCTGATCAGCGTTTCGTGCAGTAGACGTGCGATGCGAAATCAGGATGGTCGTTCGGCCCTTCATGACGCGACTCAGGCCAGAGAGAATCTGCTCTTCCGTATAGGTATCCACCGAGGCCAACGCGTCATCGAGGATGAGTATGCGTGGGTCACGCAGGACGGCGCGCGCGATCGCGGTACGCTGCTTCTGGCCGCCCGAAAGTGTTACCCCACGCTCGCCCACCATGGTGGCAAATCCCTTTGGGAACTCGAGAATTTCAGCTCGGATGTGGGCGATGGAGGCGGCTTGTTCGACTTCGAGTTCAGTGGCATTGGGTACTCCAAAGGCGACGTTCTCACCGATGGATTCGGAGAAGAGGAAGGTTTCCTGCGGCACGAAGCCGATGTTTTTGCGGAGTTCCTCGAGCGGCCATGAGGTGATGGGCACACCATCCACAAGCACGCTGCCGGCGGGTGCGTCATAGATGCGCGGGATCAAGTTTACGAGCGTAGACTTACCGGAACCGGTTGGGCCTACGATCGCAAGCGATGTACCGGAAGGTATGTCGAGAGTGATGTTGTCGATGACTTTGGTGCCATCAGGGTAACTGAAAGTAAGATTCCTGAAGCTCAGGCTCCCCTGTATGGTCGGTCCTGCAATTGCGGTGCTCTCATCCTTGATCTCTGGCTGCTGCCTGAGGATCTCGTCGATGCGAATGACAGAGGCGGTGCCCCTCTGAAAGAGATTGACCACCCAGCCGATGGCGATCATAGGCCAGGTAAGCTGCACCATGTAGACCATGAACTCCGCGAATTCACCGACGGAGATCTTGTGTGCAACCACCTCGTGACCTCCGACCAAAAGGGTGATCACGAGAGAGATTCCGAGGACGAATTCAAGGGTAGGCCAAAGCATCGCCATCAGTCTGACGAGATGGAGCGAGCGGCCGATATATTCGAGATTTGCCGTCTCAAAAGAGGCAATCTCAGCGTCTTCCTGTGCAAATGCGCGTATGAGACGGGCACCGGAAAAGTTCTCCTGAGCCTTTGCCGATATATCCGAAAACATTGCCTGGATTCGTTCGAAGCGCTGATGGATGCGGGCCCCGAATTGTTGCACCAGTACAGAAGCTAAAGGCAGCGGAACGAAACCGACGAAGGTAAGGTGCGGACTGATGCGGTACATCAAGGGCAGCGCGGCCGCCGTAAAGACGATCGTATTGGCCGAATACATGATTGCCGGCCCCAGCAGTTGACGAACGGCGCTGAGGTCATTCGTTGTGCGAGCCATGATGTCGCCGGTGCGGTGAGTGTTGTAGAAAGAGGCGGACTGGCGCTCCAGGTTTGCGAAGAGGTCGTTGCGCAGGTCGAACTCTATCTCTCGTGAAGCCCCGATCAGGACCTGGCGGGTGGTGTAGAGGAAGACTGCAGATGCGGCCGCAATGCCAAGCAGGCGAAGTGCATGAAACTCAATCTTGTGCACCGTGACGCCGGTCTTGAGGTCGTCCACGGCATGCCCGATGATGAGGGGAAGAACAGCACGGATGGTGTTGTAAAGCAGAACAGCGACCCCACCCCAGGCGAAATGCTTCCAATATCGCCGGAGGTAGGGTGCGAGAGGCTTAACCTTTTCGAGCATAAGCGTTAGATGATGCTGAAGAGTCTAAGGCTTCGGGGTTGTTGAAGAGTCTAAGGCTTCGGGGTTGTTGAAGGTGGCGTCGTGCCAGCCGGAGGAGTGGCTGTCGGCTTCGTGGGGTCCGTCGCCGGTTCCTGAGGCGGAGTAGAGGTCGGTTTGCCAACAACGGATCCTGCTGCGCCTGCGCCAGACGAAGGAGTGACGGGTGGCGGAGTGTTCGCGGGCGGTGCTGGTGGAGCGGGTTTACTGCCGGCGGGAGGGGTGGGCGGGGATTTGGGCTGCGGCGGCGTGTCCGAGATACTGATCAGCTCCACATCGAAGATGAGGTCGGCCTTGGCTGGAATCTTTGGCGGTCTTCCGGCTTCGCCATATGCCAGCTGGTATGGGATATAGAGGCGGCGCTTTCCTCCGACGTGCATTCCTTCAAAGCCGCTATCCCAGCCGGGAATGACCTGGTGAAAGCCGGCCGGGAAGGTGATGGGTTCGCGTTGCTTTCCGTCGGGGCCGGCACCTAGCGAACTGTCGAAGACGGTGCCGTCGGTGAGATAGCCCGTGTAATTGACGGTGTACCATTTGCGCGGCTCAGCGAGCGGCCCGGTGCCGACGACGGTGTCGAGCGCGTGCAGCGCGTAGAGGGTCTTGGCGCATCCAGTAGTCTTTGGGATCAAAGCAGAGAGCTGCGGAATTTCACTGTCAACTGGGCAGGCTGGCTTGTGGACTGCAGGGCGAGCCGAGGTGGTGTGGTGAACGGCGGGCCTGGTAGCAGTCGAGGTCTGCGCCGCGA
>CAZZZP010000044.1:0-33385 GCA_964658635.1 Lichenicola sp. | reverse complement strand
CAACAATCTGTGCCGCCAGATTGCCCCTGGTGACAGCAATGTTGGGTCCACCCCAGCCAGGAGAGGATGAACAGGGTTCGCTCGATGCGGCCCAACTCGCGGAGGGCGACCGCGAGTCCGTTCTGGCGAGGGTAGCTGCCCAGCTTGCGGAGCATGAGCGAAGCGGTCACGGTGCCCTGCTTGATTGAAGTGGCGAGACGAAGGATCTCATTCCAGTGCATGCGGATCGCTTTGAGGTTGATGGTGCCACCGATCATGGGCGCGAGCGACCGATACTTGGTCTTGCCGTTCGGCAGATACAGCTTTGTGTCGCTCAGGTCGCGGATGCGCGGAGCGAAGCGGAAGCCGAGTAGATGCATGAGGGCGAAGACGTGGTCCGTGAAGCCGGCGGTGTCGGTGTAATGCTCCTCGATCCGCAGGTCTGATTCATGGTGCAGCAGCCCATCGAGGACGTAAGTGGAGTCACGGACGCCGACGTTGACGACCTTGGAACTGAACGGTGCGTACTGGTCTGAGATGTGTGTGTAGAACAGCTTGCCGGGTTCGGCGCCGTACTTGGGATTTATGTGGCCGGTGCTTTCAGCCTTGCCTCCGGCTCTGAAGCGTTGTCCATCCGAGGACGAGGTGGTTCCGTGGCCCCAGTGCTCCGCGAAGGGTTGCCGGGACTGAGCGTTCACAAGTTCCGCGAGAGCGGCGGCGTAGGTCTCATCGCGAATATGCCAGGCCTGCAGCCAAGAGAGTTTGGCGTAGCTTGACCCGGGGCAGGATTCAGCCATTTTGGTCAGTCCGAGGTTGATCGCGTCGGCGAGGATGGTGGTCATCAGAGGTGTCCGGTCCTTCGCCGCGTCCCCGGTCTTCAGATTCGTGAAGTGCTTCGTAAAGCCGGTCCAACGGTCTACTTCGAGGAGCAGTTCGGTGATCTTGACATGTGGCAGCGAGGCCGCAATCTGATCGATCAAGCTCTGTGCCGGCTGCGGGACCGAGGCGTCGAGCGGCGTGATTTTGAGGCCCGAGTCGGTCAGGATTGCATCCGGCAGATCGTTGGCGGCGGCCAGTTGATCGACTATTTGGAGTTCAGCATTGAGGATGTCGACCCGTTCCTTGAGATAGCGCTCGCAGTCGGAATCGACGGCCAGCGGAAGTTCGCTGGCTCCTCTGAGCACAGCGAACCTCTCGGAAGGGATCAGGTATTCGTTGAAGTTCTTGAACTGCCGCGAGCCTTCGACCCAGATGTCTCCCGAACGAAGCGCGTTCTTGAGCTCCGATAAGGCACATAGCTCGTAGTAGCGGCGATCGATGCCGGCATCGGTAAAGATGAGTTTGGCCCAGCGTTCGCGGATGAAGTCCAGTGGAGCATCGTCGGGCAGTTCGCGGATACCGCCGGCGTTCATCTCGCGCAGCAGTTCGATGGCCTCGAGAACCGGTTTTGCAGCTGGAGCCGCATGCAATCCGAGTACATCCAACAGCTCCGGCGCATACCGGCGCAGCGTCGCATACCCTTCGCCGATCCGATGCAGAAAGTCGAAGTCCTCTGGCTGCGCAAGCTTTTGCACTTCCGTGATGCTTGCCGCGAAGTCTTCCCAGGACACGATGGTCTCGATGGCGGCGAAGGGATCACTGCTATTCTGCCTGGCCGTAAGCAACGCTTGCCCAACTTTTCCATAGAGCCGGAGCTTCTCGTTGATGGCTCTGCCGTCCGCCTGGAACTGTTCCTGGTGCTTATGCTTCGCGGCATTGAACAGCTTGCCGACGATCCTGTCGTGCAGGCCGATCACCTCGTCCGTGATGGTCGCCGTTCCTTCGACAGCCAGCGCGACCAGAGTCGCATAGCGCCTCTGGCGCTCGAATCGCATCAGGTCGGCCGAGGTCATCTGGCCACCTTCGCGCGCGATCTTCAGAAGCCGGTTCTGATGGACCTGACGTTCTATGCCGGCCGGCAGATCGAGAGCACGCCACGCCCGGAGACGGTCGATGTGCTCCAGCATATGTTTCGAGTTCGGCTTCAAGGGTGCCTGACGAAGCCACGCAAGCTGAGTGATGATGCCTTCTGCTCTCCGCACAAGCAGCCGGTCCAATCGCTCGCGGTGAACCTCGGTCAAGCTGTGGTTCAGTTGCTTATAGATACGGCGGTTCGCACGCGTGATCGCTTCGGCGCAAACATCCTCGATTACATCTAAACGCGGCTGTAGGATGGCTCGCTCCCGCAGCATCTCAACCAGCGCAGTCGCGAGCACGATCCCTTGGTCCGTCTGCATTGCAGTCTCCATCAGCTCCTCGACGGCAAGCCGGTGATGACCCGTGGTGAACGGCTCAAAGCCAAAGACTGTTTGCAGGTCCACCAGATGCTCTCGCCTGGTCTGGGCCCGCTCGCCGTACTCGGCCCAGCGCTCTACCGGAATTCTTAGTTGACCGGCGACCAGGTGGAGCAATGCAGGCAGCGGAAGCTGGTTCACGCCCAGCACGATGCCCGGGTAGCGGAGATAGCAAAGCTGCACGGCAAAGCCCAGCCGGTTCGCCGCGCCGCGGCGTTGCCGGATGATGGAGAGATCGGATTCACTGAAGGTATAGCGCCGAATCAAATCGTCGCGGCTATCGGGTAAAGCAAGCAAACTATCCCGCTCAGAGGCGGAAAGGATCGAACGCCGGGGCATACCAGTTCTCTCACAAACGACCGTTTACGAGAACACTCAACCGCCAAACACAGAACCTCTCGAATGCTGGGTTTCTCTGTTCTCATAAACAGTTCTCAAATGGTATTCTCAATCAACTCTACGAACAATGAGTTCCGAGAAGAAAGGGAGGACATCCTATGCTGATTGGATACGCTCGCGTCTCCACCCTGGATCAGAACCTTGAACTCCAGACCAAAGCTCTGACCGAAGCCGGTTGCAAGAAGATCTTTGAAGATAAGGTCAGTGGCAGTCGGACTGAGCGGCCGGGCCTATTCAAAGCACAGGAAGCGCTGCGCAATGGCGACACGCTTGTAGTCTGGAAACTCGACCGCCTCGGTCGCAGCGTCAAGCATCTCGTAGACCTTGTAGGACAGCTTCACAAACAGGGTGTCCAGTTCAAGAGCCTCACTGATTCCATCGACACCGGCACGGCATCCGGGCGCTTTTTCTTCCACGTCATGGCAAGTCTCGCGGAGATGGAACGGGAACTGACGATCGAACGAACTCGCGCCGGCCTCGCAGTCGCTCGTCAGCTCGGTCGCAAAGGCGGTCGAAAAAGGCAGATGACCGAAAGCAAAATTAAATCAGCAAAGAAACTGCTCGCCAGCGGAGTCCCCCCACGGGATGTCGCAAGCAACCTCGGAGTCTCTGTGCCTACCCTCTACCGGTGGATTCCGGCCTCAAGCCAGCCTTAGCGTACGCTGTTGTCCGTTTTCTGACGGGACCCCTGAATAATAACGATACGGTACGATCCAGCTAGTCGGGGCAAGTTCGGGATACGGGGTCCGAGTAGCAACGGAACAGAAAACCTACATAAGCCCGCTGCCCGGCACAGTTGATCTGCCCATATTCTGGCCAACACAAGCATCGAAGGAGTCTTTGCAAGGCCAGCTTGCCTGATCAGGCGATTTCAAGTTCCTTCCCAGAAACCTCAGCGCACCCGGGTTTGTTGGAGGCTGATTTCTGTACGGCTTAATGCGAAGAACAGTGCCGTACAGCACCCATGGCAAGGATTCGTGTTGGATTGTCACACTTTGACGTATTAGCTCACTTCTTTGCACTTACTGCTCGATAGACCTTGAAACGCACGTTCTGGCCTGCCACTTCAGCGATCCGAGCTACTTTACTTGGCATGATCTGCCGTGCTGTGCCATAAACGGTCGTTTCTGCCCACACGATTTAAGGCACCCAAACCCTGCAAATCACAGGGCTTTTCAAGACGCCAAGAACAACCCCTTTGTGGCACACCGTCTCTGCCGGGGGAGCGCCGCCGCCCGTCTGGCCTCGCTGACGAAACGAGTGTGACAATCCAACACGAATCCTTACCGTGGGTGTACAGAGGGTCTCTTGCATCGCAATTCCTGCTCTCCAACAAACCGGGGTTTGTTGGAAAGCCCCAGCCAGGCATCCTTATGTAGGTTTTCTGTTCCGTTGCTACTCAGACCCCTATCACGCTAGACTTCGGGAACGGTACGAAATGGTCCTCAGCGGACAATCGAGATCCAGAGAAATCCATCGACGAATCGTTGTTGAACTTCCTGGAAGAAAAGACCCACCTGTCCGCCGCTCACCTTGATGCGTTTCCTTTTGGCTCGGCGTAGATGGCAACCATGCGCACCTGAGTGCCCGTAAGTGGGCTCAGTTAGAGTTCACCCATCTTTCTTAAACGCTCAATGATGATCGGGATTCTGCGTTGACTGATCGAATCGCCCGGAACATATCCCGGCAGCGCCTCCATAAACCGCTCGTTTCCTAAAAGCTTGCCGGTTGCGTCCCGTAAATATTCGCGAAGATCGGCCGGGGCTCCGGCAAGCTCTTCGAGCAACTGCTCTCTTCCCTCGACAACGGCAATAAAGTCTTCCAGGTCGTGGCTCATAAAGTAGTCGTTCTCGCCACGATCGTGGAACGCCTCCATTTTGGTTCCAAGGAAGAACGGGGCTGTAATCAGCCGGATCACCTTGCCGCTGGGCAAGGATACCGGCGTCGCTGTCTGGATCGCCCCTTCATACCAACGGTTGGAAAAGCCAAGTGCGCCTTTTTGGGTCGACATGACATCGAGCATTAGGCCGTCGTGGAGAAAACGGCAAAGCGGAGCACCGGGGCGGGTGTCGTTATCAAAGCCAACGTCTCGCAATCGATCACAGAAGGCCGAGTAATCGGCGTAGTCGGCCGCAATGATCACGTCAACATCGTATGTGGAGCGAATGGGAGCCGAGCCCTGATCGGTCACGATAAGATCAAGCGTCGATCCTCCCACGAAGACGACCTCAGGCAGCAGATGCTTTAATTTTGCAGCCGCTTCCTCCAGCAGGGGAAGATTGCTAGCCATTTTCCAGTAACCTCTTGCTCATCATCTCCAGAGCAATCTTTCGCTCGCGGACTCGTCCATCCCGCAGCGCGTCCACAAGGCTAAGGAGCTCGTAAAACGCAGGGTCTGCCAAGGCCGCTTCTGCGGCATGTTTGTAGAGTGGCTCAAAGGTATAGCCGCGCACTTTCCCCAAAACATGAGGCCACACAGGCACTTCCGCTCCGCCATCGTGAATGACACTCCGCAGTGGCTCGGCTGCAAAAGAAGTCGCCACACCCCTGGTCAGCTCTCCCCGTACCGCCGGATATACGTACCTCATGCCATGCCCCAAGAGCTCCAGGAGCGCTGAGCGGTTTACCTGTTTTGGCCCATCCTGTTGCATCAGGCCAGACACCCGGGCTCGCTTAACGGCCCCGTGCACCTCGGAACTGGCAACATGCAGGTCGGAAGCAAGTTTCTGGAATGACGACTCTGCAGCACCTGGAAGCGTCAGTTTCAGCAACACTGCAATGTCGAAGGAGCGAAGCATGCAAACATCTTACCCGTTCTTCATTCTTGATTCAAGAATGAAGAATGAGAAGTCACACCAACGGAACCCCGGTATGGACCATTGCCAAAGCCCGTTGCACGTATGGCTTTAGCTCGGATGGGTTCACGATCACCGAGGCACTGTCCTCATTCGTATCGTGATGGAACTGCCCGGCATACTCGTTGATTTCGTTCAGCTCATCGACCAGATTCTGCGCATGGCGCAACGGGCTTGATGCGTCGGCCGTTCTTATTGTGTTGACCACTTCTCCGAACAGAAGGCCGTCCTGAACATGACCGGGGAAGCGGCGATGAAGATAGCCCTCCAGCATCGGGCGAACTGCCTCGGCAACTTTACGGGCGTCGCAGCTTTGCCCACTGTCGAACTCGTTAAGCAGCCGGTGGTTTTGCACATACATGGACTCACATTCTTTTTTTAGGTCGAGAGTCCCGAACGAGGTGTAATCACCCTGCACTGCCACCAATCGAAACTTGCTGATAACTGCCGTCTTGTCCTGCTTCAGTATTCCGCGTTCCAGGTCCTGCAAAAAGTAAGGGTCATGGGCCAGCACAATCAGCTGGAGCGCGTTTTTGTGAATGTCCTTTATAAGGCGCTGGGTATGACTCCTGCGGTTCAGATCGAGGCTACACATGGGATCGTCAATCACAACAATGCGAGTGCCGAGCTTGTTGTCCGCTTTCGTCGATGCGATGAAGAATGCGAAGGCTAGAGTGCGTTTGTCACCCTCACTGAGGGCGGTTGCAAAGGAGGGCGGTCCCCCTTCCAGCGGCACAGTCTTTCCACGCAGTAACAATCCATATTCGGTACGCGGGGCAGTGCCTCTGAAATTTGCCCCGAAACCCTGGATCCTGAAGCCGGCACCGAACTTCACAAGGAGATCGTTGATGGTGTTCTGGTAGGTTTTTAGCGTTGTTTCCATCTGGGCATCCAAGCGGGTCCTGGCTCCACGCTTTGCAGTTTCGGCGCGGCTCTGCTCAGTGCGGGCGGCTTCCAGATCGGCAAACAGCGCGGTTACGGCAGGCTCATATCGTCTTTTCGTCCCCTCCAGCCGTCGCAGCTCGGCATTCAGAGTTGGTAGACTCTCGCTGTTCAGGCTGGCTTTGAAAGCAAGGATGGGCGCCGCGGCTGATTCGACTGCGGTATTAGCGTCTCGAACAATACGCAGCACGGACTCCCAGAGTCTGATGCATTGCTGTTCCTGCTCAGGTGTTCCGGCAGCATCTGCTGGCCTGTCCACTTTTTGGCGCAAAAGGTCCAGGACAAGAGTGCGGAGAGCTTCAAACGACGGGGAGGCGCTGGCTCTGTCGAAAGCTATCGCACTCGTTTCTACATGTTCAATCCAACCAGCAGCGTTCGCCGATGCGAGTGTAGTATCACTTTCAACGAGAGACAGCACCTCCTCAGCAACGCGACCAGTAAAGGTTTCGCTCAAACGCGCAACTCTCGCCTTCAGGTTGTTATATGCTTCGTTGAAATAAGTTCTGTACGCCTGCACGAGATCGCTGGTGCTGGTGTTCTGATTGCAGTATGGGCAGGAGGAACCGTCGGAGAAGGTGTTCCCTTCGCTTAGCCATCGCTCCGCACCCGTCTTTTCAAGATGCGCAACATGCTCCAGAACCACACGCTCCGCATCCGCATGAACATTCTCCAAAGATGTTCTCAGCTCGGAAAAGAGGCTGACCAAATCTAACTTTGGTTCGACAAATTGCGTGGGAACCGGCTTGAGCTGAATCGCGGCCACGTTCGTCGCGTCGGTAATCCGCTTTCTGATTTCTGCGATCGCCGTATCAACATCGTCGACCGCCTGCAGCTGCTCAAAGTCCCTTAATGTGAAGCCCGCATGATAGCCGGTGAGCTGGCTTGTATAGCTGGCGATCAGCTGACCCGCAGTTGCATGCTCTTTTGTCGACTGTTCTAGCTCAGTGCGGGCCTGTACCGCCGAAGCTCCCAGGGCGAAATCGAGGAGATTCTTACGATGCGTCGTGCTGACCTGTCCTCCGGAATGCACATTCTGCTCAACAAAAACTGAGTCAAAGACGATCAGCTCGGGACGGGCTTCGGACCAAGCGTTATTTTCAAATGTCACGCGGTGCCCGCTTCCAAACTGGAGCACCGCTTTGGATGGCAATGTACCGTCCAGCGTCTTCGTTGCGTTCATGCGCCCTGAGTCGCCCGTCGAGACTGCTCTCAAGACCGCTGCCAGAGTAGACTTTCCGCGGCCATTGTCGGCAAAAATCAGCGTCGTTTTCTGGCATCGGAAGGGTTTTCCGTTGGCATCATGCAAAAGCCCGGTTCCCTGGATCAGTTCAAATCGCTCGAGCATAGCGGATCGTTAGACCTTCCTTCTCTACTTTGGGGACAATCACAATGTACATGTCGAACGCTCTGGGCGCCCTCCCGCCCCATCATCAGGTGCTCGCTTCCTTGTTGCGCATCGGCCCACACTAACCAGAGTTTTCCTGGGCAGCGCAACAGGGCGCGATAGTGTCTGTCTGATGAAGAACACCCTGTTCCGAGACCAGCTTCAAGTAGCGATAACGTCATGCAGCAGTATCTGCTCAGAAGAAGTAATGTTGAAGCTGGAGTGATCATGTTCGACGTTACTGGGCAAGACATAGCTGTTCTTTCCGATGAAGACCTGAGGACACTTGTCGGCCGCCTTTGTGAAGCGGAGCTGCGTCGCCTTGAGCTCTCTCCTTTACTCGCGACATGGGGAGGCAATCAAAGTGCGGCCGACGGTGGGGTCGACGTACGGGTCACTGTAGACGAAGCCGTCCCCCTGAGTGCCGCATTTGCACGAAAGAACGTCGTCTATCAGGTCAAAGCAGAGGACATGCCACGCGGGAAAATTCTTACTGAAATGAAGCCAGAAGGGATAGTCAGAGCCTCGATCCAAGAGCTCGCAGCCGGCGGTGGCAGTTATATCATCGTCAGTTCCAAGGGTTCGGTCTCCGACACCGCTCTTACTGACCGCAAAGATGCCATGCGTGGTGCTGTGATCGGCATTCCACACTGCGACGATTTGCACCTAGACTTCTACGACCGCAACCGGCTGGCAAGTTGGACACGGAACCACGCAAGTACCGTCACCTGGGTCCGCGAACGCATTGGCAGACCTATTTCAGGGTGGCGTCCTTACGATGACTGGGCAGCTTCGCATGAAGGTTTAGCAGGCACATACCTAACGGACGATTCACTTCGAATCCAAGGCCCGGCTTCTAAGGGTGAAGGGGAGGCCATCGTTCAAGGAATGGAGCGACTCCGAAAGACACTTGGAGTAGAACGAGGCATTGTTCGCTTGGTCGGCTTGTCCGGAGTTGGCAAGACGCGCTTGGTGCAAGCGCTTTTTGACGACCGAGTTGGACAGTTTGTTTTGAATCCAGATCTCGCCATCTATACAAATCTTTCGGACAACCCCAGCCCGCAACCCATTGCCGCTATCACCGAGCTCGTCGCCCGACAGGATCGGCAGGTTCTGATCGTCGACAACTGCACGCCCGACCTTCATCGCAGACTTGTGGAAGTCTGCACACGGGCCGAGAGCCGCATCAGTTTGCTCACCGTCGAGTACGATGTGCGCGAAGACCAGCCGGAGGGTACGGATGTTTTTGAGCTTCAGCCCTCCTCGAACGATTTAATCGAGAAACTCCTCCAGCGCCGGGTGCCAGGTCTATCTCAGGTGAACGCCAGATCGATTGCGATATTTGCGGGTGGTAACGCGCGAGTCGCTCTCGCTCTAGCTCAGACGGTCGATAGCCATGAGTCCGTGGCGTCCTTGAGAGACACAGAATTATTCGAGAGGCTATTCCGCCAGCGCAATGAATCCAGCGGTTCTCTCCTGCTTTCCGCCCAGGCGTGTTCCCTTGCGTACTCCTTCCAAGGCGAAGACACCGGAACAGACGGCGAGGCGGAACTCTCAAAGCTGGCTGCGGTGGTTGGTAAGGATGCTCGTACTCTCTACGCTGATGTTGCCGAGCTGAAGCGACGAGACCTCGTACAACAGCGAGGAGTATGGAGGGCATTGCTGCCGCATGCAATTGCCAATCGCCTTGCGGCCATGGCTTTGGACAATATCCCTTCCCAAGATTTCGACCAACTCGCCAGTAGCGCCTCTGAACGTCTTTTGAAGTCCATCTCGCGCCGGTTAGGCTATCTTCATACTTCTTCGGCAGCTCAGGGCATCGTTACGCGTTGGTTGGCAGAGAACGGCATACTCGGACGCGTCGAAATCCTTACTGAAACCGGAAGAGCAATGTTGAACAATGTTGCTCCTGTCGTTCCTATAAAAGCAGTCGAGGCAATTGAGCGTGCGATGCTGCGCGCTCGGCAAGCAGGAGAGACCCTAGCCGGCGAAGACGTTCGTACCCTTCTATTGTCGTTGGCGTTTGAAGCGAATCTCTTTGACCGCTGTGTCACGCTCATTCTTGAGCTCGTCGCAAATGAGCAGCCAGGAGGCTATGCAAACCAAGTAAGGAATAGCTTTCCATCGCTTTTTCATATTGTTCTCTCCGGGACGCACGCCACCATTGAGCAACGCTGCCAAGTCGTCGACGATTTATTGAGCTCAACCGGTGAGACGAGGCGGGAGCTCGGCTTGAAATCTCTCGAAGCGATGCTGCAAACGTCACATTTCTCATCGTTTCACCATCATGAGTTCGGCGGCCGTTCGAGAGACTATGGATGGCTGCCACATTCCCGGCAGGATGTGGCGCACTGGTATCGATCGGCGTTAAGGCTGTGCTCAATTCATGATGCGAGCAATGGTGCAACAGCCTCACGTATTCGAGTAATCCTCGGATCGAGCCTTAGCGGCTTATGGAAAAACATCGAATTGCAGGAAGACGTGGAGGCAATTTGCCGCGAATTCCAGGAAAGGCTACTCTGGCCCGAAGGTTGGGCCAGCATACGTTCCATCCGTCGTTGGCGCGACGAACCCTTGCCAGCCGAGGAAGACGCTAGGCTTGGGGCCATTGAGGCAATGCTGGCACCACGAAACCTTGCAGAACAGGTTCGAGCCAAGGTTCTGCGTAGCGCACGAGATGTATACGACGACATTGGATACGATGATTTTGAGGAACAGCATAGGCGGCATGAACAGCAACTGATTGAACTTGGAATGGCCTTGGTAATCGAAGACGCCCTTCTTGCGGAACTCATGCATGAGCTGACTGTTTGCAAGAATGGCATGACGCTTGGACCGCTGGCCAGAGGATTTGTCAATGCAGCAACCGACCACCGAACCTTATGGGATAAGCTCGTCGCGTCATTTCGTTCAGCCGAACCAGAACAGCGGTCACCAGAACTCCTTGCCTGTTACATGTATAACCTCCACTCTACAAACAAGGACATGTCAGAAGAACTTCTGACGGAGTGCCTGGATGATCCCCTGCTCATGCAGTGGTTTCCCTATTTCCAAAAGCGGGTCGTTGTCTCTGAGGCTGGGCTGCAGCGCCTTAGGGTCTCTTTGTTAAGGAAAAGTGCTCCAGCAGAGCGGTACAGGGGGCTCGGGTGGCAAAATAAGCTCGAGGATTCTGCCACGCTTGAGCTAATCCCAATGATTTTGCAACTGCAGGACGGATTCGATGTAGCAGTTGATACCATTCACATGCGGATTGTTCAAGATCGCCATGATGGAAAAGTCCCTTCGTCGGAGCTCGTTAAAGCCGGGCGGATCGTTGTCGACGCTTGCACTTTCGACCGAAAGCTCAATCATGATGCCCATGCGCTGCAGGAGGTGATTGAGGCCTGCTTGACGTCTTCGGATACTATCCGAACAGTCACAGAGCTTCTTGATCGCCTTGAGAAAGCGCATGCCGAGTACCGTCTCGACTATATGCAGGAGAATCGGATACTTGGTTCTCTTTTTGCAGCGCAGCCCATCGTCGTTCTGAACTATCTTTTTGCCCCAGAGAGACGCCACGAGCGAACTGGATTGAGAGGCCTTTTCGACCATGATGATCTGCTGGGTTCGCCGCTCGATCGGATCCCAGAATCGATCTTGCTTCCATGGTGCGATGAAGACAGCACCATCCGTTATCCCTTAATTGCGGAAAGAATGGTTCCTTTTACTAAGCCTCACAACTCTGACAAGCCGCAATGGAAACCCTCTGCGCTAGCCCTAATAGAGCATGCTCCTAACAAAACTGATGTATTAGGGCATTACATCGATCACTTCCATCCAAGCTCCTGGTCAGGATCACGGGCAGCAGCCTGGGAAGCCAATGTGCGCCTTCTTAATGAGTTTGAAAACCATTCAAATGGTGATCTCGCCACGTATGCGAGATTACGGCGAGACGAGCTAAACCGAGTAATAGATGACATGAAGCAACAAGAACTCGCTTCAGAGAGGCGTGACAACGAAACATTTGAGTAGGAGGATGCGATAGTCAAGCTGAAGCGTACCCCGGACGTCCGCCCGTACACCTACAACCCCGGAGGGGCTGGCACTTTGCCCCTACCCCTGCCTGGCAACCATGCAGCCTTCGCACCAATTGCGATCGAAGAAGGCCAAAGCGGATCAGATGTGTTGCTATACATATGATAAAGGACGTTATCATATGTAAATGAGCACGCCGCCAACCTTCTCTTCCGTCACTCTCGAAACCCCTCGACTGACCTTGCGCGAGTTCGCCGAAGGAGATGCCGAGGCCATCCAGGTCTATGCCGGAGACCTGGAGGTGACCCGGTTCACAAGCTGGGGACCGAACACGCCCGAGACGACAACCGCCGTACTGGCTAGCTGGCTTCAAGACCGGAAGGTTTTGCCTCGCACTGAATACACCCTGGCCATTGTGCGTAAGGAGGATGGAGTCCTGATCGGCGGCACCGGCTTCGGAATGACCGACTGGAACAGCGGGACGGCGAACTTCGGCTATGTCCTCCAGAGATCCGCGTGGGGTAAGGGCTATGCCACCGAGGCGGGTCGCGCGGTCGTGGATTGGGCTTTGAATGAACTTGGCTTGCGCAGGTTGATCGCACATTGCGAACCCGCTCATGCCGCATCCTTATCTGTTCTTAATAAGCTCGGTTTCTCTAAGGATGTTCCCGTCTCCTTGCCCAGGATGAACGGGGAGATGCGTTCCTATCTGACCTTCGTCAAGGAACGTCCATGAGCTCCCTTGCCCTGCTGCGGCCTGCAGCTCTCCCACTACCTGCTCTCTTCCAGACCATGCCCGAGGGCGGCCGGCGCTTCTGGGAGTTCTTCACCGTCAACATCCGCAACCCAAATACCCGCCGCGCCTACTTCAAAGCGGTCGAGGGGTTCGCAGCCTGGTGTGAGGAAAGAGGTCTGGGCGATCTGGCCGGGGTAACTCCGATGCACGTCGCCGCCTACGTCGAGCAGCTCGGCCGCACGCACTCGAAGCCGACCGTCAAACAGCACCTCGCCGCGATCCGGATGCTCTTCGATTGGCTGGTGACCGGGCACATCATGGAGACCAACCCGGCCCATGCGGTACGCGGACCGAAGCATAGCGTCCGCAAGGGCAAGACCTCCGTCCTCTCGGCCGACGAGATGCGGGAACTCCTGGCCGCAATCGACACCACTTCCCTGCTCGGGCTTCGCGACCGCGCCCTGATCGCTCTGATGGGCTACACCTTCGCCCGCGTTGGCGCGGCCACCGGAATGAAGGTGCAAGACTTTTATGTGCAGAAGCGCCGCGGCTGGGTGCGGCTCCACGAGAAGGGCGGCAAGGTGACCGAGCTTCCCTGCCATCACAACCTGGACCAGTATTTAGAGGAATGGATTGCGGCATCCGGGCTCGGCTCCGAACCCGAGGCTCCGCTCTTCCCTACCCTGCGCTATGGCCGGCTGACCGATCGCACTTCCCTGCCTCAGGCTAACGTGCACATGATGATTCAGCGTCGGGCGCGAGCAGCAGAACTCCGAACCAAGATCAGCGCCCACAGCTTCCGCGCCACGGGGATCACTACCTACCTGCAGAACGGGGGCAAGTTGGAGATCGCCCAGCAAATGGCCGGCCATGAATCAGCCCGTACCACCGGGCTCTACGACCGGCGCAACGACGAGGTCGCGCTTGATGAGGTGGAGCGGATTGCGTATTGAAAGAGGACGGTAACCCAGTTGGCTAGTATGCTCTCGTGCTCATGGCTAGCCGCGACATAAACAAACGGCGGGCGTTCCGAGGAGCCGAGATCAACACTGCAAATATAAGAATGTTTGTTCCGCGTATCACTACCCCAGCAACATAATTCAGCCCTTTGGGGCAAGGAGATACTATGCAATCCGTCCAGTGTCAGAAATGGATTGGGCAAGGTGCGTCGCGGAGCTTCGAATGGGTGAACACCCCAATCGCAAACGCCATGAAAGCCGAGGGGCCGTTCCGTTGCCCCGAATGTCTACGGCCTGTTCGCCTACATAAAGCATCAGTTAAGCACCCAGCACACGCGGAACATCGCGTGGGGAGCAAAACCTGCTCACGTTCTTGCTACTACGACGACAGCGCCACATAGAGCTTTGCGAATCGATCTCTACCAATCCAAAAACCTGATGTGAGGGAGGAGGACAGCTCCTCCCTGCTGTGGTTTCGCAGACCATCGGCCTCGACAGCGGACGCGCATCAGCCGACTACATCCACACCTGTATCACGGCAACGCCGCTCTTCTCATCGAGAGCTTGGAAGTCATTCAGCGCACCGCAGCCTTCATCCTGTCGGCCATCGAGAACCCGGCAGCCGAGGCCGAGCAGACCAAAGAACCCGAACCCGCGCTGGCGAAAGCCAGCTAATCAATTCCCTTCCTCATCGGGCGGACGGCATCGGCCCGTCCGTCCGACGATAGCAGCCAAGCCTTGCAAAACGTCAGCGCAGGTGCGGAACATCTGGATCGTCTCTTTTAGTGCCACTCTGCTATACAAAGCTGGTGGTTTACTAAGCTGATTCCTATTGTGAAGCAATAGCAAAAACGTTCTTAGCATCTTCCTTACTTTGCTACTCTGCTAAGGAATGACAATCACACTTTGCAACGGTAAAGGTGGGAGTGGAAAGACGACCCTCTCCGTTTTACTCGGATCGGCTCTCGTCGAAGCCGGGCATGCTGTAGCGCTTCTCGACACAGATCCTCAGCACACCGCGACACGCTGGATTGAGGAAATTGGAGGTTTAGAGCTCGCCGTGGTCGGTAAGGAATACGGTGCTCTTTTTATCGACACAGCCCCTAGACTCGAAAGCCAGGAGGTAAAAGATGCCATCCAGCGTGCGGACGTTGTAGTTCTCGTTACCTCTCCGTCACCGGCGGACCTGTTCACCTCGCGCGATACGGCAACGCTAATCCATCGCGAGGGCGCAAAAGATAGAGCACATATCCTGTTCAATCAAGTTCAGCCCGGCACCATCCTCGCACGCGATCTCGATGATATGGCTGAGCGGATCGGCCTGCCGGCCTTCAAAAATACGCTTCGCCGGCGCCAGGCGTACCAACACGCCGTCCTCATGGGCTGGAAGTCTCTTGGCGGGGAGGCTCGGGAGGAACTATTTAAAGTAGCTTTGGAGATCGTTGGTTCCGCAAAGAAGCAGAGTAGCAAAGCGCGAAAATAGCAAAGGAGCATCATGGCCTCAAATACAAAAGAGCTGCTTTCCAGACTCAAATCTTCTCTGCCGAGGGTGGAAGAAAATTCAGAATCGGAAAAAACCTTGCATGTGTTTCCGAAACCAACAACTTCATTAGCGGGAAAAGGCAGCCGGGCCCCAAAACTTTCCGTCAGCCTTTATCAGAAGGACATTGACCGCTTGGACACAATCAAAGACTTCATGAAGTCGCAGGGTTTCCGTAATCTTTCCGATTCAGAGGCTCTTCGGCTCGCTTGCAGGAGAGTCGAAATCGACGGAGCACTCATTGAAACCTATACATCCATGCAGTCGGAGGATGGACGGCGAAAGCAAGAGTAGCAAAGTAGGGAAGTAGCACAGTAAGGAAGATATTAAGTAGTACAGAGGTACGTAACGAAGATGGATAAAAGTTTGATTCCAGCACGAAAGCGCGACTACGCTGGCGAGCGGCAGGCAGCCTTAAATAAAAGGGTTGATCGTGTCGTCGAGTTGCGTGGGGATCGTGACAGCGGAGCTTTGGGTGACGAAGTGATCAAAATGGCCCAAGCACTCATACTCTGCACGCTTCCATATCGGCCTACCGAAGATCGTCAGGTTGTTCGAACTGCGAGGCTAAGCGACGGATCGACGCTTAGGGTGACCTTTACTGCCGGCATCAATGGGATCGACATGCCTTTTGGCAATGATAGGCACTTGATGGCTTGGCTATTCGATAAGGCCATCAACTCGGATACCGCTTTTGTAACAATCAAAAGCGCCAGCGATTACCTTCGAGAATCAGGGAAGAGCCGCAACGGAGATCGCGTGAAGGAGCTCGCTGCGCGTCTGAGCAGGCTTACGGGTCTCGTAATAGGTATTGAACGGAGATCATCAGGTGCTACGCAGACGGTGATGCTCCCGATGATTGCAGCCTCTAACCTGCCCAATAATCTCACAGTTCAGCTGGAAGCTGAAACGCATGGACAGGTGAGCATTCCTGGACTTGAGAACCCGTTTGGAATTCAGCTTGAAGAACGCTTTTTTCAAGATATCAAGCGCCACCATGTAGCTATTCCACGACGTTTGTGGCTGCAATTGCAGGGACAAAAAGGCGGCCCGCAGCTCCAGGACCTCCTCACGTTTTTCGTGTACCGCTGCTACTGTGCCCAGAGCGAGACGGTTATTCCATGGGCGGGCCTCCGCGAACAATTCCCGCAAGATGACAGCAATCCACGACGACTTAAGCAGAATGTTAAAAAGGCTATCCTGCACCTCCGTGTGTTATGGCCTGAGGTCCGGATCGATGTTCTCAAAGAAGGTGTTTGGGTGAACAAGGCGATCCAGCCTCTGCTTCCGGACGACCTCAGCAAAAAGCGAGTGCGCCGCCTCGATCTTGCGAACTGACAAAGCTTGCGGAGGGTGGACCTTCCGCGTACGCCGAGCCAGGGAAGAGCAAGACTTTTCACAAAAAAGGCAGACCTTCCGCGTACAGATGATCTTCAAACGTGTCGCCAGGCTCAATCTATTGATGATGGCGGACCTTCCGCGTACGCTGCAGGGCGGCAAATCGCGCGAAGGAGCCACCATCCGCAAAATTCTGGACCCTCCGCGTACGCCTAGCGAGAGGTTCTAACACGCAGATTCGCACATAAATCCATTGGAAATCAAAAATGATGTCGGACTCTCCGCGTACACAATTTCGGACCTTCCGCGTACAGAAAATGGACCTTTCGCGTACAGCAGCCGGACCTTCCGCGTATTTCCTCAGGACCCTCCGCGTACTGCTTAATAAGAAGCAAGAGATACAAGTGTTTGCAAGTGGTCTAGTGACAGCAGGAGTCGAGGCCTGTGAATTCAGTGGAACAGTTGAAAAGTGAAGATCTCCGTGTAAATCCGATGGAGCAGACAACAGCAAATGCAAACGATTCGTTATCACCAAGAAAAGTAAGCGGAGCACGTCCTTCGGACGCGGACTGAGGGCCTAAAGGCCCATTTCCTTTGGGGCTGCGCCCCAAACCCCGCAGAAACAACAACAAAACAAAACTTCCTAATGAGGGATGGGGTTGGCCATCGGTTCAGGCCGACGATTGAAAGCATCGGCAGTCGAGCAGAAAGGCAGGTAGGAGCGCCTGCAAAGGTTCGGGTGGCACCGGAGTTCCTAAAGACACGTACAAACGTCCCTACGCACTGCATCGAGGTCCGAAGGACCGAGAATAACAATCAAGCACGAGATCAGTCTTCCCATCCCGGACGCAGCCAGGATCGTTCCGGCCAGCTCCGCGTCAAGGCTGCCTTCGGCTCCGCAGAATCGCGGCGCTGCGCGGCCCTGACCCAAAGCTCTCAGGCCAAAACGAGGCGCTGGTTATTCCGGGAATGTAGGGTGGAGAGAAGCCAAATCAACTGAGCGAGGGCCGGTAATATGCGCGGATTTTTCCTAAACCTCCTAGTCCTGGGGAGCTGCTTGACCGCCTTTGGGCAGTCGAATTCCGCAGTGCAGCTCACACTCGACACCTCCGAGGCAGAGCAGGCCTTACGCATATTGCATAAACAAGCGCAACATGAGGCGATTACACGCGCCGACTGGCAGCAGCTTTTCCAAACGGCCCCTTACCAGTGGCTCAAATTGCGAGAGGCTGCGATAGGACGCGCATTCACGGACGAACAATTTCAAACGTTTCTGCTGTCCCCTGCGGCTCTGGCCAGAGAGCAGGAATGGGAAGAGACACTTGCAGCCATGAAGCGGGCGGACATGCAATCGCTCGGACAGAGTGCACTGGCATGGCTTCCAGAGGGGGCCAGCATTCATGCCCGCGTCTTTCCAGAGATCAAGCCCATCGGCAACAGTTTCGTTTGGACCAAGCAGGGAAGTGGCCCAGCAATCTTCCTGTACCTGGAGCGGGAGAGCCAGGCAAAATTCGAGAATACCGTCGCGCACGAGTGCCACCACATCGGACTCGACAGCCTTGAGTCCCGACAGAAAGAGATTGAAGCCAAGCTGCCAGAAAATGTTCAGACAGCGTTCAATTGGATGAGCGCGTTCGGGGAAGGCGAGGCTATGCTTGCTGCTGCCGGATCGGTAGATCGACACCCCCATTGGGAAGACGATGCAGTCGCCCGCGCGCGGTGGGACGGCGACATGATGCATTTCAATAGCGACGTGGCATCGATCCAGCAATTCCTCATGGACATTTCGACCGGGAAGCTAAAGGGTGATTCGGAAATTAGCGAACGTGCCGCCCCGTTCTTTGGAGACGTCCAGGGGGCCTGGTACACCGTTGGCTATGAAATGGCCGCGCTCGTCGAACGCCAGTATGGCCGAAAAGCGTTCGATGAGTGCCTGATCGACCCACGGAAGCTGCTTACGATGTACAACCGGATTGCGAAAGACGCGAATGCTAAAGGTGCCACGCTTGCGACCTGGTCCCCGGAACTGCTGACTCGGTTGGATATCGGAGAACCCCGAAAATGAGAGGTTGGCGTTCCGGCTAAATTTCGAACGCCGGAACGGAAAATGCAGCGAGTTCCGCTCTCAAAACGAGATCGAGATCGCCTATGCTGATTCCATGGCTGGCACGATGAGCGGGAAAGTTGTCCTGGTGACGGGCGGCAGCGCCGGGATCGGCAAAGCCGCTGCCGAACTGTTTGCAAAGGCCGGAGCCAGCGTGGTCATCGCCGCACGTGGAGCAGAGCGCGGGCGACAGACCGAGCAGGAGATTCAAGCTACCGGCGGCAGCGTTCTTTTCGTGCAGGCCGACGTGTCACAGGCCAACCAGGTTCAGACTCTCATTGCGCGAACCGTAAACGCTTTCGGGCGGCTCGATTGCGCGTTCAACAATGCCGCCGCTCTGAGCAAATTGTGTCGCGCCGGAGACTTTACCGAGATTGATTTCGATGCCGAGGTCAGTGCCAATCTCAAGAGCGTTTGGCTGTGCATGAAATACCAACTTGAGCAGATGCAAAAGCAAGAACCGCGTGGCGGCGTGATCGTCAATACTTCCTCCGTCAACGGATTGGGTGGAGCACGGTTCGCAGCCCTCTATTCCATGTCAAAGGCTGTGTCTTGGCGCTGACCAAATCGGCAGCCCAGGAGTATGCACCGGACGGAATTCGGGTCAATGCTTTGGTCGCTGGTGCCTTCGATACCGAGATGTTGCAGAGCGCCATTAGTCAGGCCGTGGGTGGGGACATAGCAAAGGCTCAGGAGGCGCTGAAGGGGTATGCCGCCCATGTTCCAGCCGGACGGATCGGCAGGCCCGAGGAAGCGGCCCAGGCTGCGCTATGGCTTTGCAGCGATGCCGCTTCCTACGTCACGGGGCAATCCATGATCGTCGATGGCGGTCTCACGGCGTGGGCGCGTTAGCCCGCCGATCCTACGTAATCTCCGACCAGCTTCCGAGCCCTAAAAACATTTCGCCGCTGCGCGTCGGGAGAAGTAGCAGACACATCACCCCAAAGGGTTGCTGTGGAGCAACTTGCCGTTTGCGAACGTAAACGCGTTTCAAATGAACAACTTAGCTTGCCCGCGTAAACGCGACCGCAGAACTCAATGGCTTGCGTAAACGCATTCTCCACTCTGGCGTAAACGCATTGATTCTAAACGGCAGAGTTGCGAAGAGCCGTTTACAGGCTTGACGGCTCACAGAGTTCCGCCTTACGGTGTCTCGAAGGCGGTACCTCTTGAGCACTCCCCGCACAGGCCCTGTTTCAACCTCCCAGACGCTCCCTGACCCAGAAGCTCGTAACCTCTCCCGCGCCAAAACGGTAGCCACCCGGCTCTCTCCCGAGGAGCTGGACGAGATTGAGTCCGCCGCCAAACGCTCCGGCAAGCAACTCGCCGCATGGCTCCGCGACGTTGCTCTTGAGGCAGCGCGGCCGACTCCGGACACGAGCGAGTTGCTCCTGGCCGAGGTCGCGGCGACTCGTTTCATGCTCCTGAATCTGTTCCACGCGAGCGCGACGGCGACCCAGGACGGCGCTCATCTGACACCCGAAACCGTGCTTAAAATTCGCGAGACGGCGGACGCCCGTAAGCACCAAACCGCACGCAAATTGCTCCAGGATGTCGTCGCTGCCGAGGTCAAAACCGGAGGTGATCCGAGATGAAAATGCCAGCACTTGTGATCGCGTTGGTGATCTGCCTTGGGGTGTTGAACGCGGTGAATTTGACGCCGCTGCTGGGTCCTCTTCTGTACACAATGACGCCCCTCCAGCGGTACTACGCCACCGACTATCTGGCGAGCTCCTGGCACAAGAATGACCCCGCTGCGACGACAGAAACGCGTCTGCTCTGGAAGATCAAGAAGGGCAAGTCCGAGTTCGCAACTGAGCAGGACGTGGTCGCAAAACCAGTCGGACAAGTGATTGGAACGTACTCTCCGGAGCCTTTTCTTTTGAGTGACAAGGCCAGCGCCGAAGGTTGGGCGACCGTCGTGCGAGGACGCCTGCAAGAGATCAATTCGGCCAAGCTGAACACTTTCCTGGAGCAGGAGATCTACGACGGGAACGAGATCTGGCGGTTCTTTTTGCAGCCTGTTCTTGGCCTTGCGACCCTCGTTTTCGTTCTGTTGATCTTCCGGGCATGGCGGCAGGAACGATGGGAGCGGGGCTGGTGGAAGCAGAATCAACCTCAACTTTCCTTCTGGGCCTGGAGCCTCGAAACCTCTGACCGGATGGCAAAAAGATTGCTCCCGCGACCCAAAGCTCCGGAGATTCTGGGCGTCTCGCCATTACGTCAGTTGGAATCGAAAGCGCCGGCTGCGAACCGGATTCTCACCGCTTCTGTCGCGTCGATCGAGCCGAAGCCGGCACCAGAACCTATCGCGGTTCCGGCATCGGTCTCCACTCTTGCGACCAAGAAAGGTGCCGCCGTCCAGGCTCCTGTCGCGGTCGCTCCTGCAGCTTCGCAGAAGCCAAAGACTGCGTTCGTCTGGGATGAGTCGCAAGGGATCGATTAGCTTTGTACGATCCCGTCCTCTTCAGTTTTCCAACCATCCCTAGGCTTCCCATTGAGCGCATCAAGCATGACCGCAGCACGAGACGGATCAATATTCAACGAGTCTGGAAATCGTTCCAGTGCCCTCTTGGCAAACGCTAGGTGGTCAAGTTCCTGATGTCCGTCCTTGGTGTACATGAACTCGTAGTGTCGCATCCACGAACGCTCACTCAGTGCAGGTGCTAGGTAAACTTTGTAGTGATGCACACCGTACAGGATTACGAAGGCGGCGAGGCCAAACTGCGGGTTGTGATGAAGGATGACCCCATGATGTTCTGTAAAGGAGAAGGGAAAATCCTCTGCTAACCGTGTAGCAAAACGTGTATCGATGGCCAATTGCTGGGGATCGGTCTCGTTTACGGTAGGAAGGCGCACATCTCCTAAGATGTATGCACGAAGAGGATCGAACGACTCTTGTAAAACGACATCTGGACCGAGAAGTAGGGCAGCGGTTTCGAACGCGATTTTCGCTATTCCCCTGTATTCATCATTGGGTCGCATCGTCATCTGAATGAGCACGGTAGGCTGATCTTGTGTAGTGCCCACAATATCTTTCCGACTGAGTTGCTCTTTGAGAGCTGGCCAGTTTTTTGCTATTACTGAGAGCAGTTTGCTCCCTTCTTCTTGAGAAGTTGCATGTACAACAGCATCATCGCTTCGATGCATAATGAAACGGGGTATTTCGCGTCCCGCATCAGTTTGCTGCCGAGTGTTTTCAAAACGGTTCCCGTTAATAGCCTTCTCTATGTACGCAAGCAGCTTGGAAGCTCCATCCAAATCGGCAACTGAAATATGCAGTTGGTCCCCGCAAAGAAAAATCTGAGGGCGAACTTCTACCTTCATCTGATTACCGACCCGAACTCCTAGATCAAAGCCTTTCTCATCCTTTAAGGAGGCTATTGAGCCTAACTGCGTAGCAAAGGCTGCACTCGGCGTCATCCCAACTTTCGAGAGTGCCACAGGCGAATTTTCGGCCAAAGCCTGGTCGACAACCGACAGCGCAGTATTGCAAGGCTTGCATACACATCTGATTACGCAGTTTCCACCTAAAGAAGAAGGTGCCACGTGTTCCCGTGAAGAACCGGGCTTTTTACAATAGATACAAACATCCGAATCGATCTCTTTCACGCGCTCTCCACACCGAATTGGTTTAGTCCAATAATCGCATTATGCTTTCCATCTCTTCCAAACCGCTGTCCGCTGGCCAGGCCAGGACGTACCATGCACGGGAGTTCGCCTCCGAGAAGCAGAATTACTGGAGCCGAGACCAGCAGGGCCACTCGGAGTGGCAGGGCAAACTGGCCAGCCAGTGGGGCCTGCAGGGTGCAGTCGGCTCCGAGCATTTCGCCCGACTGAGCGAAGGCCAGCATCCCCAGACGGAAGAGCAACTCGTCCGGCACTCCGTATCGAAGACCTACGAAGGCAAGAACGGCAGGGAAGTGACCTCGGTCGAGCATCGGGCCGGGTGGGATGCGACGTTCTCCGCACCGAAGTCGGTTTCGGTGACGGCGTTAGTGGGCGGCGATGACCGAGTGCGGGAGGCGCACCGGGAGAGTGTTCGGATTGCGCTTTCGGAGCTCGAACGATACACCCAGGCCCGGATCGGAAACGTCCGGGAGCCGGAGACGACCGGCAAGTTTGCCGCCGCCACCTTCGAGCATGACACCGCCCGGCCGGTCGACGGCTATGCCGCGCCCCAGCTCCACACCCATGCCGTGATCTTCAATGTGACCGAGCGGGAGAACGGACAGACACGCTCGCTCCAGACCCACCAGATGTATAGCTCGCAGACCTACGCGACCAAGGTCTATCAATCCGAGCTGGCCGTGCGCCTGAAGGATCTGGGTTACACGGTCGAGCGCGGGGAGTATGGCCAGCCAGAGATCAAGGGCTACACGAAGCAGTACCTGGAGGCTTCGAGCCCACGCCGCGAACAGATTAAGGATCATCTTCGCGCCGAAGGTCTCGACGGACCAGCCGCGGCACAGGTTGCCGCCCACCGGACGCGGGATTCTAAGGAGCTCCTGTCGCCTGGAGAGGTGTTGCAGCAGCATCGCGACCTGGCCGAACGTTTTGGCAACCAGGCAGACCGGGTTGTGGCTGAAGCGCAGGAGCATACGCAGAAGGTGACCCGAGAACCGGAACTGGCCGCACGGCAGGGTGTCACCTATGCCCGCGATCATCTCTTCGAGCGATCGGCGGTCGAGAGCGGGCGATCGATCCTGACGGCAGCCTTGGACCGGAGCATGGGCGAGGCCTCATTCAGCCATGTACGCCAAGAGTTCGACCGAAGGAAACAGGCCGGGGAGTTCCGCACTGTCGACCACGGTCCAAAACATGAGGGCCAGCAATTTACGACGGCCACGATGGTGAAGATGGAACGCGAGATCCTCGCGCACGTCGAGAAAGGAAACCGGCGCGGCTATGACGATCCGATGCTGGTGGAGGGCCGGACGCGGATCGAGACCGAGGACCGGCATCCGCAACTAAACGCAGCCCAGCGGGAGGCCGTCGATCAGGTATTCCTCAGCCGAGAAAAGATCATTGGCTTGGATGGCGTTGCCGGGGCAGGGAAGACGACCACCCTTGCAGTGATCCGGGAAGGTGTCGAGCGGGATGGCATCAGGATCGAGGGCTTTGCGCCGACGAGCGGAGCGGCGGCGAAGCTGGCGGAGGCGGGAATTGAGACGTCAACTTTGCAGAAGCATCTCACCCGAGGTCAGCAGAGAGATACCGGCGAGCACCGGCTCTATGTGATCGACGAGAGCTCGCTGACCTCCACGCGGCAGATGCACGAGTTCATTGGGCGCCTGCACCCGAACGACCGCGTTCTGCTGGTTGGCGACACTCGGCAGCATGAATCGGTAGAGGCCGGACGCATTTTCGCGCAGATGCAGGACGGCGGCATGAAGACGGTGAAGCTTGATGAGATCGTGCGCCAGAAAGACCCGGAGTTGAAGCAGACCGTCGAGCAGCTCGCGCATGGCCATGTTGGGGAGGCGATTGCCGGGCTGGAGCGTCAGGGCCGCATCCATGAGGTGAAGGGAATTAGAGAGCGGATCGAAGCCATCGCAAAGGAGTATGCCCGGTCGCCTGAGAACACGCTGGTAGTCTCGCCCGACAATCGCTCCCGTATGGATATCAACCAGGCGATCCACTCCGAGCTCCAGTCCAGAGGAATCGTCGGTCAGGAGGAGCATCGGACTCAGGTGCTGGTGCCACGTCAAGATCTCACCGGGGCAGACCGGATCTGGGCAGCCAGGTACGACGCCGGCGACGTGCTTCTCTATAGTCGGAGCTCGCAGGAGACCGGCATCGCCAAAGGCGAGTACGCTAGGGTCAAGAGCGTCGACGCTCCAAACAACCGGCTCACGGTTGAGCTGCAGGATGGCACAGAGAAGAGCTACGATCCTCGCCGGCAGCAGGGTGTTTCGATCTATCGCGAGCAGGACCGAGAGTTTTCAACCGGGGACCGGGTGCAGCTTACCGCTCCGTCCTCAGAGCTAAAGCTGGCAAACCGGGAGTTGGGGACGGTCGAGAGCATCGGCGAGAGCCGGATGACCCTAAAGATGGATAACGGCCGGTCGGTCGAGATCGACCCAGCCAAGCATCCGCATCTCGATCATGGCTATGCCGTGACCAGCCATTCCAGCCAGGGCCAGACCGCCGACCGGGTGCTGATCAACGTCGATACAGAGCTTGGAGCCAAGGATTTGCTCAACAACCGCATGGCCTATGTCGCCGTCTCGCGCGGAGCGCATGATGCGCAACTCTTTACGAATGATCGAGCTGCGCTAGGGGCAGCGCTGGGGCATGACGTTTCGCACAAGAGTGCCCATGCACCCGAGCTGAAGATCGATCAGGCGATTGAGCCCAAGATCGAGATTCAGCCGGAGCGTTCCTATGGGTTTGGGATTGGCATGTAGAGAGTGGAAGGGTACCTTCCTCAAACTTTGGGCGCGTCCACAAAGGTGATCTCTTTTCCTACAGGGCGCAGACCCAACAACGCTGTCACGAGGGGCAATCTGGCGGCGCAGATTTGTGACCGCTGGGTCCTGAAACCTGACAAAATCCTCTGATCCGTCGCAAAACATATAGCAATAGAGTCCGCTTTCGAGACCAACTTCAGCGACACGCGTTTGGCTCATATCTGGAGGAGCAAGAAGAGTCGCAAAACTTACAAGATTTGCGACGAAGCAGCCTTCGGAGGGGTCTACAGAGCACCGGCCAGAACTAAGCTACCGAAACCACCTTCACAGATTGCCCCTCGTGACAGCAATGTTGGGTCTGCCCCTCGATGTAGGCCGCTCCGATCGTAGTCCGCAGGTCGCGGGGCGTGATCGCTCCAGCCAGAGGCGCGTTGAACGATTGCGGCTTGTTGGTCAGGAAATTGGCCAGCGAACTGAAGAGATATTGTCCGTTCGGATTCGCCTTCCCAAGCTGATTGTCCAGAATGCGTTCAAAGTTGCCGCCGAACTTCACCTGATGCTTGCCCTTGTTCCACAGCACATCGTCGTAGCCCTGAAGCGAGTTGAAGTGGAAGTCGTACTCGCCCACCGCGCCGATACCTCCCGGAAACGCTGTAAGCCCCGTCACGTTGATCAAGCCCACCGCCAGACCCGGAGCGAACCCCAGCGCCGGGTCGCTTGCCAGGGGATTGATCGCCCCCACCGTCGTCGGGGATATCGAGATCACCCGGCTCACCCCCAAACGCAGCGAGTTCAACAGGCCCGGCGTGAACTGGTGGTTCTCGTTGACCCCCAGCATCTGCCGCTTGGAGATAGCCGAGATATTCTTCACATTCAACGGATCGGGACCCGTTTTTTGGCTGCTGTCGAAGAAATACGTCCCCGATACCGTGTCGAGCGAACCGATCTTATGGTCCACCCGCGCCGTCACAAATTGCTCGCTCGTCACCTGCTGCAGGTTGAATGTAAAACTCCCCGTGTCCGCCGTCGTCGGCGAATCGGGAAGAGGAAAGAACGCAAGATACGGCTGCACCAGCGGATCGACCACAACATTGCCTGAAGTTAGCTGTCCGTTGCGCGCGTTCGCCGAAGGAACGATGTCCACCTGTGGCAGGCCCACATTCTGCTTCAACGCCTCGTAGTTCACGAAGAAGAACGTCCGCCCCTTCAAGATCGGCCCGCCCCCGGTCGCCCCATACTGGTTCTGCTTGAACGGTGGGATCTTCTTCGCCGCGTCGAAGTAGTTTCGCGCGTCCAGAGCGCTGTTGCGCAGGAACTCATAGGCCGACGCATGGTACGACTCCGAACCCGAGCGGATCGCCGCGTTTAAGATCCCGCCCGCCGACCGCCCATAGTCCGCTCCGGCGTTCGACGTGACCAGATAGAACTCCTGGATCGCATCCACCCCGAAGTTGTTGCCCAGCACGCTGCCGGGACCACCGTTCGAGTAGTCTTCGATGCTGATCCCGTCCACGCGGTAATTGTTCCACTGCGGCCGAGCCCCGCTGATCGAGAGCTGCTCGCCCAGACCGCGGTTCGCCCGCTGGTTGCTGATTGCTTGCACGGACTGCGTTCGCGCCGGAGAGACCCCGGCCCGGAGTGCCGCCAGCTGCGTCCAGTCGCGCCCATTCAAGGGAAGCTGGTGAACGGTCGTCTGCGCCACCATAACCCCCATCGTGGAGGAAAACAGCTCCACCGCCGGTTGCCTCTGGCTGCTCACCACCTTCTCGCCCAAGTCCCCGGCTTTCATCTGTAAATTGACCTGCAACTGACTGCTCACCGACACCGAAACGTTGGTGGCTACTGTCATGGAGAACCCGTCAGCCGTCGCAGTAGCCGTGTACACGCCCGGATTCAGGTTAACAACACTATAAAGGCCGTTGGCATCCGTACGGCCCGTGTGAACTGCGCTCGTCGCAACATTGGTGAGGGTGACCGACGCGGAGGAGATCGGCTTGGAGTGCCCATCGGCCACCATTCCCGACACGGTTCCTCCGGCAACCTGCGCCATAGAAGAAGCGAGGGAGAGAACGAACATCATGCACAACAAACATGCGCTGGAGAGCGAGCGAATCTTCACGCGAGGGTCTTCCTTTCGAACTTTCCTTTCCGCTATCGGCGACCTCGTCTAAAGCATTACTTCATTGAGGTGACTAAATTCGAGTTTGTAAGGAAATGGGAAGTGCCAGAGACTTGGCCTCAACAAAAGCAGGCTATGGATTTTACGCTTTGCGAGCTTGGAACTAGCAAAAAGACGCGCTCGTCTCACAAACTCACAGCTGCGACAGCAGGTAGATGCTAGGCATGACACTGCAATTGTCGCTGCGACGGCAACAAGAGGAGTTTCGATCAGCCCCTAGAATAGACACTATCGTCACGCTTGTGAGGTAGTCTCTCTCGCAGCTTGTACTCTCTGAAAACCACCGATTCAACGCCGTGCAGGGCTGTACTCACTGAAACGGACATATCAGACGAGTACAAAACTGGCAAAACGGGCCGCTTCGAGGCTTGGTTTAGCTGATCCGAGACGATCTTTAGGGGCCTGCGACGAGTGGGCGGAGGGGAAAGCCTTGCACTTTCCAGGCGTCGGTTCGGGCTGGAGTCGGGACTATAGGAGCTGGATAGGCCCGTGTCGCCGATGGCAGCGGGTGAGCGAAAGCACTAAAAGCAGGCTAATTTGACAGGTTTTCCCAGGTACGGGAGATAACAACGCGGAAGGAGGATACCGCGATGAGCGTGGAAATGAGCACCCACCCATATCTCACCTTCGTCTGTGCGTTGTTCTGGATTTACTGCAACCGCAGCCACAAACCAAAGCGCAAGCCTTAGCCAAACCGCGCGGAGGGCGTGACGATTTCGTCTCGCCCTCTCTGTGCAGCATCGAGCTTTAGCCGCGCCCTGGCCAGTTCCAAGGCCGCGTCTGGCACCCCCAGGTCGGCGAAGACATTGCCGCTTCCTTCGACCACCGTTTCGTCCGCCTCCGCGTTGCGGATAGTCTTCATACCGTCGGCTTCCGAAACTTCCGTGGAACGAAGCGACCGCATTCGACTTTGCCGATGGTGGCCGGCTTACACCGCTTAACCGCTTCGACGACCGTCTCGATATAAGGCTGCATTGAAGGCCAATGATTGGTGCTGAGAACCAGAATCCCGAACGGCTTGCGGTCGAGCTGATGCTGTTGATACTGGATGTTTTTGTCGCAGGTTACGAAGACGCGGAACCCGGACTCCTCGATTAAGCCGAGCAGCACGCCGTTCTTGACCGAAGCCCAGCCCGCGCCCGGCACCGTGGTTACGTCGTGCCCGCGAAGATTGTGCGCCACTTGCCGGGGCACGCCTTCATCGAGAAGCACCTTCATTGAACCAACTGGTGCTCGCGCGCGGCACGATAGGACAGAACGCCGCGAATTCCTTCCGCTCCATGAGGCACGGTGGGAAAGCTCTCCAGCGTGGCTTGGATCGCCTGGTCGAGCGAAAGGCCCTCATCCATGTAGGCATCCACGTTTTCGACCACAGTGCTGGCGGGCAGGCGGGTTCCCTTGAAGACCGGGGCTCCGCTCACCTTGTCCGGCACGACTTCAACGAGATTGCAACCAGACCAGTCCATGCTCATACCTCCGGAGCTACTTACAAAAAGTATACGTTTATGAGTATGCAGAGCGCGACGAACTCCCTTTTCGTGGCCTTACTACCGAGTGTCGGTCGAGCGCCAGGGCGAGAGCGAGCTGGGCCTGGAGGCGCGCTGCGCTAGGCCGTTTCCCGTTTCGTCGGTCCGCTTCCCTGCTCTCCGAGTTCACCGAGGTCGAATCCGGCAAGCTGCACACCAACCGGCCGGAGCTCCACAAAGCCATCGAGTTGAGCCGGAAACGCAAGGCCACGCTCGTCATCGCCAAGAGCGACCGGCTGGCCTGCAACGTCCACTTCATCTCCGGCCTGATGGAGACCGGGGTCGAGTTCGTGGCCGCCGGTATGCCCCAGGCCAACCGGCTGCCGACAATGGCGTTATAGGAAACCCCGGACCTTGGGTGCCCTATCGTTCCATCACCCTTTTAACCTGCACTGCAGACCAATCCCCGCGTCTTCTAGGCGTCGGGATCTCACGAGCATTGAGTTCTGCCGCGATCGCGCGCAGCGAGCTCGCCCCGGTGGCTTGTATGGCTGTGATCGTCGGAAGGAGCTCCGAGCGGACCTGGCTTACTTTCCGGCTACGCTCCTGGCGCGCTGCGGCTCTGATCTCTGCAAAGCGCTCAGCCGAAACGCGGCGGCCGCCGAGCTTCGTTCCCCGCGCTTTTGCAGCGGCGAGGGCTGCCTTGGTCCTTTTCGAAATGGCCTCAGCCTCCTGCTCAGCAACTGCGGCCAGGATGTGCACCACGAACCGATTCGCTTGGGGCATATCGACAGCCACGAACTCGACGCCGGACTCCATGAGGTTCGAGATAAAGGCGACGTTGCGGGCGAGGCGATCCAGCTTAGCGATCACCAGGGTAGCGCGATGCTTGCGGCAGAGCTTGAGGGCGGTAGCGAGGGCGGGCCGATCATTGCGCTTGCCGCTTTCAATCTCCAGGATTTCCTGCACCAGGGTCCAGTCTCCACCATTGAGGAATCCGGCGACGGCGGCCCGCTGCGCTTCGAGGCCCAGGCCGCTGGTTCCCTGCCGCGCCGTTGAGACCCTCAGGTAGCTCACAAACCTGCTCTTCGCCATCGTTTTGGCCCTTCTGTTACGTTTCTTCTACGTCCGTAGAAAGATCGCGCCACAGTGTCTTCGTCTTCCATACTTCGCGGGAACGAGGCTTGTACGACAACACAAAAGACGTCATCGTTCATGCCGAACCAACCGCTGCAGTAGCCTCTTTTTGTCGAGGACGGCCGCCCTTCTTGCCATTCTCCCTGGCAGCCATGGTTTTTGCGGCGCTTCTGGACTGACCGCCTCGCATACCCATGTGGCTTGCCATCCACCGCTCAGAACCGAAGATGCCTTCGAGCAATGCCGGCAGATAAAGGTCGGCATCGAGTTTCGGGAAGTGCAGCCCATAGCCCGAGGGAGAGATTTCAATCTCGGTGAGCTGTTCCGGCGTCGCGTGCTCCAGCCCCTCTGCATCGCGGGGAGAAAAGAAGATGCCCAGGTTCGAGTTGAGCTGGACCACAACACGTCGGATATGACGGTCGTATTTAGCCGAGACGGCCTTGGGAACTCTGGACTCCAGCTCCTTCGCCCTCTCGTTCGCCTTTGTAAACTCCTCATGCGTGACCATGAATACCCTCCCAGACCCGGCAGAGCTGAGGCACATGCTCTCCGAGCGCCTTCTGAATCGAGTTCAGTTCGTGCTGTGCGAAGCCGAAGTTCTCTCGCAGACTGGCCGGCCCATCAGGGCAGTTCAGCTCGAAGATGGCCTCCTGTCCATTTCCAATTACATGGACGTGTGCCGGCCGATGGTCGTTCGGATAAATCACTACGCGGAGACCAGGAAGCCGCAGAACGGTAGGCACTCTCTGAGTATATTGCCAACCCAAGCGCTTGGGTTACATAAACTCCAGGCGTTTGTTACATTCTTTCTACGCTCGTAGAAAGAATGTAACAGAGGGGTCGAGACGCTTGGCGCGTGGTTTCCTATAACCCCGTATTGTGTGCGCTTCACCCCCCGCATCGCTGCTAGGGGTTAGGTCCGAGTTGCCCAGCATCTGGGCGCAACCTCACTCAGGGCGCGTGAGCGTTGACGTAGGTGCTTTTCCCAGGCATTCTGCTGCTCCCGACCCCAATGACAGACGGTGACAGCATACCCATCCGGGTCGGTCAAACGAAGCTCACCGCTGAGCATATAGGTCGGATGTTGGATGTCAGATACTGTCCAGCCGCTTGCGCTCAACTGCTGACGCAGCGCGGGAAGATCGGACACGTAGATCACCAGCGAAAACATCTGCCTAGACGCAGCCACGATGACATCAAAGGGAAGGTCGGCTAAGAGCATAATCGCGCCGTCAGCACAGTGCAGACGTGCCCATCCCGGCGGCGACCCCTCGAAATCAACCAACGAAAAACCAAGCTGTTCGTAGAAGATTATGGAGCGATCCACATCTCTGACCCTCAACATAGGCGTTGAATGGCCTGCCTTCATCATGAGGTCGCCCCTTTCTTAGAATAGGCGGATCGGGTTCAGTATATTCCGGTCGAATCACTGGCTATTCGGACATAAGGTGCGAACCGTCCGCAAAGTCGATGTTTCCGGCAAGAACAGAAGGCCTCGCAGCCGCTAACGAAGTACTCGAACTGCAGACTGCCTGACCTCCGCTGCACGGCAGCCTTGAGTCCCCGTCATTCTTCGCAGAATTCGCAACAGAGCCGCCCACAGAGAGTCTCCAGAGTTGTCCTTATGACTTTGGTTTCAACTAGAGAGAAGTCTCTGGTTGCCGATAACGCTCTTATGCCTCTCAGCCCAGATTCCGATTTGGCGCGGGTAGAAGCCATATCGATTTTCGCGGCGGTAAGGGGAAAAGCGTGACCATCAGTAAAAAACTTTATGCCTCATTCGCAGCTTTACTCGCCTCAACCATCATCCTGACGACTGTGGGCATGGTTCAGGTCAACAAGATCAGCAGCGCTCTAACGCTCATCAATGACGTCAACGGGGTCAAAGAGCGTTATGCCATCAACTTTCGTGGGAGCACTCACGATCGTTCGATCGCGGTGCGCGATGTAACATTGGTGCCGCCCGCTGAGTTGCCGGAGGTCATCGCCCATATCCAGCACCTGGAAGAGGCGTACAGCAAGTCTGCGATTCCGATGGATGCCCTCTTTGCCGCTGGCGTCAATGTGACCGATGAAGAGCGGAGCCAGTTGCAAAAGATCAAGGACGCGGAGCAAAAATCTACCGCGCTGCTGTATGAGGTCATTCAAAAACAGAAGGCTGGAAACAACGCCGCGGCACAAAAAGAGGTTCTGGATCAGGCTCGACCCGCGTTTGTGGCCTGGCTGGCCGCTGAAAACGGCTTCATCGATATGGAAGAGAGGTCGAGCCAGAAGCAGGCGATCATGGCACAGGCTATCGGGGTGGGGTTTCAACACTTGATGCTGATTCTCACTCTGATCGCGGCCGCATTAGGCATCGCACTTGCCATCTACATCGTAAAGGGGATCAACGCAGCTCTCACCCAAACCGCCGTCGAGCTCCATGATGGGGTTGACGAGATGGCATCGGCCTCTTCGCAGGTCTCTTCCTCCATCCAGTCGTTGGCTCAGGGAGCGTCCGAACAAGCTGCCTCTCTCCAAGATACATCCGCTTCTTCGGAGCAGATCAACGCGATGGCTCATAGGAACACAGAAAGCACATCTGCCATAGCCAAGTTGGTCGCCGATTCGAAGACTCAGTTTATCAACACCAACCAGCAGCTCGGCGAGATGATGACGGCGATGGATGATATCAATGAATCCAGCGGAAAGATCGCGAAGATCATCAAGATCATCGATGGGATCGCATTCCAGACGAATATCCTGGCCCTCAACGCAGCAGTGGAAGCAGCCCGCGCGGGAGAAGCTGGGATGGGCTTCGCTGTGGTGGCCGAAGAGGTTCGCAACTTGGCGCAACGCAGCGCGCAGGCGGCAAAAGATATTGCCCTCTTTATCGACGAATCCGTGTCCACGTCGGTCGCGGGAAAGACGAAACTCGACGGCGTCGTTGCTTCGATCAAACGGGTATCGGGTGAGTTCACAAGCATTGGCACCCTTGTCGATCAAGTGAGTCATGGCAGCAAGGAGCAATCCATTGGCATTGAACAGATCAGAAAGAATCTGTCGCAGATTGAGAAGGTGACTCAGGGGACGGCTGCCAGCGCGGAGGAGATTGCGGCCGCCACTGAGGAATTGAACGCCCGATGCCAACACATGCAGGAACGCGTCAATGAGATGGCTGGCGCATCTGCCGGGTCCAGCCACTCTTAGACACCTCACCACAGCGGACCGCGCCCCAACACCTACAGGGGTTGTAAGCCCAAACCGCCGAAAAGTACTTTAGGCTAGAGTGAACCCTGCAACGATGGCATCGAGGTCGAGAGGCGGTTTGGGCTTACAATTTCTAGAAGCGAGAAGCCAAGAGCGGCAGTCTCAGCGTAGAAGTTTCGTGAATCCGAGTATCCACCCAGCCCGTCTGAAACGAGTGGGAAACGGATGACCCCAAGCCAACCCTACCGCTAACGAAGCCAACGTGATCGTTGGTTGTTGCAAGTCGAAAACTCCACAATCTCAACGTCGCGAGCAAGGCGCCTCCATCTCCAGCAGTCTAGGACATTTCAACGGCGCAGTTCTAGGGGCAGACCCAACATTGCTGTCACGAGGGGCAATCTGTGAAGGTGGTTTCGGT
>CAZZZP010000043.1:0-33483 GCA_964658635.1 Lichenicola sp. | reverse complement strand
CGCGGCCCTGAAAAGGCCGGCGTCGGCGGTTCGATCCCGTCTCTGGCCACCACTTTTTCAGCGGGTTGCGAGCCTCACTCCCTACACATCGCTCCGAACTTGGACGGTTATTCGTCTTCTGATGACGGGTGAGTTGAAGGCATGGCTTGAGAAGATGGCACGCAATCTCCGCGAGTAGGAACGGCGTTCAAGATGGGTCTCATCGTACGGCGGGGTCGAACCCGGACAGGAAATGACTGGAGAATTCGGTTGTCGCAAGAGCTCCCCCGATATCTGGGCGGGGGAGTGGGCCGCTGCAGTGGGCTCGTTATCTGGAACCAGCGCCTGCAGCATCGTCTGTAGCTTCTCCGCGTCATCGCTGCCGGTGGACTGGCACCGGATCATGCCAGCTGGATCGCTTCCCGCCGAACGCGGGTTCCGCGGCAAGTTGCTCGCCAGCCGGAAGACCGCGTTCTGCGAAGGCAAGCTCGAGTTCCACGGCCACCTCGCAGCCTTGCATGAACACACAACGTCAAGCCTGTTGCACCTCAGCCCTGGGGCGCTGAGTCATGGGATGGGCGGAGGACGACGAACTGCTTCTTCATGCGCCGGGCGGGACTGAAACTCGGTCGGTGCGGCAATTGCGCTAAGGGTGTATTTTCGAACGGTTCCAGCCACCACCGGAGTCCTACGGAGTAGGAGAGAAAACTTGCATGGTTCTCGTGAAATTGTGCATAAATAGCATGTGCTTCTCTTTAGTTTCAGGCGGGAGTCTGGCGCGCCGTGCGCATAGAAAAAGTCACGATGGCGGATGTAGCGCGGGAAGCCGGCGTCAGTGCGGCGACGCTTTCTCGCCTGGTTCGCGGGGGGACGCGGGTGAACCCTGAGACGCGCGACCGCATTCTTATGGCAGCGCGACGACTCAACTTTGACCTGGGAGCACGGAAGAGTTCTCGCATTATCGCCTTCCTGCTAAGCAACCGCGGGGTGCTGCATCCGTTTCACTCCTCCATTCTGATGGGTGCGGAGGCTTACTGCGCGGAGCAGGACTACGGCTTGCTCTTCTTGCCGTTGCAGTATTCCCTTACGCTGCCCAAGGAACGCCTTGAGGTGCCGGAGATTTTGCAGCGGAAGACGGTTGTGGCAGGAGCCATTGTTGCCGGAACGAATTCTCAGGAGATGCTGGAGTTGCTGACGGAGTATGAGATTCCATGGGTGGTCCTGGGCAACAACGTTGCGGGGGAGTGGCCGCACGATCGGCACCGATCGATCTTTTTCGACGATATTCGCGGAGCCTATGAGCTGACGACTTACCTGATCTCACTAGGCCATGTGGAGATCGGCTTTGCCGGGAATCTGAGTCTGCCGTGGTACTTCCGCAGGTTCCAAGGGTATTCCAAAGCAATCGAAGAAGCCGGCTTGAAGGTGATCAGCAGCGATCTGCGCACGCTCGACGGCGAAGAGATGGGATATCTTGGCGCGCGCCTGATGCTGCAGCAAACGCCGCGTCCGACGGCGATCTTTGCGGCGGATGATCCGGCCGGACGTGGGGTGTATCGGGCTGCACGCGACCAGGACCTCAAGGTCCCGGAAGACCTGACCGTGGCCGGGTTTAACGACACGCCGGACGCCGCGGCGCTTCATCCTCCACTGACGACGGTGCGCGTGTTTACCGAGGAGTTGGGACGCCAGGCAGGACAACTGCTGTTCCGGCAGATTGAGCAGCCGGATGGAGCCACTGCGAGTGTGGTGTTGCCGACGCAGTTGATCCGTCGCGGATCGTCGGTGAGCCCCAGCCAGCCGGGGTTTTCTGCACGCAAACCGCGGGGCCGGAGTGGGCGGAGCAGGGCTGCGAATTAGGACACAAAGCTTCTTGTGAAATATTTCACAAGCGAGTGAAATGTTTCTTGACAGTCGTTCTGCGGGGGTGTTCTAGTCTGCGTTGTGAAAAATTCAACGTGGATGTTGGTTCCGATTTCCGTTCTCCTGCTGTTCTCGACTGAGGCACTGGCAGCTGGACGCACCTGCAATGTGCGGCAGTATGGAGCCGTCAGCAACGGCAAGACGAAGTCCACGGCGGCCATACAGGCTGCGATCGACGCATGTGCGAAGGCTGGAGACGGAACGGTCGTGATCGAGGGTGGAACCTTCGTGAGTGGACCTGTGGTGTTGCGGGACCACATCGCGTTGAGCATCGCTGCGGGTGCGACGTTGCTGGGCTCTCCGGACCATGCCGATTATCCGGCCAAGACGGAGTTTCGCAACCCCGGTCTGCAATCGCTGGTAAGCGCCACCGGAGCGACTGACGTCGCGATTACCGGGCAGGGAACGATTGATGGCAATGGTGCGAGCTGGTGGGCTGAGGCGCGTGAGTTCAAGGATGCGGGGATCCTTGGGTCGGAGCATACGCGCCCGAGGCTGGTGGTCTTTGACCATTGCCAACATGTGCTGGTTGAAGGGGTCACGCTGCAAAACTCACCGATGTGGCAACTGGTTCCGTATGCCTCGGTCGATGTGACGATCCGCAACATTCGCGTGCTTGCGCCTGCGAAGTCTCCAAACACGGATGCGATTGATCCATTCTCAAGCAGCAACGTTCTCATCGACCACGTTTACGCGGATGTTGGCGACGACGATATCGCGATCAAGTCCGGCGCCATCAACTCACCGGGAGGGGACCTGCCGAGCAGGGATATCCGAATCATGAATGTGGACTTTCATCATGGGCATGGGCTCTCGATCGGGAGCGAAATTGCGGGCGGGGCACAGAACATCACGGTCGAACACGCAAAGTTTACGGGCACAGATAACGGTATCCGCATTAAAGCAAACCGCGACCGCGGCAATGATGTGAGCAACATCAGCGTCAATGATGTGCAGATGGACCAGGTGAAGATCGCGCTCATCATCAGTGAGTACTACCCGAGTGTGCTGCCCGACGGGGCGATGCAGGCAGTTCCGGTGACGCGGCTAACGCCGCATTTTCATGACATTGTTATCACGAATGTGAAGGCGACGGCGAGTAAATCCGCCGGTGCGATTGTTGGATTGCCTGAGGCGCCGATCACCGGGGTCGCTTTGAAAAACATAACGATCGATGCTCCGGTCGGGCTCACGGTCGGCTATGCGAGCGTGCTCACGCAGCAGGTCGACGTCCATGCGGAAACGGGTCCGAGTATGACCAAGCTTGCCGGTGCGGTCGTGACCTCGCGTTGATTCGTCGCTCCGTTTCAGTTTCTATAAATCCTGCTCCAGATTGGACCTTCGTCATGCCGCTGCAACTGCGCTTCCTATCCTCCACTTCACCGTTTCGTTCCGGCCTGCGAGCGTTCGTGTCAGTGCTTTTCGGCTTGTTTCTTCTGTGCAGTATGCTTGCCGTTCCGGCGCATGCCCAGGAGTTTCGCGGCACGCTTTCGGGCAAGGTGACGGATACTACCGGCGGCGTGATCCCGAAGGCTGCGGTGACCGTCACCGAGGTAAACACCGGCACGGTGAGCCATACGGTGACCGACGCGGATGGCCAGTGGGTTGTTCCGTTTCTTCTGCCCGGCACCTATAAGGTGGAGGCGCAGGCGCCCGGCTTCCAGTCGATTGTTCGTAATGCCGTGACACTCCAATCGCAGGAGCACCCGATCATCGATCTGGGGATGCCGATTGGCCAAACCACGGAGACCGTAACGGTAACGTCAGCGACTCCGCTGGTCGACCAGGCGAATGCATCGGTGGGGCAGGTGATCACGACCGAGTCCGTGGCGGATCTCCCGTTGAATGGCCGCACCCCGACTACCCTCACAGAGCTTTCCGAAGGCGTGATCACCACGGCGGCTCCACAGATCGTGCATCCGTTCGATAACAACGCCGGTAACTCCTGGTCGATCGGTGGAACCCCGAACCAGGTGTCGGAGGTCCTGCTTGACGGTTCCCCCGACTTGACGCTGCTGGGAGCGCTTGCTTACGCGCCGACAGAGGATACGGTGCAGGAGATTTCGGTGCGACCATTCGACACCGATGCTTCGTTCGGTCACACGATCGGCGGGGTGATCAACCAGATCACCAAGTCCGGCAGCAATCGGTTCCACGGCACGGGGTATGAGTTTTATCAGACCGCCGGGCTCGATGCGAATCTCTACTTCAACAAGCGGGCGAACCCGGCACGGTCGCGTCCGAACGCCCACTATCACCAGTACGGCGGAACCTTCGGCGGCCCGTTATCCCTGCCGAAGCTTTATAGCGGGAAGGACAAGCTGTTCTTCTTCTTTGCCTACGAAGGGTTGCGCGACTCGACACCAGCGACGACCACGCTTACGGTTCCGACTTCGGCCGAGCGCACTGGAGATTTCTCGCAGACGCTTGCCGCCGGGTGCCCCGCGGGCTTCGCCAACAATCCCCTGACTGCCGCGGCAATTTGTAACCCATCCGGGTCGAACACGAAGCCGTATGCCGATCCGAACCAGCTTTACAATCCGTATTCGGGTAAGCTGAACGCGAAGAACCAGGTTGTGCGCACTCCGATTCTGGATAACCAGGTGAGCTCGATCCGTGCGGTCAATGCCGTGGCCGCTGCGTACTTCAAGCTCCTGCCGGGACCGAACACCACGAGCGGTGTCGCCAGCGACGGCCTCGGCAACTACATCAGTTCCGCGCCGTCGGTCGATACGTATTCGAATGAGTTCGGCCGGCTGGATTACAATTTTGGGCCGAGAGAGCATGTGTTTTTCGATATGCGGCACAACACCCGCGGCCAGTTGAAGAACGACTACTTCGGCAACGGGTTGACGGGCACGACGCTGACGCGCGAAAACTTCGGGGCCACGCTGGACAATGTGTTGACCGTGAATTCGAGCACCGTGGTGGACACACGCCTGAACTGGACTCTCTTCAATGAGTCGCATGGCACACCGGCGCAGCGCTATTCTCCGGCAACGGTCGGGCTTCCCAGCTACCTGTCGGCCGGTTCTGCGGAGGCCCAGCTTCCATGCATCAACTTTACGACGTCATCCGCTGTCGGCACCTGCAGCGCCGGTAGCAGCACCTATGCGACGCTTGGCGATAACACCAGTGCCCTCGATCCGACGACGAGCTACCAGGTGTTCAGCGATGTGGTCAAGATCGTCGGGCGTCATACCCTGAAGGTTGGCTTCGATGGGCGCCAGTACCGCATCTCGATCGAAAACTTCGGAAACAGCTCGGGGTCGTTCGGATTTGGCGGCAACCAGTTTGTTAACGCGGGTTCCGGCAATGCCTCGAACTCGCCGGCACCGTCGTCTGCGGTCACGTTCGGTGGGGATCTAGCGAACTTCTACCTGGGCCTGCCCACGTCTGGCCAGTACGACGTCCCGGCCCGCGCGGACTACCACCAGTACTACATCGGGACGTTCGTACAGGACGACTGGCGGGTGAACGACCGGCTGACCTTCAACTTCGGTCTTCGCTTCGACATAGATACACCCTTCCGCGAGAAGCTGGGACGCACGGTGAACGGCTTCGATCCGGCTGCGACGAACTCGGCTTCAGCCGCCGCGGCCGCAGCTTTCAAAGCCACGACTGCGACCAACAACGGCGTGACTGCGGTGGTTTCTTCCATCAACACGCTGGGCGGCCTGACGTTTCCCGAAGGCACGAACGGAGCCCCTTACAACACCAACTCCGGCTTCGTATCGCCGCGGATCGGCTTCTCGTTCAGCCCTGATAACAGGACCGTGATTCGCGGCGGATTCGGGATCTTCGTCCAGCCGGAGACGCTCGCTTCGCTTGCGGCTACGGGGACCTATTCTTCGAATGCACTCAACAACCAAGAAGGCTTCTCGGCGAGCACGACCTATACACCGACGACGAACAACTACCTCTCGCCTGCGAATTCGCTTTCCGATCCATTTCCGGGTGGTACCTTCAGCCAGCCGGTCGGCTCCTCGCAGGGAGCAAGTACGTTTCTGGGGCAGAGCGTCTCCTTCCTTGCACCGAATCAGCATGATCCTTACTCGGAGCGCTACAACATCGGGATGCAGCGTTCGGTTACCAGCAGCACGTTGGTTGAGTTCCTTTACTTCGGCAATCACTCGCTGCATCTGCCGATCGCTACGCAGAATCTTAATGCGATCGAGCGGCAGTACCTTACAACGAATCCTTACCGGAATCAGGCGCTTTCGCTGGATTATGCCACCACCGTTGCGAACCCCTTCGCCGGCAAGCTGCCGAATGGAGGATCTGCGAACAGCGCTACGGTTGGCTTGTCAAACCTACTCTATCCTTACCCCCAGTTCGGCACGAATGCCGTCAATATTCAGAATCAGACGATCGGGCAGTCTTATTTCAACTCGGCCATTGCGCATTTGGAGCAGCGCGCCAAGCATGGGCTGACCCTTACCGCGAACTTCAGCTTCTCAAAGTTGATCGAGGCTGACACCTTCCTGAACGACGAAGACACTGTGCCTACCCGCAGGATCTCGCCGTTTGACCATACCTACCACTTCACGACCGGAGCCACCTACGAGCTACCCTTCGGCAAAGCAAAGATGTTCTCCTTCGGCGGGAACAGACTTCTTGACCAGTTGTTTGGCGGCTTTATTCTGAACGGGATCTATCAATTCCAGACTGGCCCACCGGTCGAGTTCCCGGCCGACATTCCGTTGCAGCCGAATGCCACCTTGCGGAATGTTAGCAACGAGACGCGGAACACTTCAGCTGCGGGTTCGGGTCATCCGGCGCTGAACACCTCCGTGTTCGTGACCGGGAGTTCGGCGGCGTGCCCGAGCGCTCCGAATTCGTGCGACGGCTCAGCGTTTATCAACGGTCAGTACACCTACCATTACCGTGCGCTGCCGCAGACGATCTCCACGGTGCGCGGGGATGGCTTCAACAACCTGGATGCTTCGCTGCTGAAGGATTTCAAGTTCACTGAGAAGGACTACATTCAGGTGCGCTTTGAAACCTTCAACACGCTCAATCATGCGGTTTTCGCGACTCCGAATGTGTCGAGCGCCACTGCCGGCAACTTCGGGTACATCACGGCGGTAGCGGCAAACAGCCAGCCACGGCAGGTGCAACTGGGGGCGCGAATCGTCTTCTAAAGACGATTGGACCTGGAAGCCGGCGCGGCCACAGACCGCGTCGGCAAAGATCTTTGCCTCCTCAACATGCAAGGAGTTTATGACTCTCGTCAGCGAGCACCGTCTTTTCCCTGCTGATCCGGTGACCCGGTCTGTGGCGGAACGCCTGTATGCCAGTGTTCGTGCATTGCCCATCCTCAGCCCACACGGCCACACGCAGGCTTCGTGGTTCGCGGAGAATAAACCCTTTCCTGATCCGGCGAAGCTTTTTATTCAACCCGATCATTACATCTACAGGATGCTTTACAGCCAGGGCGTTCGCCTGGAAGATCTCGAGATTGGCGTTGGGGAGCTCAAAGACCCACGCAAGGTCTGGCGCATCTTCGCCGAGCACTACGTTCTGTTTCGCGGCACACCTACGCGGCTCTGGCTCGACCAGGTGTTTCAGGAGCTTTTTGGTCTTGGCGAGCTACTTTCTGCCACTACCGCGGACCGCTACTTCGACGTCATCTCCGCGAAGCTGCGCACGCCCGAGTTCCTGCCTCGTGCACTGTTTGAACGCTTCAACATAGAAGTGCTGGCAACGACCGATTCCCCGCTGGATACGCTTGCCGATCACGACTCTATCCGGCGGTCCGACTGGCACGGTCGCATCCTGCCTACCTTCAGGCCCGACTCGGTCGTGGATCCTTCTTTTAGGGGCTTCCACCAGAACCTGGAGCGGCTTGGAGAACAGACGGGTGAAGACACCGCCACGTGGCCCGGCTATCTTGCGGCTCTGCGTGGCAGCCGTGCACGCTTCAAGTTGCTCGGCTGCACTGCGACCGACCACGGACATCCCACCGCGCGTACCGCGAACCTGACGCAGGCGGAGGCAATCAAGCTCTATGGCAGCGTCTTCAGGGGCTCGGCGGACGAGGAAGAGCGCGAGCTCTTTCGCGCGCAGATGTTGACCGAGACAGCGCGCATGAGCCTGGATGATGGGCTTGTGATGCAGCTTCATCCTGGCAGCATCCGGAACCATAATCGCCAGGTGTATGAGCGGTTTGGACGGGATACGGGTGCCGATATTCCGGGCCGCACCGACTACGTTCATGCGCTGCAGCCACTACTCGATCTTTTTGGGAACGAGCGTAAGCTCACTCTCATTTTGTTCACGCTGGATGAGTCGACCTATAGCCGGGAGCTGGCGCCGCTGGCCGGGCACTATCCTTGCCTGCGTCTGGGACCAGCGTGGTGGTTTCATGACAGCCCGGAAGGCATGATGCGTTACCGCGAGATGGTGACGGAGACTGCCGGCTTCTACAACACGGTTGGTTTCAACGACGACACGCGCGCGTTCCTCTCCATTCCGGCGCGGCATGACGTCGCGCGACGCGTGGACTGCTCGTTTCTGGCACGGCTGGTGGTCGAGCATCGCCTGACGGAGAGCGAAGCATTCGACCTAGCGCAGGACCTTACCTCCAACCTTGTACGTGCCGCGTACAGGCTATAGAAGAGAAGAATCTCTTGCTCGAAGTTCTTACATTGACCGCAAATCCGCTCACGGGAGGTGTCTGTTGGACGATCTGCGCGATGCTGTTTGTGGCGACTTCGATCAACTCCATGGATCGCCAGGTGATCGGACTTCTGAAGCCGACGCTTGAAGAAAGCATTGGTCTGACGGAGTTGGACTTCGGATACATGAACCCGGGTTACTTCGATAGCCGCTTCCGTCTTGGGCTTTCGCACCTGGGACTGCCGCTCACTATCGTCTGTAACATGTCTGCGGTTGGCAGCATCGGCGGCGGCTGGCTGGCGCAGTTCTTCGGCAGATTTGGTTTTCGCGATCCTTCTTCCCGAATGGCCGCCATGCTGCTCAATGCCTGTCTGGCGCTGCCCATGCTCTTGGCCGGGCGAACGTCCTCTGAGTGGGTGGCGATCGCATTGTTGAGTGTCGCTGCAGGTGCGCACCAGGGATGGTCGGCCAACCTCTTCACTACCGCATCCGACATGTTTCCGAGCAACGCCGTAGGAAGCATCGTAGGAATTGGCGGCATGGCGGGCTCAGTGGGCGGCGTGCTGCTTTCGGTCAGCGCGGGCAAGATTTCTCAGGTCAGACATAAGTACACTTGGCTCTTCTTCATCGCCGGTTTCGTTTACCTCCTGGCGATCGTCGTGCTGCGGACGCTGGCGCCGCAACTCGGCCGCGTGGATTTTTTATTGAGCCAGAGAATGCGATCACTTTCATGAAAGCCGATATCGAGAAAACCGTTTCGCTCGCCCAGACGTTCACACCGATGAAGCGGGCAGGCGTCTGCATCCTCCTGTTGCTGGCAGGTGCATACCCACGCTTCGTACACGCGCAGGACGTGCACGTTCGCGTGTCGCCGGAATCGCAAGGCACCACGTTGAGCGTGGCTGATTTTCCCACCATCCAGATGGCGCTCGACCACGCACCTCAGCCCGGGCCTGGCGCGCGACTCTACCTTGAGATCGCACCGGGCATTTACCACGAGAGGGTGATGGTCACGCAGAATCGCCCGCGTACGACGTTTCATGGCACTGGGAAGAAGCCCGATGACGTGGTCATTACGGCATCCCAGAACGCGACAAGTGCCGGAGGAACATTCTTCTCATCCACTGCCGTCATCAGCAGCGATGGGTTCGATGCGGATAACATCACGTTTCAGAATGCTGCGGGAAACACGGGGCAGGCCGTCGCTGTGACGGTGCGCTCGGACAAAGCCATCTTCAAACACTGCCGCTTTCTGGGCGATCAGGACACGCTGTTCGCGGACTTTGGTCGGCAATATTATGTCGATTCCTACATCGAGGGCGGAGTCGACTTCATCTTCGGTAACGCCGCCGCTGTCTTCGCCGACGACGAGATTCACATCATCCGGCCCGGGTATCTGACCGCGCAATCCCGCACTGCGCTTACGCAGGAGACCGGCTATGTTTTTCTGCGGGATCGCATCACTGCAGGCGACCTCGGGGCGAAGACGTTCTATCTGGGACGTCCATGGCGGCCGCATTCGCGCGTCATTTTTCTGTCGTCGGAGTTCCCTGCGAGCCTCAACCCGCAGGGATGGTCACCGTGGACAAGAGACGGCAGCATCGAGACTGCCTTCTACGGGGAGCGAGATAACACTGGGCCTGGAGCACGTCCGAAAGAACGCTTGACGGGCTCGCATCAACTCACGGCGAAAGAGTCCGCGGAATTTTTGCCTGCGCGCTTTCTCGCCGGACGAGATCGATGGGACGCCGTAGCGGAGGCGGCGAAGCTGCCATGAAGCCGCTACCCTCCATTGTGGTGTGCGTAGGCGTTGCAGAAAGCCAGGCTGCCGCGCAGGACCGTCGAACGGTCGGCGAACCCTCCCTTCAGCCCGCGTGCGTGACGTTGCGGGCCTCGCATGAGGCCGCGACATTACGACGTGCTGCCCGGAATCTGTAGGGTGGAGAAGTGCTCTACGCAGGGCTGAGCCGCATTCGTATGACTGCGCCGGTGCGAATCTCCTTTTTCATCCTCCACGCCTGCCCGCCTACCTCATTGTGATGAGTTTGATGGTTAGGTTTCCGGAGACTCGCGACAAGGCAACCAACAACGCGTCAAAATCATTGCTAGATATATTGAGACGAAGCGTAGGGAAAAGATGTGGCAGGACACGCGCCAATCGCCGTGTCGTGCCCTTAGCTATGGCGTCGACCTTAGAAGTGTGCGGCGATGCTGCCGTACATGCTGAGCGGTGCACCTGGATAGGCCATTCTGTAGCCAGCTACGTTTCCAGTCTGACCGGTAGTCCATCAGGGTTCGTGCCGAAATACCCACCGAAGGAAGTGTATTCCTGGATGAGGCAGTCCTTGTTGAGAACGTTCAGCGCGTTGAAGCTGAATTCAAGGAATTTATAGGCGCCTTCACGGCGAGTTGTGGGACCATGGCTTGCCATCTTTTCGTTGCCAGGCGAGGGGAAACTGGTTACCTGCGGAGTCGACGCCGTTGTTGTTCAAGATGTATTGCGAACCGACATCCTGGAAAAAAGCCATCGGGTGAAGATGCTGACGAATCATCTTGTCGTTGTAGAAGAAGCCGGCGTTCACGGTCGAGTTCGGCACGTACGGAACATGTAGACCGTTGAATTGCGGCGTGGGTGTGGAGGAAGTGGCGGGAACGATGGTTTGGTAGTTGTTATAGGTCGCCGTCTCCGCATTGATGTTGGGTAAGATGTGGATACGGGACGTGGGATCGTCGTCGGACCAGGCATTAAAGCCCTGGTACTTCGAAGTTCCGTTAGCGGAGACAGTATCACCGTTCGCGAGTGTTGTGTCGATCTCCTGGTTTGCCCAGTGCTGATGGTAAAAAGCACAGGTGATCAGCACCGAGTTGACGATCCCTGTAGCTTCGTGGTGCAGGTTGCCGCCTTCTCCGCCATGGGCGCAGTGGCGACTAATGCAGCTGTTTCACTCCGGGCGGACACCCGGAGTTGGCTCAAGCTCTGCTGAGCGCAACAACGAAAGAGGAGGCGTCAGGACGCACCCGTCACGCCTCCTCGCAAATGATCTATTTTTACTGGCTTCGTCCGGCCTGGAACATTTGATTGACTGTCTTTGAAAATTGTTCCGCCGCAGGCGGTGTGGGGATCCCACCGCTCAGCACCTTTTGAAACGACACATCCGACCCGTAAAAGACTGTGGTGTCTTTTCCGTTCTGGTGGACCTCATCGCCATTCAGATCGAACCCTGCAAAGACTCCCTTGCTTCGCGAGTATGTAAGGAACTCAGCATTTGCCAACTCTGTGGTTGAGGCTTGCGAATCGCGGCCTACGGGACCAGCAGACACCGCGATGTCCCCTCCAAGCTTTATTTTGTCTTTTAGAAGATCATCGATGCTGCGTCGATTCATTCCGACGAGCACGAGATCCGTGGATTGACCACCGGCCTGAAATCCGAAGCTGGCTCCCGTCAGTTGAATAAACACCGGGGCGCTCCAGCCGGCAGCATTCCGACAGGTAGCGACGCCCTGGCCATATTCGCCACCAAATACGAAGGCCCCCTTCTTGAATCCGGGAACAACGGCCACGCATTGCGCTTTTGCAGCGATATCAAGAGGTACACCCTTGTCGGGTGTTGACATGAGTTCGTGCAAGACGGTATTTGCAGCGTTTAGGCGTTGAGTGAGTTTGGCATCAGTCTTCTGAGCGTGGGCAGACACTGAGATACCTACGATCACCGCAGTGGTTAACACAAGATGCTTCAAAGTGTTCGTCCTTTCCGTTTAGTTGAGTTCGGTGTCTCCCCGGTGTGGGCGGGAAGTGACGAGATGGTGTTGGGGCCAACTTTCCTAGGAGGGCAGCTTCTTGAAGATATTCTGCAGATCTTTCCCGAGGTTTTTGCTGTTCTTCTCAGAGTTATTTGAGAGATCGCGATCGGCTACACCCCGGAACAGCAGATGGTGATTGGACGAATCAAAGATGTCGACGACCACATGGCTCACTCGCTGATTGTCGACCTGAGTTGTTGAATCTCCAAAGCCACCCGGTCCAAAGCCTCCGCCAAATCCTCCCCATCCACCCCAGCCCCATCCACCACCCCAGCCGCCACCCATACCGTCATACATGGTTTCGAGCTCTTTTTCGTTGTGGACTTTATCCAGCACGACAACGGTTGCGGCGCCCCCCGATGGAACAAGCCGCCACCCTTTGCTCTCCAGATTCTTTTGAATATCTGCTTTGGCGCGATCCTCATTGAGCGGATTTGAAGTATCGACTTTCCCCCAAGAGAATGTCTTGTAGTTAGCGAACGAGACGTTGTGGTCATAGTCAGTTCGTACATTGGAAGCGTATGCGGTGGCTGCCGAGAGTACTGCTAACGCGAGGACACATTTCAAGAGACGAGCATTCATGGAACTACCTGCCTTTTCTTTTGTTTTATTCATGTTTGGATTACTCCGCGTTTGTGAAGACCACGAAGCGTAAGGTGCCGTCTCGTTCGATCTGTAATACAGCGGGTGCATTGGAGCCGAGACCGGCAAGTTCCTGTCTTAGACTCGCGACTGAGTTCGTCGGTCGATTGTTCACTTCGTAGATGATGTCCGCTGCTTGCAGCCCGAGAGTGCTTCCCATACCCCCGGCGGTCAAACCGACTATAAGCAGTCCTCCGGTTTTGCGTTGCTCCGGAATGAGCTTCGCAATGCCGGCGTCCACTGTGACGGCTATGATGCCCAGCTTGGCCACAATGTCTCCCTCCAATCGATCGGGATCAAGAAGATTCTCAGCATCACGGGGGCGTCTGACAATGGTCACTGGTATGTCCTGCGATGTGCCATCCCCGCGAGAGACGCTGAATAGAACAACCTCTCCAATCTGTTTGCGGAAGAGCAACAAGGAAAGGATCCTGGGGTCAGATACAGCTCTCTTGTCCAATGCCAGGACTACATCGCCGGGGCGGAGACCTGCCTTATCTGCAGATGACCCGGGAAGGACGTCCTCTAGAACCACGCCGGAGGGAATTTTGATCTGCAGTCCCGCTGCCAGTTCAGGCGTAATTGCCCGAGCAATGACACCAATCGCACCACGGCGAACGTGACCCAGGCTCCGTAGCTGCTGATACACGAAGGCGAGAGTATCTGTGGGAATAGAGAAACCAACTCCTTCATTCCCACCCGACTCGGACGCGATCATCGTGTTCATTCCGATGACATCTCCCTGTATGTCGACAAGGGGACCGCCGGAGTTCCCCGGATTGATAGAAGCATCCGTCTGGAGGTAATTCACCGGACTACTCAGGTTCAGTTGCCGGTGGACTGCGCTGATGACTCCAAGGGTCACCGTGTTCTCGAAGCCAAGCGGACTCCCGAAGGCAAGTGCGATCTGTCCCACATGGACGGAATCGGTTTTTGCGAACCTCAGCGCAGGAAGCGAAGTAGCCTCAACCTTGAGCAAGGCGACATCAGTCAGAGTGTCCTTGCCCACGATATGCGCAGGGAGCCGACGCGAAGCAAGAGGCAGTCCTTCCGGATCCCTTTCGCTGGAGTTTACCGCCACGGAAATCGAGACTGCATGTTCGATCACGTGGGCGTTTGTTAAGATAAAGCCGTTCGTGTCCATGATGATGCCGGAGCCCACCCCCTGTTGATGCGCAATCAAGGAGGTTCCGGGAGAGCTGGGGTCCGCGACTTCCGTCAAACCGGACACTTCGATCTTGACGACAGATGGTTGCACCCGGAATGCCAGAGTCCTCAATTCGTCGTCCAGTGACAGCAGGGCGGAACCTGCCTTGCGCAAGGGAACAGGTGCCTGCATCTGGCCTGCGGCTGCTTCCGGGACGAGGATGGCAATTACAAGGGATGCAGATGCAAGAAAGCGTGCATCCTTCGGAAGCGAAGCACGAAAGGCTCGCATCATTGCTGACCACCTTTGAAGAAGCTAAACATCAAGATCGCGAAGATGAGGCTGCTGATACCTACGTAGAGCAGGTTGCGCTGGCGGGTGAACCCGATGATGCACAAGGCGACTCGTGCGACAGGCGTTGCGATCAGCAGCAGGAGGCCCAGTTGGATCACGCTTCTGGGTGTGAAGTTGACCGCGCCTTGTACTATCCCCATCACAGAGCGGAGCCCTGGGTCCCCGGGGTGAAAATGAGCGTAATCTGGCACAGCGCTGAAGAGATGGCTTTGCAGAAGGACGCCGCCCAGGATGACAACGGATGCGGACAGGACGATACCGATCCGAAGGACGACTGCTACTGATATGTCTAGATCCTGATCGCTCGGCTTGGTCACTAGATCCTCCCAGTCATGCCGTTGAAGATCATTTCGCAGCCAAGAAAGATAATGACTACGGCAAAGAGGCTCTTGAGAGTGGTGACCTTGGCCCGTACAAGGAAGTGCGTTCCAAAGAGCGATCCGGCAAGAACACCCAACATGACTGGCATGGCGATCTGCGGATCAATGTAGCCACGGGACAGGTAAATGCCTGCACTGGCAGCTGCGGTGACCCCGATCATGAAGTTGCTGGTCGTTGTCGAGACCTTGAATGGCAGCTTCATTGCCTGGTCCATCGCCAGGACTTTTACCGCGCCGGAGCCGATTCCCAACAACCCCGACAACGTTCCCGCACCAAACATAATGCCAAAGCCGAGGGGAACGCGTTGGGCTGTGTAGGGCTCGCCGCCCTGAGGCCCTGGGTAGACTCCGTTAAGCTCAAGCTTTGTAGCCAAAGCATTTGGAATTGTTGCTCCATCTGGTACATTATTCCCGCGTCTCCGCAAAGAGGATACGGCCGAGTAAAGAAGAACGACGCCAAAGACGATTGCGATCCAGTGATTTGAAACTCTTGTAGCGAGATATGCTCCGAAGCAGGCGCCAAGAGTGGTTGCTACTTCAAGGAACATTCCAATCCGGATGTTCGACAGTCCCTCCCTTACGTAAGCGACGGCAGCCCCGGATGACGTGGCAATGACCGAGACCAGCGAAGCTCCAATCGCATAGCGGATATCCATCTTGAAGAACAGTGCAAGGACGGGAACGAGCACCACTCCGCCCCCTAAACCAGTCAGAGCGCCCAAGAAGCCAGCGACCAGAGACGTAGCGAATAAGAGCGCTGAGAACTCCAACACGGTCATAGCCGTTATCCCTTGTCTGCTGGGGTCAAGCTGCGTACGGTGACAACCGGGCAGGTCGCTTCCGCCAATACCTGGTAGGCAAAGCTGGTGTGAATATGTCTGCCGAGCTGTGACTCGGCGTGGACCCCAAGTACGATCAATCCCGCACTCTGAGCTTCTGCGCGTTCGACGATCTGATCGAGTGCCAGGCCACGATCAAGTTGGAATGTTGGTTTGCACCACTCCACATTGCTGTCGTCGAGCTCAGCCTTCATGCTTTCGCAGTAATCCACCGCCAACTCACGTCGCACCCTGTCATTGTGCTCGGTGACATTAGGCATGAGGACGCATGCGTCCACAGGGACGTTGAATTCTTTCGCGAGGAACAGAGCCATGGGTGCCGCGGCAGTCGCCTCGGATGTGAAGTCAGAGAAGTAAAGGATTTCTTTTACATGTTCTTCGATAACAAAACCGGATAGAACATGAGCTCCAATGGTCAGCGTGGGACACTCCGCGGCAAGAAGGATCTTCTCAGTATTGGAGCCGATCAGGAGGTGATCAAGTCCACGATGGACGCCGTGGGTTCCAAGGACCAGAAGATCTGCGCGGTACGTCTTTACAGACTTGATAACGGTTTCGCATACCAGGCCATCCACGACGTGTGTTTCGACCGAGATGCCTAGTCTTCGGACGCCATTAGCGAGCTTCTCCAGACGTTGTTCAAGAGCCTTCCGAGTCATGCTTGGGCCCGAGATCTCCATTTCCGCCTCCCTCGCAGCTTGCGAGAGCAGAACAACGTGCAACATGACGATTGTTGCCTTAAAGTGCTGAGCGAAGCAGACAGCGTAGTCGAGGGCAAGCCTCGAGTTCTCAAGGAAGTCTGTTGCATAGAGGATTCGTTCGATTTTGATGTCGGTTCCCATACGTATCTTCCGCCCCGCTAGGGGAATCTTAGGTGAGCCCTGTCACAAGACATTTAGGGGGCAAGCTGTCCACGGGCGTAGTCCAAAGTCCGGAGAGCGAGGAGATAGTCATAGCGCGCGTTCACTGCGGCCACGGCAGCTTGAGTCGACTGAAGTTGTGCCTGAGAAAGCTCCACGATGGAGCTGAGGCCCAACTTGTAACGTGTTTGAGCCAATGCGAGCGCCTGCTCGGTCTGGTGCCGGAATTCGTCTGCCACGCCGATTCGCCGAAAGGCCGTTTGAGCGTTGAGAATGGCAACACGAACATCGCGACCAATGTTGTCCGAGAGTTCGTGGGCTTGTTGTTCAGTAGCTTTTGCGCGCAGCCGCGCCTCTTGAGTCTGGGCTGTGATGCGGAACCCCGTAAACGCAGGCAGGGTGAGGTTCACGCCGCCCGCCGCGTACCAATCCGGCACGAAGATACTGGCTGGAGCAGCAGGTGTAATGCCTCCCGCCCCGACGGCTGTGATATTCGGAAGGTGCTGCAGAGCCTGTGCCTTGGCTAGTTTCTGGAACGATTCAGCGTTCAGTTTGAGGCTTTTAAGGTCGGGGCGCTCGGCTTCCGCAGCCGCAGTTATGGCAGCAGTGCTGGAAGTCTCAGGCGGCGGAGGAGCTGCTTGCGTTGGATCTTCGACTGCTTTGTAGAGGGTGTCCGGCGGCGTTGCGAGCAGCGCGGCAAGCATGGCACTGGCTGAGGCAACTGAATTCTCGGCATCAAGTTCGAGGAGTTGTGATTGCGAGAGATCAGCGGACGCGACGTTCAGATCCAGATCGCTCTTGAGAGCTGATTTCGTGAGGGCCGACGTCAAGTTCTGGACGTCACCCCGAGCGCTCACGGTAGCCTTTGCGACATCTAACAGCGACTGAGCGTCGAGCAGACGGTAGAAAGCCTGGTCGGTGGCCAGGAGCACGTCCTGCTGCGTTGCGAGGGTGGTCTGGTTCTGGGCCTGTTGTTGGAGTTTGTTGGTAGCAACCAGGAAGCGCGTATGGCCGAAGTCGGTGATGAGCTGCGAGAGCGTTCCACCCACTCCGAAATGGCTGTAGAGGCGAGATGAGGCGAGGCCAGCTCCGGATCCGATGCGACTTCCGTCTTCCGCCTCTTCGCCGGTGAGATACCCGGTGAGCTGGGGTAGAGCTGCGGACCGCGTTTCCCGGGTGACTTGGCCGGCAGCTAGCGCCAGTAGTTGGCTGGCTGTAATGCGCGGGTTGTTCTTGAGTGCCATCCGCTCAGCATCCGAACGGGTGATCGAAACGGTCGGAGTCGACGGGCTGACGAGCGGTGGCGGCTGTTTCCCCGATTGCGGCTCGCCACTTGTGCTTGATGTCTGTTGCTGAGTTGAGAGCGCAATCGTCACCGTCTCAGGTGCAGAGGGGAGATCAGCATGCTGAGCAACGGCTACGATTGGAGTGCTTATGGCGGATACGGCAATCAGGAAGCATGAAAGAGGTGATCTCACGCGTGCGCCTCCTGTGCAGCCACATTCGCACTCCCCTGCCGTGCTTCAATCCGACGGTGGATGAGCAGGTATGTACTGGGCACCAGAAAAACTGTAACGACACCGGAGACCGTAAGACCGCCAAGGATTGCCCGTGCAAGCGGAGCGTATTGCTCGCTTCCAGCTTCGAGCGCGAGAGCCATCGGGATGAGGCCCAGGACCGTTGCGAGCGTCGTCATGAGGATCGGACGTAGACGAACCTTGCATGCGGTGATGATCGCTTCTTCGAGCTTCAAGCCCTGGCTGCGCAGTTGACCCACAAATTCGACGATCAGGATGCTGTCCGAGACTACGATTCCGGTCATCATCAGAACACCCATCAAGCTCATGATGTTAAGCGTGGTATGGGTGAGGAGAAGGAACAGGATCACGCCAGAGATGCCGGGCGGGATAGCCAACAGAATGATGAATGGGTCGACGAAGGACGCGAACTGCGCCATGAGGATCAGGAACACGAGAACGATCGAAAGGATAAGACCGATGGCGAATGATTTGAACGACTCATTCATGTTATTGATCGAGCCGCGAACCGTCAGCACGGTCCCATGGGGTGGATGCGCATCCTTCACAATCTTCTGAACATCACCGCTGATCGTGGACAGGTTTTCGGCTTTCGGCATGACGTAGACGTCGAACACTCGACGAAGTTGATAGTGATCCACCTCTGTCGGTGTATTGATCGCCTTGATGGAAGCGACTGACTCGAGCGGAGTCGTGTTCTTCCCGTCGGCAGATCGCAGGGGAATCTGCTTGAAGTCATTCAGGGTTTGGACCTGGGTCTCTGGATACTGAACCGTCAGCATGTAGTTGTTACCACTCTTCGGGTCGATCCAGTAGCTTGGTGCAACCTGCCCGTTCGAGGTCATTGCTGTGATGACACTGTCGACGATGGTCTTCGGTGTCAGCCCTTGAAGGCTTGCTTTCTGACGATCGATGTTGAGAGAGAGGCCTGGATAATCAATGTCCTGCGGAATCAGAACATCGCTCACACCATGGAGAGCCTGGAACTTCTGTGCTAGTTGTTGTGCGACTGCATATCCACCTTCCATGTTGTTGCTACTGACCTGGATATCGAAAGGAGCCGGCAAGCCCTGGTTGACAATGGAGTCGACGAGACCGCCGGATTGGAAATAGGTCTGCACTTCAGGAAGATCCGACGCCAGCTTTGCCCGCGCTCGCTTCATGTATTCGAAGCTGCTGAGACTGTGCTCCTCGTTCAGGCTGACCTGGACAAACGCCGTGTGCATGCCAGAGTTCGGAGTATAGATAGCGGAGAGATCTGGGGTAACTCCGATGTTCGACACGATCATGTTCAGGTCTTTGGCGTCGACCACGGAACGAACATCATTCTCAACACGGGAGATGTATTGATCGGTCAGCTCGATGCGGGTTCCTGTCGGCGCTTTGACACTGATCACAAATTGTCCCGGATCCGTTCGCGGAAAGTACGCATGCCCAAGGAAGGGCGAGACCGCAAAGCTCAACAACACAAAAGCGGAGAAGACGAGTACAACCATTACCGGGTTTTCGAGGCAGTAGTGGATTGCGCTGTCGTATTTAGACTGCAACCAGGAGAAGCCCTCATTGAAGTGGTAGACGACTCTTGCGAACAGGTTCTTTTTCTTTCGGCTGCCGCGCATGTGTTCCGGTACCTCATCGCCTTGCTCAGCCGACTCGTGTTCCGTTCCGTGCCCCGTCTCCTTGATGAACTTCGAGCAGAACAATGGCACAACGGTCATTGCGACCACATATGAGCAGAAGAGCGCGATCACGACCGCGAGGGCGAGGGCCGTGAAGAGATACTTGCTCACGCCGGTGAGAAGCACAACCGGGAAGAACACGATGGCCGTGCTGAAGGTCGCTGCGAGAACTGCGAGTGCAACTTCCTTGCCGCCTTCCTCGGACGCCTGGATGCTGTTCTCACCCATCTCGAAGTGGCGGAAGATATTCTCCAGCACGACGACGGAGTTATCAATCAATCGCGAGAGAACGAGTGCCATACCGCCCAGGACCATCGTGTTGATGGAGTCGCCGAAGGCATTCAGGATCAGGAAGGTTGCAATGCAGGAGATGGGGATCGAGAGCAGGACAGCAACGGTCGCCCGCACGTTGCCGAGAAAGAGCAGAATCATGATGCCCGTAAGGCAAAGACCGATGGCTCCTTCACTGATCACGTTTTTGATTGCAGTCTTTACGAAGACTGATTGATCGAAGACTACGGCCGTCTTGAGTGCCGCCGGAATATCGAGGAGATGAGCCGTCGCTTGGCGAATGCCATCGACGATCGTGATGGTGTTCGCACCACCTCCCTGTTTGAGTACGGGGATGTAGACGGAGTGCTGACCATCGACCCGGACGATGTTGGTCTGGAGTTGTCCCCCGTCTATGGCATGCCCAACGTCACCTACAAGGATTGAGGCGTTCCCAACTGTCTTGAGAGGAATGCTGTTGACGTCATTCGGGGTTGCGACCTGACTGTTCGCATAAATGTTGTAGTCCTTCGGACCAATGCGAACGTCACCAGCGGGCAGGATCAGGTTCGAGTCGTTGATACTGTGCACGACATCCATGACCCCAAGCTGTGAAGCTTGTAGCTTCAGCGGATCAACGTACACCATGATCTGCCGGTAAGTTCCACCGTAGGGTTGAGGAACAGAGGCACCCGGCACGTTCGCAACCTGATTACGCACTGTAAACTGCGCGGCATCCTTGAGTTGTGTTTGGTTCATACCCGCGCCTTTGAGGGTAATAAGACAGACGGGCAGGTTCGCTGCGTCGAAGCTGAGCACCACGGGTGGCAGGGTTCCTGGGGGGAGTCGGCGGAGGTTTGCCATAGCCAGGTTGGATATGTTGCTCACGGCGGCGGTCGGATCGGTGCCGGGCTGGAAGTAAATCTTGATTAGGCTGACTCCGCTCATGGAGCGAGACTCGATATGGTTGATGTTGCTGCCTAGAGTGAAGAAGCGTTCATCACTGTCCGTGATGTCGGACTCGATCTGTTCGGGCGGCATGCCGGAATAGAACGTGGCCACTACCACCACGGGAATTTTTACCGGCGGGAACAGGTCGACGGGCATGTTCGTGATCGCGGCGACACCCACGACAACGATGATGAGACAGACCATCAGAATGAAAAAGGGATAACGAATCGCAAAGGAAGACATGGGTTACTGATCTCCCTTCTGATTCTCTTTGTGATAGTTTGCGAGATCGTTAGGAGCAGCTTGAGGTCTAACTTCTTCGCCTACCTGCAATGTCGAGAGTCCACCAATGATCACACGATCGCCAGCCTGGACGCCCGAAGTGATCTCCTGCGAATTTGCACTGGCAATTCCCAGCACAACGGAACGCTTCTGGACGTGGTTGTTGCTATCAACCAGCATCACTGACGGCTGGTCACCCTGGATGATCCCGCTGGCCGGGACGATCAACGTATTTTCCTTCTCTTCGAGATTGAAGGTCACGTCGGCATACATGCCCGGGGTCAACGTGAGTTGAGGATTCTTGACGTCAACTTCGGTCATCATGGTGCGCGTGGAATTGGACACGTCCCGAGTAAACCGGACTACAGTGCCGGGAAAATCTTGACCGGTGGCCTGAACATGAACAGTGACCGTGGAGCCCTCGTGAACCATCGGAACATCTCTCTCAGGCACTGGCATGCGGAGGCGAAGCACATCACTCTGGGCAAGCCTGACGACAGCCTGGTTCAGGCCCTCAGCCGTCCCGGCTGGGATCAACGAACCAGTATCTGCATACCGCATCGTGACCACTCCGTTATAGGGAGCCGTAATGGTTGCATACTGTTCCATGCTGGTGACGCGAAGGTTTGCTGCCCGAGAGACTCCGAGTTGTCCCTGGGCTGCTGCAACGGCAGATTTCGCGGCATCGACCTGTGCCGCCGCTGACTGGTCCTTTGCACGCGCATCGTCGAGTTCTTGAGCGGCCACCAAACCAGGCTGCTGATCCGATGCTTGCTTCAGACGCATGTAGTTCGCATGCACAGCGGCATAGCCGGCCTGTTCGCGCGCAACCTCATTTTGCAAGCGAGTGATGTTTTCCTGAGTCTGAGTGATTCCGGCCTGAGCCCCGGCTACCTCCGCTTGCAGCTCTGGCACCTCGAGCACTGCTAGCGTTTGTCCCTGCCGGACTCGATCTCCGATATCAACGTAAATGTGACGGATATAACCAGATACCTTGCCGTGGACATCAACCTCCTGGAAAGGCTGGAATACGCCAGCGACTGTTAGCTGATTTGAAATGCGTCCTGTCTGCACCGTCGCGACGGAGACTGCCGGGGCCTCGTGGGGTGCTTCCGCTTGCGATTTCGCGTCGGAAGAGCGGTGTCTTTCGAAGACAATGATGAGTACCGCAACTGCGATACAACAACCTACTATGAGGAATAAGCGCCTACCGCGCATCTGTGAACCTTCCTTAATCGATGGTGCGTGGGCGAACCTGACTTATGCCGAGGGCAAGGATAGCGAGGAGCATCTCGTTCTAGGTCACGGGTGTCTCACTTCGAGAAGAGCGGTGCTTTGCTTCCATATCTTGGCCGGGCCACTGGGGGACACCAGCATGACCATCGAAGGATGATCCGAGCGGCCCGAATGTTTCATCTGGACCTCACTGAAGCCGTAGAGCCCACATGCACTGGATGAGAAGATGGCAAGGGATTCTTCAGAGTTGCTCGCGTCGCAACCGTCTGGGGAATTACCCAAGGCGGCTTGCAACTTTCCGAAGACTCCCCCCCGGATATTTCTTGCAGCAATGTGACCATCGCGTGAGACTACGTCGGTCTGTGAAGGGGTGAGCATGTCACCTCCTACCTGTATCACTGTCGAGTCAGGATCCCACTTCGTATCTCCGAAGGGCTCAATCGCCGTCAAGCTGCTGATTGGATCCGCCATCGCTCGCACGTATACGTCGAGAGGAATTGAGCTCACGCTGGTCGAAATCTGGTCAAATTGAATGCCAAGTTCCGACATGTCGGAGGGTTGGTTGCTGTTCCTTTTCTTCGGAGCAGGAGCTACAGCGACAACATGCGCGTGGACCTGCGTTCCCGACGGCAAGATAAGACCTGGAAGCTTTACAACCTGAATTGTCCTTGCCAATACCGGGTCGCCAACCTTCACATGATCAGCGTCCACAGTATTGGTAAAGACAATGGGGAGGGCCGTGTTCGGCGGGAGCTGGCTAGCAGGAGCGTTCTGTTCCAATGTCAAAGATGACAACAAGATTGCCTGAGTGACAAAGCAGCAGATCACCATCAAGACCTCCTAGAGCTCCTGCGCTCTCGCCTTGAAGTGAGTTGACCACATACTTTTCTGACATTTCCTTACAATTTCCTGACATCTGCTGTCAGCCACTTGTTCATTGCAGCCGATTCGCCCATCATTGTCGGAGGGAGATTCGCTCTTGACCACCCATGCAACTCGTCGCCGCATCCTTATCATCGAAGACGATGCAAACCTGGCGCGTTCGCTTAGCGAAGGGGTTGCCGGGCAGGGTTTCGACGTAAAAACAGCGAATACCGGAGAGGAGGGCTTCTTTCTGGTCTACAGCTTCCGCCCCGATCTCATTCTGCTTGATCGCAATCTGCCTGGACGGGGAGGGCTGGATATTCTGAAGCAGATTCGAGAACAAGCGCTCGACCTTCGTGTCTTGGTTCTCACCTCGCATAACGAAGTCGAAGATCGGGTAGAGGGACTCCGAGCAGGAGCTGACGATTACCTGGGTAAGCCCTTTGCGTTCACTGAACTGCTAGCGCGGATTGAGTCGCTTTTGCGCCGGGAGCAGCACAGTATCCCTACCGAAACTTTTCGAGTCGCTGACCTTGTCCTGAACATGGAAGTGCGTCGGGCTCAACGTAGAGATGTGGATCTGGCGCTCACCCAAAAAGAGTTTGATCTTTTGCTCTACCTTGTCGAAAACAACAATAGAACCGTTTCGCGGGAGATGTTAGCAAGGGACGTGTGGCAGGAGAACGCCCGTTGCACGCCGATCGATAACGTCATAGACGTCCAAATGGCTCGGCTTCGCCGCAAGGTGGATGATCCCTTTGAAGTGAAACTCCTGCATACCGTTCGAGGCGTAGGCTTCGTTCTGCGCGAGCCTCGTCCATGAACTGGCCTTCGCTGAGAAGCCTGCGCACACGTCTTACGTTATGGTACGTCGCCGTGCTGGCTGCTGTTCTAGTAGCCTATATCGCCATTGTGTTCTTCTTTCAGTTCGCCCTGTTGGAACGCCAGATCTACCACGATGAGGTACAAGACGTAGAGACCGTGGAGGGACTGCTAACAGTTGACGCGGCGGGCCACCTGCAACTTCAGCAAAATTACTTTGTGCATCCTCAGAATCGCTTCCTGGTGGACCGATTGTTGGAGGTACAAGACAGTTCCGGAAGGGTGCTCTATCGAAGCGAAACCCTGAAGGGGATGGCGCTTGATGGACCCCAGTTCCAGGATGAAGGGGTGGACTCCTTCAACGAGCGCACGACCACGCTCGGGGACGGATCTCGCGTTTCGCTGATCAGTCATGTTCACCCTGTCGATGGACGTCCTCTACTGATACGTCTTGGATATCACCTGCAGCCTCTGGAGCGGCGGATGAGGCAGTTCCTTTCCCTTCTTCTACTTGGGATGCCCCTTGCTCTCATCACTGCAGCATTCGCCGGCTATGGTATCGCTCGAAAGGCGCTTCGGCCCCTTGACGCTATGGCGACGCGAGCGGAGCGCATCACTGCCAGGAGCCTTAGCGAGCGGCTTGAGATCGGAAATGAAAACGATGAGTTGGGACACATGGCGCGCGTCTTCAACCACCTCTTGAGTCGTCTGGAACAAGCGTTTACCGAACTCCAGCGTTTTACTGCGGATGCTGCTCATGAGCTTCGAACGCCACTTGCATCCATCCGCACGACCGGTGAGATGGCTCTGGAAGGAAATCATGGGAGCGAGGAACTCCGGGAGACGGTAGGAAGAATGCTCGATGAGGCAGCTCGGCTAAATCAGACGATAGATGGTCTCCTGATCCTGGCTCGAACTGAAGCCCGGCAAACCGGGGAGACCGAGGAGCTGATACAGCTTCCCAAACTTGTACAAGAGATTCTCAGCCTTCTTGAAGTGGTCATAGAAGAGCGCCGGATCATCGTCACCGAAGAACACGATGGACACACCGAAAGCCCCATTTGCGCGGACCGCAGTTTTGTGCGGGCGGCATTGTTGAATGTATTGCACAATGCGCTTAAGTTCAGTCCTCCAGGGTCCAATCTTCGCATTCACTACTCAAGTGCTACCTTGCAAGCGCTGCCGGCGGAACGAGTATGTGTCGCCGACTCAGGGCCCGGCATTCAGGCTGGTGAGCACGAGCGCATCTTTGAGAGATTCTTCACCAGTCGGAGTCCCGACACTCGATTTCAGACCGGCACAGGATTAGGGCTGTCGATTGCGAAACTAGCGGTAGAACGCAGTGGCGGGAGAATCTTCTTCGAAAAGACAGCGACGTCAGGGGCAAGTTGCTGCATTGAACTTCCCATCGGTCAGCGGCCCCCCGAGAAGAAGTGATGTGTCTCCATGCTCCTTGCCAAGAGAAACATGGCGATCGTTAGAGCGAGGATGAAACCTCCGGTTAGGATTGCTGGAAGCGACGACTTCCGCTCCGAACCAGAGGCTGCCTTGAGTCGTGTAATTGGCATTGCGAGACCTTCCCTTCTGTGAGCCGCGAGCCGACCGGTGAGGCGACAACCTGCCAATCGCCTCACCGACATCGTCAGCGACAAACCGTGTTGTATCCGATGAGCCTTCGAGCGGTCTCAACTACCGCGAGGGGCGACCACAACGTTCTTACGGAATCGTCGTAGAGGGGGTCATCGAACTCCCGGGATGGCTCACCCAGCAGCAGAATCTTTGCCAAAGGCCATGTTCTACGAACATGCACAGCAATTCGTCGGGCTTCATGTTCGCTGGGACGGAGATCGATCGCCACCAAGCAACAATTGCTGTCTGAAGGCAAGGTCGAAACGTCCTGATAACCTCCGACAGCGAGAACGGGATGTTGCAGCGAATCCATAACCATTCGGCGTGAGAAACGAAGTTCAGGATCCGCCTCAACAAGGAGGATTGAACATAATTCGAGAGGCATGAGGCGGTCATGGGTGGGGTTGGTCGATTGGTTTAAAAGCACTGAGCCCTCCTCACGCACAGAGTGCGTAATAACTCGTTCTGAGACATATGGGATCTCCAAACCGGCACACCTTGTGTGGAACGGTCCGCTTTGTCCGTCGGGCTATGGACGGGTGTCAAACTGGCAACCAGAATGCAGGTTGCAGGACAAGCGCTAGAGGATTGCTGGAGGTGGTGGTCGATAGAAACGCGAAAGGCCTTGATGACGGATTCTGATTGAGGCAATCAAGCTCAATCTTGCAGAACGAACCGGCATAGCAACCGCTGTACTACGAGTCAGTGTAAACAGGTGGAGAGCGAGAACGTCGAGATCAAGGGAACCCTCTACTGGCTGCACTTTGCCGATAGCCGAAATGACTTTGGAAGAGTCCTTTTCTATACACAGCTTGGCTGCAACTATCCCTGGTTCAGGAGCCTTCTGGTAAAGGGCAAGCTTGGCTTCGAGACCGAAGACGACGACAGCGAACGCCAACAGATGTAGCACGATATTCCGATAGAGGAATCGCGGGGATCGTTTTACCGCTCCCATTTTGGCCTCCGCCTGGAGATGAACATCCCCTCGACAGCTTGGAAGATAGCATACCGATTAATAGACTTGCAATGCAGCTTGATGGATATCAAACAAGCCATGGGTTGTGTAGAAGAACTTCATAAATTGCCTGCCAGAACAGCGAAAAATGGAAAGGCATGGCTTGACTTTGGTTGAAGAAGCGTTCTGACGGTGATATGCAGAAAAGCTCAGTTGGTTCTGACAACCACTGCTGCATCAAGCGTGTTTGTGCGAATCGACAGGGCTCTCCTTGTGGCTCTTCAAGAGGATCACCATCCAATCAATCATCCCTGGAACCGGCAGGGAGGCGAACAAGGCCAAGGAAGAAGCGATCTGCTCGTCTGCTCAAGGTCTTTGAATGATCTTGACGTCACGGTGAATTACGCGCCCTCGTGCATTCGTTTTGTCCTGTCCTTGCCCATCAGATCTGTTGGAGCCAGCCGCAAACTCTGGAGTTCAACTGGGAACGGATTTAGTAGCTGCGAGCTTTCGGCTCAATTGGGGGGCCTCTCAGGACCCGAGGACACAGGAATATTCCAGATATCACTGCAGTACTCACGAATCGTTCGATCCGACGAAAACTTGCCGGAACGTGCTGAATTGAGAAGAGACATGCGGCTCCAGTGCTTCGCGTCTGCATAAGCAATTGTTGCAGCGGACTGCGTCATCCGGTACGAATCAAAGTCAGCCATGACCATGTAAGGGTCGAGAGTCATTAGATTTTGGACGAGGGGCATGAATATATCCCGGTCTCCGCGGCTGAACCTGCCGTCAGTCAGGCCATCGATGACTTCATGCAGGAGGGGATCGCGTTCGTAGAAGTCCAAGGGCCGATAGCCGTCGCCTTGTATCTGTTCGATCTGCGTTGCCGTCAGGCCAAATAAAAAGAAATTCTCTTCGCCTACCTCTTGACGGATCTCGATATTAGCCCCATCGAGTGTCCCGATGGTTAGCGCCCCGTTCATCTGCATCTTCATGCAGCCCGTGCCGGAAGCTTCTTTCCCCGCAGTGGAAATTTGTTCCGAGAGATCAGCTGCCGGATAGATTCGCTGCCCGAGCGATACGTTGTAGTTCGGCAAGAACACGACTTTCAATGTGTCGCGAACTGCGGGATCGCTGTTTACGAGATCCGCGATGCTGCAAATCAGCTTGATCATCAATTTTGCCATCGTGTATGACGGTGCAGCCTTTCCGCCGAAGAGAAATGTCCGCGGTGGAATATCACGGACCGTGCCGTTCTTTATCTGGCAGTACAGTCCCAGAATGTGCAGCGCGTTCAGGTGTTGCCGTTTGTACTCATGGATACGTTTCACTTGAACGTCGAACATGGATTGCGGGTCGATACAGATGCCCATCGTTTCTTTGACATAGTCAGCCAGAGAAGACTTCGACGCCTCTTGTGCCTCACGCCACGATTTTAGGAATGTGGAATCGTCGGCGTGTTTCTCGAGGTCGCGTAGTTGGTAAAGATCGGTATGCCAGCCGGTTCCGATGGCCTCGTTGATAAGCGTGGCAAGGGCGGGATTGCTGAGCATCAACCACCGCCGCGGTGTAATCCCATTCGTTTTGTTGCTGAATCGCTCAGGAAAAGTTTCATAGAAGTCATGGAGTGTTTGAGATTGCAAGAGCTGAGTATGCAATGCGGCGACGCCATTGACGGCCTTGCTGCCTACGACCGCCAGATTGGCCATGCGGATGGAACGTTCTCCATCTTCGTCAATCAGCGACATCCGCCGCAAGCGGGCGTCGTCGCCCGGATATTTCGAACGCATCTCGTCAAGAAATCGCCGATTGATCTCGAAGATGATCTCCAGGTGCCGCGGTAGAAGCGCCTGGAAGAGTGAAAGCGACCATCTCTCCAATGCCTCAGGCAACAGCGTGTGGTTCGTATAACCGAAGGTGCTTCGTGTGATGTTCCACGCCGGCTCCCACTCGAAGTCATGCTCATCCATGAGCAGCCGCATCAACTCGGCGATACCGATAGAAGGATGCGTATCGTTCAGCTGGATGGACCACTTACGGTGGAATTCGTCAAGAGACTTGTGCTTCAACAGGTGCAAACGGATCATGTCCTGCAAGGAGCAGGACGTGAAGAAGTACTGTTGCTCCAATCTGAGTTGCTTTCCTTCCTCTTTTTGGTCGCTCGGGTAGAGAATCTTGGAAATCGTCTCCGAGCGCATCTTTTCCTGCACTGCGCCCATGTAGTCGCCGCTGTTAAAAGCTGCCAAATCGAACGAGTCAATCGCTTCAGCTCGCCAGAGACGAAGCCGATTCACTGTATTCGTTCTGTATCCGGGGATTGGCGTGTCGTATGGAACGCCCTTCACACTTCTCGCTGGTATCCAACGGCAGCGCAGACGCTCCGTCTGATCCCGCCAAGTTTCCGTATGACCACCAAACTTGACCTCGAAGGAGGCGTCAGAGATGGGGATTTCCCAGGGGTTCCCATACTGGAGCCATTTGTCAGACTTTTCAACTTGCCAGCCATCCTGAATCTCCTGCCGGAAGATTCCAAATTCGTACCGCAACCCGTATCCAATTGCCGGGACATTGAGAGTAGACAGCGAATCCATAAAGCATGCGGCCAGCCGTCCAAGCCCCCCATTTCCGAGACCAGGTTCAGGCTCTTGCGCTGCCAGGTCTGACAAATTCAAGCCGAGACTCCGAAGCGCGTCCGTAACAAAACCGGTGCAGCCCAGGCTTTCCAGATCATTGAGAAGATGTGGCCCCAACAGATACTCAGCCGACAGATATGCAACCACCCGCACGTCTCGCTGTCGATAGGAGAGCACCGTCGCGATCCAGTGCTCCATGATTCGGTCTCGAACAACATAGGACAGTGCATGATATTTCTCAAGCGGTGTCGCGTTATCGAGTACGCGTCCCACGGTGAGGGATAGATGATTCAGGAATGCAGCTGACAGCTCTTTTGTAAGCTTGCCAGCTGGTTTGCCCTTGCCGGATTTCAACATGTTTTCTCCTAACCCTGAGTTCTAGTCTGCGTTCCGCCACCCTGATCGGTACGTGCACTAAAGAACATGCTTGTCCATTATCGAACCAATCGACGAGTGGACTGTTCCTGCCTCACAGAAGTGCGGCGATGGCAGCGCACCCGAGCCAGCATGTGTTCGACCACTGAATCGCCGCCGCTTGGAGCTCTTCCGCAAATCGCGCCCGCTGTCCTGGAGGCTCCGCGCCCGTGGTGATTGTGTCTGAGCGGCGCGCTCTGGTCTACCACGTCACACCCGGATACAAACTCGGGATTCGTTCCGCGCGGTACTGATTGGTCCTCCTGGTCACTGCCTGCCACACCACCTGCTCCGACCCGGAAGGACCGCTGACCTCATAAACTTGAGAGCCTCCAACCGGAGAACTGAAGACCACTTGTCGATTGCCATTAGAAAGCTCGGTCACGTCGCCGCCGAAGAAGCTGTAGATTGCGGGTGTTGGCTGATATTTTTCGGTTAGCAAGGCGGTCATGTTGGACTCGTTGACCTGGAAGACTGACATGGTCGAGTAGCACAGGCTGGTGGCGGCCGTGCTGCCTGCTGAAACGCAATGTCCGACAGGCACCCCGGGGAACTCGCGATCGTCGCCGTTATCCATCACGCCCAGAGTGAAATTGCCAGTGGTATTGCTGGTGAAGTAATTGGGCCCGTGCTGCGCGTAGAACCAGTCGGTCGGATCGGTGCCGCCGTTGAGCGTGAAATCTCCACCTTTACCCAGCCGCCACAAGATATTCCCGGTACCGGTCGCATCGTGGTAGTCGATCTTGATGATCCAGTTCTGGTGACGGACGGAGAGCAATAGATTTCCGTCGGTGCTGGAGTAGAGCATTGCGTTCGAGTGCGTCCAGTCAGGAAACTGTGCCGGCCATGGCACCCGGGTCACGTCGAGATGGTCGAATGCATTCCATACCCAGTCCGGGTTACCGTTCGGATCGATATCCACGATCACATCGCCCAGCACGTTAGTCTGTCCGCTGTAGGAAACTCCGCCCAAACCCGTGATCGCGGGATCGATGTTGACACCCTTCAAACCCGAAAAAAGCAACACCATATGGCCATTTGGCAGGGCCAGCACGTCATGATGAAGGCTGCCCAAGGTTATGCCGGCCAACTCTGCCGAGAGCGTCACGTTCGCGTTCAACGCGGCGATGACCTGCGCGGCCTTTGTATCGTGGATGGTCGTGCCCGCAAGGTCGACCTCTCGGACTTCGTCAAGCGTGCCGGGCAGAACTGTCTGTCCATTGTGCTGAGGGGTCGATGAAAGGTAAGAAAGCTGGACCAAGAAATGCCCGTTCGGCAGCAGTTGAACTGGCTGCACGAAGTCCTGTGCTGTACCTGATCCGCCCGTCCCGGTTTGTGCGTAACTGTAGCTCCAGATCACGTTGCCATTCAGGTCCGTGGCGAAGGCCATCGCCGCGTTCTGTGGCTGCGCGGTGTCGAACAACTCGATTCCCGGCTGGGGCGAAGCTCCCGCTACGGCGCCTGCTGTTACCGCAGCGGTGGCAAACGATTTTCCGGTGGTGAACGTGTGGTCGCTGTCGGTGAAGGTCGCGGTCAGCGTCTGGCCACTGGACGACACATAGGTAAGGACCGCCGTTGCCCGCATGTGGTACTGCGTGCTTCCGAGCATCCCTGCCACCAGAACCGGAACGGTGCCCGAAGAAGAAGTCGTCTGCGCCGACGTTGGGAAACCGTAGGAAGTGCCTTGGCCGAAGTTGACCGTCATCGATCCAGGATCCGGCAGGTTCAGCGTATAGCTCGCCACCTGCGGATTTGCGGTAGGAGTGACGACGCCCACGTCAACCAGCGCCATGAGCGCCTGCGCATAGTTACTCTGCGGCGCGCTCGCGAGCTGTGCTGTGATGGTCGCGTTCTGCGATTGGAGCAGCGTCGCAGGCGCTGTGTAGAGGCCGGTTGAACTGATCGTCCCGCAATCCGTCGCCGTGCCATCACTGCAGGCCAGCATCCATTGGACGGTCGCTGTACTACTGGCGACAGTCGCGGTGAACTGCGTCGTTGCTCCGATACCAAGCGCCGCAAACTGCGGAGAGATCTTCACTGATCCACTCTGTCCCGTGATCGGCGCGCGGGCTTGAAATTGGCCGCTATGGTTTGGTTAGGGCCGCAACCGGACAGCACTCCCAATGCAAGCACGAGGCCGGATGATAATGACGCAAAACTTCGTATCCTTGTACTCTGATCCATGTTGCGTCCTGACTAATTTGTTCGTCCCTCATTCACGGCGTCCGAGCGGCGCGGAGTTTCTCGAAACGGAGGAAATACCCCGGAATAGAACCCATTCCTATTCGGCGGGGCACAATTAGAACCGCACTCCGAACGTAATGGGTATGTATGCCGTATGGTTGCTGTTTGCCGGATAGAGATCTGCACCGGCTGTCGACGCCGTAGTGTAGTTGTTGATCGTCACTCCCTGTTGTTGAGAGCTGTCGACGAAGACATATCGTGCCTCGGCGTAGAAGCTCACCCTGGAGTTGGATAACTGGTAGGAGATCGCCGCTCCACCGTCGAAACCCGGGGCATTCGAGGAGTAGTGATCGAAATTGACGTTCCCACAACCGCCGCCGTAACCATACCCATAGCCGTAGCCGTAGCCGCAGCTACCGGTTGAAGGCACCGTGAAATTCGCCACCTTATGGTAGAAACCGACGCCGCCGAAGACATACGGCTTCCAGGTGCTGCCGGAGCGGAAAGTGTATCGCGGTTCAACCGAGAAGGACCAGATGTGGCTGTTGCCATCCAGCATGCCATCGACCGCGCCGGGACCGAGGATGGAGTCGTAGATCGTGATCTGATTATTCAAGTTCTGCTTTGTTAGACCGAATTTTGCCCAGTCGAATTCGATCGGGACCGAGAAGTGACGGGTGACATTGTAGCCGCCGCCAGCTTGAAGGGCGAAGTTTTCGGTCAAATATTGCTTCGCGTTTCCGATCGGCGCCGTGAGGCCAGCACCTGCGTAGAACATCCACTTGCTTGACCCATCGTCGTTGCCGCCATAGTGATAACGGGGCCGGTTGTTGTTATATTGCCCGGCAGTGCCGTTCGATATCCTCCCTGAGGGTACCGCGGGTGCGCTCGATAGCCGGGCTTCCGTGAGCGCGGCATCCGCGTGGATATAGGAACTGGTTGAGTACGAATCCCCTGCTGCCATGACTGCCACATTCGACGATGACGATCGGGAGTCAGATTGGGAGGGTTGCGCAGCGCCATCGAAGGGGGATCCGAAACGACTTATTACTTGAGCACCCATCGTCGCTCCGCTCAAACCGAGTAAGCCCAGCACACGGGCTGTGCGCCGCAACGCGACCTTCGTCACGAATGCGCGGCCAGACTGGTTCGCAGCAAGACTGATGTTGTTAAGTATCATGTTGGAGCTCCCATCATGGAACAGTATTGGTTGGCTAAGAAGTGGCGACGGGCGACGGTTTTAGGCACCCTAATAGACGCGATGAGAAGCAAAGAGCCCGTTTGAGGATCGAGCCATGTTCTCAACATCCCTGTGCCGTTTTCACGGTGGGCACAGAAGGTCCAGACACAACCCACTTTTTTGATAATCCTTCCCAGGTCCGCATCGACAATACTGGTGGAAACGATTTGAAGGAGTCAGCGGCGCGGGGCCTGTCGATTCCAGTCTTGCTGCAGCCCGCGCAAGTGTAACGAAAGC
>CAZZZP010000042.1:0-33613 GCA_964658635.1 Lichenicola sp. | reverse complement strand
GAAAACGGCTCTGCACGATCCCTCCACTCCACAGCAACAGCTAATCTGCTCTAGCTGGCAACATCCCTCTAAAGGCCCCGCGGTCCCGACCTGGTCAACCTCCTTCGTCTACCCACGCGACCCGCATTCACTCCCCTGTGGGACCTGCACAACCCAGGTCTCAATCGCTCCCGCACGTCCGCATATGCCCATCGCCGCACGAGGAAAAACCATGAAGCTCACCGAACAGACCCAGCAGATGATCGACAACGTAGTCAACCGCCGCTCCTTTCTTGCGGGCGCAACCATGTTCGGCCTCGGCGCCGCCACATCCGCCGTCGCCATCGGCTGCGGTGGAAACAATCCCATGACCGCCACCCCGGTCGCCGCCGCCGCCACCACCGACACCGCAACCAACATCCTCACCGCCGCCCTCATCGCCGAGTCCCTCGCCATCACCACCTACTACACCGCCCTTTCAAGCCCCGGCGTCATCACCGATGCCAACCTCGCCGGCCCCGGCGGCACCGCCATCGCCGTCAGCTCCACCGGTAGCGTCATCAACGTCGCCTACCTCCAGGGCGCACTGCTCGAAGAGATCGCCCACGCCCAGCTCCTCCGCTCGCTCCTCGGCCTGCCCACCTCCGGCAGCGGTGACGCAGGCGCAGGCGTCCCCCAGAACTTCTACTTCCCCACCGGCACCTTCTCCTCGCTCGCCGGCTTCCTGCCCGTGCTCGTTGCCCTCGAGACCGCATTCATCGGCGCCTACATGACCGCCGTCGAGGAGTTCGCCTCCATGGCCGCCGGATACAACGGCTTCAGCGCAACCCAGGCCAACCCCGCCAAGAGCGGAAGCAACCTCGCCCAGTCCGACCTCATCCTCTACGCCAAGGTCGCCTCCTCCATCCTCGGCGTCGAGTCCGAACACCGCGCCCTCATCCGCGCCATCCCCACCGTCACCCTCGGCTCGCCCACCTTCGCCACCATCAACGTCCTCCCCGCCAACAACCTCAACTACGAGGTCTCCGCCGGCCTTACCGGGCTCATCACCAGCGTCAGCGGAAGCACCACCACCACCGCCGCTGCCGCCCTCACCCCCTTCATCGCCGCCGGTACCAACCCCGTCGTCGTCCCCACCGTCGCCGCCCAGGCCACCTTCTCCACCGTCGTCAATGGCTCCATCATGGCCAACGTCACCGGCTCTATCCCGGCCGCCGAATAGTTTTTCTTGCACCACCTCATGCACCACCTCGCGCCCGCAGGCGCTTTTTTGCCCGCTGCACGCCCCGCAACCCGAAATTTATAATCATCAGCACAATGCCTGAAAGCACCCTCCGCACCCTGGCCCTCACCGCCCTCCTCATCGTGTCCGCAGCAGCTATCCAGGCCAGCGCGCCGCCCCACGCCCCCGCCCAGCACCTCGCCGCCGACGGCGCACCCCAGACCTTCCACTTCCTCACCGACCAATATTTCGACGGCTACTTCAAATTCAATCCCACCACCGGCACCTCCGACGGCTTCCACCAGTACGACTCCGACCTCGAAGACTACTCCGCCGCAGCCGTCGGCCAGCAGGTCGCCTTCCTCCACACCTACGAGAAAAAACTCGCCGCCATCGACCCCTCCGCGCTCGACGGCCCCGACGCCGCCGACCTCCAGATCCTCCTCAACAACATCCGCTCCCAGCTCCTCTCCCTCGAAGTCATTCGCAACTGGCAGAAGAACCCCGACAACTACTCCTCCGGCATCACCAACTCCGTCTACACCATCATGGAGCGCAACTACGCCTCCCCCGACGTTCGCCTCCGCGCCGTCGTCGCACGCGAGCGCAAAATGCCGCAGGTCCTCACCGAAGCCCGCGAGAACCTCAAGAACCCCCCGCGCATCTTCACCGAGATCGCCCTCGAACAGGTCGACGGCCTCGTCAGCTTCTTTGAAAACGACGTCCCCTCCGCCTTCTCCGGTGCCACCGACCCCACCACCAAATCCGACTTCCAGAGATCCAACGCCGCCGTCATCCAGTCCCTCAAGGACTACGGCGCATGGATGAAGTCAGACCTCCTCCCCCGCTCCACCGGCGACTTCAAGCTCGGCGCCGACACCTTCGCCAAAAAGCTCCAGTACGACGAGATGAACGACGCCTCGCTCGACCACCTCCTCGAAGTCGCCTTCGCCGACCTCCACCACAACCAGGCCGAGTTCGCACGCATCGCCAAAGAAGTCGACCCTGCCAAAACCCCTGAGCAGGTCCTCGCTGAACTGGCCGCCATCCACCCCGCGCCCGACCAGCTCCTCAACACCTTCCACGACCAGTTCAACTCCCTCATCGCCTTCATCCACACGCATCACATCGTCACCATTCCCTCCGACGTCCAGCCCACGCTCGAAGAGACCCCACCCTTCATGCGCGCCACAACTCAGGCCTCCATGGACCCCCCGGGACCCTACGAGACCCACTCCACCAGGGCCTACTTCAACGTCACCCTGCCTGAAAAAGGCTGGTCCCCGCAGCGCGTAGCCGAGCACATGGCCGCCTTCAACGTGGGCACCATCACCTCCACCGCCGTCCACGAGGCCTACCCCGGCCACTACGTCCAGTTCCTCTACATCCCACAGATCCAGTCCAAGGTCCGCAAGCTCACCGGCGCCAACACCAACATCGAAGGCTGGGCCCACTATTGCGAGCAGATGATGCTGGATGAGGGTTACGCGGGTGGCGAAAATACTCGCGCAGACGGCGCGAAACAGGGTTACGCGGGTGGCGAAAATACTCGCGCAGACGGCGCGAAACCGGGATCCGCGGCAGCCTCAGCCAGCACAACACCAGATCAACTCCGCCAGGCCCAGCTCATCCGCCTCGGCCAGCTCCAGGACGCCCTCCTGCGCAACGCCCGCTTCGTCGTCTCCATCAAGCTCCACACCGGCCAGTTCACCTTCGACCAGGCCGTCGACTTCTTCGTCAAAGAAGGCTACCAGTCCCACGCCATCGGCCTCATGGAGACCAAGCGCGGCACCTCCGACGCCACCTACCTCTACTACAACCTCGGCAAGCTGCAGATCCTCAAACTCCGAGCCGATCTGATGAAGAAGCAGGGAGCCAGCTTCTCGCTCCAGCGCTTCCACGACGACTTCCTCCGCCAGGGCCCCGTCCCCATCAAGATCATCCGCAAAGCCATGCTCCACGACGACTCACCCACCCTCTAATCCAGCACGTTCAACGTCAACCTGGAGCCCACGTTCTCAAATTTGCAGACCCGGGCTTCCAGACCCCTCGGATTCAGAACCTGAATTGTTCCCCGTTCCCCTCTCTGCGTCTGAATTCACCGTCCCGATATACCCCAAACCGGCCACAGCCTCTCCCCCCTCCCGTCATCCCCATGCCTCGTTTCTTTGCTAGCATGGACCTCTAAATTGCCGAAAATGAAGGAACCCAACATGCCCGTCCAGAAAATCCGCAAAGCCGTCTTTCCCGCCGCCGGCCTCGGCACACGCTTCCTGCCCGCCACCAAGGCCACCCCGAAGGAAATGCTTTGCCTGGTCGACAAGCCGCTCATCCAGTACGGCGTCGAAGAAGCCGTAGCCGCAGGCTGCACCGAGATCATCATCATCACCTCCCGCGGTAAAACCACCATGGAAGACCACTTCGACAAGAATCCCGAGCTCGAAGCCTCCCTCGCCGCCAAAAACAAGACCGCCCTGCTCGAAATCGCACAATCCGTCTCGAAGCTCGCAAAGGTCACCTTCACCCGCCAATCCGAGCCCCTCGGCCTCGGCCACGCCGTCCTCATGGCCAAGGAACTCGTCGGCAACGAGCCCTTCGCCGTCCTGCTCCCCGACGACATCGTCGACGCAGACACCCCCTGCATGAAGCAGATGGTCGAAGCCTTCCACGAGACCCAGTCCTCCATCCTCGGCTCAGAAGTCGTCGAAGGCGACGCCATCTCCGCCTACGGCTGTCTCGACTGCACCCCCGACGCCCACAACCCGCGTCTGCTCGCCGTCAGGAACATGGTCGAGAAGCCAAAGCCCGGCACCCAGCCCTCGCAGAACGCCATCATCGGCCGTTACATCCTCACCCCGCGCATCTTCGAGATGATCGAGGGCATCACGCCCGGCGCAGGTGGTGAGCTCCAGCTCACCGACGCCATCAAGGCCCTGCTCCAGCATGAAAAGGTCTACGGCTACAGCTACGAAGGCAAGCGCCACGACGCGGGCGACAAGCAGGGCTTCCTCCGAGCCACCGTAGAACTAGGCCTCAAACACCCCGCCCTCGGCCCCGACCTGCGCGCCTGGCTCAAGGCACAGACCTTCTAACACCGCCCTGCGCGGGCAGCGGTCACTCCCTGACTCATACAAGCTTTGCGTGGCCTTCCCGCTGATCAGGAACAGAATTCTGTGCCGACCAACGGGAGAACCACGCGAAGCAGTTGTAAGTCACGAAGTGACCGCCGCCCGCGTAGGGCGTAGTTAGTCTTTATTCAGTCGTCCCACTGACAAAGGCCTGCTCCGCCTTGGCCCCGATCACCCGGTAAAGCGCAAACTGCCGCATATGCTGCGCCCGCAGCTCCATCAGCAGCGAAGCCCGGTTCGAAGCCTCCGCATCCACCACATCCACCAGCCGCATCCACGGCGTACGGTCCAGATGCTCGGAATCCGTCACATTCGCCAACGCAAGCTTCAGCCCGGTCACCGAATCCTCCTGCGCCACCACCGTCACATACCGGGTCGCGCCACCCACCGCCGGTGAGCTCGCCTGGTAGACATAGGTCGCCGCCCCGCCATAACTCAGCGTGTACCCCTTCAAAACCTCGTCCGTAAGCTGGGCCTGAACCGGCGCAGCGGCAGCCGCAGCAGCCTTCTTCCGCCGCGCTGCAGCAGCCGCAGCAGCCGCTGAATGTGTCGGACCGGCAGGCTTCGTCACCACCGGCGTAGCCGGAGCTGGAGCCGGAACACCCTTGTACTCCGCCAGCTTCGCCCGCGCAAACCCCTGCATCTTGCTCAGCACATCGGCGCGCTCGGCATCGCTGTCCCACGCCCGCGTGAAGTCATGCTCATCCCGGTCCTTTGCATCCGAGACCGCCACCATCTGCCGCATCTCCTTCGGCAGCCCATTCAGCGGCGGAATCTCCTGCTCGACCGTCTTCGCCGCAGGCCCGCCCCGGTGCAGCGTCGGCCGGTCCGGGTCGTCGTTCAGATCGTTCCCCGCCACCACCTTCGCCGAATCCTTCTTCTTCTGGTTCGCCTTGATCTCCGCAGGCGAACGCCGCTTCAACGTCGGCCGTTCCGCATCCGCAGTGTCGGAGTCGCTGCTGTCCGTCTTGTCCGTACCCGTCTTGTCCGCGGTCGACGTCTTCTTCGTCGTATCCGAATCATCCGAACCACTTCCCGGCGCACGGTGCAGCGTTGGCCCGCTCGACCGCCGCTCATCCGCATCGTCGGTCTTCGAGTCCGCTGGCTTGGGATCCTCGTTCCGCGTCACCAGCTTCGGCCCGCTGTCGGACTTGCCCCCACTCACCTGCAGCTTCGGCAAAGGCCCGCTCTGCTTCTTCGCCACCAGCACCGGCTCCTTGCGCGGCAGAAAACTGCCAAACGCCTGCCACGGATCGTCCAGCTCCGGCACGTCCTCCGCCTGCGGCGTGGTCGTCTTCAACTGGCGCTCGTACGCCACGTCCAGCGTGCCGGCAATCCTGCCCGACTTCTGCACCTCGTACACGTTCCCTGTGTTGATCGCAAACGGCACCGGTCGAGCCAGGTAGACTCCAGCATCCTGCAGCTCGCCATTGATGAAAAGCGACACGGGAACCACCCGGCTCGCGGTCGCCTTCCCCTCTTCACCCGTGTACTCGTAGACCGCAACCGCCCGCACCACCGTCTCCGGTTTCTTGGTCACGTGCATCTGCGCCGCCGCAAAAGCACCCCCAAACACACTCCAGAAACCACCGAAACAGAGCCAAACGCACCGCATATTCACACCCTTTTAGACGCTCTTCCACGCCTTTTCTTCTCACTCCATCTTGCATCCGCGCCCGGTTTCGTGCCGGAGATGCTCTACTCTAAGCCAAGCGCATGCCCCAAGCCCAACCCACTTCGCCCCTGCTAGACGTCCAAAACCTCTCCATCGCCTTCGCCGGAAAACCCGTAGTCCACTCTATCTCCTTTCGAATCAACGCGGGTGAGACCCTCGGCCTGGTAGGAGAGTCCGGCTCCGGCAAGTCCGCCACCTCGCTCGCCCTCCTCCGCCTCCTCCCTCCGGCCGCAAACATCACCGGCGACATCCTCTTCGAAGGCCACCCCCTCCCCACCGAAATGCGCAAAATCCGCGGCAAAAAAATTTCCATGATCTTCCAGGAACCCATGACCGCACTCAACCCGGTCATGCGCATTGGCGCGCAAATAGCCGAGGCCCTGCTCGCACATCAACCGCGTACGCCGCGCGCTGAGGTCATAACCCGCGTCATCGCAGCTATGAATGAGGTCGGCCTCCCTTCACCCGAGACCCGCCTTCGGGACTACCCCCACCAGTTTTCCGGCGGCCAGCGGCAGCGCATCCTGATTGCCATGGCAATCATCAATCGTCCCCGCTTGCTCATCGCTGACGAACCCACGACCGCACTCGACGTTACCGTGCAGGCGCAAGTGCTCACCCTGTTACGCGATCTCCGCAGTAAACATGGCCTCGCCATGCTCTTCATCTCGCACGATCTCGCCGTCGTCAGCCAGGTTTCCGACCGGGTAGCCGTCATGCAGCACGGCCACCTGGTCGAGACCGCGCCAGTCGCCGAGCTCTTCCGCGACCCGCAACACTCCTACACCCGCCGCCTGCTCGCCTCGGCACCCACCATGCACACCGATCGTACCCAACCCCTGGCCTCGCTCCGCGACTAAGCCGCGCCCGCTCTGCGATATCCCTGTAATAATGGGAAGGTTCCCCGCATGCGCGCACTCATCCTCTCGGACATTCACGCCAACCTGGAAGCGCTCCAGGCAGTACTCGCCGCCACCACCGGACAGTACGACGAACTCTGGAATCTCGGGGACCTGGTCGGCTACGGCGCTAGTCCAAACGAGGTCATCGAATTGATGCGTCCGCTCGAGAACATCGTCGTCCGCGGCAACCACGATCGCGTGTGCTGTGGCCTCACCTCAGCCAGCGGCTTCAATCCAGTCGCGCGAGCCGCCGCCAACTGGACCGCCACAACGCTCAGCTTTGAGAACCTCGCCTTTCTCCGAGACATGCCGCAGGGACCCATCAAGTCCGGCAGAGTGAGCGCCATCTGCTCACACGGCTCACCCCTCGACGAAGACAAATACATCCTCAACATGCGCGATGCCTGGAGCCCGCTCCAGCAGATGAACACACAACTCACCTTCTTCGGCCATACCCACATCCAAGGCGGATTTGCCCAAACCAACGATCATTGGCACGAGCTTCGCCCCACCATCGGACGCCCGCGAAATGCTACCGACGAGAATCGAAGCGTCGCCGAATCCTGGACCATAAAGCTCGTTCCCGGTACCCGTCACCTCATCAATCCAGGTTCCGTAGGCCAGCCTCGCGATTACGACTGGCGCGCCGCCTACGCGATCCTCGACATTACCGAATCCTCCGATAGCAGCGAAGCGGCCGGCAAGCTTACCTTCCACCGCGTTCCCTACGATCTCGTCTCATCGCAGGGCCGGATCCTCATGGCAGGCCTGCCCGAGCGCCTCGCCGTCCGCCTCCGCGAAGGCCGCTAGCTCGTTCATGTCCTCCGATTCGGACCTCATCGTCCGCCTGCAGACGTCCCTGCTAGGAGCGATGCGAAAGCGTCTCTGACTGCTCGGACCGAAAAGGCTGCTCTTCGGCCAGGGCTCTAGAACTCTGACACCGGGTCAACTCCGGTAACGCCAACATCCCGCCATCCCGTGCGCGGCAGACTTCCTGGAAGTGTAAGCACTTGAAGCGCTCTCATCGGCACTAGATCTACAGCGCAGAAGGGATCCCAAGCTCTCGACGACCCTCCTCAAGTACACCTCAGTCCCGCTGCAACTCCAGTTGCGTCCCCAGCTCTTCCCACCGTGCAAGCAGCGCCTCATGCTCCGCACGCAGCCGGTCCAGTTCCCCCGACACCCGCTGCGACTCTTCAGCCGTCGTATAGGCACCCAGCGCACTTTCCGCAGCCGCAATGCGCTCTTCAAGCACCGGAATCTGCTCCTCGGCCTCGATCACCTCATCCTCCAGCATCTTCAGCTTGATGGGATTCAGCTTCTTCACCGCGACCTTCGTCTCCACCTTCACCGCGGAGGCCGGCGCAGCCAATGGCACACTCACCGGCTTCAGCGACGCCGCAACCTTCTCCGGGCCGCCCTGCTTGCGCCACAGGTAATCTTCGTAATTACCCGGATAGATGTGCACCCGGCGATCCTCTACCTCGAACACGCGCGTCGCGAGCCCATCGATAAAGTACCGGTCGTGCGAGACGAACAGTACCGTGCCTGAGAAGTTCGCAATCGCATCCAGCAGCACGTCCTTGGCCCGCAGATCCAGGTGATTCGTCGGCTCATCCAGCAGCAGCATATTCGCGGGACTCACCAGCATCTTCGCCATCGCGTACCGGTTACGCTCGCCACCCGAGAGCACCCCAAGCTGCTTGAATACATCGTCGCCCGAGAACATGAAGCAGCCCAGCAGACTCCGCAGCTCCACTACCGGCACCTTCGGCGCAATCCCCGCAATGTCGTCCAGCATCTTCGCCGCACCATCCAGCACCTTGTACTGATCCTGCGCAAAGTAGTCTGCAAGCACGTTGTGACCCAGCTTGATCTCTCCCGAAGTCGGCGCCTCGAGCGCGCTCAGCATGCGGATCAGCGTCGACTTACCCGCTCCGTTCGCTCCCACCAGCGCAATCCGGTCGCCGCGATCGATCTGAAAGCTCACATCTTCAAGAATCTGCTTGGTGCCCCCATCAGGCGTCGGATAGCTCTTGAAAAGGTGATTGACCTCGATCACCGTCCGTCCCGACGCCGGCGGCTGCGGAATCTTGAAGTGAATCGTTGCCTCCTCCTCCGGCACCTCGATCCGCTCGATCTTTTCAAGCTCCTTGATCCGCGACTGTACCTGCTTGGCCTTCGTCGCCTGGTAACGAAACCGGTTAATAAACGCTTCAAGATCATCGATCCGCTCGCGCTGATTCTTGTACGCGTTCAGCAGCTGCGTCTTGCGCTCTTCCTTCTGCGTGACGTACTTCTCGTACCCGCCAGTGTAGAAGTGCGCGTGCTTGTTCCACACCTCGACAATCTTGCCCACCGTCACGTCGAGAAAGTAACGATCATGCGAGATCAATACAAACGCATTCTCGTAGTTGCGCAGATAATCTTCGAGCCAGTTCCGCGTCTCGAGATCCAGGTGGTTGGTCGGCTCGTCCAGCAGCAGCAGGCTAGGCTTCTCGAGCAGCAGCTTGGCGAGCGCAATGCGCATCTGCCAGCCGCCAGAGAACTCCTCCGTCTTCCGCTCCCAGTCGTCCTTCGAGAAGCCCAGCCCACCCAGCACCGTGCCCACCTGGTAGTCGAGCGTGTAGATATCATTTGCATGCAACAAATCTGAAATGTGCGAGTAGCGATCGGCCGCCGTCTGATATTCGGGTGACTTTGGATCAAGCTCGCTCAGCTTGCCCGACAGGATCTCGCTCTCAGCCTCCATCCCGCGTAGTTCATCAAACACACTCAGACATTCCTCAAAAACCGTCTTGCCGCGCATTGCAAGACCATCCTGCGGCAGATATCCAAGCGTCATCCCCTTGGTGCGCGTCACCGTCCCATAGTCCAGTGACTCAATTCCCGCCAGCACCTTCAGCATGGTCGATTTGCCGGTGCCATTGCCGCCGACAAGGCCGCTCCGCTCCCCCGGCGTAATCAGCCAGTTGACCTCTTCAAACAGCAGCTTTGTGCCGAATCGTTTACCCGCGCCGGAAAGTTGTAGCATTGCTTCCATTTTCGCATCGCAAAGCCCCAAGTGGCAGCCTGCGAGACCTCAGCCACATACCTCTGCTACCTTGAAAGTCGGAGAGCGTGCGCAGCATGGCGGTTCAGCCTCAACTGTTTCCCGATTCACCCGCCGCGCAAAACGGCTCGACCCCGGTCGCGCCGAATCCACAGCCACCCTTGCCGCAGACCCAGGCGCCGCCCGTCGCGCCAGCACCCATCTGGCTGCAGCGGCTCTCTCTTTTTATCCTCGTCCTGTTCTGCGTCTATCTCGGTGTCATCGTTACCTTGCTTCCATGGTGGACCTCGGTCTGGGATCACAACCTCTTCCTGACCTCACACACCCAAGTGTGGGCAATCTTGCGGACGGGCCCGGCCCGTGGCGTCATCTCCGGCCTCGGCCTGCTCGACATCTGGATCGGCATCTCCGAAGCCATCCACTACCACGACCAGCGCGCCTGATCTTCTGAACCCACACCCGGAAGGCCTCATGTCAGACCAGCCCGCACCTCCAGATCGCCTCGAACGCGCCTCCCTCGCCTACGAGAACAGCGACTTTATCGACTCCCCCGACGGCCGCCTGCTCCGCATCATCGCCGAATACCAGGAACCCCTCGCCCGCTTCCGTCGCGAGCGCATTGCCGACACCGTCGTCTTCTTCGGCTCCGCCCGGTTCCGTTCAGCCGAGGAATCAAGCACCGCACTTCCCGCCACTGCCGCCTACTACGAGGACGCACGGACCCTTGCCCGCATGGTCTCCACATGGGCCGGGGAACTCCCCGGACCGCGCCACCGCTTCGTCGTCACCTCCGGCGGCGGACCCGGCATCATGGAAGCCGCAAATCGCGGCGCATGGGAAGCCGGCGCACGCTCCATCGGCCTCAACATCAAGCTCGCCCACGAACAGGAGCCGAACCGCTACATCACACCCGCGCTCAACTTCGAATTCCACTACTTCTTCATGCGCAAGTACTGGTTCGCCTACCTCGCCAAGGCCCTTGTCGTCTTCCCCGGCGGATTCGGAACTCTGGACGAAATGTTCGAGATCATGACCCTCGCCCAGACCAACAAGCTCGCCAAGAAGATCTGCATCATCCTCTACGGCGCAGATTACTGGCGGCAGACACTCAACTTCGACTTCCTCGTCGCACAGGGTGCCATCGCGAAAGAGGACCTCGGCCTCTTTCGCTTCGTCAACACCCCAGAAGAAGCTTTTTCTCAGCTCAAAGACGGTCTCGAATCGCACCTGCACCTCGCGCACGAATTTCTCGAACACGTTCCCGACACCCCCGCACCGACCGCTCAGGAGCTTCTCGGGCCCGATATCGCACAAACCCTGCCCTAATTCCGTTTCGGTCCGGGTGCACCATCCGCGGTTCATTCAAATTATTCAAGCTTCATTCTTAGTGCAGTCACCTCGCGTTCACAGCATCGGGAGACACTACCTGTAATCGAGGAGGCCTCCCGTGAGCCGATCGTCCGTTTCCTATCTCTGGCGTGAGCCAAATGCAGCAAAAGGCTTCGCAACCGGCGTTTCGCTGCACTCGCACACCAATCAATCCCGCGAGACTCTCGACTTCATCGCAGAACTCTCCACCGATTACGCACCCCTCCAGCCCATCATGCGCTGGGCCGAGGAGCGCTCCGCGCGCTGTTCCGGCATCCGCCCCGACTACGCCCGCTCCTACTGGACGCCACCCCTCAACCCGCGCATGGCGTTCGAATTAGAGCGCGATCAGATTCAGAACAGCCTCAACATCAATGGCCTGGTCTCCATCTCCGATCACGACGACATCGCGGCGCCGATGCTTCTCCGCTCAATCGACTCGGCTCGGCACATCCCGGTCTCGGTCGAGTGGTCCGTACCCTACGCCAATCACTCCGTGGCTCCCGACTGCAAGCCCACCGCCTTCCATCTCGGCGTGCATAACCTTCCCTCGGCCACGGGCGCAGACTGGATCAAGCGCCTGAATGAATTCACCGCGATGGACGTCGACTCGCGCAACACACACCTGCTTCGCGATCTCCTCGCTGAACTCCACTCCCTGCCCGATGTCCTGCTCATCTTCAACCATCCGCTTTGGGATCTCTACCGCATCGGCCAGCCGCGCCACGAAGTCCTCGTCAACGACTTCCTCGCCACCCACGGCCAGTACCTTCACGCCCTGGAACTCAACGGGCTCCGCCACTGGAACGAAAACCAGGATGTCCACACCCTCGCCAGGCAGTGGAACCAGCTCGTCATCTCCGGCGGCGATCGCCACGGCATCGAGCCGAATGCGAACATCAACCTGACCGAAGCGACCAACTTCACCGACTTCGTTCACCAGATTCGCCGCGACCGCGTCTCCAGCGTCCTCTTCATGCCCCAGTACCGGCAGCCATGGAAGCATCGCATTCTCCAGTCCACACTCGATGCGATCCGCAACTATCCGCACTTCCCGGAAGGTTCGCGCCGCTGGGATGAGCGGGTCTACGCACCCGATCGCAACGGCGAGATGAAGCCTCTGTCCACCATCTGGCCCGACAAGCAGGGTCTGCCCGGCGGACCCGTGCCGGTTTACATCACCGCCGTACTCCACGCCGTAAAGCTGATGGGTGAAGCGCCTGTTTCGGGTGGGTTGCGCCTTGCCTGGAATGACCGCAGCGCCATGCGCGCAGCTCTCGCCCGTCAGCAGGCCTGACGCCAGCCCGAATTCATCCGGCTCGCCGTCTATTCCGCGGCGAGCCGCGCACTCTCCGGAACGTCCCGCGCTTCAACGATCCGGTCCTTACCGGCTCGCTTCGCCTCATACATGGCCCAGTCGGCCAATGCGATCAGCTGCCTTCCACTCGAATTCTCAGGCTCCAGCGTCGCAATCCCAAAGCTTGCAGTCACCGGCCCACCTTCCCACTCTTCCATCCGCATCGCCGCACGCAGCCGTTCCGAGTAAATCCTCGCTCCCACCGCAGTCGCGCCCGAGAGGATGACGACCAATTCCTCGCCTCCGTAGCGCCCCGCAAGATCGGTAATCCGCAACTTGGCGAGCACCAGCTTCCCAAGGCGCCGCAGAACCGCGTCGCCAGCCGCATGACCGTAGCGATCATTCCGTAGCTTGAAATTATCTATATCCAGAAGCACAACGGACAGCGCTGACCGACTGCGTCGAGCCAAGCGAAACTCCCACTCGATGCGCTCATCCAGGACTCGCCGGTTCGACAGGCCAGTCAGGCTGTCGATCGCCGCAAGCCGCTCGAGTCTCAGGTTGGCATCGGCCAGCGCCTGCTCACGCGCAAGCTGGACGCTCATATCAATCCCGATCCCACCAATCAGCGTCTCGCCGTGCTCGTTCTGCCACGCAAATTTGTGGACCTTCCAGGACGTTCGGTTTCCGTCCACGTCCGTGGTCTCCTCAAGCTTTTCGACTGAACCATGGCTGCTCAAAACTTCGAGATCGTTCATGTGCATCATCTGCGCAATCTCAGAAGGCCAGATCTCAAAGTCCTGCTTACCTAGCCACTCCGTCGTACTGATCCCAAACCGTTCGGCCATTCGATCGTTATAAAAAACAAATCGTCCTTCAGCATCTTTGATAAAGGCAAGGAACGGAGATTGATTCATAAAGGTACGAAAGCGTTCCTCGCTCGCACGAAGCTCGACCTCCAACTCTTCCCGTGATCGCGCGCCTCGCACTAAATCAAGCACACTCGTCCTCGAACTTCCATGACCGCTTCTTGTGGGTTTGGCTGATGGTTGCTGAATCAGCATAGCCTTCCCTGCTTTTCAAAGGGTGCCTTTTTGCCGAATACTTAAGTAACCTGAAATACGGACCCGAGACCCTCCCGTATCGGGAATTTATGTCTATAACGCCAGGGTTTTCAATTTTCTAACTGTCTTCACACGTCGCAGGTAAAGTACCCCCATGTGGCTACCCCGTGTTGCCTACTTTCCTGACTCTTTTCACGAAGTGAATGGAGTCGCCCACACCAGCCGCAACTTCGTCGCCTACGCCCAGCGCCACGACCTGCCCTTTCTCTGTATACGGGCCGGAAACCGCACCTCGACCGTCGAGAGTTCCGGTCATCTCCACACCCTCGAGCTTCCCCGCTCAGTGGCCTCAGTCGGTATGGAGAAGGACCTCGCCTTCGATCCCGTCTTCTGGCGTCACGCCGATGAGATCGAGGATCAGCTGCGAAGCTTCAAGCCGGATATCCTGCACATGACCGGGCCCAGCGAACTCGGTATCTTCGCCGCTTACTTCGCATGGAAACTGAACCTTCCGCTCGCCGCATCCTGGCACACCAACGTCCACGAGTACGCGGCACGCCGGCTGACCTGGCTCACGAACAGGATGCCTGCAGCCCTCGGCCCCGCAACCGGTGATGCCATTGAGGGCACGGCGCTCGACATCACCCTGCGCTTCTATTCGCTCGCTCGCGTCCTCTTCGCGCCAAATACGGAGCTTTGCTCCATGCTCGAGGAACGAACCGGACGTCCCTGTTCGCTCATGCAGCGCGGTGTCGACACCAATCTCTTCTCACCCGCTCTCCGCACTCGCCGGGACCAGCCCGCCTCACAAGCAAACCCCTACCTCCTCGGCTTCGTAGGAAGACTCTCCATCGAAAAGAACGTCGCTCTTCTGCCCATCATTCAGCGCGAACTTGACGCCGCAGGCATCCACGCGCGCTTTCTCATCGTCGGCCACGGAGCTGAAGAAATGGCCCTGCGCCGCGAACTCCCGACCGCCGAATTCGCAGGGGTGCTCCGTGGCGAGGCGCTCTCCACCGCCTACGCGAACATGGATCTGCTCGTCTTCCCGTCGCACACCGACACCTTCGGCAATGTGGTCCTGGAGGCGCTCGCCTCGGGCGTTCCCGCCGTCGTCACGCCAGACGGCGGCCCGAAATTCATCGTTCGCGATGGCGTATCCGGCGCTATCGTCCCGGACGAAAGCTTCGCCCAGGCCGTCGCGGCTATTCTTGAAGATCCGTCGCGACTTGCCGTCATGCGCCATGCTTCCCGTGTACACGCCCTCACCTGGAGCTGGGATGCGGTCTTCGATCGTGTCTATGAAGCCTACCGGCCCCTATGCCTGCCGTGCCGCGATGAACTCGAACTCGCCTCCAGCCCGGCCTGACGCAGTTCCCCGACGTAAGCTCCGTAAGCCTGCAGCTCGATCGAGCTCGCGGTAAACGACGGAGTCGCGCCAGCCGGCGACACTGCAAGCGGTCGCACCCCGCTCGAGGCCTCCAACCCCACGCGGTGCAAGCTTTCGTGCATCGATACCACGACTGGTCGGCTAGAAAGGTTGAGCACCACCAGCACCGGTGCCGCGTGTGCATTCTCGCCCGTGCCTCGGCGAACCCACGCCACCAGGTCCGGATTACCCGAATCAAGCAGTATCAGGCTCCCCGTCCGCAGCGCAGCCTGGCTGTGCCGCAACTCACCCAGCTTTCTGTACCAATTCAACAATGAGGCTGGATCCTCGTCTTCCCGGGCGACTGAGGCCACCTCCGCATCCGGTCCCAAGGCGGGCCTCGGAGCCCGGGCAGAAATACTCTGTTCTTCACCCCACTGCATCGCCGGAGGCCCTTCTTCTCCCGGCTTCGAAGCCAGCCCCATTTCCTGCCCGAAGTAGATCAACGGCCACTCGCGCCCGGCCAGCATCACCACGGCAAGCTGCCGTGCCACCTGCTCCTGTACCGTCGCGTTCTCTTGGGCAACAAGCCGGCCCGGAGTTCGTGGCCGGTCCGGGCCATCGCTGCGTATAAGCCCTGTGCGATCAGCGTCCACTTCGCCCTGAAGCACGCCGCGGACAGTCACCGCATTCCATTGCGTCACCTCCTCGAGCTTCCTGTCGAAGTTGATCTGCGGAGCGGAAACAGACTTATCGCTGTGCGAAACTGCCTTACTTCGCGCGCCTTTATGCACCGGGAACGACTCCGCCCGGACGGAGCCTTCGCTCGCACCATCTCCCAGGACAATACGATCACCGGCATAGCCAGCACACAGATGTCGCAGCATACGCACTCGCGCTGCGCGCTCATCTCCTGAGACCGCAGACCAAGAAGCATCCTGGCTGACTCGAAATCCTGCGACGCCCCGGCTCAGCCAGAAGCGCGCCGCCGCGGCCATCTGGTCCGCGCTCTGCGAGGCATTCAGTTTTAGCTCTACGAGCAGCCGGACATGCCGCCTGCTCGCCTCCTGCTCCAGCCGGTCAAAATCCTCATCGGACCCGTAGACCGCATCCCATGCTGTCTTTCCATCGCCGACATGCGTCCCACTCTGCATCCGAAGGGGAGACAGAACGATAGCATCCACCCCAAGCGATTGCAGGAACTCAAGTCTGCTCGTCAGCCCCTCAAAGTCGCCGGAGCCATCGCCGTTTGAGTCCTTGAACTTCAGAAGATCGAGCTCATAGAACGCCGCATTCTTCCACCACGTGTCCACTGCGAAGCCGTTGCCCACCCAGCCCCGGTGCGCCATCGCCTGGGCCGATATGCCTTGGACGCTTCCCGCAACCAACATCCATAAGGGCACCACTACCAGAAAGCGCCTCAAATCCACTCGTCTCTTTGCCATCCGGCCCGGGCGTCCTTCACCGCCAGTCACAATCCTACCGCGCATGCCCTCATCCAAGGTCCAGTCACCTGCGGGCAGTAAACTGGGCACGGACACCGGATCCGCTGCTGAAGGAGATCTCATGAATCGTTCTAGCTTTCTTCTCACACTCGGTTCTGCCCTGCTCTTCGGCACCTCCGTGATCCACGCCCAGCTGAAGCCGTCCGCCGGAATCCGAACCGGCAGGTCACAGGCCGATGCTACATGCAACGACAATCATGGCGGCATGGTGGATTGTGAACAGCACTCCGCCGTATTTGCTTCCCCGCAGAATCCTGACGGCTCCGGACACAGAACCCTCATCTTTCACGATCTCAAGACCTCCGGCCCCTCCATCAACTTTGGCAACTTCGGTGGCTGGACAGTCACCCACGTCATTGAGGCTCCTGACATCGTCTTCGGCACCAGTGGCATCGACCAGTACGAGGGCGCCAACATCGTCAAAAACGGGGTCGGGGACCTCGCCGGCCTCTACTTCTATGTCTTCGGAGGCGGCCGCGCTGCAGCTTCGGACGAGGGCGTGACCGGCCTCACCGTCGAATCGGGCGAGATCGGCGCCTACTTTCACGGCACCATCACCAACGGAGCAGCGCCCGGATCCACCGCTCTTACCCTCGCCCCCAACAAGGCTCCGCTTAATTGGAATGCCACCTGCGCCGGATGCATGCTGCTCGACATCTCCAAAGGAACCATCAGCGGCAAACTCAATGGCCCTTCGCAGCACTTCGGGTCAACTTTCCTCTTTGAGCTGCCCACCACATCCGTCACCGACACAGGGGGACGGCAGGGTCTGCCGCTGACTCACGCATGGTGCAGCACGGTCACCGCACTCCCCTTTTCCGCCACCGCAGGCGTCGGCACCAGCCGCACCGTCGACTGTGTCCTCGGTCGAATTCGCAATACCACGCCCGGCTTCACCAGCGGTGGCGTCGTCACCATTGCGGGTCCAAATTATCCGGAGCAGTCCGCGATCACCAGCGTCAGTCAGCCCTCCGATGGTCACCAGATGCTTACGCTCTCCGTACGCAATCCCCATGAGGCAGGCTCCCTCATCTTCCAGGGAGGCATCGCCGGGCAGTCCCTCAGCTTCGACGACAATCTCTCTGCGACCGGCTTCCGCAGCAGCTACTACGTCTACGGCTCCGTCGATGGTGTCAACCTCATCTACGGCAGTCAGATCGGCGGCGGCATCACAGGGCATCAACTCCCGCGTCTCCGCTACGAGGCCGAACAACTAAACTCCGGCTTCCACCTCTATCCCAGCGCCGAGATTGTTGCCAATACGGACAAGCCTGCCGCCCCGCAACTGGAACCAAACTCCGTCGCTTGGGAGAACGGAGACACCGTAGAAAACCCCCGGTTCCAGTCCTACGGCGGCTTTGGAATCCGGGACCTCTGCACTGCCTACACCCCTTCCGATCAGGACCTTTCCTCCGGTTGCCTGCTGCTGCAAATGTCCGGCCCAGGCGTCTCCGGCACCTATCACCCCTTTCGAATGCTCAACCACAATCCTGTCACTCTCTACCGGGGCGGCGGAGGAAAAGTCGACCCCGTTCCGGCGATGTCGATCGAAGGCATCTACTCGGAATCCTTTCAAATCGACCACGGGCCCATGCCCAGCAGCTTCGGACACAACGCTGTCATCGACGTTACCCATACCGCCACCGGCGATAAGACACCCTTCAATCTTTTTGCGCTGCCCAGCTCAGCACCCGGCGCAACCACCGTAACCTACGACCCAGCTACCCTGCTGATCGGCTTCCCCGAGGGTGTCGTGACATCCTCGATCGGAACCATAAGCAACTGCGCCAACGGCCGGAACCCCGCAAATTGCGGCTCGGCGGCCTCCGGAAATGTCGCCATCGCGGCCGGCAGCAACAGCGTCACGGTCGTCACCTCAGCAGTTACTGACAAAAGTCAGATTCTTGTCACGCCGGACGCCTCGCTCGACTCACGTCTAGGGGTCACCTGCAACAAAGATCCAGCCATGGCCCTCGCTCCCTCCGGTGTCCTCAAGCGGACGCCAGGAGGCTCCTTCGTCCTCGCAACGTCAGCCACAGTCACCGGCGGGTCCAATTGCTACAGTTTCACCATCGTGAATTAGCGGGTCTGACCTGTGTCCGTGCGTGCTAAAGAATTCACTCGCCGTAAGCAGCGACACATGATAAACAAGCATCACAACGATACGAGCAGAGACGCGTTTCGTCTCCTACTTGTCGACAGGAGACCGCAGTATGCAGTCATAGGACTTCCCCTGTCGCCTTCTACCGGGAACCGCTGAGAACGCCAGCAAATCTCCCGCTTGTTTGATGAACGCGTCCGAGTACTTTGGCACTGTCCTGTAAGCGGCCCGCCCTGTCCGGCGAACACCTGGCGCACTCTCCAGTGGCCCGAACAGGGACATCTATACCCAGGAGACGTATCCGGCGATGCCACGCAACACCGTTTCGATGACCCCGGCCCCTTTCGTTGTTCAGCGATCCGCAGACTGCGCGGCCTCGCGGAATCCTGGGAACTATTACCTCCCTATGGACGTCAGCAGCCGCTTCGGCGTGCGGCTGCGCCAACTCCGACGCGAGCGTAACCTTACACAATTGCGCATGGCAGTCGAGTTTGGTATCGACCGTTCCTTCATCTCCGATGTAGAACGAGGCCGCAAATCAATCTCTCTCCCCATGCTCGAGGTCCTTGCGCTTGGGTTGAAAATGAGCCTCTCTGAATTGCTGCGCGACCTGTAGAAACATGCACGGGTAACCCCTGTAACGCTCTACCGGGTAACACACGTAATCGTTGCCCCGACTCGAAATCGTTCAACGGCTACACAGGTCTTTCCTCAGGTTGAGCCACGCATCCGAACTCCCATCACGACCCGGGGCCTGTTCACGCTCGACGGTCTGACGGAGGTTCCAGATGACGTTCAAGGGATTATTCTCTGTCGGTGCTCTTCTTGTTTCCTGTGCCCTGGCCCACGCGGCGCCAGAACTTGGGGTAAAGACCGGCTTTTCACTCAAGACCAGGACTCAGATCCCGGGCCGCACCCTTCAGCCCGGCAGCTACAACATCAGCCTGGTCGATCATCTGCGTGACCGCCTCATCCTGCGCGTAGATGGCCCTGGCGCAAAGGGAGATACATTCCTCGGCCTGCCCTCCGCCAACTCGCAGGCGCAGAAGGGCCCCGTCATGTTGAAAGCAGGTGCAACAGCACCCGCCGCTTTGCGTGGCTTCGCCTTTTCCGACGGGACCTTTGCCGAGTTCGTCTACCCGAAAGACGAAGCCGTGGCTCTTGCCAAGGCGAACGACTCGAAGATCCCGGCAATCGATCCAGCCTCGGAAGGAAAGCCGAACACCCTCGCCTCCCTCTCCAACTCAGACATGGAACTGGTCACCCTCTGGGTCCTCTCACCGACGGCCGTCGGCCCCAATTCAACACCCGGCATCCAAGCCGCGCGCTACAAGGCCCCGGTAGAAGACGCCTCATCCTCCGCTCCGGCGCCTCCCCCGGCTCATCGCGCTAAAAGGTCTGTACTGGCAGCTCTTCCCCACACGGCTAGTGAACTTCCCCTTATCTCAGGACTCGGTCTGCTCTCTTTTGCTTGCGCAGGACTTCTCACGCAACGCCGTCTCGCGCGCAGCCGGGCCTGACAATGCCGGCAGCACGCACCCTTAACATTTTGGAATGGCTTCTCTGGGCGACGTGCCTCGGCTGCGTCGCCCTGATTGCTTCTGCCGCGGCGGAGGCTCATGTTGCACGGATGGACGCTAAAAAAATCGCGGCCGCTCCTGCTCAAAGTGCCGTCGTCGTCCCTGCCCCAGAGAATCATCACGTCATCGGGCGCCTGGACATAGCCGATGTCAGACTGTCCGTACCAGTGGTCGACAACTTCGATCCGGACTCCCTCACCCGGGGAGTCGGTCACATCCCCGGCACGGCCAATCCTGGTGGCCTGGGAAACCTGGGCCTCGCAGGCCACCGCGACACCTTCTTCCGTCCTCTACGGAATGTGAAGATCGGTATGAACATCGATATCTCTACAGCCGCTGGGCGATTTCGTTACGCCATCGACTCTACCGAAATCGTCACACCTGAAGAAGTGCGCGTCCTCGACATCGGCTCACGTCCCGAGATGACGCTCATCACCTGCTATCCGTTCAACTTCGTGGGCGCAGCGCCCAGACGTTTTATCGTCCACGCTCACCTGCTCTCCGCAGATCCAGCCCCCAACTCCCCGGACACTCAGGAATAGGCCGCACGAGCTCTAACCCGGTTTCATCCGATCCTCCAAATTTCTTTTACGTGAATTGACCGTCACGTCCGCCCAAAACGGAGTGTCCCGTTTTGGCTCAAACGCTTCCAAATCTTCTTCTCGCGTGCACGTAATCTGTCCCGGACCGCACCCGTGCGCGTCTACACTTTCTCCTGTCGGCTATCGTCAGCAAACCCACCATCTATGGGTGATGTACACCACACCAGCATCAATTTGAAATAAAGAAGTCCTGGATTTCAGCCCTGGTTGTCACACTTCGTTCATAGAAAGAGATCCTTTGATGAATCAAATCATTCGTAATATCAATTTTGTAAGCGACGGCATTCTTGTCGAGTTCGACGGTGGAACTCACTGTTACTACTCCGCTGATTTCCTGCTGGCGAACGCCGGTTCACCAACGAACTGCACCTTTCTGGATCACGATCCCACCCCGCATGACACCCGCCTCCGTCACCCGGACCTGACCTTCTCCGCACTCGCCGCACAGATCCTGCCGTTCCACCAGGACTAGCCGCAGCCAGCCCGGAAAAACACCTTTGCCATATAGGGGCCGATGCATCGGACCGGCCCTGCGGGTGCTTCACCAGCTTTCCAGCTCACCGTTTGGAATCAGATCGGCCGGAAAGACGCAGCAATCACGCACAGTCCTCGCAGACACTTACTTCTTCAACTGAAGGGTGGACGCGTACCCGGCGACGGAAACGTCTTCCCATCTTCGGGACGGGGACAAGCTCTTACACCTCGACGCTGTGCGTTAGCGTACTTCAGGGCGGAGGGAGAGCGAGTCGAACTCAAGACGCAAAGCGCCGGTGAAAATCTTTGGCGGAGGGAGAGGGATTCGAACCCCCGTAGCCCGTTAAGGCTAAGCGGTTTTCAAGACCGCCTGTTTCAACCACTCACACATCCCTCCGCAACTCGGTTGACGCGGATGCCTCTAGCAAAAGGTTAGCAGGAAACCTTGCACCCCGGCGATACTGGTATGAGTCTAAGCTGCACAGCGTCATGGCCACAACTGCGCAACAATCCGTCACCTACCCGGCTCGGGGCGCCTCCAGCTTCGAACGAACACTCTCTACCGCCGGCGCAACCATCAGCCTGCGCGAGACAGTGCACCTCGCCGTCGACAGCTTCCGTGCCTCCAAGGTCCGTTTCCTGCTCACCATGCTCGGCATGGTCATAGGCTCGGCCTCCATCATCCTGGTCGCCACGCTTGGCCTCACCGGCAAGCAGTACGCGCTCGACCAGCTTTCCTCGATCGGCCCCAATAAGATTGAAATGCAATACGGCGGCGGCTCCGTCATCGGTCCGGACAACACCAGCACCCCAGACAACATGACCCGCGAAGACCTCGACGCGGTCCTCTCACAAGTGCCGGGAATCGTCGCCTCCTCCCCCATGCTCGAGGACAACACCGTCATCTCGATGGGCGGCGGCATTACCAAGGACACCATGATCCTTGGCGTCTCACCGCAATACAAGTTCGTGCGCAATCTGCGTGTAGTCGCCGGCCGGTTCTTCGACGATCAGGACGCGCTGCTCCACACCAAGGTTGCCGTCCTCGTCACCCCGCTCGCCAACGCACTCTTCAGCAGCCCATCGCAAGCCGTCGGCCAGAGCATCACCATCCGCGGCATTCCCTTCACCATCATCGGCGTCTTTGAGGAGAGTTTCGATACCCGCGGCCAGTCCGAGATCTCCGATCAGACCATCCTCATCCCCTATCAGGTCGCACGCTACTTCACGGGTACTGACAAAGTGAAAGAGATCTTCTTCACTATGCAGAACTCCTCCGACGTGGAGCCGGCGGCTAAGCAGATCAGCGCCATCATCCGCAACCGGCACCGTCCAACGTCTATATACACCGCCTTCCTGATGACCGGCATCCTCCACGACATGGCCAACATCGCCGACATGCTGACGCTCGTCCTCGGCCTGGCCGCGCTCGTTACTCTCATCGTCTCGGGTGTAGGCATCATGAACTCCATGCTCGCCAACGTCTCTGCCCGGACCCGCGAAATCGGAATTCGCAAGGCACTCGGCGCCACTGCCCGGGAGATCCGCCTCCAGTTCCTGACCGAGGCCGTCTTCCTCTCGCTTGCAGGCGGCATCATCGGCACTGTACTCGGGCTCGCAGTCCCGCTGTCGGTCTCGTTCCTCACGCCCTATAAGATCCCGATCTCCTACTGGTCGGCAATCATCGCCCTGCTCACTTCAGTAGCCGTCGGCGTCTTCTTCGGGATGCTGCCCGCAACTCGGGCCTCCGCCCTCGATCCCGTCGAAACTCTCAAGTACGAGTAAGCAGTCCAGACCACCAGGTCAGTACGATGGAGAAACTCCTCACCAACGCTTGCGCTCGCACGCGACCCAGCCAGTTAGATCGCCCTTCTAGGCACTCCGAAGCTCTTTGCGCCATAGAATGAGGCAATGCCTTCCGTAGTCCGCTCCTACTCGAAGATCAACCTGGGCCTGGCCATCGGCTCTCCCCGCCCGGACGGCTTCCACTCCCTCTCCACTCTCTATCAGACCCTCGCGTTGCACGACCTCCTCACCGTAAGCGCCAGACCCGCGCTCAAGACACAGATCCAGATCACATCGAACGACCCGCGCGTCCCCCGCGATCCGCGCAACACCGCCTGGAAGATGGTTCAACTGGCTCTCGACCACATGGGCCGCACAGCCAGTGTCAATATCCGCATCGAGAAGCATCTGCCCATTCAGGGTGGCATGGGCGCTGGATCGGCCAATGCCGCTGCCGCTCTGATAGCGCTCGAGCGGGAACTCTCTGTCCGCCTCCCTGAAAACATTCGCCTCGAAATCGCGGCCCAGGTCGGATCCGACGTCCCGCTCTTCCTTCTGGGCGGTTCCGTCGTTGGCACCGACCGTGGCCAGCTTGTCGCCGAGGCTCCAGACGTCACCCTCAATGGCTCTGGCGAGATCCCCTGCGTCATCGCCCTCCCGAATACCGGCGTTTCGACTCCGCAGGCCTTCCGCGACTGGGACGCGTTGCTCGAAACGAATTCCACCCACGATTTGCACAATCCGACAAACCAGGGTACACTTGAAAAGTTGAGCCAAACCTACGCTTCTGTCCTCGGATATCGATCCGGACAAAGCTCGGCTGGCACCTCCGGTATCCTTCCGGAACTTGGTTCGGGCGCTAGCCTGGACGGCTCTGAAAAACAGCATGGGCGCTCCTGTGAGCAACGTCACACACATCCTTCAGCGGATACGAGCAGTTCTAAGATCGATCTGGCCGAGAACTCCCTTCTCGCGCTTGTCCAGGCCGGGATTCAAAATGACTTCGAAACCGTCGTCTTTCCTCAGAATCCCCTCCTTGGCCAAATCAAGCGACACTTGATGGGGGATCAACAGGAGAATCGCGCCGTCTACGCCGCGCTCTCAGGTTCCGGCTCTGCCCTGTTCGGCCTTTACCGGTCGATTGCAGATGCAAGCGCCGCTCAACAACGGCTCCAGCAGCACGACGTCCAGGCAATCGTCACATCGACCATGCCCAGACAAGCCTACTGGAGCAAAATGTTCGCAGAGTAACTCGTCCCAGCTATACTTGAAGCGGGAACCAGGTACTGGGCGATCGATCAATGGTAGGTCAGGTGCCTTTGAAGCACTCAATCTAGGTTCGAATCCTAGTCGCCCAACCAGTCACTCGGTCCCCGTCTGCATAAGGTGCAGCACGCTACACGGAAGTGCAGCCAACGTTCACCCCCAAAGAACATAGGGGAACAGCAGTAAACCAGGGTATTTGCGACCCGGCTCGACAAGAGCCCGGCCGCCGATTCAAAGCTTTTTGCACTTCTCGCCGTAAACAGGCGCCAGTACAAGCAGTAGATGGAACGAACCAGAAGTCTTATACCTCGTCAAGCCGAAGTACCGGCCCCAAACAGGGCTCGGAAGCAAAGACCGAAAGCAGCAGGATTCACCTAAGGTCAACCAGCCAAAGGAGTTTCAACACAGGTGACACAACAAAACACGACTGCGGTTCTACCCCCTGATTTAGCGCGCGACGAACAGATGAGCCAGCAGGCCAATTCCCTGCAGGCTAACCCGGAGGCGAACCAAGCCCCCACACCTGACGCCGCCTCGCAAGCAACACCCGCTGCCTCGGCAGCAAATCAAGCAGCCATCGCAAAAGCCGCGCCCGAGAAAAAACGCTCCGGCCGGCTCAGCGAGGCGAAACGTTTCAAGATCTTCTCCGGCGAAGCAAACAAGGCTCTCGCCGAGGAGGTTTGCAAGTTCGTAGGAGTGCCGCTCGGCGAAACTCGCATGCAGCGCTTCTCCGACGGCGAAGTTTACTTCCAGCTGCTCGAAAACGTTCGCGGCGCGGACGTCTTCGTCATTCAGCCCACCAGCTTCCCCGTCGACCAGCACCTGGTTGAACTCCTCATCATGATCGACGCGCTCAAGCGGGCATCCGCCGCGCGTATCACGGTGGTCATCCCCTACTACGGCTACGCCCGGCAGGATCGCAAAGATCGCCCGCGCGTCGCCATCAGTTCCAAGCTCGTGGCCGATCTGCTCACGACTGCCGGCGCCAACCGCGCCCTGCTCGTCGACCTGCACGCCGCCCAGATTCAGGGCTTCTTCAATATCCCGGTCGATCACCTTTTCGCCAGCCCGGTGCTGGTCGGGTACTTCCGGGAGCTCAACCTGCCCAACCTGACCGTCGTCAGCCCGGATGCAGGTGGAGTCGAACGCGCGAGATTCTTCGCGAAAAAGCTCGACGTTCCGTTGGCCATCGTCGATAAACGACGTACCGACATCAACGTCACCGAAGTCATGAACGTCATCGGCGATGTACGCGGCAGAACCTGCCTCATCCTCGACGACATCATCGATACCGCAGGCACGCTCGTCAAAACTGTCGACGCGCTGCTTGCCCAGGGAGCGAGCAAGGTCTACGCCTGCGCATCCCACCCCGTACTCTCCGGCCCCGCCGTAGAGCGCATCGTTGCTTCGCGGCTGACGGAACTCGTCGTGAGCAACACCATTCCTCTTCGCGAAGACGCGAAGGCGGTGGATAAAATAAAGGTTCTCTCGATCGCAGGCCTGCTCGGACGCGCCATCGAGAGCATTCACATGGAGACCAGCGTCTCGACGCTGTTCAACTAAAGGCAGGGGTCAGGGCTCAGGATCTGGAGCTCAGTAAGACTCAGGACAACGCAGGACCTGAACCTCAGCGGAGTGATTCCGCAAACGGAGCGAGCAAGACAGGTTGACTGGTCCTGGGCCCTGAGCCCCGATCCCTCACCAACGCTCGTGCCCGAAAGGACAATAAAGCCATGGCTTCACAGAAGTTTGACGCAGTCGTCGCAACCCCACGCACCGGCAAGTTCAACAAGAACCACGCACGTCGCGTGCGCGTTGAAGGCAAAATTCCCGCGGTCGTCTACGGCGCAGGCCAGGAAGCAGTCGCCGTCTCCGTCGACCCCCGCGTCGTCACCAAGATCCTTCATTCCGAATCCGGCCACAACACCATCTTCGACCTCAACGTCGAAGGCTCTCCCGTCGTCAAAGCCATGATCGTTGACTGGCAGCACGAGCCGATCAAGGGCAAGCTCCTCCACATCGACTTCAAGCGCATTGCGATGAACAAGGCGATGATCGTCTCGGTTCCCGTCCTGCTCTCAGGTATCCCGGTTGGCGTCAAGAATGCCGGCGGCGTCCTCGACCAGGTACTGCGCGAGGTGGAAGTCGAGTGCCTGCCGGTCGATATTCCGGATCACCTTGACGTGGACGTGACCGACCTCGAACTTTACGGCGCGATCCATATCTCCGATCTGCCGCACTCCGGCAAGCTCAAATTCGTCGGCGACGAGCAGGCCCTGGTGGCGCACGTCACCCTGGTCAAGGAAGACACCACGCTCGAGCCTGTCGTCCCCGAGGCTGCCGAGCCTGAAGTCGCCAAGAAGGGCAAGGGCGATGCTCCAGCAGCCGCCGCCCCCGCCGCAGACGCCAAGAAGAAGTAGGAAGGCAGTTGTACGTTGTTGGTTATTTGTTGTTTGCTTTGACAAACAACAAATAACCAGCAATAAGGAACCGCGAGCAAAGCGAGCGCATGAAGCTGATTGTCGGTCTCGGAAACCCAGGTATCGAATATCAGTTCACCCCACACAACGCGGGCTTTCTAGCAATCGATCGTTTAGCCGAGGGATGCGGCGTCCAGGTGGCAAATCGCCGGGGCAAGGCACTCACCGGGCGGGCAAGGCTGGCAGGGCACGACGTCCTGCTGGCCAAACCCGAGACCTTCATGAATCTGAGCGGACTTTCGGCAGCCGCCCTGCTCAGGGAGCTGGCGCTTACCCCTTCCGATCTGATCGTCCTCTACGACGAGCTCGCCATTCCGCTCGGCCAGCTGCGCATCCGCGAGCGCGGGTCCGCCGGAGGGCACAACGGGATTAAGTCGCTCCTCTCCTCGCTCGGCACCCAGGAGTTCATGCGCGTCCGCATCGGCGTTGGTAAACCTCCCACCGTGACTGGACGCGAGATCAAGGCCGGCGGCAGCAACTATCTCCTCGCTCCCATGCGCAAGATGCAGTTGCAGGAGCTGGATCTGGTCCTCGACGACGCAGTGCGCGCAGTCGAGATGATCCTTACCGACGGCCCGCTGAAGGCTATGAACGAGTTCAACCGCAAGGTGAACGGCAATGCGGAAGATAACGCGCCGTAAACCCGCCGAAAGCAGTAAACTAATGCTTGGCTGTGGAGAACGAGGTGCGCTTTTACACCCTGTTCTCCACAGCCTATACCCTCGTTTCACTCCAGACCGATTGCCCGCAGACCACCTCGCGGACACGGTGCGAAGCAGAACTTCGCAGAAAGCAGAACCCATGAACAATCGCACCTACGAAATCATGTTCATCGTCCGCCCGGACGTTGAAGAAGCAGACCTCGACAAGCTCATCGAAGGCTTCCACAAGAACGTCACCGATGGTGGCGGAGAGATCCGTTCCACCGAGAAGATGGGCCGGCGCCGCCTGGCCTACACCGTCCGCAAGTTCAACGACGGCCTCTACGTTCTTCTCACCATCGCCGCCGAAGGCAAGCTGATCACCGAGATCGAGCGCCGTCTCCGCGTCTCCGAGCAGGTCATCAAGTTCATCACGGTCCGCATGGATGAGGAAGAGAAGCGTCTCGCCAAGATCAAGGCGCACCGCGATTCGCACGTCAAGCGCAGCGCGATCCCGGCCCAGCCGGCGCACCCCTTCCCCTCCGCCGCGCCTGCCGCAACCACCGACGCTGCACCCGATGCCGATGCGACCGCTGAGCCCACCGCTCCTGTCGCCACCGAAGCGCCCGCAGCCGAGCCCGTCTCCGCCTAAGCCACGCGCCCCGGCCACGTGGACAGGCCACGTAGAACGAACAACGAGATTTGAGAGGTTTTGAAATGGCTGACGAAGTCACCAACGCAGCACCCGAGCAGGCAGCAGCGCCTGCTCCGTCCGAACGTCCCGCATTCACCCCCCGCGTTCCCCGTCCCGCTGGCGGACCCGGCGGCCCGGGCGGCCCACGCCCCGCCGGCGGACCCGGTGGTGGACCCGGCGGACGCAAGTTCTTCCGCCGCAAAAAAGTCTGCAAGTTCTGCACCGAGAAGATCGACGCCATCAGCTACCGCGACGTCCGCCTGCTTCAGGGCTTCGTCGCCGAGCGTGGCAAGATCGTCCCGCGTCGTCTGACCGGCGTCTGCACCCGCCACCAGCGCCGCCTCTCGCTCGCCATCAAGCAGTCGCGCAACATTGCCCTGCTCGCCTTCGCTGCCCGCTTCTAAGCGGACGATGAAGGTTCGCGACCTCCTCAAGTTGGCAGAACGCGATGGCTGGCAGCACGTCCGAACCACTGGCAGCCATCGTCACTTCCGCCATCCGACGAAGCCCGGAACGGTCACCACTCCAGGCCAACCGTCAGAGGATGTCGCAACCGGAACCCAAAACAGTATTCTCAAGCAGGCAGGTCTGAAAAGATGACAGCCATGGATCAGATTCCAAACAGCAGCGAGTATGTCGTCGTCTACGAGAAGACCCCGACCGGCTACAGCGCCTATGTTCCCGATCTGCCCGGCTGCATCTCCACCGGAACCAGCCTGCCTGCGACCAAAACGAATATGCAGGAAGCCATCACCGGACACCTGGCAGTCATGCGGGAGTTCGGGGATGCTATCCCGCTGCCGACGACGATTGCAGAATCAATGCTCATCCCGGCCTGACTCCTCGCAACCTCACCTCGCGGACGGACCATAGACCCGCGCAAGAACACTGGAGATTCAACATGGAAGTCATCCTAAAAGAAGACGTACAGAAGCTCGGCCATCGTGGCGACGTCGTTAAAGTAGCCGACGGTTATGGACGCAACTACCTCCTGCCCGGCAAGCTTGCCATCGAAGCCACCACCGCCAACAAGGCAGTCATCGAGCAGATGAAAGCCTCGGCCCTCCGCAAGTCGGCCAAGGAGAAGTCCGCATCCGAGGATCTCGGCCGCCAGATGAGCGAAGTCGAACTCACCTTCGAGCGCAAGGTCGGAGACGGCGAGCACCTCTTCGGTTCGGTCACCTCTGGCGACATCGCCCACGCGCTCGAGCAGAAGGGCTTCACCGTCGATCGCCGCAAGATCGCCCTCGAAGAGCCCCTCAAGACCCTCGGCGAGTTCCATGTTCCCATCAAGCTGCACCGCGAAGTCACCGCGCACGTCAAGGTCACCATCAAGAGCGACGCTCCGGAAGAGACCACCACCTCCGCAGCCTAAACTCCGCACCATCCAAAAGCCCCGCAGCGAGCAATCGCCGCGGGGCTTTTCTGTCCGTGCTCTTGGCGTCCTTGCGCGAAGCCCAAGGACCCGAGCCAGGCAAACGATGTCGTTGCCCGAGTGTCCGGGGCGTTCTAAAATCCGCCTCATGAGCACCCAGGCACGCCGCTTCGCCTCCCTCCTCTGCACCGCCGCTCTCCTGGCCGGAACCACCCTCTCCGCCGAAAGCAAAGATCCCTCCGACTACCCGCTGCGCCTGCACATCTTCAACCGCTCTCAAACCAGCTTCTACCAGCATCGCGAGCTTGAGGAGTCCAAAGGCGAAGGCCGGGCCAATCTCTTCGCCAACGGCGAAGTTCACGCAGTCGACTTCAATTTCGCGTGTGAGAACAACCTGCGCCCTTCGCTAGGCTTCGACACCTACCCCGCAAAATGGAAAAAAACCGGCAAGGAGCTGGTAGTCCTGCTCCCGGTCTTCGGCAAGTCCGGCTCCTTCTTCACCTGCACCCTCCAGACCGACGTCAAGGATTTTGCCTACTACTCTCGCAACGGCCAGATCAACCAGGAGACCTCTGCCGACTTCAAGGCCTGGATGGTCAAGCACCAGTACGACCCTGAGCACGGCAAAAATCAGCCCACCCGCGAAGAAGCCAAGCCCCTTGCAAAGTAACCGTACCCCGCCACACCGGCACCGTCACGCCGGTTTGGCGTGGGCAAGCCAAGGAAGCCGTGATAGCTTGGTCTCACCGGACATGCCTCTGCTCTCACCCGTGAAGCTCCGCCTCATCCTCGCCGCAACTGTCGCTCTCACCGCACCCGCCATCCTCTGTGCTCAATCCGACCAGGCGCCCATCGTCCAGCCCGGAGCGCCCGGCCAGCCCAGCAGGATCCTCCCACCCGACACCACCGGCGCCACCCCCATCCTCTCCCCGGCCGACATCTCCTTCATGCAGGGCATGATCATGCATCATGGTCAGGCCATCGAGATGACCGCCCTCATTCCCACCCATACCAAAAACGAGCAGGTCCAGGCCCTCGGCGCCCGCATCTCGCTCTCCCAGACAGACGAGATGAAGCTCATGACCCGCTGGCTCGAGGCGCGCCACCAGCCCACCTCCATGTCCATGCCCGGCATGCCCGACATGGACATGTCCGGCAACCCCATGCCGCTCATGCCCGGCATGCTCACCCCCCAGCAGATGGACGCCCTCCGCCACGCCAGCGGACCCGAGTTCGACCACCTCTTCCTCACCGGCATGATCCAGCACCATACCGGCGCCCTCACCATGGTCGGCGAGCTCTTCAACTCACCCGGCGCCGGTCAGGACGCCGACCTCTTCAACTTCGCCACCGACGTCGACAATACCCAGCGCGCTGAAATCCGCATCATGCAGAACCTGCTCCAAACCTCCGCCTCACCAGAGAAAGTACAAGAAAAAAAGGAGAAACGATGACCCCGTTCCGCTCTCTCGCTGCCCTTACCCTTGCGGCTCTTGTCGCGCTCAGTGGTACAAGCCTGCTCCAGGCCCAGGACCATGAGGGAGACGGACCCACCGCCCTGCCCGCCGGAATGACCGGTTCCTCCACCAGCGATCCCCGCGTCGGCCTCAAGGCCGGAATGTACGACGCCGGCGAAGCCGCCATGGGCATGCAGCACCTCGCCTTCCTTAAGAAACCCGCCGCCTTCGACCTGCCGGCAACCTCCGCAGACGACCCGTCCGTCCAGAAAGCCCTCAAGACCCTCGGAATCAGCGACACCTCGAAGCTCCCGAAAGACAGGCAGCTCGTCTATGCCCAGCTCGCCTTCGCCAACTCCGACTTCGCCTTCCAGGGCACGCACCTCTTCCAGGGCAACTTCTACGGCGCCAACATCTACGACATCGCCGACCCCGCAAAGATCAAGCTCGTCACCTCCATCGTCTGCCCCGGCGGCCAGGGCGACGTCTCCGTTTACGGCAACCTGCTCTTTTACTCGGTCGAGATGCCCAACGGCCGCCTCGACTGCGGCACCCAGGCCTTCCCTCCGCCGCCTCCGCCCGAGGCCGGCCACGAGCATGACCGCCGCATCCCCGCCGCCAGTCCCGATCGCTTCCGTGGCGTCCGTATCTTCGACATCTCCGACATCCTCAAGCCCCGCCAGGTAGCCGCCGTCCAGACCTGCCGCGGCTCCCACACCCACACCCTCGTCACCGATCCCAACGACAAGGACAACGTCTACCTCTACGTCTCCGGAACCTCCTTCGTCCGCCAGTCCGAAGAGCTCGCCGGCTGCTCCAATGACGCGCCCGACAAGGATCCCAACACCTCCCTCTTCCGCATCGACGTCATCAAGGTTCCCGTCGCTCATCCCGACCAGGCGAAGATCGTCTCCAGCCCCCGCGTCTTCATGGACCCGCGCTCCGGCGCGCTCAACGGCCTCAACAACGGCGGCAGCCACGACAAGGGCGCCGAAAAACCAGCCGACACCAATCAGTGCCACGACATCACCGTCTACTCCGCCATCGGCCTCGCCGCCGGCGCATGCTCCGGCAACGGTCTGCTGCTCGACATCAAGGACCCCGTCCACCCCAAGCGCGTAGACGCCGTCAACGACCCCAACTACTCCTACTGGCACTCCGCCAGCTTCTCGAACGACGGCACCAAAGTCGTCTTCACCGACGAGTGGGGAGGAGGCATGGGCGCGCGCTGCCGGCCAACCGACCCGCTCAAGTGGGGCGCCGACGCCATCTTCAACCTCAAAGACGACAAGCTCTCACTCGCCAGCTACTACAAGATGCCCGCAGCCCAGTCCGATACCGAAAACTGCGTCGCCCACAATGGCTCGCTCGTCCCCATCCCCGGCCGCGACATCGAGGTCCAGGCCTGGTACCAGGGCGGCATCTCCATCATGGACTTCACCGACGCCGCCCACCCCTTCGAGATCGCCTACTTCGACCGCGGCCCGGTCAACGACAAGACCCTCATCCTCGGCGGCGACTGGTCTGCCTACTGGTACAACGGCTTCATCTACGGCTCCGAAATCGCACGCGGCATCGACGTCTTCAAGCTCACGCCCAGCAAGTTCCTGACCCAGAACGAGATCGACGCCGCCAACTCTGTCCACTTCAACGAGCTCAACGTGCAGCACCAGACCCGCCTCGACTGGCCGGCAAAGCTCGTCGTCGCCAAGGCCTACGTCGATCAGCTTGAGCGCTCGAATGTCCTCTCCGCCGACCGTCTCAGCGCCGTCCGCAGCACCATCGCCGACGCTGAAAAGTCGCACCTCAATAAAAAGGACCTGTCGAAGCTCAACCGCCTCTCCTTCAACCTGCAGGACGACGCCACCGGCGCCAAGGACCCCGCCGACGCCAACCGCCTGCACAACCTCGCCGAGATCCTCAAGCATCCCGTCGCCTAGAGCAGATTAGCTGTGGGTGTACAGGGAGGTTCAGATATCGACGCCGTTTTCTTCCAAGGAAAACGGCTCTGCACGATCCCTCCACTCCACAGCAACAGCTAATCTGCTCTAGCCTGAAAGCCAGCAAGCCCATTCACCGCAGCTCATCGCGGTGAATGGCTTCGAGACTCGGAATCACTCTGGATCTGGAAAGGAAGGCTCCCATCCCCGCCGAATCCGCCTCTATCCTCATCGACCAGAAGATCGCCGCTCTCGCCGACTGGCGCGGCCAGGTGCTCGCCCAGGTCAGAGCCGTCATCCTCGCAACCGACCCGGGAATCACCGAGGAGTGGAAGTGGAGAGGCGTTCCAGTCTGGTCCTGTGGCGGAATCCTCTGCACCGGCGAATCCTACAAGAAGGTCGTCAAACTGACCTTCGCCAAGGGTGCCTCATTGTCCGACCCCGCCGGCCTCTTCAACGCAAGCCTCGACGGAAACGTGCGCCGCGCCATCGACCTCGCCGAAGGGGAACCGCTCAACCACGAAGCCCTGAAGAACCTCATCCAGGCAGCCATAGCTCATAACCTCGCGGGCAAGAGCACGCTGGAATCTCGCCGAACCAAACTTTAGAGCAGATTAGCTGTGGGTGTACAGGGAGGTTCAGATATCGACGCCGTTT
>CAZZZP010000041.1:0-34136 GCA_964658635.1 Lichenicola sp. | reverse complement strand
CGCTAGTTCGAATCTAGTCGTCCCGACCATTTTCTGTACGCGTAAGTCTTGCTACGACGCTCTGCGTCAGTCGTCCCGACCATTTTCTCGTGAGCGAAGATCGTCATCGCGCGCTCTGCGTCAGTCGTCCCGACCATTTTCTGCACCACGTCCGGCACACACCTCGTGCGGGGTACTCCATTCATCGCGATGAACGGGTATCGCCGAAGCTGACTTCTATTGCGCCCTTCTCGCAGCAAGGGGCGACGCAAAACGCATCCGCCGCACTGGACGTTTGCCACGTTGCACAACTGTGTACCGGTGCCTCGTCCGAAAGCGCCGCCCACCGGGATCAGATAGGACATCGTCCCCTGATGGCCATCAGCAAATGCATCTGCGCAACGCGTTCTCAACACCCTTTAGCTCCCTTGCACTCATCTTCTGCACCACCGCTCTAGGTGCCTGGCAACCCTGCATGCTCGATGACTTGCGCGACTGTCTGTCCAACCAGTTGCTGTTCCTGATGGGCCGCAGAGACGCGTTAGATCCTTCTCTCCCCACCCAATCACTCCCCTCCTTGACTTTCAGCAAATGATCCACTTCGCCATGCGTCGAAACTGAGCCATGCAGGCATCGTGGACTGACGACAGAACCCTCATGCGCCTCGTTATCGGTCTCGTATTTCTCGTGACCGTCGGCCTAATGCTCTTGCTGAATCGGATGGAAAGAGCAAACCGCGACAGGCAGGAGCGCAGAAGAACGCGTCAGTGGAACAAGCCCCGAGCCTGACCGTAAGGCTGGGCACCCGTCCACGGCGCCAGGTCCCCGCCGTCAGGGCGCCTTTGCTCGCCCTCCCTGCATCCAATCCGGATGGACAGAAGACAGTTCAACACTGCCATGGCTGCTCTAGCCCTTACCTCGGCCGCGCGCTCCCAAAGCAGTGTTCAGTTCCAGCCCCTCCAGCTCAGCCGTAACGGCTGGATGCCCAACAACGAACACCTCCCCGTCTTGATCTACCACCGCGCCTTCGAACCCTCTCCTTCCGCCGCCGATCGCATGGAACAGGCCTTCGCCCGCAACCAGTGGCCCACCCAGTGGCGCAACGGCGTCTACGACTTCCACCACTACCACTCCACCGCCCACGAGGTCCTCGGCTTTGCCGGCGGCTCCGCGCATCTGATGCTCGGCGGTGAAGCCGGCCACGAGCTCACCGTAGAGGCCGGCGACGTCATCGTCCTCCCCACCGGCACCGGCCATTGCCGCATCAGCGCAACCCCTTCCTTCCTTGTCATCGGCGCCTATCCCGCAGGCCAGCACTGGGATATCTGCCGCACCGCGCCCGATCAGGCGGCTATCGCGCGCATGCACTCTCTCCACTTCCCCGCCATTGACCCGGTTCAGGGGCCGCGCGGCGAACTCCCTCAGGCCTGGCACCCGCCGAACGCCTGAACCCACACAAAAGTCCGGCCGCCTTCACCTGGAAGTTGCAGCCGGGCTGTAACCCTCTGGAGCTACCCTTTGCTTGCCGCAAGGGTTCAACCATCCTCCAACTTCAACGCAACACCAGGAGTGCATCACTTGACCCCTTCTCATGCGCGTCTGTGCGTCACCACCCTCGCCATCCTCTCGGCTGCCTCCCTGCAAGCTCAAGAAGCCCGCGCACCGATAGGACCCTCGCCCATCCGGCCCTTCCGCACCTATGCCGTTGGCCTCCGCCTTGGAACTGGCGGCATCGGCGGGGAGCTCGCTACCCCCCTCTCACGCCATCTCGATCTCCGCGGCGGCGGCCAGGCTTTCAACTACTCCACCACCTTCACCACCAACGGCCTTAACGCCACCGGCTCGCTCGCCTTCAATAACGAGTACGTCGCAGTCGACTACTTCCCCTTCCACGTCGGCTTCCGCATCTCGCCAGGCATCACCGTTCACAATCGGAACAGCGTCTCTGCCCTGCTCAACCAGCCGGCAGGCTCCACCTTCACGCTCAATAACGTCGACTACACCAGCCAGGCATCCGATCCCGTCAACGGCAACGCCAACATCGTCTTCGGCAAGACCGTCGCCCCGCGCATCACGCTCGGCTGGGGAAGCATGTTCCCCTCAAGCGGCCGCCGCCTGTCCTTCCCCACCGAACTCGGTTTTGAATACACCTCCGCGCCTACCGTCGCACTCGCCTTCACCGGCAGTGCGTGCAGCAACCAGGGTTGTGGTTCGATCAATACTCCAGAAAATCGCGCCAATATCCTTGGCGAACAGAACAGATTGACCTCAGACCTCGCCCCATTGCGCTTCTTTCCCATCTTCTCCTTCGGTATCGCCTACCGGCTCAATCGCTGACCCACAACATGCAATCCGCAACTGAAAGCGGCCACCATTCGCGCGTGCGGGTTAGAATGACGCGAATACCCGCACGCATGACCAACCTCTCCAACCCGCCCTTTCGACTCCTGCTCGCATCCCTATTCCTCCTCTGCTTCACCGCTGCCAGCCAGGGTCTCGGCTCCAGGCGTGACCCGGACCCGGAAGTTCTGCGCTCCTCCACCGGCCTCACAGAGGTCGGAACGCTCGACCAGGTCCCATACCGCATCGACATCCCCGCCAACTGGAATCGGTCGCTCGTCGTCTTCTTCCACGGCTACGCCGAAGGCCCCTTTACCTACCACATCAACGCTTTGCTCGGGGAACAGACCGCCCCCATGTTCGAGCGCGGATACGCCGTCATCCAGTCCGGCTACTCCACTCCCGGCTGGGCGTTGGCGGAAGCCTTCCCCGAAACTGAGATCCTCCGTCAGTACTTCATCAAGCGCTACGGCCAGCCCGCTCTCGGCAAAGCCGCGAAAAAAGACGGGGGCATCGAAACCTTTGTCGTCGGTGCCTCCATGGGTGGGGCCCTCGTCGTCGCCAACCTCGAGCTCAACCCGAAGACCTATGTCGGCGGTCTCGATCTCTGCGGCTCCGTCGGCCCCACTGACCTCGCCTTCCAGCGTCGCTTCGCCTGGCGCGCAGCCTTCGACTTCTATTTCCCCGGCCTGCTTCCGCCGCTCGACCCCATCCCAGCCGACTTTCAGGAGTCCCGCACCCTGCGCCGCCGCGTCGAGGACGCACTCCACGCGAACCCGCCCGCCGCAACCGCGCTCCGCAACCTCACCGCCCTGCACACCGACCATGATGTCGCCGACGCCATGGTCTACTTCACCTACGTCATAGGAGACATGCAGCGCCGCGCCCACGGTAACCCCTTCGACAACCGCAACTTCCTCTACGCCGGCACCGATCCCACTGCCACCGTCTCCGACAATGCCCTCAATGACGGCGTCCACCGCTACACTGCCGACCCGCGCGCCCGCGACTACCTGCTCCGCCACTACACGCCTACAGGACGCCTCGCGAAGCCCATGCTCGCCCTCCACACCACCTACGATCCCCGTATCCCGACTCCAACCCTGACCGTCTATGCCGAGCAGGTCGCCATCGCCGGCTTCTCCCAGAATCTCGTCCAGCAGTACGTCCGCCACGATGGCCACTGCACCTTCTCCCAGGTCGAGATCGGCCAGACCTTCGACGAACTCGTCAACTGGATCCACACCAGCCGCCGCCCCACACCCGGGCTGCTCCCAGGTTCGGCAGCCCGGTCAGCCCCGCCTTCGCCCACCCCGCTCCCAACCTCCGCGGCCAGGCCATCCACGCCTGCATCCACGCCGCCGCACTAAACCCGGTCCAGCCTCTCGGACTTGCTTCCGCCGGCAGGCCAGATCACCCAGCGGTATAGACTCCCGCTTGTAGCCTCACCTGCTCTCAAGGACTCACGCCGCATGACCCTCTCCGACCCCATGCTGACTCCACGTGAAGCGGCCCACCTGCTCGGAATCAGCTACCCGACCATCAAGCAGTGGATCCTTACCGGCAAGCTCACCACCACTCAGACTCCCGGCGGTCACCACCGCATCGCCACCTCCACACTCAAGCCATTCCTCGCCACCGACCGCGCCAAGCCCCCGGCAGAATCCCGTGAGCGCTTTCGCCGTGTCAGTGGGCGTAACCAGCTCGCCGGTAAAGTCGTCAGCATCCGTGTCGAAGGCCTTCTCGCCGAGGTCGTCCTCGCCTTCGAATCCGCCCACATCACCGCCATCATCACCGCAAACGCGGTCCGCGAGCTCCAACTCAAGGTAGGAGACACCGCAGCCGCTCTCATCAAGTCCACAGACGTCATGATCGAAAGGCTCGGCAGCCCCGAAGGCTCCGAACTCGTTTAGACCGCAGCACACCCCAGCCCCCCGAAACTCCCCTCACTGCGCCCAATTCGGGAAATCTCGAGCCAATCCGCCATTAACCTGCACCCTCCCGGGGGGATTGCCCTCTCATCCGTCTTCGCTTCCCCTAAACTGATCTCGTTCACTAGACAGGATTCTGCAAACCCACACTGAGCAGGACAGGGCGAAGATCCGGATGATTTCACGTGTACGTGTCGCCATCGCGAAGAAGCGCCTCCGCTTCCCGACAACGCTCCTCATCGTCGCCACCGCGATCCTCCTGCGCTGGTCGGCGTCACACATCCTGCACTCCAACCCTCCACCCTTCCTCACCTACTACCCGGCCGTAACCGTCGTTGCCGTGGTCGCGGGCATGTGGCCCGGCATCCTGGCCTCCGTCCTGACCGCCCTCGCCACCCTCGTTCCTACACTCGGCCTGCGCGCAACCCTCAGCCTCAGAACCCCCGCAGACCTCGTCACATTCCTCGGCTTCATCGCCTTCGGCACCCTCATCAGCCTCCTCGCCGAGACCCAGAGACGAAGCGAACATCGCCGCGAAGCCGAGCTCAAAGACCAGGCCGTGCGCGAAGTCCGCCAGGCCCGCCGCGAAAGCGAGGACCGCATCCGCGCCGTCTTCGATGCCATCGAGGAGGGCATCGGCTTCGTCGACACCGCCGGATCCATCCTCGAATCAAATACCGCATCCCTCAACATCCTTGGCTACGCCATGCCCAACCTCGCCGACGAACGCCTCTCGCACCTCCGCTGGCTCGAGCGCCCCGACGGCACCCGCATCGACCCACCCGACCACCCCGTAGCCATCGTCCTACGCACCCAGAAGCCCCTCCACAACTTCGAAATGTGCATCCACCGCAGCGACGGCAGCTCCACCTGGCTCAACCTCAACGTGCGCCCGCTCCACGACCCCGCCGGACATCTCCTCGGCGCCGTCTCCTCCTTCTCCGACATCACCTCCCGCAAAGCCATGGAGCAGGCTCTGCGCGCCGGCAAAAGGCGTTTGGCCCTCTTCATCGAGCACGCCCCCGTCGCCCTCGCTGTCTTCGATCGCGACATGCGCTTCCTCATGGTCAGCCGCAGATGGATCACAGACTTCAACCTGGAAGACCGCACACTCATCGGCGAACCCCTCGCCGACCTATTCCCCGGCATTGCCGCCCGCTGGCAGGAGGCACACCGCCTCTGCCTCGCCGGCCAGATCGTCCGCAACGAACAGGACGAATTCCTCGCCGCCGACGGCTCCATCCACTTTCTCCGCTGGGAGATCCATCCCTGGCTCGACCTCGACGCCAACATCGCTGGCTTCGAAATCTTCGCCGAAGACATCACCGACCGCGTCCACGCCCAGAAAGAGCTCCTCCGCGCAGAAGAACGCTTCAGCAAAGCCTTCCGCAGCAGCCCGCTCCCTATCTCCATTACCGTCGTCAGCACCGGCAGGTATCTCGACGTCAACGACGCCTACCTCGAGCTCGTACCCTACAGTCGCCAACAACTCCTCCAGATGACAGCCACGGAAGCCGGCTTCTGGACCGACCCCGCCGAGCGCACTCTCGTCCTCGAAGATCTCGCCAGAAACGGCCGCATCAAGAGCCGCAGCATGAAGTTCAAATCCGCCTCACGCCAGGCAAGAGACCTCGAGTTCACCGCCGACATCATCGAACTCGAAGGTCAAAGCTGTATCCTCTCCATCTCCCGCGACGTTACCGAAAATGTCGAACTCGAGACCCAGCTCCGCCAGGCCCACAAGATGGAGGCCATCGGTCTGCTCGCCGGAGGAGTCGCCCACGACTTCAACAACCTCCTTGGCGTCATCCTCGGCAACTGCGACCTGGCCGCCCCCTTCATCGCCCCAGGCACCCAGATCGCACGCAGCTTCGACCACGTCCGCATGGCCGCCGAGCGAGCCGCCGATCTCACTCGCCGCCTGCTTGCCCTCGGACGTCAGCAGATCGCCTTCCCGCGCCCCATACATGTCAACCCCACGCTCAAAGCCATCTTCGATCTCCTTCGCAGGGTCGTCAACGAAGACATCACCATGGACTTCAAGCCTGGCGCCGACGCCGGAAGCATCCTTGCCGATCCACTTCAGATCGAGCAGATCGTGATGAACCTCATCATCAACGCACGCGACGCCATGCCCGATGGAGGAAAAATCTACATCTCCACCCGCCTCCGCGTCCTCAACGAAAGGGATCTGACCGCATTTCCCGGCGCAAGACCTCAGCCATATGCCGTCATCGAGGTCATCGATAGCGGCTGCGGCATGGACGAGGCCACCCGCACCCAGATCTTCGATCCCTTCTTCACCACCAAGCCACTCGGAAAAGGAACCGGACTCGGCCTTTCCACCGTCTACGGAATCGTCCGCCAGAGCGGTGGCTTCATCCATGTCACCAGCCGGCCAGGTGAGGGTTCCCGCTTCACCTTGATCTTTCCCCAGGTCCTTCAGGCGACCAGAATCAAGCCCGCTCCCCTCCCGCTGCCCGCTCTCCGCGCCGCCCTGCGCACCGTCCTCGTGGTCGAGGACGACAGCGGACTGCGTGAGCTCCTCTTTGAAATCCTCAAACGAAACGCCTTCTCCGTCTCCCAGGCAAGCAGCGGCGAGGAGGCACTGACCTTCCTGAGACAAGCAAACTCCCCACCCGAGATCATGCTCTCCGACGTCGTCATGCCCGGGCTCAATGGCGTCGAGCTCGTCCGTCAGGTCACCACAGAGTTCCCCACCTTGCGCATCCTCTTTATGTCCGGCTACTCCCAGGAACTCGTCGAACAGCGTGGCCCCATCCTCTCTGAAAACAACTTCATCCAGAAGCCCTTCACCATCTCGGACCTCCTCGCCAAGATGGACGCACTCCTCGCCGCCACTCCTGCCCTCACCAACGCCACCGCCGTAGAGGTTGAACAGTACTCCTGACACCCAAGCCCTTCACAAAGCCCGCCATCCGATATCCCGCCGGTACTGCATGCCCTTGAAGCTGATCCCCGCAAGCGCCCGGTAAACTAGCTCCAGTGCCGCCGTCAGATCCTTCCCAGCGGCTGAAACGGCAAGCACCCGTCCTCCAGCCGTCAGCACCCGTCCCTCCCTCACCACCGTCCCGGCATGGAAGACCTCCACTCCCTCCGGAAGGGTATCCAGGCCGGCAATCGGCTCGCCCGCGCTGTATTTGCCCGGATAGCCTCCACTCGCTGCGATCACGCACGCGCTCGCACCCTGCTTCAGCCGGATTGCTGTTTCGCCCGTTCGTCCGTCAACCGCCGCTTCCAGGATCTCGACCAGGTCCGTTTCCAGCCGAAGCATAAGCGCCTCCGTCTCCGGATCGCCAAAACGCGTATTGAATTCAAGCACCTTCGGCCCATCCGGCGTCAGCATGAGGCCCGTAAAGAGCACGCCGCGAAAAGCATTCTTCTCAGCGAGCATCCCGTCTACCACCCGCTGTGCCACGTTCACCCGAAGCCACTCCGCCATCTCCGCCGTCACCAGCTCGTCGGTCGAGTATGCCCCCATGCCGCCCGTATTCGGCCCCGTGTCCCCCTCGCCCACCCGCTTATGGTCCTGCGCAAAGCCCAGCGTCACCGCGCTTCTGCCATCGCAGATCGAGAAGAACGAAACCTCCGGCCCCTCCAGCATCTCCTCCAGCACCAGGCTCTCGACCGCCGTCCCCAACAGCCCGCCGTCGAACATCTCGCCCGCCGCAGCCAGCGCCTCCGCATGCGACTCGCACATCACCACGCCCTTGCCTGCCGCCAGTCCATCCGCCTTCACCACCACCTTCGCGGCAAACCGCCCCAGCGCCTCTCGCACCTCGTCCACGGAACGGCACACCGCGTACGCTGCCGTCGGAATTCCCCACCGGGCCATGAACTCCTTCGCAAATCCCTTGCTGCTCTCCAACTGCGCCGCAGCCTGCGTCGGGCCAAATACGCGAACTCCCACCTGCTCCAGCGCATCCACCACCCCCGCCGCCAGCGGAACCTCAGGCCCAACCACTACCAGCGCAGGCGCTTCCTGCTCGACCAGCCGTGCCATCGCGGGCACATCGGCTACGTCCACCGCGACGCACCGAGCCAGCTCACCGATGCCTCCGTTTCCCGGGGCGCAGACCACCTCCGTCACCCGCGCACTCCGCCTGAGCCCCCACACCAGGGCGTGTTCACGCCCGCCGCCGCCAATCACCAGAACCTTCATGCCTCAACGCTAGCATTCAGCCCGGCCGCTTGCACCGGTGCTACTCTGAAGGAGAATGGACGAAGTGCAGCCAATTCTCTCGGGACCGACCGAAACACCCGGCAAGACCCTGGATGAAGACGAAACCCAGGAACCCGAACGCACCGACTCTCGCCTCCCTTCTCCAGGAAAGCCCGCCCGGAACCAACGCATGTGGACCTACTTCGGGCCCGCCTTCGTCGCCTCCGTCGCCTACATCGATCCCGGCAACTTCAGCACCAACATCTCCGCCGGCACCGAGTTCGGCTATCGGCTCCTCTGGGTCCTGCTTTGGTCGAACGCCATGGCCATCCTCATCCAGTATCTCTCCGCCAAGCTCGGCATCGTCACCGGCCTCACTCTTCCGCAGAACTGCCGTAAACACTTCTCACGCCCCGTCACGATCGGCCTCTGGGTCACCGCTGAGATTGCCGCGGTCGCCACCGACCTCGCCGAGTTCCTGGGCGCCGCGCTTGGCCTCTATCTCCTCTTCGGTCCTGTCATGCTGGCTCACGGCTTTACGCCAAAAGCCGCGCTCTTCGCCGCCGCACTCGTCTCCACCGTACTCGTCTTCGGCATCCTCGCACTCGATCTCGCAGGACACCTCTGGCTCGAACGTGGAATCATCGGCCTCGTCGGCATCATCGGCCTCTGCTACGGCTTCGAGGTCTTCCTCATTCATCCCGACTGGCACCGGGCCATGCTCGACACACTCATCCCGCGGCTCGATACCTCCTCCCACAGGTACTTTCACGACTCCATCTTCGCGGCCGTCGGTATGCTCGGCGCAACCGTCATGCCGCACGTCATCTACCTGCACTCCGCGCTCGTTCAGCCCAGGCTCAAAGAGATGACCGGCGCAGTCCGGCCTGCCCGCGACCAGATGCACGGCAACCTCAGCCACCCCGCAGCCCTCCACAAGTCGATCCTCAGCCGCTTCCTCCGTTTCGAGCTGATCGACGTCTTCGTCGCCATGAACGGGGCCTGGCTCATCAACTCGGCCATGATCCTCATGGCAGCCGTCGCCTTCAGCCACGCGCGCGACCTTACACCCACCATCGAAGACGCCTACCGCACCCTCGGTCCGCTCTTCGGCCACTCCGCAGCCATCATCTTCGCCGTCGCCCTGCTTTGTTCCGGACTTTCGAGCTCCACCGTCGGAGTCATGGCAGGTCAGGTCATCATCGAAGGCTTTCTCGACGTAAAGTTCCCCATCTACCTGCGCCGGCTCATCACCATCGTGCCCGCGCTCATCGTGATCGGCGTTGGCTACGAACCCCTGCACATCCTCAACCTGTCGCAGGTTGTGCTCAGCTTCACCCTGCCCTTCGCACTCGTCCCGCTGCTTATCCTGACCAGCCGCGTCTCGGTGATGGAATCCTTCGCAAGCGCTCTCCGCACCCGGCTCTCAGGTTGGCTCGTGGTCTCGGTCATCACCACCCTGAACGCAATCCTGCTCATCCAGATCGCCTTCGACTAAAACGGTTCACTAAGAAAAGGTCTGCCGGACTTCGGCTGAATCCATTCAGCCTGTTTCCACGTCTGCCCCTTTTTCGGGGCTATGACCTCAGTAACCGAAGCTATTTACTACACTCGTATATTGTTCATTACAATAGATTTATCTCAGTCTACATTCTATGGTCTCTCTATCGGGTCTGTCGATAACAACCTGAGCCACTTACTACACAAGTTGTACCCCCGGAGAAATAAACCATGAAAAACATTGTCCGCGCTTTCGTCCTCTCGCTCGTCGTCACCGGTGCCTTCGCCTCCGCACACCTCAGCACCTCCGCCCAGCCCGTGATGCACGCGAAAGTCAGCGCCTTCCCAGTTCCCAGCTGCGCCCCGGGTGAGCCGACTGGCTGCGGCATCTGCAACTGGAAGGTTTGCAATGTTTCAAGCAACTAAACGGCCTACGCCTATCGCTTGACAAAATAATTTTGCTTGGTTCTAGCCCTTCGGTACACTAAGCTGTGTATTGGAGGGCTTGCCATGCTTTATTCACTCACTGGTTGGCTTGAGTTACTGGAACCTTTGCTTTGTCTAGTCGTCCTCCTTCTAATGTTTTTAGGCGGGCACCTGAGAACCTATCGCTGGGTGGCCTTCACGCTCGCTACAAGGCTGTTCGGTGACTGTGCACTCATGTGTGTACTCAACCCCAGGTTCCCTATTCGTTCGCCACAGCTGGCATATGACATTTACTTCTATGTCTACTGGGGAACTTACAGCGTGGAGGCTTGTTTAGGCTTCCTGATCGTCTTGTCTATTTATCGCCTGGCCATGGAGCCTCTTCCCGGTCTGCAGGCGCTCGGCATGATCATGTTCCGCTGGGCTTCAGCAATCTCAGCAGCAATCGCTGTCACGATCGGAATGGGACCTCACGTCACCGGTGCGATGTTCATCGTCAAGGTCGTCTCACAGCTGCAGGAGATTCAGAGCGTCCTGACACTCTGCATGCTAGTGTTCGTCTGCATCGCAATTCGGCCCATGGGTCTCTCCTTTAGAAGCCGTATCTTCGGAGTCAGCGCCTCGCTCGGCTTCCTCGCAGCCTGCGATCTCGCAATCGCCGCTTGGGTCCCGCACATGCAACACCAGATGGACACCTACCTGAGCACATTTGAAGGCGCGGCCTGCTGCGTGACGCTTCTGATCTGGTCCATCTACTTCGCCATGCCGGAGCCCGAGCGTCGCATGATCCTGCTTCCGACCACCTCGCCCTTCTTCGTCTGGAACCAGATCTCGATGGCGCTCGGAGATGCTCCAGGTTACGTCGCGATCGGGAAGGTCTCGCCCGACATGTTCGCCCCGGCCGAGCTTGAGATCATGCGGCGCGCCTCGGTCAAAATGGCCAAACTCGAAGAACAGCCGACCGCAATGGCCTCGTAACACCCCCAAACGCACTCTAAAAACATCAAAAAGCCACCCAAACGCGGTGGCTTTTTCGCTTCTTTTGAGCCCTATTCCACGCCCGCAAACGTCCAGCGGCGAACCGGTCCCACGTCCACATGGACGAACTGAGACACCGGATAATACCCCACTCCACCCGCTGCAAGCGACAACGCAACATCCCGCAGCTTCCTCGTCCCCACGCCCGGGACCTTGATATCAATGGCTTTAGCCTGCATATGCTGGCTGTTCTTCGCTACTCCGGTAACACTCGCACGCGTCCTCAGGAAGTTGTTGCTCCACGGCGTCCGGTACCCGCAGACGACATCGATCACCCCATTCGGGCGACCCAGCTTCGTCATCACGTCATGCAAAACATCAAATTCCTTCGGATCATAAACACTCACATCATTTGTCCGGTGATCCCGCAGAAAATAGTTCAATTTCACGAGAGCATCCGGCAAATAAGCGTCGCCTATACGATAAACCACGTCCAGTGTTTCCCCTGTGTGGAGGTGATAAAGGTGGAGAATATAGCGCTGGCTATTGCCCTGCTTGGTCTCTGCTGGCGCGCTGGCGTTCGCTTTCACCGTACCGAAAGCTGCCAGGCCCGCTATCGCAGCTACAGCCATAAACCTCTTCAAACCTGTTTTCTTCATTCACGCTCCTGAATGCTTCGCACTCGCAATACAGATAAGCTGATCTATATTCCGAATGGCATTTCGCTTTCGCCATTCATTTACCAGCTTATATTATCCTTATTGGGTTGCCTCCTTGGCTTTGTAATTCTTTTCTAATAGCAATATCGGCGCTTTTCACTCCCTCTTCTGTCCAGCCGCTTGCTACCGTAGAGCCATGGTTCTGGATTCTGAAAGCCTTCGTGTTCTTGGCTCCTTGATGGAAAAAGAAATGACAACACCGGATCTCTATCCGCTTTCGATCAACTCCCTGATCATGGCCGCCAACCAGCGTTCCAGCCGCGACCCCGTGATGAATCTGGACGAAGCGCAGCTTCGCAGTGCACTCGAAAAATTGGAGGCACACGACCTCGTTGCTCCCACGCGTGATTCGGGACGCGTCATCAAGTTTGAACATCGGATTCGGACAGTTTTCACGCTGCGACGAGACGAGACGGCAATCCTATGCCTGTTATTCCTTAGAGGTCCACAAACTCCCGGTGAACTTCGCAGCCGATCCGAGCGGATGTTCTCGTTTGAGGATCTGCCGCAGGTTCAGTCGGCGCTTGACCGGTTGGCGGGCCGTCCCGAACCACTGGTTGAAGCAATGTCACGTCAACCCGGGTCCCGAGAGACCCGCTGGAGACATGGCCTGGGAGTCCAGGATTCGACTGAGTCGACCTCCGCGATAGACGCGGAGTGGTTAAGGGACGGCACTCAAGATATAAAAACTCTCGGCAATCAACTCGGCAAGCGGGTGATCGACCTGGAGGCACGGCTGCAGTTGCTTGAAGAGGCTTGGAATTCAGATAGCGTTAGGTAGAATCGGCTTGACTGGACTATCCAGTGCTTCTCGCCCCTCCAGACCGGTTTCCCATGAGTGATCGCAGTATGCACCTGAACAAATCGGACAACAGGCCAGCCGCTCACTTGGTTGAATCGAAGCAAACTGAATCTGAGGCTCGACCGGGTTTCATCCTGGATGAGATCCCGGACGCCCTACTGTGCGTCAACCGCAACTGGAAGGTAACCTCTGCTAATGCTGAGGCGATCCGACTTGCCCGCCTCGAGCCTGAACTTTTTGAGAAAAAGACGCTCTGGGAAATGCACCCTGCCCTGGAAGGTTCGGAACTGGAGCGACGCTTCCGGGCTGTACTCATTTCTGGACTGCCCGATCAATTCGAGTTCTTTATTGAGCAAACGTCTTCGTGGGTGGCCATGAACGCAATCCCGACCGAGGAGGGCCTTCGCATCCTTTTCCACGACGTGACCGAGCGGAAACTTCGCGACGAGAGCGAAAAGTTGGGGGGGAAGCAGATCCGTCAAATTTTTGAGGCCCTCTCGGACGGCGTTGTGATTATCGATCCTGACTGGAACTTTGTCTTTGCCAACAGATGCGCTCAGGACATCGTAGGCGGAGTCGACGTCATCGGACAGAACATTTTCGAATTATTCCCTGGAAATGGGCTTGAGCCTTTCAACACTGCCTACCGGACGACAATGGCTACCCGGCAGCCGACCGAGTTCGAAGCCTATAACGCGGCTCCGTTGAACGCGTGGTTCCGCGTGCAGGCAAAGCCCTACGATGACGGAATCATCGTCTTTTTTTCCGATATTTCAGCCAGAAAACACGCTGAAATCCGGGAATTGGAGACCGCCCACCGGCTTGCCCAGGCGCTTGACGTGACCTCAGACGCAATCGTCACCCTGGACCGTGGCTGGCACTATACCTACGTCAACCGAAATGCGCGGATGCTGATCGACCCGGAAGGGAACCTCTTGGGCAGGACGCTATGGGAGGCGTTTCCGGCTTCCGAGGGTTCGCCCGCGGCAGAAATGTACCGACGCGCCATGGACGGGCGGACGGGTGGGTATCTAGAGGACTTCTACCCTGAGCCGCTGAATCGCTGGTTCGCCGTGCATTGCGAGCCGTCCCCGGACGGAATTGTGTTGTTCTTTCGCGATATCACAGCCCAGCGCGAGCACGACCGAGTCGTTGAGCAGCAACAACGTCTGCTTACAGCCGTGCAAAACGCATCCCGTTTGGCCACGTGGGAACATGACCTTGCAACCGACACCATCACCTACGGACCGGGTTCCTGCGATCTTTTCGGTAGACCGAATCACGAGTTGAGCAGCTTCGCAGCGCTCGCGTCGGTCATGCTGCCGGGTCATGCCGAGCGCATACGCTCTGAAGTATCCGAGGTACTCAATTCCGGCAAGCTGGCTGAGATGGAATTTGCGGTCACAGGTGCGAACGGGCAGACCATATGGATTGAGTCTCGTGGACAGTCGGTTCCCGGAGAGAAGCCCCGGATGCAAGGTATGTCCATCGACGTCACCCAGCGTCATATAAATCAGCAGGATCTAGTTGCAAGTGAGGCACGCTACAGGGTCCTCGCGGACTTGAACCCTCAAGCCATCTGGATGGGCGATCAGCAGGGCAACATCACCTACGCGAATAAAGGCTTCATGGCTTACATCGGATTGTCTGCTGAGGATTTGGGTAGGGACGGCTGGCTGAAGGCGTTTGCTCCGCAGGAACGCGATCGCATCACGCGACTATGGAGTCGATCTGTGACGACTGGGGTCGACTATGACGCAGAGGCCCTGCTGGTGCATGCGGAGACGGGAGAGTACCGCTTCTGGCGTCTGCGCGCAGCGCCTGTTCGCGATGCACATGGGGAAATCCTCCACTGGCTCGGAGTAGGACAGGATATTCACGACACAAAGACGTACACGGCATCTCTTCGAGCCGAGCAGATGGAAACCGAACAACGGCGTTCCGAGCTGGAGACGATTTACAAGACCTCACCAATCGGACTGGCGCTGCTTGAGCCAGAAAATTTGACCTTCCTGAACCTGAACGATCATGAGGCGAAAATGCTTGGCATGCCTCGAGAAGACTTGATCGGGCGTCCGCTGAGCGATGTAGCCCATCCGGATAGAATGCCCGAGGTCTTTGCCTTGATGCGAAAGGCCGCAGCCGGAACCCCGGTCTGGGATCATCTGCTGGAAGGAGAACTGGCCGCCACGCCTGGCGAAAAACGTTCCTGGAGTGTCAACTACGCACCCATTTTCAATGAGGACGGCACGGTTCGTGCAATCACAACGGCATCGGTTGAGATCACGAATCAGAAGCGTGCCGAGGCTGCGCTCATACAGAGCGAGAAGCTGGCTGCGGTCGGCCGACTGGCGAGCTCGATTTCGCACGAGATCAACAATCCCCTTGAGGCGATCACGAATCTGCTCTACCTGATCGCCCTCGATGAGAGTTTGCCTGAGACGTTGAAGGTGTATGTGCATATGGCACAGTCGGAACTGTCTCGCGTGTCGCAGATCGCCACGCAGACGCTGCGCTTCCATCGGCAGGCAGTTGCTCCCACAGCTGTCTCCTCAGCGGAACTCGTGAACGCCGTGATCCAACTTTACACCGGACGTCTTTCAAACTCGCACATCAAAGTCGACCTGCGATACCGAACGCATAGGAAGATCTTATGCTTCGAAAACGATATCCGCCAGGTGCTCAACAACCTGATTGCCAATGCCATTGACGCAATGCGTAAAGGTGGCAGACTCCTCATACGGGCACAGGATTCTACAAATATGCGCGAAGGCATCGCGCGCCGCGGAGTGAGGATCACGGTGGCAGATACCGGTCACGGGATGAGTGAGAAGACCCGCCGCCGCATCTTCGAGCCGTTCTTCACCACCAAAGACCTGAACGGGACGGGGTTGGGGCTGTGGATCTCCGCAGGAATCGTCGAGCGTCACCAGGGTCAGCTCTCAGTGAGGTCCAGTGTGGACCCGAGGAGACATGGCACAGTCTTCTGCCTCTTCCTGCCGTGTGATGAGCAACCCATACTTGCACCGGATCAAACGGTTGCTTAACCTTCGAGCGCAGGCTTGCTCCGTCGAAAACGGCGGAGCAGCGCCTGCGGATGCAAAGCAGGTGGTAATTGCATGAGCGCACGCACGAAGGCAGGGAAAGTGTCTTGCGCGATACGAAGTGTGGCCGGCAGAACATAAAGATTCATGAGGAACTCGCTGAGCAGCAGGGAAGCCGCAGCGCCAAGCAGACCAAAATACTTCGCCATGATATAGGTTGCGAGAACCGTCAGGGCGGTGGCACCCACGTAGACGGTCGCCAGCCGCTTGTGCTGATTCGTGGCAGTGAGAATAGTTGAACTTGTATTCCATAACGAGAACGCGACAACGACCATCAGAAGGATTGTCAGCAACTCGCGGCTTGGTGGAACTTTGCCATGGGTAAGGTGATTGAGCAGGTAAGGACCGCCAAGAACGATGACCGCCACCACTCCAAAGGCAACCAGGAGCCCCGCCTGGCAGGCACGGCGATGAAGTGTGCGAACAAGGTCGACGTGACCGGCTCCGAAGGATTTTGAGAACTCCGGCTCGAAGGTGTTATTGATCATCTGCACCATCTGGAGCGCGATGCGCGAGACGGTCCGTGCTGTCGCGAAGATCGCTACAGCGTCTGCACCGAGTGCATAGCCTACGACCTGTAGCGTTCCCTGAAGATTTAGCGCGTTGCCCATCGGAAAACCCATGAACGCGAATGCCGGGGGTGCCAGTCGCTTGATCTCGGCGAAGCTTGCGTACTGAAAGCCGAACCGGATCCAGGAGATCTGCCGACGGACCATCAGACCAAGGGTCAGTGTGCCCGTGACATTGGCGCAGGCGAAGACCAGCGCGGCGGTTCGCGGTCCGTGACCCAGCGCGACAGGAACAAGCATGCCGCCAAAAGCAATCAGCGAGATCATGCTTTTGACGAAGGTGCCATAGGAGTAGCGGCCGATGCTGCGGTAGGAAGCCTGCAGGAGCTGCTCCAGTTGGCCGAACATGACACTTGCCCCGAGGTAAGCAATAATCCACTTGGCATCGATGGGATCAATGTCATGAACGCCGAGCAGTGTGGCGACCGGCACGAAGGCCAGCGCGATTGCAACCAGCACGCCTGTAGCAGCCATGATGATGACGATGAGCCACCAGCATGACTGAAAGACGCGCAGAGAGGTCTCGCGATCGCCGCGAGCTTCCGCCATTGTCATCTCGTTACCGGCAACACTGCCAAAGCCGATGTTCGAGAAGCTGAGAAATGTCGGGATGGACGTGACGATCAGCCAGTTGCCGTAAAGACTCAGCGACCAGAAGTGAGTCAGGACCGAGACCTGCGCGAACTGAATCAACGAACTTGAAAGTTTAGAAATCCAGTTGGTAATTAAACCGACGAACAGCCTCCGCTTGGTCCCCGCATCAATGCTCACGGGTGCCGTCCTCGGAAACCTCGTAGTTTTCGGCTGGTCTCATGGTGTCAGTTAGATTGTAACAACCGGGCTTTCCTGGGTGATGACCCGTCAGGCTTCGCGCAGGGACCGGTCGACCTGCATCCTGTCACGCATCAGGGTTTCCACCATCGCCGTGTCTCCACGCCGTTCCGCCTCCATAATCTGTCCTCGCAGCTCACGCTGTCGGCGTTCGAGATAGCGAATGGAGAGCGCGTGCAGAGCATTGGCGATCTGTTCCTCCGGCCTTTGAGTGGCGCTGCGCGATTGCATCTGGCTCGCCGTCGTGGTGTCGATCTGGCTGGCGAGAACTTCGGCCAACATCGCACGGCTGGCATCATCAGGTGCGGCATCCAGTGGGTTATTGAAGCTTTGGCCATGCACCAGAGCGTCGATCAGCGGTGCGGAAGGCAGGCCTTCGTACCACTCGGGGTGTTCCTCCAGGCCGCCGGCCGCCTGCACGCGTGAGGATTCGCTCTCGGGAAGAACCAGCGCTCGCAGCAGCACGCGCTCGGTCTCGCTGGCGGGCTCGATGCGGCGCCGCGGAACGCTTTCAAGTCGCTGCGCCGCGGCCTGCTTCAACTCCTGGCGCATAAGGGCGGAGTCGATGGCCAGCTTCTGCGCTGCGTCGGCCGCAAACTCGTCACGCTGAATGGAGTTAGGCATGCGCCGGATGTGCGGCAGCAGATAGTTCATCGCCTTGACCTTGGCGTCAGCGGTACGGGCAGGGAAGAGCTGACGGGCACGATCGATCAGGTAGTCGGAGTGCCGCTTGGCTCCGCGCAGGGCGGCCATGTAAGCCTGCACACCCTGCTCGCGAACAAAGCGGTCGGGGTCCAAGCCGCCGTCGAGGGTGATCACGCGCACGTTGAAACCCTCTTCCGTAAGCATGGCGATGGACTTCTCGGCGGCTGTTGCGCCCGCCAGATCGGGATCAAAATTAACGATCACCTGCTTGGTGAAGCGGCTCAGCAAACGCACCTGCATCTCGGTAAAAGCGGTTCCGGACGTAGCCAGCACATTGCGCACGCCCGCCATGTAAACCGAAATGCAGTCCATCTGGCCTTCCACCAGCAGGGCAAAGTCGAGGCTGCGGATATCGGACTTGGCTTTTTCCAGATTGAAGAGGATGTTGCCTTTGGTGTAGAGCGGCGTCTCGGGCGAGTTGAGGTACTTGGCAACGGGTCGTCCCTTGTCGTCAACTGCCTCGAGCGCACGCGCGGTGAAGGCAATGGTCTTCCCCTGCTCGTTGGCGATGGGGAAGGTAATGCGCTTGCGGAAACGGGCGTAGAGCTGACCGGTAGGGGCGCCCTCGTCATTTTTCTCGCTCGAGCTAAATAGACCGCTGGCGCGCATGGCCTCGTCGGGGAAGTGGCTCTTCAGCCGATCGCGCATGTCGTTGAAATCGTCGGGCGCAAAGCCGATGCGGAACTTCGCGACGGTCTCAGGCGTGACCCCGCGACCAGTCAGGTACTCCCGTGCGCGCGCCGCAGAAGGTGACTTGAGCTGCGCTTCGAAGTATTGCGTGGCGGCTTCATGGATGTCGATCAATTGCTTGCGAATACCGGCTTCGGCAGCCTCGGCAGGAGACGAAAACTCCCGCTTGGGGAGAGGAATACCGGCCTTGGTAGCAACTGCACGGACGGCCTCGGGGAAGCTGACTACGTCCATCTTCATCACGAAGGTGAAGACGTCGCCCTTTTCATGGCAGCCGAAGCAGTAGAAGTATCCATGAACCGCGTTGACCGAAAACGACCCCGTCTTTTCCTTGTGGAAGGGGCATAGACCCGAGTAGTTCTGCGCGCCGGTCTTGCGCAGCTTGACATAGTCACCGATGATCTTGACGATGTCGATTTGCGATTTCACGGTTTGAGCGAAGTTATCTGCCATGGTGCGTCTTCCTAGTTTAGTGCCGAAAATATGGCACCGGTCAGGCCGGCGGCTGGATGTTATATTCCCGAGATGAGACCGGCCCTGCTCCCCCTCTTTCTTTTCGCCGCCACGATTTCAGCCCATTCCCAGGCGCCTGACCGTACCGAGCGCCTGCTGCAGCAGCTTGCTGACGCTCCCGGGCCTCCGGGTGCAGAGGAGCCTGTCCGCGCCATCATGGTGTCGACCATGAAGCCGCTCGCGACAGCGCCCATTACCTACGACGGCATGGGATCTGTGATTGCGCAGCAGGGAAGCACCGGACCCCGCATCATGATCGACGCCCACATGGACGAGCTTGGCGGCATGGTGCGGCGCGTGACTCCCGGTGGCTTCCTGACCATGCAGATGCTGGGCGGCTGGCTGGACCAGGCGCTGGTCGATCAGCGCTGGATTGTCATCGGCTCGAAGGGTCCGGTGCACGCGGTTACGGGCATTCGCGACATCCACGTGGTACCGGCGGACGAGCGTACCCGGGTTATTCCCAGAGATCAACTCTATCTGGATATCGGCGCAAAGAGCCCGGCCGAAGCTGCAGCCATGGGCATTGAACCGGGCGACCCGGTCGTGCCGGATGCCCCCTTTGTCGAAATGAACGGCAGCGGCAATTACCTCGGCAAAGCCTGGGACGATCGCATCGGATGCGCGGTCCTGCTCGAGGCCATGCGGCGTACGGCGACCGTGCCGCATCCCAACACTCTCGTCTACGTAGCCACAACGCAGGAAGAGATTGGCCTCCGGGGTGCACGAACGGCGGCGCAGGTCGTCAAGCCGGAGATCGGTATCGCGATCGAAGGTGGCATCACCGGAGACACCGCGGGAACCCATCCCGAGGAGACCCAGGCAAAGCTGGGCGCCGGCCCCGGGTTGTTTCTGTATGACTCAAGCACGATCCCGAACCGGAAGTTTGTCTCGCTTGTGAAAAAGACCGCCGCGGGCAACAATATCCCGCTGCAGCTTGACCTGGTGCAAGGATACGGCGACGACTCGGCCGAGATGCAGACGACCAATGGCGGAACGCCCACAGTAAACCTAGTCGTCCCAGTGCGTTACACCCACGCTCACAATGGCATCGTAAACCGCCACGACTTCGACCAGGTGGTCGACCTGTTAGTGAATCTGCTTACCCATATGGATCGAGTACAGGTCAACGACCTCAGGGACTTCACCCCACAACCCTGATTTTCCCAAGGGAAAGAGATGGTCGAGGAGAACTTGTCGACACTCTCTGGGTCTCTACCACTGCAGGCCACAACGATGGCTCGCTATGCAAAGACACCAGAGACGCCATGAGGACTCCTATGATCTCTTTCCTTTCCATTCGCAAATTCGCCTTTGCCGCAGCAATGCTTGTCGCGGCTCCAGTAGCTTCGTTCGCACAATTCTCGATGAGCATCTCCGTGCCCACCCCACCCCCAGCTTTGCCCGTATATGTGCAGCCACCGCTACCCGCCGAGGGGTATATATGGACTCCAGGCTACTGGGCCTACAACCAAGCAGGCGGGTACTACTGGGTTCCCGGCGTGTGGGTGCAGCCGCCGACCCTGGGCGTGCTCTGGACGCCGCCCTACTGGGGTTTTGAAGGCGGGGTTTATGGCTTCCATGCCGGTTATTGGGGACCACACGTGGGTTACTACGGCGGTATCAACTACGGCTTCGGATATGGCGGTGTCGGCTTTGGCGGCGGTCTGTGGGTCGGAAACCGCTTCTCCTACAATAGCGCGGTCAACAACTTCGGCGGCGTCCATGTGACAAACGTTTACGTCAACCGCACGGTCATCAACAACACCACGGTGATCAACCACGCTAGCTTCAACGGCCCGGGCGGCTACCAGGCTCGTCCCACGCAGCAGGAGCAGCAGTGGTCCCATGAGCAGCACATTCAGCCGACAGCCATGCAGCAGCAGCATTTCCAGACCGCAGCGGCGACGCCCGGCCAGCGCTTCAGTGCAAACAACGGACGTCCGACGGTAGCTGCGGCCGCGAGCCCCGCAGCCTTCCGTCAGCAGGCCCAGCGCGATGGCTTCGGTCACGCAAATGAGGTCAACGCGCGCCAGGGAAATCAGCAGTCGCGCATCAACCAGGGCGTCCGCTCTGGGCAGATCACGCCGGGCGAGACCCGCAATCTGGAGAATCGCGACACAAGCATTAACCGTCAGGCGCAGGCCGACCGCGCAGCCAACGGTGGACGCCTTACCGGCCAGGAGCAGCACCAGATCAACCAGCGCCAAAACAATGTCAGCCGTTCGATCAATCAGGACGCGCACAACGCGAACAACGACGCCGCAGACGCCGCTCGCCAGGGACGCGCGCCACAGCAGGAGCGCCAGCAGGCTCAGCACACCGAGAGGCAGGCTGCACCTCATCCCAAGGAAGATCATCCCCGCAAGTAGGTCGCAGGAACAAAGTGGAGGAAGGCCGGAGCAGCCCCGCTCCGGCCTTCCTTCATTTCCCGCTACGATAGAGCATGCTCCCTGAGCAACAAGATCGACTCGTTGTCGTGCTCGTACGCGCACGAAATCCTTCCAACATCGGCGCCGTGGCACGCGGAATTCACGACCTCGGCTTCTCCGCCCTGCGTGTCGTCAACGAGTATCGGGTCCCGTACGAAGCCGCACAGGCGGCCGAGAAGGCCGCCGTTCATGCGTCCAGCGTGCTGAACGCAGCGACTCAGGCGGCCTCGGTCGGCGAGGCTGTTGCGGACTGTACGCTCGTCTTCGGGACCACGGCGGTAGGCGACCGTAAGCTCGAGCAGCCACTTTACACGCTCGACCGGGCAGCCGTGTTGATCGAACAGGCTTTACGTCAGAATCCCGCAGCCCGAGTCGCGGTGCTCTTCGGCTCGGAAAAGACGGGCTTGTCCAACGACGAGCTGAGCCACTGCAACGCGCTGCTCACCATCCCGATGAACACACGCACCGCAGAAAACGAACCGGCGCGGCATCTCTCGATGAATCTTGGCCAGGCCGCCGCGGTTTGCTTGTACGCGATCGCCCAGGCTGAAGCTAAGTCTGATCTAGCGGCGACACTCCCTGAGCCTGCCACCGCAGGTGAGCTGGAGCGTCTTACAACGCTGCTAACTGAAGTCCTGGAGCGCTCCGGCTACACGCGACGCCATCCCGCCAACGTGCGGGAAGTCGTTCTGCGGAGGCTGGTCAGGCGCATGGCTAACTCGCCTGAGGACGCGAGCGTCTGGTCAGGAGTCATGCGCCAGCTGCTGCACACGCTTTCCGCAAAGACACACCCCGCCGAGCCTCTGTAAACTATCCGCACTGCCATTCCGTCCCATGGTTGTCGACACACCTCGGAGACCCAGACACAATGCCCCTTCGATCCACCCTGACGCACTGCGCCGTGCTTCTTCTCTGCTCCCTAACCGCACTTTCCGCACAAGCTCAGGCTGACGCCGCAGCGGCCACCGAGACGGGTCGCATCTACAGTGATGCGGATTACGCCCAGGCCGAAAAGTTCATGCCCTATAATGTCGATCCGCTCGTCCTGCACGGGGTTCGTCGGCCGATGTGGTTTCCGGATGGGCGGTTTGGCTACCGCGACACCGGCTCCGAGGGCTTCACCTACTACATCGTTGATCCCGCCACGCATCAGAAGACTCGAGCCTTCGACCAGGCCAAGCTGGCGACAGGTCTACAGCCCTTCGCGGCCGCCGGTCGGGCGCTCGATCCGCACCGGATGATCTTCGACGACTGGTACGTCTCGGCCGACGGTCACGTGGAGCTCACCTACCACGGCAAGGATCTCGTCTGCGATCTGACGGAAGCCGGGGTCTGTACACCCGACGGCCACGATAGCAAGGCTGTGCCAAATCCGCACGACGGGCCTGCAAGGCTTTCACCCGACGGCTCCAAAGCTGCCTTTATCCGCGACTGGAATCTCTGGCTCCGCGACACCGCAACCGGCAAGGAGTACGCGCTGACGACTGATGGCGTGAAGGACTTCGGCTACGCGACGGACAACGCTGGTTGGCAGCATTCGGACAACGCAATCCTGGTCTGGTCGCCTGATTCAAAGCACATCGCCACCTTCCAGCAGGACCAGCGCAAAACCGGCTTCATGTACCTGACCAACGTCACGAACGTTCATCCGGAGTTGACCACGCTTCGCTATCCACTGGTCGGGGATAAAGACGTCACAATGATCGAGCGGGTCATCATCGATATTGAAAAGCCCGAGCACCCGAAGGTGGTCCGGCTGAAGATGCCGCCCGATCAGCATCGCGGTACGCTCTGCGATGACGTCGCCTGCAAAGACCACGAGTGGGAAGACGTCCAGTGGTCGGGGGATTCGAAGACGCTTGCGTTTGTTTCAACCTCGCGCGATCACAAGCAGGAATGGGTACGCATCGCCAATCCGAAGAATGGCGACGTTCGTGAAGTGATGAACGAGAGTGTAAAAACGTTCTTCGAGTCCGGGAACGATAAGGTGAACTGGCATTACCTTTCCGCCTCGAATGAACTGCTCTGGTTCTCCGAACGCAGCGGCTGGGGCCACCTTTACCTCTATGACATGGGCACGGGGAAGCTTAAGACCCAGATCACAAGCGGCGACTGGAACGTGACGCAAGTGCTCACCGTCAACGAGAAGACGAGGGCGATCTATTTCCTTGGCGTTGGCAAGGAGAACGGTAACGATCCCTACTTCCCCATGTACTACCGGGTCGGATTCGATGGCAATGGCCTCGAACTGCTCACGCCCGAGCGCGCGAACCACGAGATCACACCGTCACCCGATGGACGTTTCTTCCTCGACAACTACTCCACGCCGATTGCTCCACACATAGCGGTCATCCGAGACACCAAAGGAAACATCGTTGCAGACGTGGCGCTTGAAGACATCACGAAGCTGAAGGCGAGGGGCTGGATCCCGCCGGTTCAGATGGAAGTGAAGGGGCGCGACAAGACGACCGATCTCTACGGCTTCCTCTTCCGGCCGACCAACTTCTCCACGTCGCGCAAGTACCCGATCATCAACCATGTCTATCCAGGGCCACAGACCGGCTCCTGTGGCGCCCGCACCTTTCAGGCGGCGCATGGTGATCTTCAGTCCCTGGCTGAGCTGGGCTTCATCGTCGTGTGTATAGATGGCATGGGAACCCCCTTCCGCTCGAAGGCATTCCACGAGACCTACATCAATGACCTGGGAGACAATACGATTCCAGACCAGGTGACCGGAATGCAGCAGCTTGCCGAACGTTATCCCTGGGTCGACCTTAGCCGCGCGGGTATCTATGGGCACTCTGGCGGAGGCAATGCGACGGCAGCCGCGATGTTCCACTTTCCCGACTTCTTCAAGGCAGGCATCGCCGAGTCCGGGAACCATGACAACCGCAACTACGAAGATGACTGGGCAGAAAAGTGGGCGGGACTCGAGGTGAAGAATCCTGACGGCACCAGCAACTATGACTCTCAGGCCAACCAGAACACAGTCAAGAACCTTAAAGGTCACCTGCTGCTGGCACACGGCACCATGGATGACAACGTTCCGCCTACCAACACGCTGCTGGTTGTCGATGCTCTGATCAAAGCGAACAAGGACTTTGAACTCTTGATGATCCCCAATGTGCACCACGGTTATGCCGAGGCAGCACAATACATGACGCGGCGACGCTGGGACTTCTTCATCCGCAACCTTGCAGGGGGAACGCCTCCGCACGAGTACGCGATGCGTGACTACGCCAGGGCACAGGCCGCTTTGAACGGCGCCGGCCCCATCGACGAGGACTGGACCGAATCGCAGGATGAAGCGCTCGATGACCAGTAGCTAAGCCAAAAAGGGAAAGGGCCACAAGATATTCCCGTGGCCCTTGCTAATTCGATGCTCACTGAACAATTGTTCCATCGGCCGCAGTAGCCGGTCCATGAGACCCATTGCCTGGCCCCTTGGTCACCGCCCAGCCGTTGTTGGTGTCGGTCAGCGTTGCAACGGCAGCGATCGGACCCGAAAGAGCCGAGCGGACCGCGGGGAAAGCATTCTGCGTCTCGGCGGCAGAGGCCCAGCCCGGAGCCCCCGAAATACCGACGTGATAGTTGACGGTCGTTATGGCACCCGGTTGCGAGTTTGTCGGCGTGTAGCTGTCGATGCTCGTCACCTTGGGCGTTCCGTAGCAGAAGTTGCCATATCCCGGCTGCTGCTGGTCCGCGGTCCAAGCGCTGCGCCCCTTATCGGAGAGGTCGTAGTTCGTAACCTGCTTGGAAGCCACAATGAAAACCTTCTTCTCCGCAGTCGTACGCGCCAGCAGCCCCTGGTCCACTAGGGCGTCATATCCGGAAGTCTTCGAGGTGTCGGAAGTGTCGGCCTGCGCCGGAAACTTGATTGGATCGTTCCACAGGCAGGCAGGCCGGGCCGCGTACCAGGTGTTAATTGCATTCGTGAAATTTAGCTTGCTGTCATCTGTCTTCTTACATCCTGCAAGCAAGCCAGCCGTGGCTGCCAGCATCAATCCAACCCGTAAACCCTTCATCTTCTGTCTCCCGGCTTCATCCGTACAGCCTGTCGGAGTTGGATGCAGTCTTCGCGCCTCTGGTATAGCAGTTCACTGCTGAGTTACAACGGCAGGTCCACAGAACGTCGCGACGAAAGAGACGCAACGACATGGCTGAGATCGTCACCCGCATTCCCGCTCAGGCGCCTGCCACCGTTCCTCACCATCGCCGGTATCGGGACCCATTAGACTCTTCCTCTCTGATCCGCAGTTCCGCCCGATGATCGGAGGATCAGAATCGCATCCTGCTCGCGGCCATTCAGCGGACGATGCCGCGCGCCATTCCCCCTGACTGGGTCCGGCTTTAAAGCCAGCCTTTCGCCCGCGCGATGCGGGCTGCGTCAACCCGATTCTGAGCACCCAGCTTGGTAATCGCTTCCGATAGGTAGTTCCTGACGGTGCCTTCGCTCAAACGAAGCTCCACGGCAATGGTGCCGCTGGCTCGGCCATCGCCCGCAAGCTGCAGGATCTGCCGCTCGCGGTCGGTGAGCGGATCATCCTCCGCGCTCCAGGCCTCAGCGGCCAGGGCGGGATCAACAACACGCAGCCCCTGGTTCACCCGCCTCACGGCATCTGCCAATTCTGCTGCAGGATGGTCCTTGAGCAGGTATCCGCGTGCGCCAGAATCAAGCGCTCGCCGCGGATACCCGGGCCGTGCGAACGTAGTCAAAATGATAGTTCTAACCTGCGGTCGGCTGATCTTCAATACGGCGGCTACTTCGAGGCCGGTCATGCCGGGCATCTCGATATCGGTGACCAGCACCTCAGGTTTCAGCGTCTCGGCCGCCTTCAGCGCGTCGCGGCCATTAAGCGCGCTCCCTACTACCCGCATATCAGGCTCAAGCTCCAGCAGTGCCGCGAGCGCGCCCAGCACCATCGCCTGATCCTCCGCAAGAACTACGCGAATCGACATCGACTTCACCTCATCTGCTGTCCATTGTTCAAACGTTCGCAGCGGCTGGCAGCTCAATCACCAGCCGTGTTCCATGTCCACTTACCCGCTCGATGCGGAACCGGCCGCCGACCTCTTCGACACGGGCGCGCATTCCGCGAAGTCCATTGCCTTCACGCTCGATCATCCTGAGGCCATCGTCTTCTACCTCCAGCCGCGTGAAGCCATCCTCGGCGGTAGCGAATCGCACGCGGCACTCTGTCGCCTGCGCGTGGCGCACGATGTTCGTCACCGCTTCGCGCACAGAAAGCGAAAGCGCTGTCTCCTCACGCGCACGCAGCACAGGCGGCATGTCGTCCGCGAGCAGCGTCACGCCGGCAGCCTCAAGCGTAATGCGGGCCATATCAACTTCCGCCTGCAGACCCTTGGCGCGGTAGCCGCCGATAGCCTCGCGAACCTCGGCAAGTGCCGTGCGCGCCGTCTTTTCGACATCGGCGATCTCGGCAGCGGCACGCACGTCATCTCGTCCAAGCAAGCGCCCGGCTAATTCTGCCTTCAGCACAATCACGCTCAGCGTGTGGCCCAGAACGTCGTGCAGATCGCGTGCGATGCGTTCGCGTTCCGCAACCTGCGCCAGCGCCGCGTTCTCTTCCTGGGCTTTACGCAGCTTGCACTCAGCGCGCTTCTGCTCTGCGATAAACAGATTGGCTCCGCATACGACCAGGATCATTCCCAGTGTGATCGCGTAGTTGATCGGGTTTTCTTTGAAGTGGACCCACTCTGCACCGACCACAACGATGTCAACAAACATCAGCGCTACGGCGCCACTCATTGTCCGCACGGAGAACGGAATCAGTGCCGCTCCGAATATGAAAAAGAAACTACCGCCCTGATTCCAAGTGATGGTAAAAGCCCCCATCAAAGTGATGACCAGGACCAGCGGGAGACGAAATTGTGGCCGCTTGGTCTCGACATACCAAATGTAAAGACCAAGAAAGACAACGTAGACTGAGAGACATTCGATCCAGAACGAAGTGCTTTTCTTTAGAATGGGATCGATGAAAAAGAAAGCGGAATAGAGAAGCCAGATGTAATTTGCACCCAACCGACGAACTCCTCGAAGACCGGAGTAGCTGTCATGGAACTGCGGCTTGTCGTGCTCCTGCCTCCTCATCGCACCTCCATGCTCGCCAGTCTACCCGAGTAATGTCGTCCTAAGCGTCCTGTTCGGCAGGGTGGAAGACGGCCCAGCTTGCGCCCAGCATCAACAAGGTGAATCCTGCCAACCCCATCCAGTGATAGATGGCGATGTTTCCCTGTCTTTGATAACCGAAAATTGTCAGCATAAGTTGAGCCAGGTGGTAAGTCGGCATGGAAGGTGCTATCGCCTGCAGCCACTTGGGAAGATATTGAATCGGAACCCACAAACCACCCATAAATGACATCGGAAGGTAGATCAGGTTCACCGCACCTGGTGCCGCTGCCGGAGGTACAAGTAGCGCGACCAGCAAGCCCATTGCTGCGAATGGCACGGTCCCGAGAATTGCCATGCCAAACATCAGCAACAATTCCACCCCGTTTAGCCTTACACCGCCAAAGACAACGCCAACAAGCACCAGCAACGCGGTGATAATGACGCCGAATGCCTGTGCAGTCACACATTTTGCAAGCAGATACGCCATGGGCGGCATGGGACTAGCGCGCTTCAGCTGCAGCCAGCCTGCAGCCCGCTCGCTGCCCAGGCCGACCCCTATCCCGAAGAGTGCGGCTCCGATCATCCCGAAGCAGCAATAGCCCGCGAGCATGTACTTCGCCATGACCATTCCACCTTCGGTCACTCCTTTGTTCATGACGCCGAACAAGGCATAAAACATAACTGGAAATCCGATGACAGCCAGTGAGAAAGACTTAGCCCTCCACAACTTGAGAAACTCGTACTTGATCTCCTTGCCGAATAATCTCGAAGTAGCTGCCACACCGCGCCGCTCAGTGCCTGATGTATAAGTGGTTGCCAAAGTAGCCATCACATCCTCCGTAATGCTTTTTGTAGTTAGTTCTGAGTGAGTGCCAGGAACGCGTCTTCCAGTCCCGGGTTTATAACTTCCAGTTCGCGCAAATCCGCGTCGCGCATTAGCATTGTGCGTAGTACGGCCTCGGCGTTGCCCGCTGTCACACACATCCGGCTGCCGTCCTGTTCGACATCGACAACGCCGGGAAGTGCCCAGAGTTCCGAGCTCGAGAGCATTGTCACGCACCTGATCTTCCGGCTTGCGAAGCGTCTCTTCACCTCCTGCGGCGTACCTTCGCTTACAACTCGTCCTTTGTTGATGACGATGATGCGGCTGGCCAGCGCGTCCGCCTCTTCGAGATAGTGCGTAGTCAGCAGAACCGTCTTTCCACGCTCCGCAAGCGAGCGAATCTGTGCCCAGAGGCTGCGGCGCGCCTCGATGTCCATGCCAACCGTGGGCTCGTCGAGAAATACAATCTCCGGGTTGCCACAGATGGCAAGCCCGAAGAGAAGCCGCTGTCTCTGACCTCCACTCAGCTTCTCGAACAGACGATCCTCAATGCCTTCCAACTGCGCGATGCGTACGATCTCCCGCATGCTGAGCGGGTGGGGATAGTAGCTGCGGAAAAGATCAATGTGCTCTCGCACCTTAAGCGTCTTCGGCACACTGGCCACCTGCAGCATCGCCCCAATCTTCGCCCGCGTCTCGGCAATGCGAGGATCCGCTCCGAAGATCCTTGCGCTGCCCTCGGTGGGCGAAGAAAGTCCCATCAGAAGCCGCACCGCGGTGGACTTGCCTGCGCCGTTCGGACCGAGCAGAGCCACGATCTCACCCGGCCGGAGCACAAGCGAGATGCCGTCCAGCGCCTTGAGCGCACCATATGGTTTCGTCACATGGTCAAGAGCCGCAACCGGTTCCGCCATACTGCGAGTGCCGTGGGTCTTACTCGTTTCGACTTCCGCTACCATCGCATCCTCCTGGGCTTCGCTGCCTACACCAAGGAGTCTCTGCCGACGCGAGTTCCAAACATAGTGGAGCTTGTCAGCATTCCCACCTGACACTTGTCACCCGCTGCTTCACATGAACTCGACTCCGTACTGCACCGGTATTTGCGTGAACGCGATGCGCGTTGGCGCGGTTTCTCGCGCCGGCAGCATGCCCGCAAAATGTAGCGTAGTGTGGCCATACTTTAGGTTCAACTTGTCCATCGTGGCTGAAAGTCCGCCACGCCGGTCCTGATCACCGAACAGGGTCTCCTGATGCTCACTCTCGGGCGTCAGTCCGCGCAGCGTGACGCCGACGAAGAATGGCCGCTCGTACTCCGCACCCCGCGGACGCTTGGCCCATGTCTTCTTTAGGACATCGAGCAGCGAAAGGGTGTCCTGACACTCTCCAAACCGCGCCTCCATTCCCCAGGCCGTCTGCTTAATGCCGCTGGAATGCTGCTTGGCGCCCATTTGTTCAGCCTGCTCCCGGTTGAGCGCGTACTTAATCGTCACCGCCATCTGACCCGTGTAGAACTTCTCCATCCGCAGCCGCATCGCCGCCTTGTGCAGAAGCTTGTGCGCGACGCTCCACGCACCTTCATCAGAACGGAAGTCCGGCCCAAGCACGTGACTATGGCCAAGAGACTTCTGTATATCGGAAGGAACCGGAGCGCCGTCGTCTCCGGTTTCGGCGCCGCGCAACCAGTGATACAGCCGGTCGCCCCACACAGAATCCCAAAGCTGATGCATCCCCGGACGGTCCAGGGCCAGAAGTTCATCCATCGTTCGAACCCCCTTCGAATTCAACCTCAATTCGGTCCTCGCGCCGATGCCAGGCAGATCGCGTAGTGCAAGATGACGGATTGCCCGCGGCAATTGCGAGGGCAGTAGGCCGATCAGGCCATCCGGCTTTTGCATGTCGCTCGCAATCTTGGCTAGGTACCGGTTAGGCGCCATACCGATCGAGCATCTGAGCGTCTCGCCTACATCGTCCTTGATCGCCTGCTTGATCTCTAGCGCGATTCGACGTGCTGCGGAAAGCTCACGCTCCCGCCCCATCAGCTCGCAAACCATCTCGTCGATCGACGGCGTGTGCGAGACAGGACAGCATCGCTCCACCGCGGCGGCGATCTTGTGCGAATATTCCGCGTACACCGAATGCGAGCCGTTGATCAGGATGATCTCAGGGCAAATTCGCTTCGCCTCGCCCACTTTGGTGAGCGTCTTGATCCCCAGGGCCTTCGCCTCGTAGCTGGCCGCAATCAGTGCACCGGTATCGGCCATCGTGCCGCATACGCCAACCGCTTTTCCCCGATATTCAGGGTGAAGCTGCTGCTCAACTGAAGCGAAGAAGCTATTCAGATCGATGTGCAGAAAGGCGAATCGGTCGGCTTGGCCGGAGTTTGCCACGTTCCGATTATATTCGCCCGCTATTCGCCGGAAGGACGCGGCTAGCTAGAAGTCCTTCTTGGCTCCTCGCCGCAAGTAGTTGATCGTTCCTCGAAGGTCCCGCATGGCCCAAAGAGCGTCCGGAACCATCAGCAGGTCCCACAACGCTGTACTCAATGTCCAAAATGAGGACCGTTGCGGCCACGCGAGTTCGTCTGGCTGCCTCTTCAACACGGACACCATTTGCGAGAGTAGTGTGGCCTTGCTGGTAACCCGCTTCACGCTATTGAGTGGTGGCGGAGGTTGTGGTGGGCGAAATCCATATGCCGTCAGCGATAGCATCGGTTCGTCAAACCCGAGTCGCACGATTTTGGCCGTCGTACCACCCATGCGAAAGTTGATCTCCAGGAAGTAAATCTCGCCAGTCTTCTCGTCCTGAAGCAGGTCGAAATGAAAGGGTCCGTTGATGTTGGCGAGTTCAGCGAACATCTCCGCTGCGACGTAGATCTCCTCAGGCAGGGGGCATCGCTCGATGGAGAGCGAAAAGCCGCGAAACTTCCGCTGCGCTCGGAAACCCTGCATCGCCAGCACTTCACCCGACGCACTTCGCACGGCATGTACAGTGATGTTCGGTCCGACTCGGAACGGCTGCGCAATCAGCGGTCCCGTCCATTTTGTCAGGCTTGAGGTCGCACCCCTCAGTTCTGCAGGCGAGTAAATCTTCTTTGCTTTGAACAGCGGCTCGATCGTATTCACCACGGACGGGCGGATACAGATTGGATAAGCACTTTCAGGAATCTGCGCCAGATCCTCCGCCGTATTCAGCAACCAGGTATCGAGTACCCGGAAACCAGCCGTACGGGCAAGCTTCGTCTGTTCGCCTTTCTCCAAAAGTAGCTCTATCGATTCAGCCGGTGAGGCGAGAACCCGGCAGCATGGCTCAAAGAGGCACCGCTTCTCCGATAGCCAGTGAAGTGAAAGCTCATCGATGGTGCTAATCGCATCCGCATCCACGGCCCTTACAAACTCCAGTAGCCGGACAAGGCCTGCTTCGGTTCCGATTTCATCCCAGGTGAGCGCTCCGCCATAGGTCCCATTCGTTACTCCATCGTTCCGCGCAGCTTCGCTGTTTGGCAGGAGATCCATCAGATGAACGGTGATTCCCGCCTCGCTGCAGCGGCGCATGAACGCGAGCCCGGGTCCCCAGAAACCCAGATGGACAAGATTCCGGACCGGTCGCCTGACGATTTGATGGGCTCCGACGTGCGGAGCACTCTTGGATGTGTGTGGGCGGTCTATCACTTCAAACACAGGAACACCTTTCATCGCTAGCAGAAGACGTTCAAATCAAAGTGCGATTAGACCTGGCAATACTCAAATCGGCAAGAGCTCGGATGAAAAGACCTCCGCATCCTTCTACTTGTAAGCGGCTGGCCGGTCCCCTTCAATACCCCTTCCAGGGCAGTACCGTATTCCGCTCGCAAGGTCGCTCCTTTGACAGATCGACCCTTTGCCTCTGAACATGAGCTGCATTTGGCGATGCATGACAGTTTAGTAAGGCAGTGGGAGCACTGTCGGAGGTTCACCCAACAACGGCTACCAAACTTTCTGGCGGTTTCTCGTTCGCGTCGGATCTATTCTCGTTAGTAGCTATGGCCGAGGACGGGATGCGGTTCGTAGACCTCCTCGAGCCGCCGAACCTCGTCATCCGTCAGCTTGATCTCCATAGCTTTCACCGCATCTTCCAGCTGGTAGAGTTTGCTCGCTCCGATGATTGGTGCCGAGATTCCAGGCTTGCTCAGTATCCAGGCTAGTGCGATCTGGGCATTCCGGACACCCCGCGACTTCGCGACCTCGGTCAGTCGGTCCACCAATGTAAAGTCGGATTCCCGGTAGTAGAGGCTGTGCGCATACTCGTCTGTTCTCGCTCGCGTGGTCTGACCCTTCAACTTGTCCTCGTTCGCCTTGCGGTTGCCGGCGAGGAACCCTCGCGCCAACGGACTCCATGGAATCAGCCCTACATGCTCGTGCAGGCACAGCGGGATCATCTCGCGCTCTTCCTCCCGGTAGACGAGGTTGTAGTGATTTTGCATTGTGACAAATTTGGCCAGCCCGTTGGACTTCTGAAACTGCAGCATCGCCTGAAACTGCCACGCATACATGCTTGAAGCGCCTATGTAGAGTGCTTTACCGGCTTTCACCACGTCATGCAGCGCCTCGCACGTTTCCTCAATGGGAGTGTCCCGGTCGAAGCGATGAATCTGATAAAGATCAACGTGGTCCATTCCCAGACGTCTCAGACTTCTGTCGATCGACGACATGATGTGTTTTCGAGAGAGACCACGATCGTTGAGCCCTTCGCTCATTGCATTGAAGACCTTCGTAGCAATTACGACCTCGTCTCGATTCGTCGCAAATTCCTTCACTGCACGGCCCGTGATCTCCTCACTTGCGCCCAATGAGTACATATCTGCCGTGTCGAAGAAGTTTATTCCGAGATCAAAGGCTCGGCGCAAAATGGTAGATGACTCTTCCCATTCCAGTACCCACTCCCGCCAACTCTTGCTGCCGTAAGTCATCATCCCAAGCGCGAGGCGCGAAACCTTGCTCCCGGTCCATCCGACATGTCCGTATTCCATTTTCAACTCCCTTATCAACAGGCTTTCAGATGCTCTCGATCATCGCCACGTTCTACGCCACAAACCACTCAGATTTGGGCCGTTTCGAGCGGTAGGGGCGCATCCAAGCATTGTGAGCTCTAATCACGATCCGATTTGGACCGGGACGGAACCTCGAAGGAACATCTGATTCTGGCACTCTAAATTGGCCCAGTACGGCGGTTTAAGTTGGCCCACCCCTTGGGCATCACGGACTCTACCCTGTTTCTCAGTGATATGAGAGGCGGAGGGCGAGTTGGATTGGAGAGCCAAGGTGGAGTTATACGAGCAGATTCGCCGGGAGTACGAGTTTGGAGTTGGGTCGGTGATCGGTGTGGCGCGGAAGCTGGGTGTCCATCGGCGCATGGTGCGTGAGGCGGTGCGCAACGCAGTTCCTACTCAGCGCAAGAAGACGGAACGTCCCGCGGTGAAGATGGCCGCGGCGGTGTCATTGA
>CAZZZP010000040.1:3413-36099 GCA_964658635.1 Lichenicola sp. | reverse complement strand
GATCTCGCGTCCTGATCCCATTCCGTTTGAGCGGGCCCGCAGAAATCACGCATTGATCAGCCCGGCGAGCGATCAGAATGAATTTACTGATCCTGATTCCGAATCGCTTCCATCGATTTTGGCAGAGCCCAGGGAAGTAAGTCGCGAGAAGACATTTCAGATAGTTCTGCAGGCACGGGGAACCATTCAGCAACTTGACCCCGTCGGCGTGGGCGCACGCGACCTGCGCGAGTGTCTGCTGCTGCAGATCCGTGCACAACGACGTGAAGCCCTTCTGGTGCAACGCCGCCGGAGCGGGACGTTGACTTCCGCCGCGGAGGTCGCGGTACCGGGTCGTGAGGCTACTCACGATGTCTTTGAAACAGCAGAGCACGTTGTTGGCAACTGTCTCGCTTTACTCCAGAAAAAGGACATGCGGGAGTTAACTAGGAGCTGTGGACGCTCAGCCGAGGAGGTGAACGCGGCGGTCGACTACATCCGCACGCTCGACCCAAGGCCCGGCCAGCGTTACAACCAGACTGAGACGCGGTTGATTGAACCGGACGTGGCGTTCATCAAACGAGATGGCGAATACTTCGTGTTGATGAACGAAGACGATATGCCGACCTTGCGCCTGAACCAAGGCTACCGACGGATGCTTAAGCAGAAGCAGACGGAAAAGGAGGTCAGGGAGTACGTCAAGGAGAGATACAAGAGCGCTATTCAACTTTTGCGGAACATTGAACAGAGGAAGAACACTATCGTACGCACCTGCGAAGCAATCGTGCGGCGACAAGCGGATTTCCTGGAAAAAGGTGAGTCGGCGTTGAAGCCGATGATGATCAAAGAGGTGGCGGAGGAGATCGGGGTCCATCCGTCTACCGTCAGCCGTGCGGTTGCCAATAAATATGTGCACACGGCTCAAGGCGTGTATGAGTTGCGCTTCTTCTTTTCCGAGGGGGTGAACGGTCCGGAAGGTGGAGACCTTCCGCTGGTTCTGCTGAAGCGGAAGGTTAAGAAGCTGATTGAAGAGGAAGATCCCAGAAAGCCCTTCACCGACGATCATCTTGCTGCGGAACTGAAAGCCCAAGGCATAAATGTCACCCGGCGTACAGTGGCCAAATATCGCGAGGACATGCAGATCCCCAGCACACATCAGCGTAGGGTACGTTAGTTCCCGGAAGGTAACCATCCGGCGAGACGAAACGGACTGGACGGGAGTAAAGTAGCTTCATCTTCACGAAGTCCATCTTCAAGAAGTAGAGGTGCAATGCATGAACGTACACGCTACTGGATTGAATATTGAATACACCGCCCGCTGGACGCTCTTCGGACCTAAACTGAGAAATTTAGCGGAAGCAGAGTTGAATCGGATCGATCGAATGCTGGGTGGAGCAGTTTCAGCTCACGTCATTCTGACTGAGGACAAGTACCGCAAAATTGCTGAAGTGACGTTAAATACGTGTTCGGAGACCCTGGTCGCGACCTGTGAGCACACTGACATGATGACAGCGCTTCATGATGTGCTGAAAAAGATCGACCAGCAGGCTGTAAAGCACAAGGAGCGCAAACTGACAGTGGAACGCCAGGCTAAGCCTGCGTCGTCCGCGCCTTTGATCGAGGTGGTGTCTCCGTCGGCTCTGGCTGGGTAGGTAATTCTCCGGCCTGCTGTTGGCGGTAATCTGCGCCGATAAGTCTGCAGAGGGCTTGCAGAGTGTTGTTGGGCAGAGAGGAGCAAAATGAGCTGCACGACGGCGTCTCTGAGCCAGAGCCATCTGGCGGAGACGCCCTTTTGCGTTGTTTGCCGGAGGTTGGTCCGAAGGCTTTGGACTCTCTACCAGGGCTTGCGCTTATTGTCTGCAGTGAAATCATCGTGGCGTCGAACGCACTGGCTCGCCGCCTTTCTGGGCACGGTGACGTTCCCACTGGGTGGGGCAAGCTGCAGAACTTACTCATTGCATCAGATTTTGAAGGGCCGGGTAGATTTCCCGATCTAAGCGCGGATCGGACCCGTTTTGAGGCCCTTCTGATGCGGTCCCAAGGCCTCCCGCTCGAAGTAAGCGTTGCCTCCCAACCCATCGTTTACGAGGGCAAGCCTGCAGTTTTGCTCATTATGCTTGAGCATCGAACCCAGAGATTGCTTGCGGACAGGACGGACCGATCGTTCCTCGAAGATTTGCTGGAGGGGGCTCCGGGAGCGTCAGTAGTGACGCAGGACGGCAAAGTTTTGCATGTCAACAGCGAATTTGGCCGGATGTTTGGTTACTCCCAAGCTGAGACAGTCGGTCGGGCATTGAACGATCTTGTGCTGCCGGAGGGAAGGATGCATGAGATCGAGATGTTCGAGCACGTGTTGGATCAGCAGGGTCGAGCCACTCTCGATACTGAACGAAGAACGCGCACGGGCGAGCGGCTAGAGGTTCAGGTGATGATCTCCCGTCTGCGTATGGGCGGAGAGGCGCGGGGCCTTTTCATCAGCTACCGGGACATTCGTGAGCAGAAGAAGGAGGAAGCCAGACTGCTCCACACGGCGCTCCATGATGCGTTGACCGGGCTCCCAAATCGGCGTCTCTTCGTCCACCGTGCTGAGTTGATGCTCGCCCGTCTGCGCAGAAGGCCTAATCGCGGCTTTGCGATCTTCTTTCTGGATCTTGACGGCTTCAAAAAGGTAAACGACGACCTCGGACACGCGGCCGGCGATGCACTTCTGCTGACAATGGCCGAGCGGCTTAAGGCGTGCCTGCGACCGCAGGATACCGTTGCCCGTTTCGGCGGAGATGAGTTTGCGCTCCTGCTGGACGAGGCCGGTACGGAAGTTGAACTGGAACATCTGGCACAGCGACTGCAGATCGAGATCGGCCAAACATTTGAGTGGATGGGACACAATGCAGTAGTGGGGGCGAGCATCGGTATCGCAAAAGCCGGCATCCGTCAAACGGCTGAAGAAATGCTCCGAGCAGCCGACATGGCCATGTACGTTGCTAAGAACAATGGGAAACGGCAGTTTGCGATGGCGTTTGACCGCATTTGAAATCACACGATGCTAGGATTTCTCCATGTCGCCGAAGCGAGCACGAAAAAAGGCAGGTGCGGCCGGACAACATTCGAGCAAGGGCGCCGCTGCTAGAAAAGTGAGAAATACGTCTCCGAAAAAAGCATTGAAGGCGCCGGCAAAGCACCTGGTGCCAGGTGCGCCGGACCGCGAACTGGTAATCCTGACGGGAATGAGTGGAGCAGGTAAGGCCTCGGCGCTAAAAGCCTTTGAGGATCTGGGCTACTACTCGGTCGATAATCTTCCGCTCGAACTGATTCCACGCTTCGCCGACCTGGTGCGGGGCTCAGGCGAGATCGAGCGAGCGGCGCTGGTGATCGATGTCCGCGAAGGTATCAAGCTCGATCGTTTTCCCGCAATCCTCAAGAAGGTTCGCAAGGTTTTGGAGACGAGGGTCGTATTCCTGGAAGCCAGCGAAGACGCGCTGATGCGAAGATTTTCGGAGACCCGGCGGCCGCACCCGATGGGACGCGAAGAGACGGTACTTGAGTCTATTCGGCGAGAGCGTAAACGGCTGGATCCGATTCGGAATGTCGCGGACATTATCCTCGAAACGACGCGCTTCAACGTTCATGAACTCCGCGCCCACATTAACGCTCAATTTGAAGAGCATGAAGGTGCGGCACGCAATCTGTCAGTTGCTTCGATGAGCTTCGGTTTTAAGAACGGTGTACCCACCGATGCTGATCTGGTCTTCGATGTGCGATTTCTGCCCAACCCTCATTTCATACCGGAATTCCGGGAACTGACTGGTAAACACCCTAAAGTGGCGCAATATGTGCAGAGTTTCCCGCAGACCGGGGAGTTCCTCAATCAGACGACGGCTCTGCTGGAATTCCTGCTTCCGCACTACATCAAAGAGGGCAAGAGCTACCTGACCGTAGCGTTTGGCTGCACCGGCGGCCAACACCGCAGCGTTTTTATCGCGGAAGAGATGAAGCGCAGGCTTGAGGCGGGGGGATACCGGGTGAAGTCGGCGCATCGAGATATCCCGCGATAGCTGCAGTCGGTCGCGCGAACCGCTCTGCATAGAAGTGGCGAACCTATGCGCCAGCGTAGTCAAGCACAGGCTGGATGGCCATTGTTTCTGTCAAGGCCAACTCAACCTTCGAGCGGCGAACGATGGCCCACAGAAAGGCTCCCAGCAGCAGGGGACCAGTCTGAATGAAGGTGCCTTGCGCGACAGGACTCATCAGCAAAGGCAGGATCCACGCGGCGACGAGTATCTCCCGCTCTCCTGACAGCCATCCGCAACGGATGCCGGAGAGGGCGAGCCAGCCGATGGGAAAGGCGAGCCACGCCAGGTCGTAGTCAAAGACATAGGGGCTGATCAGGAAGGTTGCGACCATAAGCGCGGAGGCACGCAGTTCGCGGTCGGACGACCTTCGCCAGACGCTCCAGACGCAATATGCAGCGAAGCACGCGACGAACGCGTGTCCGGCATAGGAGGCCCTCACGGGAACGTGAAGGATCCGGAGAAAAGCGAAGACTGTAGGCATCTTCGACCATGGCAGAAAGCCGCCTTCGAGGAATATACGAGCGTAACCCAGGCTTTTCAGGCAGGCCTTTAGCGTTTCAGGCCCCAGCACCACTGTGCCAAATCCGACGAAGACAAAGGCGGTGACTGACGCGACCATCAGAGCCCGCCACGCGCGGATGGCAATGAGCCCGACGGGAAACAGAAGGGCGAGGTGAGGCTTAATTGCGAGTAGACCAATCAATACGCCGGCGAGCGTGGGGCGGCGCTCGATATTGATCAGGGCGCAGGCCGCGATGGCAGCGGTCAAGAAAGCGTTCTGGCCGTGGAAGAAATTCATCCAGAGACCTGCAAAGGACGCCAGACCCCACAGTGCAGCCGAATGGTGGCTGACGGAACTTCTGAAGACTGCGACATACAACGTAAGTGTGGAAAGCATGAAGACGACGTAGGCCGTCATGTAGGGCATCAACGCAAGAGGCAGTATCAGCAGAAAGAAAGACGGCGGGTAGTACCAGACAAAGATGCCCTTCGAAGCTGGAACGGCGAGATTCTCGGCTTTGAAGATAAGATTCAGATTGTAGGCATCTTGCGCATGGTGTTGCAGCGCAAGATGCGAGGCGGCCCAGAAGGTGATGAAGTCGTAGCCGAGGGGCTTGCCTTTCCTGTCGACCAGATTGTTCGAAAGGCAGACCCAGGCTGTTGCAACAATCAGGATGACCGCAAGAACCAGTCGCGGATAGGCAAAGAAGCGGCTGGCGTTGAGCCAGTGCGGCTTATTCTTCTGCAGATGATCTTCCTGGTCCAAACCCATGCTGAAATCATCTTTCACGAACGAATGGATGACCATGACACGTAGGTGGTGCGCCTTCGCAATGCCCGGGTCCCACATAGATCGTTAGAATGGGTTGTGCGAATGTGCGAAGGGGTGGCGGGTTGAGGCGGTTGTTGCGGCTACTGGGATACCTGCGGCCCTATGTGCTGTTTTCGCTTCTGTCGGTCATTCTGATGGCTATGGTCGGTCTGATGGCGGCGTTTCGCGTGCTTCTGGTTAAGCCGATCTTCGACAATGTGCTTCGTCCCGATGCGCCGGCTGGTGACCTGCTGAAGATCAACGTCAAGTGGATCGACCGGGTCGTGGATCTTCACTTCCTGGTGCCGCGACACTTTCATAATGCGTGGGTCGTGGTTGCATACGCGCTGATTGCATCGGCAATTATTAAGTCGCTGTGCGACTACCTGGGGACCTATCTGGTGAATTACGCGGGCTTTGGAATGATCACCGACCTGCGTAACGATCTGTACGACGCTGTGCTGCGACGCTCAATGAGCTTCTTTCAGAAGCACACCACGGGCACGCTGCTGTCGACTCTAATCAACGATGTGGAGCGTGTGCAGACGGCGATGTCGGCGGTGCTGGGCGATGCGATGCAGCAGACCTTTACGTTTCTCTTCATGGTGGGGGTGGTGATCACGTACGGCGGCAAGCTGTCGTGGGTACTGCTTCTGTTTCTGCCAGTGGTGATCTCGTCGGCGCGACGCATTGGTCGTAAGGTGCGGCAGACTACGCGGCGTGGGCAGGACAAGCTGGCGGAGATCCAGAATATTCTGCACGAAACTATCACTGGAAATGGGATCGTCAAGGCGTTTGGCATGGAACTTTGGGAGGCGAACCGTTTTCGCCGGGCGGCGAAGCGCCTACTGACGGCGAACCTGAAGTCGGTGAGCGTGCAGGCAATCTCAAGCCCTTTGATGGACGCGCTGGGAAGTGTCGGGATTGCGTTGCTTCTGCTTATCGGACGGCAGAGGATTCTGGCACATAACCTGACACCTGGGTCGTTTATTGCGTTCCTGATTGCCACATTTACGCTGTATGACCCGGTGCGGAAGTTTGCGCTTTTCTATAACAGCTTCCAGCAGGCGCTGGGTGCGAGCGACGAGATTTTCCGCTTTATGGACGCACAGGATGACGTGGTCGAGAAGAAAAAGGCGATACCGCTGAAGGGTTTTTCGAGCACGATTGTGTTTAGGGACGTGTGTTTTGGGTACCACGATGAGGAGTCAACAGACCGGGCGCTGCATCGCGAGGTGCTGCGTGGGATCTCTCTTGAGGTGACTCGCGGTGAGGTGATTGCGCTGGTTGGCCCGAGCGGGGCGGGTAAGAGTTCGCTGGTGAATCTGATTCCTAGGTTTTTCGATGTGGACAAGGGCAGCATTACGGTGGATGGACATGATGTGCGCGATGTGACGATCGAGTCGCTGCGCCGGCAGATCGGGAAGGTGACCCAAGAGACGGTGCTTTTCAACGACACGGTTCGCAATAACATCGCATATGGACAGCCGGATATCTCGCTCGAGCGGGTGGAGAGCGCGGCAAAGATGGCGCTGGCGCACGAATTCATCATGCGGATGCCAGAGGGTTATGACACGCGGATCGGTGAAAAGGGTGTGCGATTGAGCGGGGGCGAGCGGCAACGGCTTGCGATTGCGCGCGCGATTTTGAAGAATGCGCCTATTCTGATCCTGGATGAGGCGACGAGCGCCCTTGATACGGAGAGCGAGGCGTTTGTGCAGGCGGCGCTAGGGAATTTGATGGAAGGTCGGACTTCCTTTGTGATTGCACATCGGCTTTCGACGGTGCGGCGAGCTACGCGAATCCTTGTGCTGGAGGCGGGCCGGATAACGGAGTCGGGTACGCATGATGAGCTGCTGGCGAAGTCCGGGACTTATCGTCGTTTGTATGATCTGCAGTTTCGGGGCGAGCCGAATACCAGGCCAGTGGCAGTGGAGTTAGCGGCGAAGGAAGAGGGAGCACATTGAGCGTACTTTCTATGACGGGATTTGCGGTCCTCTCCGGCGTGCCTGCCGGCGGGAGGACGGTGGCGCTGACTCTCAAGTCGGTGAACCATCGGCACCTGGACCTGCAGCTGCGGCTGCCGACGGGCCTGGATGCGCTCGAGCCGGCTCTGAGGCGGCTTGCGAAGAGCGCAATCCGCCGGGGGCACGTGGAGCTGACATGTGTGCTTGAGAAGGAGACGCAGTCGATCGCGGTGGAATGGAACGAAGCGCTGGTGCAGGCACATGTGGACGCGTTTCGCCGGGCGGCGGAGCGTTTCGGCATTGCGCAGGATCCGGATCTGAATGGGATCCTGCGAATGCCCGGGGTGCTTTCGGCGTCTATTGCTGCGCCGGACGCGGGAGCGATGGAGGCGCCGGTGCTTCGCGCGGTGGAGGAGTTGCTGGAGCGGTTCAACGCAGCCCGGGCGCAGGAAGGCGCAGCGCTTGATATGGAGCTTCGGGCAGGGATGAGCCGGCTTGCGGATCTGACCGCAGAGGCGCGGGAACTGCGGGTTGGGGTGGCTGCGGCTGAGTTGATCAAGCTGCGCGGACGGCTGCGGGTGCTGCTGGAGAATGATGGAGTGAGCGAAGAGCGCATGCTGGCAGAGGCGGCGCTGTTGGCTACAAGGAGCGATGTGGAGGAAGAGCTCGTAAGGCTGAAGACGCATGTGGAGCGCTTCTGTGAACTGCTGGATCGGGGCGGTGAGTTGGGGCGGCAACTCGATTTTTTGCTACAGGAGATGAACCGAGAAGCGAACACGCTGATGTCGAAGACGGGTGGGAACTCGGGTGAAAACGGCTTGCGACTGACCGAGGTGGGTCTGCAGATGAAGGTGGAGCTGGAGCGCGCGCGGGAACAGGTGCAGAACCTGGAATAGGTTCGCGGACACCGACGCTGGATAAGCAACGGGTAGACTCGAAGGATTATATGGCTGGCATTCTGTTTATTATTTCTGCTCCTTCGGGATCGGGTAAGTCGACTTTGGTGAGTCGTGTGCGTTCGCTTGTTGAGGGGCTGGAGTTTTCCATTTCATACACCACCCGGGCTCCAAGGGGCAGTGAGGTCCCGGGCCGGGAGTATCACTTCACGACGCGCGACGAGTTCGAGAGTCTGGTGGCCGCGGGCGAGTTTCTGGAGTGGGCAGAGGTCTTCGGCAACTACTATGGCACAGCCCAGAGTGCGCTTGGCCATGCGCGCGAGACGGGGAAGGATCTGCTGCTGGATATCGATGTGCAGGGGGCGTTGCAGGTGATGCAGAAGCTGCCGGCGGCGGTTTCGATCTTTATTTTGCCCCCAAGCCCGGAAATTCTGGAGCGGCGTTTACGTGGACGTAGTGTGGCTGAGCACGTGACCAGCGAAGAGGTGATTGCGCGTCGTTTGCAGGAGGCGCAGACTGAGCTGGGACGGATCGGCGACTACAAGTATGCGCTGGTGAACGATCAGTTGGATGAGGCGGTCGATGAGCTGAAGGCTATTGTGCTGACGGAACGTGGGGAGGCGGGTGCGAATGTGGTACTGGCAGCGAGTTGCCAGACGAGGGCGAGGTCCGAGCGCTTAGCGGGAGCATTGCAGAGTTTCGAGCGAGACGTTACCAAAGGGTAGGCTTTAGCCGTTGTTAGGCAACTTTTTTTGGTTTTCAGGGAAGGGTGGCGTACATTGAGGTTATCCACCCAAGCAGTAACACCAAGCAGACCAACATGGATTTCCTCCCACAGGTGACCTTTATGATCAAGGATGCAAATGCACTTTTGAACAAGTACAGCCTGGTTAAAGGTGCTGCGCGCCGTGCGCGGCAGCTCCAGTCGGGTGCGCCTCCTCTCTCCAATTCGAAGTCGATGAAGGCCTGCCGGGTAGCGCAGGACGAGATTCGGCAGGGCTTCGTGACGTTTGTTCTGCCAGAACGCCTGGTTGAGCCGACGGTCGATCATCCTCTGCTCGAGTCGCTCTAGTTCACCGCTTCGGCTTGTAAGCTAAAGAGATGGCCGAAGTAAAACAGCCTTGCGATCCCGTACGTGCTTATCTCGAGTATTTCCGGGATTTAGGGGTACACGACTTTTACCGCAATGGTGAGCCCGCTGTTTATGAGCAGGAGCCGCTTGCGGTGGCTGAAACCGCTGAGCTCGAGGCTCCGGGTGAGCCGCTAAGTCCTGCTGTATTGATCCCTCCGGCGCCGGTGTTGCCGGCAAAAGTGACGTCTGATTCAGCTAGTCTGGAAGACATGGGCAAGTTAGTCTCTCTTACGGATCGCGTTCCGCTGGTCGCGGATCGGACGCCGGCCGGAGGGTCTTCAGCAGCGCTCGAAGCAATACGCAAAGAGATTGGGGACTGCACACGTTGCCCCCTGGCATACGGCGGGCGGCGTACCATTGTGTTCGGCGACGGGGATCCGAACGCAAAGCTCATGTTCGTGGGCGAGGGGCCGGGCGCCGATGAGGATGAGCAGGGTGTGCCGTTCGTAGGTAAGAGCGGACAACTGCTGAACAACATGATTACCGCGATGGGTCTTTCGCGGGAACGGGTTTACATCGCTAACATCGTAAAGTGCCGGCCTCCAGCCAATCGTGCTCCGGAGTGGGTGGAGGCTTCGACGTGCACTCAGTTCCTGGCGCGCCAGATGGATATTGTCCGGCCTGAGGTGGTGGTCGCGCTAGGAGCTACGGCGGCGATGTACTTGCTCGGGGTCAAGCAGTCGCTGATGAGTCTGCGGGGCAAGTGGCATAGTGTGCGTGGCGCCAAGGCTGTGGTCACCTATCATCCGGCGTTTCTGCTGCGCGATCCTCGGCAAAAGGGCGAGGCGTGGAAAGATCTGCAGATGGTGATGGCCGAGATGGGGCTTAAGCGCTAACCCTTGCCAGACACGTCCCGCTGGGTCCTGAACCCATGCGAGTTTGCTCGCATCTGATGGGGTCAGGAGATGCAGATGCCTCAGAATCAATCCGCAGTGTGGTTTATTACAGGCTGTTCTACCGGTTTCGGCAGGGAGTTGGCCAAGCTTGTCCTCGCGCGCGGGGAGCGTGTCGTCGTGACCGCGCGTAATGTTGACCAGGTCGCCGATCTATCCGAGGGTCAAAGCGACCATGTGCTCGCACTGGCGCTGGATGTGAACGAAGTTTCTCAGGTGAAGGATGCCGTCAAGCAGGCCGAGCAGAAGTTCGGCCGGATCGATTTCCTTGTCAACAACGCGGGCTATGGCTACCTGGCGGCGATTGAAGAAGGCGAAGACGAAGCTGTGCGGAAGCTCTTCGAGACGAATTTCTTTGGTCTGGTTGAGCTGACGAAGGCCGTGCTTCCCGGGATGCGCGCACGCAAGAACGGCCACATCGTCAATATCTCTTCAATCGGCGGGCTGGTGAGTTTTGGCGCAACCGGCTACTACCACGCTGCGAAGTACGCGGTGGAGGGTATGTCCGAGAGCCTTGCGATCGAGACTGCGCCGCTGGGTATTAAGGTGATGATCGTCGAGCCGGGACCTTTCCGGACGGACTGGTCTGGCCGCTCGCTGCAGGAGTCGAAGATAGTGATCGACGACTACGATCAAACAGCTGGAGCACGGCGCCGTTCGAGCAAGGCTAACAGCGGCAAGCAGGTGGGTGATCCGGTGCGCGGTGCACAAGCGATCATCGACACGATTACCTCCGAAAATCCGCCTTTACGGCTGGTGCTTGGCAAGCCGGGACTTGACCTGGTCTACAAGAAGCTGGAGTCGGTGAAGAAGGACCTGGATATATGGAGTGAGACGACGCTTAGTGCGGATTTCCCGGAAAACGAACGCTAGCTGCCTTTCGCCTGGAAACGCCACCCTTGATCACGGTGGCGTTCTTGTTGTCTGTTGGGGGATAGAGCGGGGCATAGAGAGGTCTTGGGGGCCCGCTCTCATCCTCTACGGAGAACGGTGACCCGGAGGCTGATTGTGTTCGTAAAACAGAATCCGAGAATTCTGAGTTTCTAGGGTTTTGAGTTGGAGTGAACGCTTGGTTTGTTCTTAGAGGTTGGCGGCGCGGTTGCGCAGACGTCCGGCTTCGCTGGCGTGGTGGTCGCGCTCGGCGACGATGGCGTGGAGCTGCAGCGTCTCGCGGAGTTGGACACGGTAGTTGGCGGCGCGGTCGTTTTCGGGATAGTCGTGGAGCAGAGTGGTAAGGGTCTCCTCAGCCATGGCGCAGTCCTGGGCAGCTCCCTTGAGATTGCCGGCTAGCGATCGTACCTCGCAGCGAGTTATGTAGGCTACGGCTACTGCCGGAGTATGGGGATTGTCTTTCACCGTAAGGTTGACGAGGTCTACGGCCTGGTCGGCGAGCACGCCTGCTTCGGGGAGGTCAGCCGACTTCTTGCCATCCGCAATCAGAAGCAGGACGACGTCGTTGTAGGCGGTCGCATGGGCTTCGAGGTCGAAAGATGGGGTGATAAAGTGGCTGGCCATGTCGAGTGCCTGTCGACACGTGGGGAGCGCGTTGGCATCGCGGGTGGTCGACAGCTCCTGGCATTTGGCTTGGAGCGGCTTGAAGTGCTTGTCAACGAGGAGATCGGTGTCGGGCGGAAGCTCGTTCAGCGAAAAGCTGACTGAGCTGGTGATGATGGCCGGGGCGGGGCGTCCGCCGATGATGATGGGACGGTAGATGGCCTTGCTATAGGCATCGATCGCGGCCTGGCGAAGCGGTATGGGCCCGCTGAGCGCGTGAACTTCGGTGACGTGGCCGGTGGCGTCGACGTTGATCTGGAGTTGGACGGTGCCGGTTATGCGGGCGGCTATGGCTTCCGCCGGGTACTCGATGCGCGGAACAGACAGGGGCTCATCCTGGATGGGGGCGGCGGTGGGCGCGGCCTGGAAGGATGAGAGAAGGAGGGCGAAAGTGAGGATCATCAGTGTGTGTCGGCTCCGACAAACAGGATACTTTGTTTGTCAGCTCAGGAAGATGAACTCTGCTTATGGTTGAGAGCTTCGGCAACGAGCTCGCTCATGGCGAGGCTTTCCGGAGTGTCGAGGGAGTCGAGGCCTGCAATGACGCCCTGGCGTTCGGGCGTGGTGCGGTTCTGGCTAGCCTTCCACTTGCCCTCGATGCGGCTGATCGGGAGCTCCATGCCGATGATTCCTTTCAGCATGGTCTGGATAAATGGCTCAGGCGCGTCGGTAACCTGCCACGGTTGGGGGAAAGGGGCTTCATGAATGCCGGTGAGCGTTTCGACGTGGGCCAGGAGCCAGTCCAGATCTTCAATGACCTGGAGCGTGCCGTAAACATGGACGACGGCGTAGTTCCAGGTGGGCACCTCCTCGCCATTCTCATAGGTGCCGGGATACCAGCCGGCAGAGATGTAGTGGTGCGGGCCAGCAAAGATCGCGAGCGCCTCAGTGGTTGAGGCGAGATCGCGCCATTGTGGGTTGGCACGGGAGATGTGAGCGCGCAGGGTGTTCGTCTTCGCATCGAGCACCATCGGGAGGTGCGAGGCAATGAGGCCGCTCGCGTTGAGTGTGACGAGGGTTGCGAGCGGATGGGCGCGCACCAGGGCGTGCAGTACGTTAGGCCGCGTCTCCTGGTTATGGCCTGGAATGTACATTTGGGTGAAGGATACACCGGCTGGTGCGATGGAGGACGGAGCGTTCCAATGAACGGCCTAGTAACCTAAGACGGTGCCTGCCTTTTGCGATGTCGCACTGCCTGTTCCGCTCGACCGAACGTTCACGTATGCGGTGAATGGTGTTGTGCCGGCGGTTGGCGCGCGGGTACTAGTCCCGTTCTCCGGGCAAAGGCTGATGGGCGTGGTGATGCGTGTACACGATGAGCCGCTGCCGGATGGGGTGGAGGCGAAGCCGATTCAGACAGTGATGGACTTGGGGCCACTGCTCGATGCCGAACAGATGGAGCTGGCACGCTGGATCGCCAACTACTATTGCGCACCGCTGGGCGAGGTGATCCGCGGGATGCTGCCGCTCGCGGCAGAGGTCAGGCGCAAGTTCGTCTACCGGATAGCCGAGGCCGGGCGGCGGGTCTTGTACGAAGGGGCGACCAAGGGGAGTTCCCGCCGTTCGCGGCTGACACCGGAGGAGCAGAATCGCGAGTACGCCGTGCTGAACTACCTTGAGGCGGGCGATGCGGCGAAACCCGGTGCGCTGCGTTCGGCTACAGGCGCGGGGCGAGCCCTGCTTGAAGGAATGGTGAAGAAGAAGTGGCTGATTCGCGAGGTGCTGGCCGAGGAGCGGGATGCGCGGCGCCTGATGAAAGTGGCCTTGCTGGCGACGGACACGCGTAACGGGGAGGTGGGTGCTGCCGGAAGACGTCTGCCGGAGCTGAACGAGAACCAGCTGAAGGTGATGGCTCACCTGGAAGCGCGCGGCGGACGGGTAGAGACGCGCGAGCTGAAACGCTTGGGTGTGCCGGATTCCACACTGGGCACGCTGGTGAAGCGCGGCCTGGTCGGGGTGGAAGAGGTTGCAGAGGAATTTCTCCTTGGTGGCACCAGCGTTCCAGGCAAGAAGCACGCGCATGAGCATGCCCTGAACGAGGAGCAGATGGAAGCTGCTGGGTCGATCGCGGCGGCTATGGCCAGGGGCGCATTTCGGCCGCTTCTACTGTACGGAGTAACTGGATCGGGCAAGACGGCCGTGTATTTTGCGGCGATGCGGAGGGCGCTCGACGCGGGTAAAAGCGCGCTGCTGCTAGTGCCGGAGATCGGACTGACGCCGGCCATGGTAGGGCAGATGGTTGCGGCGTTCGGGGCCGACGTGGCCCTGCTTCACTCCGGGCTGACGCCTGATGAGCGCGCAGAACAATGGCACCGGATTAGGCGGGGCGAGGCGCGGATCGTGGTGGGGACCCGGTCGGCGATCTTTGCGCCAATGCAGAAGCTGGGACTCGTCATCGTGGACGAAGAGCATGACGGAAGCTACAAGCAGGAGGAGAATCCGCGGTATCACGGGCGGGATGTGGCGGTGATGCGAGCCAAGCTGCATGGGGCAGTTGTGGTGCTGGGCTCAGCTACTCCGTCACTGGAGAGCTGGTCGAATGCGGAACGGGGCCGATACGAACTGGTCGAGATGACCTTGCGAGTGGCAGGGAGGCCGCTGCCGGCGATCGAGATAGTGGACATGCGGCAGGAGTTTGCCGAGGTGGGTAAGGAAGAGATCTTTAGCCGAAGGATGATTGCTGAGGTGCAGGCGACGCTGGACCGCGGGGAGCAGGTGCTGCTGCTGCTTAACCGCCGTGGCTATTCCTACGTGGTGATCTGCCGGAGCTGCGGTGAGAAGGTGGAGTGTGAAAATTGCGCGATTGCGATGACCTATCACCGGCCAAAAGAGGATTCGCCGGACGGGATAGCGCATCCCGGGCAGAGGCTCGAGTGTCACTACTGCGGATTCCGGCGGGGCGTCCCACAGACCTGCCCGAAGTGTGGGAGCGAGCATCTTTACTTTCTCGGTGCCGGGTCGCAGCAGGGCGAAGAGAAGCTGATTGAGCTGTTTCCTGAGGCCCGGATCGGTCGGATGGACCGTGACACGGTGCGCGGGCGGTTCGACATGGAACGACTGCTTGCGAGGCTGCATGCGGGCGAGATCAACCTCCTGGTGGGAACGCAGATGATGGCCAAGGGGCACGATATCCATGGGGTGACACTGGTGGGCGTGGTGGGCGCGGATCATGCGCTTGGACTGCCGGATTTTCGTGCGGCGGAGCGGGTGTTTCAGCTGCTGACGCAGGTTTCAGGGCGCGCGGGGCGCGGGGATCGTGCGGGTAAGGTGTTGGTGCAGACCTACCATACGGAACACTATGCGGTGAAGTTCGCGGCGGAGCATGACTACCTTGGATTCGTGGCCAAGGAGATGAACTTTCGGCGAAGTCTACAGTATCCGCCTTACTCAGTGCTGACGAACGTTGTGCTGCGGAGCGAAAAGATGGAAGAAGCGGCCGGGTGGGCGGCACAGATCGGGCGTTATCTTGAGCGAGAGAAGTTTGTCGGGGTACGCGTGCTTGGGCCTGCTGCGGCCCCGATTGTGAAGCTGAAGCGGATCTGGCGGTTTCACTTGATTCTTAGGGCGGACCGCAGAAGCGCGCTGAACGACGCGCTGCATCGTGTGCTCGCGTTTGCTGAACGGGCTGAGATTCCGCGGCAAGGGATCGTGGTTGATGTGGATGCCATGTCGTTAATGTAGGACTATAGGTGCTGCGGGAGCTTCCGGATTATCTGGATGACACCAAAGCCGGAAAACGGGGCAAAGGTAAAAGCCAGGAGCAGGATGGCCGCGCAGACGGGGATGAGCGCGAGGTGCCAGGCTTTGAGTTCGGAGGGTTTGGGAACGCTGGGATGGCGCATGCCGGGCATGAGGAGGATACCGGCCCAGACGATCCAGCCAATCCAGAAGAAGAAGCCGAAAGCGATGAGGATGGCGACTACGATACGGGTGCAGAGCTTCTGCTGGTTTGGAAAGACGGCGTAGAGGATGTGGCCGCCGTCAAGTTGGCCGGCGGGGATGAGGTTGATAGCGGTAATGAGGAGACCCATCCAGCTGGCAACGAGGATTGGATGGGGAATGATGAAGGACAGCTGTGGGTGGTTATCGGTGATGGCGCCGAGGAGGGCTTTAAGTGCGTTGACCAATAACGGCGCCTGAATATTGCCGGTCAGTGATTTCAAACCGAAATGGGAGAAGGAGAGCCGAGTGCCGTAGTCGTGGTGGCGACGGCGAAGCTGCAGATGGTTCCTGATGCCCCGATCGTTATAGAGCGGCCTGGGGGCAAACGAGAGCATAGCTGGATGACTGCGCCAAAGCTTCGGCTGAGCGAGGGCGCGGGAAGCAGGTAGGGCAGCGAGCAGCATACTTGGTAGGCACGGCACGCATAGTAATGCCCGAACTCGTGGGCGAGCAGGATGGCGATGAGGGTCAGGGAGAAGGGAAGGCCGGTCGCGAGTCGCGAGAGGTGATGAAACATCCACTCGATCGGTAAAATGCCGGTTTCAGAGCTGAGGGCACTCGATCGAGGCGGAAGTCCGCCCTGTAGCGCATGCCGACACTTGTGGTTGAGAAAAGGGTTAACAGGAAGAGCGCACAGGGAGCCGTGAAGCGGGAACCTTCGACCCCTTGGCGGGGTTGCCCGCCTCGATGGTCTCGGAGCGAGATACTGCGGCTTCACCGGTAACCGTTGGGCTAGTCATATTGGCCAAGCGCTTGGCAGAAAACATCGTTACGGAACTATCGTCGACGAGAGAGAAGATAGCCTGTCGGCTCGCAAAGGCTTTAACGAATCTAAGGACTAGTCGAGTGCGTGCAGATCTTTTCCCGGTTTGAAACGAATCGCCTTGCCCGGGGCGATGGTTACCTCGGCACCTGTTCGAGGATTCCTTCCGACTCCTGTTTTGCGTGGCTTCACGGTGAAGACTCCGAACCCGCGGAGTTCAATGCGGTCCCCGTCGGCGAGACTCTGCTTCATCGATTCGAAAATTGCATCAACGGCAGCTTCGGCTTTCGTGCGGACCAGGCCGGTCCGTTCCACAACACGCTGGATGAGATCCTGTTTGATCAAAATAAGCCTCGATTGGTTCCTGAAACGGTGATGCCTCGTCTCGTTGGGTGCTGGTCTCAGGAACCGGGTTGCTTGTGCGATAGAGGGATCGAATGGAGAGGAGACTGCACGCTCATGATGGTAGGAAGCGGGAGTTTATCTGTCAATCGAGGTTGCTGCTAAAAGCAGCGCTACCCTCATTTAGGATGGGGTACGTCGATCATGCTGACGAAGCAAGGGCTGGTAAACAGGGCAGGGAGGATATGTAGAGATGTCGATCAAGAGCGATCGCTGGATACGTGAGCAGGCTGAAGAGCACGGGATGATTTCGCCGTTCAGCGAAAAACAGGTGAAGGATGGCTGTATCTCGTATGGACTCTCTTCTTACGGATATGACCTTCGGGTTTCCGATGAGTTTAAGATCTTTACAAATGTGAATAGCGCGATCATTGATCCGAAAGCATTCGACGAGCGTTCCTTCGTCTCAGTACAGGCTTCCAGTGTGATCGTGCCGCCAAACTCATTTGCCCTCGCGAGATCGATTGAGTACTTCAAGATCCCTCGTGATGTGCTTACCATCTGCGTTGGAAAGTCGACTTACGCACGCTGCGGCATTATCGTGAATGTGACTCCTTTTGAACCAGAGTGGGAGGGATTTGTCACGCTTGAAATCTCGAATACTACTCCTCTGCCGGCCCGCATCTATGCGAATGAGGGTCTGTGCCAGATTCTTTTCTTCCAATCAGACGAAGTATGCGAAGTGAGCTACGCGGATCGGAGGGGAAAGTATCAGAATCAGAAGGGTATTGTGCTGCCGAAACTTTAGGGGCGTCTCTGGCGTAGTTGTGCGCACGGATTTTCAGAGTTTTGCGCGAACCCTTGAGTGGGTTCCAGACGACGGGGGCTCATGGAAGAAACTGCGCGAAGCGGCGCGATGTTCCGCATAGGCTTGGTTGCCACAAACGAGGTTCTCATCGCCGGACTGCGATCTTTATTAGGTGACGCACTCGGCAAAGGAACCTCTTACGAACTCGTTGTTCTGAATGAAGCAGGAGCGATCGAGAGCTCCGGACTGAAGCTTGTGCTGATCGATGCAGGCGCTACGGATCACGTTTTCGAGCTGCTTACATCTTTTCGACGACATCGGCCTCGGGTTCGCCTGGTATTACTTGCGGGCGAAAGCGATGAATTTTTTATTGAGCGTGCAATCAAAGCAGGTGCTCGGGGTGTACTGCATCACACGGTGGCTGAGCGTGAGCTTCGGATGGCGATCGATGTGGTGGCCGATGGTTCCGTATGGGCGCCGCGGCGCCTGCTTTCCAGGCTGCTTGACCGGGCTTATGGGGTGTCGATACCAAATGAACCTGTGAAGCTTACTCAAAGAGAAGAACAGGTTATTGAGCTTCTGGTTCGTGGTTTGCCGAACCGGCTGATTGCAGAGGAACTCGGTGTCGAGCAGGTGACTGTGAAATCCCACTTGGGACGCCTCATGCGTAAGGCCGGCGTCACAAACCGCACGGCGCTCGGGGTTCACGCTCTAGCAGCAAACTGGGTCAGCGATTCCGCTCGAGTTGAGTAGAGCAAGTCTACATACCTACGTACTGTTGCGGCTTGGTCGCGCATCGGTGAAAGTAGGGAAGTAGTAAGACCTGGGAGAGGGACTGCGGCACTTGAGTCGATCGAATAAATCGCTCTCGGCGTTCGCAGTCCCAAATTTTTAAACCCTGATTCTCCGCCAAGTCGTTGATTCCGTGCAACCCCCCTTTCGGGTGATCCATCTCACTGACTGTTACGCAAGGGCCCGAGATTCGGATTGTGGCGTCCTTACTGGAGGATTTACCGATGAATCGTATTGCAGTAGTAGCTTCCGCCGTGGCATTGGCTATTGGTTCGACACAGTTTTCGTACGCCGCAGCCGACAAGGCGAAGTTGGACGACCGTCTCAGCGCGGCCAAAGCCGTGATTGATGAGGTCATGAACACTCCGGACCGTGGCATTCCGCAGGGCATCCTTTCGGGCGCATCCTGTGTCGTCGTCGTTCCTGCCTTTAAAAAGGCTGCTTTCGTAATTGGCGGGCAGTACGGCCAAGGTGTGGCGACATGCAGAACGGGACATGGCTGGAGCGCTCCCGTATTCGTTCAGCTCGCGGGTGGAAGTTTCGGCTTCCAGATTGGTGGCCAGTCTACGGACCTCGTTCTCATTGCAATGAACCACGATGGGCTGCAACATATGCTGCAAAACAAGTTCAAGCTGGGTGCGGATGCAGCTGCTTCTGCAGGTCCGGTTGGCCGCAATGCGCAGGCCGGTACGGATTGGAAGTTGAATGCTGAATTCCTTACGTACTCGCGATCGAAGGGACTTTTTGCTGGTTTGGACTTGGACGGCACGGTACTTTCGCAGAACGAGGATGATACCCGCACTCAGTACGGCTCGAACATTTCGTTCAACTCCGTCCTTCAGGGCAATGTTCCGACTCCGGAAGACGCCCGTCCTTTTGTACGCACGGTTGCCAAATACTTTGTGATTGCTAAGGATAATCAATAAAAGACACCTTATTGCGTTTCGAGGGGCGGCCTTCGGGCCGCCTCTTCTCGTGTAGGGCCTTTTTTTGACAATTTCAGCGCGTTAGACTTAGAGCTTGAAGGTTACGCTACGAGACCGGGTTGAATTTGGGTTTGTTTGGCTTCTGGTGCATGCGCTGGGGATGCTGCCGAGGAATCTGGCGCGTTCTTTGGGCGCTGGCATCGGCGCAGTTGCATTTGCGGTACTCAGCAGATTGCGAAGAGTAGGTCTCCGGAACCTTGCGCTGGCTTATCCCACATGGACAGCGGACCAGCGGGAGAGCGTGCTGAGAATGGTCTATCGCAATCTTGGCTGGCTGCTCGCAGAATTCTGCTTGATGCGCCGGTACACCTCGAAGGCCGTGGGACGTTTCATCGAATACGACGGGCTGGAACACTATCTTGGTGCGAGAAGCATGGGCAAGGGTGTGCTGGTGCTTACAGGGCATCTCGGAGCATGGGAGCTATCGAGCTTTTACCACTCTCTATCGGGATACCCAATGGGCATGGTGATCCGGCGCCTCGATAATCCGCTTGTGGATGAGTTCGTGAACCGGGTACGGTGTCTGCACGGTAACCGGGTCATCCACAAGGATGACTTCGCGCGAGGGCTGCTCGCCTCCATGCGCGCCGGAGAGACAGTTGGAATCCTGATGGATACCAATATGACACCTCCTCAGGGCGTATTTGTGCCGTTCTTCGGACTTCCAGCGTGTACGGCTTCAGGGCTGGCACGTGTGGCATTGAAGACTGATGCAGCGGTTCTGCCCGGATTTCTGGTTTGGGATGATGCTAAGAAGAAGTACGTGTTGCGGTTTGGCTCGAAGTTGGAACTGATTCGAACCGGCGACGCGGAGGCGGATGCGTTAGTGAATACCGCACAGTTTACTGCGGTTATCGAAAGTGCGATCCGGCAGAATCCTGATCAGTGGCTTTGGATGCATCGACGCTGGAAAACAAGGCCAGTCGGTAAGCAGGGGGTTTATTGATGGCTCGCAAAAGCGAAATCGCCGCGCTGCTAGGTGCTTTTTGGTCCGGAGAGGACGTTGAAGTTTCGCGGATTTCAGGATTGCAAGAGGCCGGTCCAGATGCGGTTATCTTTGCCGCAGACGATAAGATGCTGGCAGCTGCGATGGCGACAAACGCCGGAGTGGTCCTGGCACGGAGTGGAGATGATGGTCGCATTGTGTCGGTGAAAGATCCCCGCCTCGCGTTTGCGCAGGTTCATGAGAGGTGGTTCGATCGTCGTGGATTCGGCGGAGTGGATGCTACCGCGACGATCGATGAAGGCGCTGTGATTGGGAGAGGATGCGAGATTGGTGCACACGCGCACATCGGGGCGCGGGTGAGGCTCGGCGATCAGTGCGTGATCGGGCCGAGGGTGGTGATCCTGCCCGGGACCGCGCTTGGAGATCGGGTGAAGGTGCAGGCGGGTGCCGTGCTGGGCTCCGACGGCTTTGGCTTTGTGCGCGGCACGTGTGGCTACCTGGGCTTTCCGCAGATTGGAACGCTGTGGATAGGGGACGACGTGGAGGTCGGGGCGAACACCACGATTGATCGCGGCGCGTTGGGTGAGACGCGGATCGGGCGCGGCACGAAAATAGACAACCTGGTGCACATTGGACATAACTGCACGATTGGAGAAGATGTCATTATGGCAGCCCAGGTAGGAATCGCTGGCTCGACCGAGGTAGGCGATGGAGCGATCCTGGCCGGACAGGTAGGTTTGGCCGAGCACGTGGTAATTGGACCGGGCGTAACTGTGGGCGCGCAGGGTGGCGTGCCGACGAGTAAGAAACTGACTGGCAAGGGAGAGGTTTTCTGGGGTACGCCGGCGCGTCCAATTAAAGAGTACTTAAAGGACTTGGCGAGATTGCGGAGAGGTAAGTAGAGAGGAGGACTTCATGGCAGTTATCGTAGTCGGTGGACATACGCGCAACATCGGCAAGACGAGCGTGATGGCAGGCCTCATCGCGGCGCTGTCAGACATGCAGTGGACCGCATTCAAGATCACGCAGTTCGGGCACGGCGTCTGCTCGGCAAATGGCGAGCCCTGTGACTGCGAGACTGCGGAGCACACGATTGCTGTCACCGAAGAGCGCGAGCGGGAGAGTGGGACGGATTCCTCGAGATACCTTGCGGCGGGTGCGTCGCGCTCACTATGGGTGAGGACTCGTATCGGGCAATTGGCCGAGGCCATGCCGCGTGTGCGTCAAGAGATCGCGAAGGCGGAGAATTCGATCGTGGAGTCGAACAGCATTTTGAGATTCCTACGGCCGGACGTGTTTATCAGCGTGCTTGATCCCAGAACGAGGGACTTCAAGGAGTCTGCGAAGCGATACCTTGATCGGGCTGATGGGGTAGTGGTGATCGGGGCGGGGCTGGAGAATCCAGAGTGGGAGAATGTTTCCGGTAGGTTGATTGATCGAGCGCGACGGTTCAGCGGGCACGAAGGGAAATATTGTTCGTCAGAATTGGTGGACTTTGTGCGGGAGCGTCTACGGTCGGCAACATCACTTCAGGCATAGACGAGACAAAGCCCCGGTTGGTTGACCGGGGCTTTGACTGGAGTTGAGGGCTGGATTTAGCTGAACAGACCGTTGAGACCGTTTGGGAAGAAAACTCCCTTAGCCTTGGCGCCAACGGTGAGCGCGCCTCCTCCAGTAACGATGTTGAGGACCTGAGTCGTCGAGCGCGCAAAGCCCTGGACGTTGGTCGGATCGGCATCGACGATCGAGGTACGGTTGACCGCGGCCGTCGCAGCCCCAAGAGTGACCGAGTTGCCGGTCCCGCCATCGGCAACGCCGTAGTCGTCGATCGTCGGATCGTCTGGGTTCGCGGGCGACTGAGGAATCTGCTGCGCAAGGGTATTGCGAAGCGCAGAGATCAGCTGCGTGTATCCGAGCAGGCCCAATGAACCAGTCGGGTCAAGGCCGAGGATGGTCGTGCGGATGAGGCCAGCATGATAAGCCTCTACCGCGTGGATGCCGACAGCGGCTGAGAGAATAGTGGAACTGGTGATGAGCGGAGCCGCGCCGTGGTAGGCCGAAACACCTACGTCCTCAAAGACGTACGCACCGACGAGAAAGTTGGCGTCGGATGCGAAGGGATCGAAGGTTGAAGCAATCTTGGCCGCACTGGCGAGTGTGTTGAAAGAGGTCATCAGATCGATCGCCGGTTGCGCGACCGCTGCGTTGCCAAGCGCGGACTGCAGGGTGGCGACGTGTTTGCCTTCCTCAACCGCGGTTTCCGTGGCATAAGCGCCCACTGCGATAGATTTGAAGGGGACCTGAGGATTCGCCTTCACGGTCACAGTTCCGGCAGTGCCGACGGTTTGGTTGAGGGTGATGGCAGGTGCGCCCGCGGCCTTGGAAGCTGCGTTTGCCACGTCGATCGTGGTGCCGAATGCGGCAAGGTAATAAAAGTTCGCCTCGAGGTACTCGAGATTGAGGGCGAAGTTGAGAATGTCATTGTCTGTGTAGGATGTGACCGTAGAAGCAGCCGCAGCCGGCTTGGCGAATGTGAGCGCGGCGAGTGCGGCACCGCCCCCTAACAGCATTGCACGTCGGCTTGCGATTACGTTATCGATTGCCTGTGTCTCTTTAGATGCCATGTGAACTTTTCCTCGTATTGATAGCTTGAGCCTGTTGTGACTGGGTCGATTTAGCTGAAGGTGACTTTGATGTTCCCGTTCAATCCTGATGGGAAGAATGCGCCGCCGGCCACACCAGCGCCGGAGGTAGTGCCCCCGACTGTGTTGGTGAGGGTTCCATAGACGATGTGCAGGACCTGATCAGTGGTCCGCGCGTAGCCGACCGCAGTGGTGGCACTCGCAGCGACAATGCTTGAAGGCGTCGTGGTCGCAGTAGGAACGGTGAGCGCCGTTTCGTTGCCACCACCCAAGGTTGCGCGCAGGGCCGAAACCTTATTGGCATAACCAAGATACGGGTAGCTCGCATTGGCAATCGCGTTGGCGGTCAGGATAGTACGTACATAGCCGGCGTGATAAGCCTCGACAGCCTGGATCCCGGCTGCGGCATTGAGGTAGCCTGACTTCACACCGGCTGCGCTGATGAGTGGGGCGGCGCCCGAATATGCGGTCACACCGACGTCTTCAAAGATGAACGCACCAACGAGGAAGGCGTCGAAGCTGGCAAAGGGGTTGAATGTGCTTGCTATACCTGCTGCGGTGGCCAGGGCGTTGAAGGAATTCAGCAAGTCGATCGCCGGCATGGCAACGGCCGCGGAGCCGAGCGCCGAACGCAGGAAGCGTACATGCTGCTGCTCGTCATAAGCGATTTCGTTGATGATGTCCTGCTGAAGTGGGGTTAAACCGGGGACTTTGGTGTTGGCGGCTGCCGGAGCGGATGCGGTTGCCGCGCTCATGGGTACTGTGACCGTTGCACTGCTGCCGCCGGTGTCGGTAGAGGAGAGGCCTGCGCCGGTTGCTGCGTAGAGGTAGAACTGTGCCTCAAGATACTCGAGGTTCAATGCAAAGTTGAGGATGTCGGCATCTGTGTACGTTGGTGCAGTCGGTGTCGTGGGCGTGGTTGGGGTCGTGATGATGGTTCCGTTGTTCGAGCATCCAGCGAGCACTGAAGCGGCACCGACTGCGCTGGCTCCGGCGAGGAAATTACGCCGGGAGACACCTTTTTTCTTTAGTTCCTTTAGAGTTTTCAAGATCGTGACCTCTCATGGTTATTACTAGTTTGCTGTTGACACGAAGGGGGAGGGCTCATGTTTCACTTTTAGAACGACTCGGCGGACGAGATGGATTCCACGTAGAGTCGGTTTAGCCAGGATGGTTGTGGCCGTTGGGCCACACTTGCCTGTGCCCAACGTGTGATGCAGTTCAGCTGTGGATCAAGCTGTGAGAAACAGAAAAAGACCAGGAAGGTAAGGTGCGGTGAGCCACACTCCCGGAACGGCAGATGGATGGAGAGTCGGTGAGGTTGCTTAGATCGAAGCGACAGGGAGTTGAACCAGATCCTGCACTAGCGCGAGCTCTTTCTGGATAAAGGGTTCGGCGTAACGAACTCCAGCCAGCATGCCGTAGTGTCGGGCGCTCGCGAAGGTGCGTTCGCGGATCTCCTCTTCAGGAACAAAGAGCGTCGAACCCTGCATTTGGTTTCCGTACTGGGAACGGTAGGCTAGCAGCGACTGCAGGCGAGTTTCGATGTGCGGCGTGATGTCAACGACGAACGTTGGCCGTACATCCGAATAGAGCGAAGCGTAAAGGATCTTGAAGGGGCGGTGGGGGGCCCCGGGCAGATCGAGTTTCGATAGGCCCGCTGCAAAACAGGCCTCGTAGCCGAGGGTGGCCGACGTGTAGTGGTCTGGATGACGGCCCTGCCAATAAGGAAGAATGACTACCCGGGGACGAAGTCGGCGAATGATTGCAGCTAGTTTGAGCCGGTTCTCGAGCGAATTCTGGACGCTTCCGTCCGGCAGGTCAAGGGCTTCACGGTGACTTACGCCAAGGATCTTCGCGGCGGCCTCAGACTCTGTCTCGCGCTGTTCAGCGGTACCGCGTGTGCCCAATTCCCCGCGCGTAAGATCTACGATCGCGGTCTGCCAGCCGAGTGTCTTCTGAACCAGAAGCGTGCCACCGCAGGTCTGTTCCACATCGTCGCGATGGGCTGCGATGGCGAGGACGAGGGGAGTTGCGGCGGAAGTCTCTTGCGTCGACATATAGGGCTTGGATGCGTGTGGGATGTGTAAACAGAAAGGGCGCAGCGACTTGACTCGCTGCGCCCATTTGCCTGGGCGGAATTAATCAGCTGTGTCGTTGTCCGCGTCGATATAAGCGACGTCGAGGGCCGTGCCCTGTACGGTGATCAACGAGTTGTTTATCTCGGAACCGTCCACCGTCTTAAACGCGTGCACCTGCCCGCCATAAGCGGTGTAGACCTTGTGCTGTCCCTCGACCCAGCAAAGCCCGGTGAGTGAACCGTAATAGTTCAGGTTCAGGTTAGTGTTGGGGTAAGCGACCGGAAGCGTTGCCGGGATGATCGACGCAGTCTTCGCTCCAACATCGTATCGGGTTAGACAGTTATAGTTCTGGCCCAGCTTCGCCCGCTCTCCGGTCGAACACTGCTGAGCTGCAACCCAGAGAGTGTTGTCATCGGCAAAGAGCAGCTTGGAGTGATTGCCGTCGGCGATTGCGACCGGAGCGCTGGCGACAAGAGTAGTCAAGTTCAATGTCGTCAGATTGCCCGTGAACAGTCCATCCGGCATCAGTGCTTGCCCGGCGAAGTACAGGTTCGACCCGTCCGTGACTGCGGCGGTGGCGCCTCCCGGGATTGAGATTGTGTTGGTGACTACAGCGGGGTAGGGAACAGAGGTTGGAATGTTGTTGATCTGCAGATTCCCTTGCGAGATAAAGCTCACACCTGCTCCGCCATTTTGCCCTCCGCCGCACTCAACTCCGCAATTGAGCACATAAGCCGTTGATCCATCGGCTGAGAAGATGGCGCCTATCGGACGGTCAAAGGTTCCTGGTACCGGAACGACGCAGTAAACCGGCAGAATGGTCGGTTCGCAGTCGATATTTCCTGGAGGAGCCAACTGGTTCAGGTTGAGCTTGATGAGGCGATACAGAGTATTCGAGTTCCGCACCATGGCGAGCGCTACCGTGTCACCGGTGTTGACCGCTACCTGGTAAACATTGGGGAGGTTGAGGGCGTAGGTCACACCTAGGCTTGCGTCGGAAACGATGACTTGGCCGGTCTGCTCCTGCGCCGTGATGATGCGTTTGAAGTCTGGAGCGATCGCGATGGAATTTGCCGGTGAGTTGAGCGAGGTGGCTCCGCCTGAGGCTGTCTCTTTCGAGTAATCGATCGGAGTCAAGGTGTAAGGAGAGGCATTCGAATAAACATATCCTCGAAGCTCATCCGGAAAGTTGAGGATCGTGCCCGGATTAGCACCGCTGTATCCCGAGATCGAGAAGGTCGCGATCGTGTTCTGAACATTGTTGCGAAGGTCGCGGAGCCCATCGAGGATCTGAAGACCACCCTGAGCGCCTGATGTCACCGAAACCAGTACACGGTTCTGCAGCAAGCTTGGAGGAGTGGGGCGGCCGGCGAAGTTGTACTGGGGAATGACGTATATACGCTGAGCGCATCCGCTGATCGCAGCGACCGCGGAGACGGTAAGCAGAGCAAGAAGGAGGCCGCGCTTCGGCAGCGAGGAAACCTGCCTTGCGAGAGTTGCGGGAAGACTGCGAATGTTCAACGTAAACGGCTCCAAACTGCATGCGGCTGCACGAATTGCGCGGCTTCTAGGGTGTCCTGAGTATAACAAAGCGGCGTAGAAGTGAGACGAAGCCGTACCCGCTTGGTGAGTTTCCAGCCCTGGTCCAAGGCCCGGGATTGCGGTGGAATAGGATGGTGCTATGGGGCAGTCGAAAGAAGTTCTGTTGCTGGACGAGAGCGCGAAGGTGCGCTTGGGGCGTCTGTTCGCCAGTGGTACTGTGCTGTGCGACGGAGCGATGGGTTCGATGCTGTACGGTCGCGGGATCTTCATCAATCGCTGCTATGACGAACTGAATGTGACCCAGCCAGAAATCGTTCATGAGGTGCATCGCGAGTACCTGCAGGCGGGCGCAGTCGTGATTGAGACCAACACCTTCGGCGCAAACGCTGTTCGTCTGGAACAGTTCGGCATGGCCGAGAGAACACATGAGTACAACCGAGCTGGACTGCGCATTGCGCGTGAATGTGTCGAACAGATGCGCGAGAAGCAGGCAAGCGAAGCCTTTGTCGCCGGGGCAATCGGACCGCTTGGAGTTCGCCTGGGAGGCGACAGCAAAGTTAGCGAAGCCGAGGCCTACACAGCTTTTTCCGATCAGGTAAAGGCCCTTGTGGAAGGCGGACCGGGCGTGGGCGCCGACCTGCTCGTCATCGAAACGATCATGGCGATGAATGAGGCGGAGATCGCATTGCGAGCAGCGAAAGCCGAGGGTGGCGGCATCCCGGTGATCGCGATGGTGACGGTGGATGATACGGGAAACTGTCTCGACGGCACCTCTCCTGAAGACGCAGCCAGGCTGATGGAGCAGTGGGGCGCAGACGCGGTAGGCTGTAACTGCAGCGAAGGGCCTGCAGTTGTACTTGCGGTCGTCGAGCGCATGCGACCCGCAACCAGCCTTCCCCTGGCTGCCATGCCAAACGCCGGCATGCCGAAGGTTGTGGACGGGAGGCATCTCTACCTGACTTCCCCCGAATACATGGCGAGCTTTACAAAGCGCTTTATCAAGGCTGGCGCGAAGTTCGTCGGGGGCTGCTGCGGAACGACGCCCCAGCACACGCGTGCCATGCGCGGAGCTTTGCGGGCTTTGGACGCACAGGAGGCCGGAGTCGAAAGCGTCGAGCATGGAGTTGAGCTTTTGTCGAAGGTAGCCCGCGTCGAGCCGCCGCTGATGAAGGATCGTTCGAAGATCGGCGCCATGCTGGCGACCGGCGAGTTCTGCACGCTCGTAGAAATCGTGCCGCCAAAAGGCTTCGATTGCTCGAAGGAAGTCGAAGGTGCGGGGGAAATGTACAAGCTTGGAGTAGACGCGATTAATGTACCGGATTCGCCCCGGGCTAGCGCCCGGATGAGTGCCCTAAGCCTATGTGTGCAGATTCAACAGCGTATTGGCATTGAGACAGTTCTGCACTACACCTGCCGTGACCGCAACCTGCTGAGTATTCAGAGCGATCTGTTGGGCGCGGCATCAATCGGCTTGCGAAATATCCTCTGTCTCACCGGTGATCCTCCCAAAATGGGTAACTATCCGAACGCTACTGCGGTATTCGATGTGGACGCGGTTGGCCTTACGCGGATAGTGCGCGATCTGAACTTCGGATTGGATATCGGTGGCGGTACGGTCGGTGGCTCGGCGGGTTTTACAGTCGGGGTAGCAGCAAACCCAGGTGTAGCCGATATCGACAACGAGGTTCGTCGGTTCGCCGCCAAGGTAGAAGCGGGCGGGGAATACGGTATCACTCAGCCAGTCTTCGATCTGCGGCTGCTAGAGCAATTCCTAAAACGGATCGAGGGTTTTCGCATTCCCATCGTCGCCGGCATCTGGCCGCTGACCAGCCTCAAAAACGCCGAGTTCATGAAAAACGACCTCAAGGTGAGTGTGCCTGAGGAGATCCTAGCGAGAATGGGTTCGGCAGAGAGCCCGGACGCGGCACGTGGAGAAGGCATCAGGATCGCTCAGGAGATGCTTGCCGCGGTCAGAGATCAGGTGCAGGGTGTGCAAGTGAGCGCGCCGTTCGGCAAGTACAAGGCGGCAGCCCAGGTCCTAGGCTTCGCAAGAGGGTAGAAGGAGAAGGATGGCTAGTTTTGAGGATAAGTTGACGTCACTTGAGGCGGTGGTGGAGCGGATGGAACGCGGGGAGCTTTCACTTGAAGACTCGGTCCGCCTGTTTGAGGAGGGGGTGACACTCTCAAATGCATGCAAGGCTGATTTGGATAAGGCGGAGGGGCGCATTCAGGTGCTGGTAGAGACAAAAGGTCGAGGGCGAGTTGAGGAGATAGACTTGGCTGATAATTCGGATGAGCAGGATGAGGAAGAGTAAGCACTCGCGGGTTTGTTTGCGCATCATGGGCAATGGAGTGCCAGGCAAATGCCAGCACTAGCCCCGCCTGCAAAGGGATAAAACTTGCCAAAACAGCGTAGATCGGTGTTTTGCATGCGTACCCACCAGGGAAGATTGGCATCGCTGGATCTCTCTCGCTAACGGTCGCGACTAGTCACAAAACCGGGCACCCATAGCAGCGCGCGTTTAGCGTCGCTGTCGGGAAGTTCGGCTATTGAAAGCCGCGCAGCCTCTGCGTACGCGCAAGCCGTGTCCATGGCGTATTCCAGTGAGCCGTGGCGCTGAAGGATTTCAAGAATCTGGATGTGAGAAATGTGCTCAAAGCTGCGGTCCGCCAGCACAGTCCGAATTGCCTCACGATCGGCGCCGGTCCCGCGCTCGAGTGCGTGAATCACAGCCAGCGTCGCCTTGCCCTCGCGTAGATCAGAGGCGACCGGCTTGCCGAGAACGTCTTCTGTGGCGGTCAGGTCGAGTACATCATCAACGATCTGGAAGGCGAGGCCGAGATTGCGGCCGTACTCGCCCATCTGCTGATCGAACTTAGGAAGACTATCTTCGGGCAGGTCGGATATCTGCGGGGTCTCGTCCGAGACTGCAGCGCCCAGTTGCATCGAAACCTTGAAGAGACAGGCCGTCTTCCGATAGATGAGATCGAAGTACTCTTCCTCGTTGATCAGGTGTCCGAGTTTCTCCATCTGCAGAAGTTCGCCTTCGACCATCTGTTGTGTCAGCGAGATGAGCAGGTCAAGGACGCGGAAGTTGCGTTCCTCAAGAGCCGTCCTGAAAGACTGCATGTAAAGCCAGTCGCCGGCGAGAACACACTTCGAATTGCCCCACGTGGTGTTTGAGGATGGGCGTCCTCGCCGAGTATCGGCTTCATCGATGATGTCATCGTGAACCAGGGTCGCGGTGTGGAGCATCTCGACCACAGCTCCCAATCGGATGCGGCTCTTCGAAGTGCAACCAAGCGCCTTAGACGAGAGTAGTAGGAGCAAGGGGCGGATCCGCTTTCCACCGCCTGCGATCAGGTAATTTGCGATGTCAGTGATGACTTCGACGGAAGATGAGGACTGAATCGTGAACTCTCGCTCGATAGCGGAGAGGTCGTCGCGGAGGAGGTCGATGACCTCACTTGCAGTCGCAATGGAAAGCGTGCTCACTCCTCGTTAGAGTATCAGGGGTTCTCAAGGGTTCGTGGGCCGGCGGAGGGTACTTTGATGGTGCTGAAGAGCCTCGCCGTGCTTGGAAGTATCAACGCCAAAGGAAATGCACAGGTCCAACCCTCAACGGAAGTCGACTGACCATCTTTTTGGATTGGACCTGCCGGGCGAGTATCGGCTAGTTGGAACGGAAGTTGGTGAACTGCAGTTCGACGCCAAAGTCACCGCTGCGGAGCTTGCCCATGATCTGCTGGAGCGTGTCTTTGTCCTTGGAGACGACGCGGACGGTCTCGCCCTGTATGGAGGCTTGTGCCTTGAGCTTGGAATCCTTCACTGCTGCGACGATTTTCTTTGCATTCTCGCTGGCGATACCCTGCTTGAGCTTAATCTTCTGGCGAACGGACTGGCCGGCGGCCTGCTCGATCTTTTCGTACTCGAGATTCTTGAGCGAGATGCCGCGCTTGACCAGCTTCTGCGAGAGGATTTCGATGACGGCGCCGAGCGAGTGCTCGCTGTCACTTGCCAGCTGGATTGCCTCTTCCTTTTCCAGCTCGATCTTTGACTTTGAGTTCTTCAGATCGAAGCGGGCGTTGACTTCCTTCGTCGCCTGATCGATGGCGTTCTTCACTTCTTGAAGCTCTACTTTGCTGACGACGTCGAAACTGCTATCTGCGGCCATGATTTCCTCTAGATATCTATTATGCGGGAAGCACTTCGTGCTTGTACTTTCATCCGATGCTTGAACGCCGCAAGTGGTGAGCAATCTCCGGAAAAGCGTTCAAACGCCATCCGGCTTCTCTGAGCGCTTAGAAGTTGTCGGAAACAGTGCGTAAAAGTTTCTGGTCGTGAGTTCCGCAATCGCTTCAGGCGTTGTCTTGCGCAGTGCTGAAAGGAATGCGGCTGTGTGGGTGACCAATGCGGGTTCGTTCTGCTTGCCGCGAAAAGGGATCGGCGCGAGAAAGGGACAATCCGTTTCTACGAGAATGCGGTCAGCGGGCGCTTCAGCCGCAGCCTGCTGGATTGCGAGGGACTTTTGATAGGTGAGATTTCCAGCAAACGAGAGATAAAAGTTAGCGTCTAGCGCCTGCCGGGCTTCTTCGGGTGAGCCGGAGAAGCAGTGCATGACTCCAGGCAGGCCGGTTGGGATCCAGTGTTCGCGAATCAGGCGGATGAGGTCGGCGAAGGCGTCGGCTGTGCCAAATCTTTTTTTTGCAGCCGGTGTGGCGAGGGCAGATGTGCGGCAGTGAATGAGGATGGGTTTGCGGATTTCAGCTGCTAATGTCATCTGGGCGACAAAGGCTTTTTGCTGGATCTCGATCTCCGGATTCTCGACATGATAGTAGTCGAGTCCAATTTCTCCTATGGCTATAAGCCTTTTATTTTCAATAAGTTGTGAAAGATTGGCGAGGGCTTCCGGAGTCGCTTGGCGGGCTTCCTGTGGGTGTATTCCTGCTGAGGCGTAGATGGGCAATGCCGGGGTGGAGTGGGTTTCGGCGATTTCGAGCGCGCGATGCATGGTGGCTGGGCCGTCGCCGATGCCGATGGCGAGGATAGCTGAGAGGCCGGCGGCACGTGCATTAGCGAGCATTGGTGCGGGATCTTCGTAGAAGTCGAGGTGGGCGTGGGTGTCGATGAGCATGGTTTTAGCTTGTGGGTGGAGTGGCGAAACCGGGGATTTCGGGTGCAAAAACGTGCTGCAAACGGCTCCGAAATGCGTGTTTTTAGAGTGCGTTTGAAGGTGTTTTTGCGCCCCTCGATCCCCGGTCTGGTTATTTGAGGCGGGAGCCCAGCGGGAGGCTTTCGGCGTCGGTCCCGGCGAAGGTGGCGAGGTGGGGTTTGCCGCCCTCGGTGCTTGCGGCGAGGAGCATGCCGTGGGATTCGAGGCCGCGCATCTTGCGTGGGGCGAGGTTGGTGATGACGACGATGCGGCATCCGATCAGCTCCTCGGGGGTGTACCACTCGGCGATGCCGGAGAGGATCTGGCGCTTTTCGTAGCCGAGGTCGACCTCAAGGCGGAGGAGTTTGTGGGCCTTGGGGATGCGCTCGCAGACGAGGACCTGGGCGACGCGGAGCTCGACCTTGGCGAAGTCGTCGATGGTGATCTGGGGCGAGGCGTCGGAAGGCTGGGCTCCGGCGAAGATGCCGGAGGCGGGTGCCTGGGTGTGGGGCGGGGTGCCGGGGCGCTCGGTGGTCGGGGCGGCTGAGCCGGCTACCTGGGCACCGGGGTTGGGCTCGGGTGGGAGCGAGGCGGTGCGCGGAGCGGCGGCGGGGTCGTGGCTTGGGGGTTCAGTCTCTTTGGTCTCAGAGGCCAGGGAGGTGGTTTTCAAGTCGGAGCTGGCGGGGTGGCCGGCGTCGTTCTGGTCGGTGATGGCGCTGAGCGGCTGGTTCCGGGCGGCGGGTGGGTCGTTGGGGCTGGTGATGCACTCGATGGGCTTGGGAGCTTCCATGTCGGTCATGATCTGAGCTAGTCCTTTGTCTGCGCGGGGGAAGATGGGGCCGAGGGGGCAGAGTTTTGTGCCGGGTTGGAGGCCGCCCCAGGATGT
>CAZZZP010000040.1:0-3403 GCA_964658635.1 Lichenicola sp. | reverse complement strand
TTGTTTGTTGTTTGTTGTTAGTAAGGACGGTTCGAGGCCTAGCTGGGACCAGACTTTGGCGGTGGAGAAGGGGAGGATGGGGTAGAGGAGGAGGGTGATGATGCGGATGGATTCTGCGGCGGTGTAGAGGACTTCCTGCAAGTCAGCCTGGCGCGCGGGATCTTTCGCGAGCTTCCAGGGCGCCTTGGCGGAGAGATACATGTCGGTTGTCTTGACCAGGAGCTGGACCTGGGTGAGGAAGGTGCTCATTGTCTCGGCGGGGTTCGAGACCTGAGAGAGCATGGTGCAGGCGTGTGCCTGGCGAAGGACGTCGGCCATGGTGGAAGCGGCTTCGTTGGGGGCTGCGTCGGAATGGGAACGGCTACGGGAGTAGGTGGCCCAGGCTGGCTCGTCCCATCCGGCTGCGCCTTCCGGGTAGCCGACAGAGGGCTCGCCGGCGAGGGAGGTTTCGATCATCTTGAGGGTGCGGCTGACGAGGTTGCCGTAGCCGTTGGCGAGGTCTGCGTTGTAGCGGGTGATGAGGGCTTCGAAGGTGAAGCTGCCGTCCTGGCCGAAGGGGATTTCGCGCAGGAGGTAGTAGCGGAGGACGTCTGCGGCGAAGAGGTCCTGGTCGGTTGGGGCGGGGGCGGGGCCGGAGACGGGTCCTGCGGCTTCACCGGTGGAGGCCAAATCCTGCTGAGGCGCGGGCGGGCAGAGGGTGCCGAAGGCGTCGAGGATGGTCTCGGTGCGGACTACGTTTCCCTTGGACTTGGACATCTTGGAGTTGTCGAAGAGGAGCCATCCGTTGGCGGTGATGCGCCTGGGCGTGGCGATGCCTGCAGCCATGAGGAAGGCGGGCCAGTAGACGCAGTGGAAGCGGGTGATCTCCTTGCCTACGAGGTGGAGGTCGGCGGGCCAGTAGTGCTCCCACTTGGATTCATCGTCCGAGCCGTAACCGAGGGCGGTCATGTAGTTGGCGAGGGCGTCGAGCCAGACGTAGATGACGTGCTTCTGGGCGGCGGTGGAGGCGGCGGGTTCGGGGACCGGGACTCCCCAGGTGAACGAGGAACGGGAGATGGAGAGGTCTTTGAGGGCTCCGACTAGGTAAAGGGCGTCCTTTGAGGATTTCCCATAGGTGCCATTCTCCAGACCTTTTCTAAGCCTCTTCCCGAACTCCTCCGGACTGATCACCTCGCCAGATGCCGCATGAGCCGGTGCGTTCCCAGCCAGGAAGCTGAGGACTTCGTTGCGGGCGGTGGCGGGCTCGATGAGGAGTTCGTTGGACTCGATGAGGTTGATCAGGGGGAGCTGGAACTGGGAGAGTTTGAAGAAAAAGTTCTCTTCGGTGACGGTTTCGAGCGGACGGCCGCAGTCGGGACAGGGAGTGCCGGCGGGCAGGTCGACGAAGGCTTCGTCCGAGACGCAGTAGCTGCCGGTGTACTTGGACAGGTAGATGAAGCCGCGTTCGTAGAGGGTGGAGAAGAGCTTCTGGACGCCGCGCTTGTGTTCCGGCGAGGTGGTGCGGATGAAGCTGTCGTAGGTGAGGCCCATGCGATCCCAGAGGGATTGGAACTGGGCGGAGACCTGGTCGGCGAACTGCTGGGGTTCGATGCCTGCGGCCTGGGCGCTGCGTTCGATCTTCTGGCCGTGCTCGTCGGTGCCGGTGAGGAAGAAGGTGTCGACCCCCTGGGCGCGGCTGCGGCGCGCCAGGACGTCGCCGACGATGGTGGTGTAGGCGTGGCCGATGTGAGGGCGCGCGTTGACGTAATAGATGGGGGTGGTGAGGAAGTATTTTTGCATGGAGCTTCAGCCTGAGGATATCAGGGTAAAACAGACAACCACGTCCTTACGCCGGATGGGCGGTAGTTGGTACGGTCCTGGGCTGCGCGTGGTGGGTTAGAAGCGGGAGATGAGCCAGAGGCCGCCGATCATGAGGGCGCAGCCGGCCAGGCGGGCCGGGGAGGCGGTGTGCTGTTTGAAGCCGATGAGGCCGAAGTGGTCGAGCAGGACGGAGGTGACGAGCGAGGCTGTGAGCGAAGCTCCGGTGAAGATACCGGAGCCCATCTTCTGGGCGATGGAGAGGCCGATGATGGTGGAGACGATGGAGACCAGGCCTCCGAGCCAGGCCCACCAGGGAATCTGCTGCAGCTTGTCGGACGGGACGGGGTGCCGGAAGAAGAGCTGGATGAGCAGGATTCCGGCGAGACCGGAGAGATAGACGAAGAGGGTGGTCCAGATTGGGGCGTCGAGGCGCTTGTTGAGCTCCGCGTTGAGGCCGGACTGGAAGGGGTTGGCGAGGCCGGCGGCGAGGGCGAGGAGGAAGAGGAGGATGGGCATTTAGAGTTGCTTTCCGAGGTGCTGGCCGAGGAACTGGGCGGTTGCGGCGAGCATCTGGAACTGGGCTCCGGGGCCGAACCAGTGGCCTTCGCCGGTGAGGATGCGGGTCTGGTGGGGGACGTTGAGGCGCGTGAGGAGGTCGTCGAGGGCGTGGGCCTGGGCGACGGGGACGACGGGGTCGGCGTCGCCGTGGAGGATGAGGGTGGGCGGGAAGGTGGAGGTGGCGAGCTTGTCCCAGGGCGGGACGAGGCCGCCGGAGATGTCGACGATGGCGCGGACGGGCTGGGCGGGTTCGGTGCCGAGGGCGAGCGAGAGGAAGGCGCCGAGGGAGATGCCGATGAGGGCGATGCGTGTGGGGTCGACGGTGGGCTGGCGGGCGATGTGGGCGAGGGCGTCGCGGATGGTCTGGAGCCAGGCGAGGATGTGGATGCCGTCGGTGAACATGGAGGGGTCGGCGCGCTGGGTGTTGGTCGATTCGAAGTAGTGGGCGGCGAAGAGGGCGATGTTGAGGCGGGTGAGGGCGGGCGCGATGCGGTCGAGCCAGAAGCTGATATTGCCGCCGGAGCCGTGCAGCAGAAGGATGGCGGGGTGGGGGCCGGGGGTGCCGGGGATGGCGGCGTCGAGCGTGATCTGGCGGCCGCCGCTGGGGAAGCTCGTCTGCATGGAAGTTGGATGCGTGCCGGGTCGAGTGGATGGGACGGTATGATTTCGGGTGTGAAGACGTTGGTTGTGGAGATGCTGGAGCGGGTGGCGGCGGGGGATGTGCGGGCGCTGGCCCGTGCGCTTTCGGTGGTGGAGGATGGGGGCGAGGGTGCGGCGGAGCTGGTGGCGGGGGCTCGGGGTCTTCGAGAAAACGCGCGGCGGATTGGGATTACAGGGGCTCCGGGGGCGGGGAAGAGTACGCTGACCGACCAGGTGGTGCGGTATCTGCGGGTGCGGGACGAGCGGGTGGCGGTGGTGGCGGTCGATCCTACGAGCCCGTATACAGGGGGCGCGTTGCTGGGCGACCGGATAAGGATGCAGGGGTTTGCGGGGGATGACGGGGTGTTTATCCGCAGCATGGCCTCGCGGGGGGCGCTGGGTGGCG
>CAZZZP010000039.1:0-36759 GCA_964658635.1 Lichenicola sp. | reverse complement strand
TGCAGGCGCAAATCCGCTCAAACGGGGAGGTCCTGAACGCTACGGGATCGGCCCATATAGATGGATTGCAACTGGCAAATAACGGTAGCCCGTCAAAGCAGCCGGTAGATACGCAATTCACGCTTATGCAGAATGAGAAGGCACTGACTGGGCAGTTGCAGAGCGCCACGATCAATATCGGCAAAGCAGCGGTGAACGTGGCGGGAAGCTACCAGGCGAGTGGGGCGACGACGGCAATAAACCTGAAGGTGACCGGGCATGCAATGCCGGTGGACGAGCTTGAAGCATTTTTGCCGGCCGCGGGTGTTCGTCTTCCGCAAGGTTCGCAGTTGCAAGGCGGAACGCTGACGTGTGATCTGCAGGTCTCGGGCTCAACCGCAAGCCCGGTGATCAATGGGCCGGTTCGCCTCGAAAACAGTAAGCTGGCCGGGTTCGACCTCGGTTCGAAGCTGCAGACGCTATCGCAGATCACAGGTGGGCGCATCGGCTCCGCCACCGGCAACGGGACGACGATCCGCTCGCTTAGCATGAATGTGACCCAAAGTGCGGGCAACACACGGACGGATAAGATCGTGCTCGATGTGGCAGGCGTGGGCACAGCGACGGGCGCAGGTGTCGTCGCAAGCGGTGGCGGACTCGACTACAACGTGATTCTTAAGCTGACAGGGCTGCTCGGACAGAGCGGCGCCGCGCAACCCGTAAAGACGGCTGCGGAGAGTGGCGGTCTGGGAGCGCTGGCCGGTGGTCTTTCTGGGCTCATTCCGGGCGGTGGGTCGGGCGGCAGTCCCCTTAGCGCGCTTGGTTCGGTCGGTGGCCTCGCGAGCGGTGTGCTGCGGAACGGGATTCCGGTGGCAATCGGTGGTACAGTCAGCAACCCAACCTTTGCGCCGAACCTGGCAGGCCTCGTCAGTGGAGCAGCACTCGGGCCGCTGCAGGGACTTACCGGGCAGAAGGGGCCTCACCAGGCTCCATCCAAGCCGCTGACAGATCAGTTGCAGAACGCGCTCGGAGGATTGTTCAAGAAAGAGTGATTCCATTGCCGGCAGACGCTTGAGTGACCAGATGCCGGGAGTGTGGCGCGGTGGCCCGCTCCCCGAAGAGGTCGGCTGGCGCGGTTTCCTTCAGAACCGGCTGAAGCGAGGAGGTCGCACCCTAGCTTGCGGCTTGATAAGTTGAATGAACGTGGGTGGTCTCCTACCTTCCCTTGTCCTCGCATCCTGCAGCACTGCGTCACCTTTGAGCCAGGCGAAAAAGCCGCAGCGTCAAAAGTTTTTTAGGACCCCCGGGAGGTGCCGTCGCTCCAGAGGCGAGGAGAGGACCATGCTCGTAGTCGGACTTCCGTATGGCAAAAGGCTCTCGATGAGAGTTTCCAACTCCGCAAGAGACGAGAGCATTACTTTAAGAAGGAATGCGTCTCCGCCGGTCAAGTGATGACACTCCAGTACCGAACTGAGCCGGGGAAGGAACTTGAGGAACTGCCTGTAGTGGTTGCCTTCGCAAGTTAGCCTCACGAAAGCGGTGATGGAGTAGCCAAGAGCTTGCAAATCGATGTCGGCCCGATACCCGCGTATAAACCCCAGACTTTCCAATTGGCGAACTCGTTCCCCCGCGGCTGAGGGGGAGAGTCCAACTTTTCGGCCTAGCTCTGCAAATGGGATTCGCCCATCTACTGCCAATTCTTGCAGGATCTTCTTACCAATCAGGTCGATCCCCTGGTTTAGTGGCATACCGTCCCTCCTGCGATAGTATGCATCACGATGTCCTGTGACAAGGGAAGAGCCACCCATAAACCACATACTTCATCTAGGGATGCCGTCAATTCCGTGGAATCAACGGTTAAAGCTGTGTAGAACGACTGAACCTGCATTCCGTCACTGCTCAACATTCCTTAGCATGGGCAACATGCTCGATTTGGATGGTTCAACTCTTACGCTCGATGACGTTCTCGCGGTAGCAAAGACGTCCGTACCAGTCCGGCTCGCGGCATCGGCTATGCAGCGTATGAATCGTTCCCGGAGCCAGATCGATGAAGCGATAACCGGTACGAAGCCGGTCTATGCGCTCAACACCGGGGTCGGCCTCCTTGCCAATATTCGGCTGGAAGACTCTGAGATCGAAGGGATGCAGGTCAATCTCATCCGCTCCCATTGCTGCGGTGTCGGCGTGCCTCTCGAAGCAAGTGTCGTTCGCGGAATGATGCTGATCCGCGCGAATGTACTGGCGAAGGGCTTCTCAGGAATTCGTCCCGTCGTCGCGGAGCGTATCTGCGACCTCCTCAATCATGGAATCACTCCTGTCATTCCATCTCGGGGCAGTGTAGGCGCAAGTGGCGACCTTGCCCCTTTGGCGCACATGGCCCTCATTCTCATAGGGGAGGGACGGGCAGAGTACAAGGGACAGTTCATGTCAGCCGCTGAGTGCTTTGCAGATGCAGGCCTAGAACCGCTGACCCTATCGGGCAAAGAAGGTATCTCGCTTCTGAATGGCACGCAGGCCATGCTTTCGGTCGGATGTTTGCGGCTTGATGAGTTGGAGCAGTTGTGGGTTTCAGCGCAGATCACAGCAGCACTGAGTATCGAGGCCCTCCGAGGAACTCCGGCAGCCTTTGATGCACGTCTCCACGCGGCACGACCACATCCTGGCCAGCTGCTGAGCGCCAGTCACCTGACAGAGCTTCTTCAAGACAGTCTTATTCCAAGAACTCAAGGTGAAGGCAGCCGCATTCAGGATGCCTACTGCCTGCGCTGCATCCCGCAAGTGCATGGAGCGGTATGGGACACCCTCGTTCACGCGCGCCGTATCTTTGAGATTGAACTCAACAGCGCAACGGATAACCCCTTAGTATTCGATGGAGCCATTGTTTCCGGCGGCAACTTTCATGGAGCGCCACTGGCATTGGCTCTCGATTTCTTGGCTATTGCCCTGTGTCAACTTGCAGGTATCTCGGAGCGCCGGATTGAGCGCATCCTCAACCCAAGTTTGAACGAAGGGCTTCCAGCCTTCCTGGCGTCACAGCCAGGTCTTGAATCGGGCCTAATGATGGCACAGGTAACAGCGGCCGCGCTGGTTGCGGAACTCCGGGTCTTGGCTTCGCCCGCTTCAACAGGGTCGATCCCCACAAGCGGCAATCAGGAAGATTTTGTAAGCATGGGAATGACCTCCGCGCTCAAACTGGAGCAGGCGGTTACGTTGAGCAGAATGGTGATCGCCATCGAACTGCTCACCGCGACAAGGGCGCTTGATCTCCGTGGGGAATGTTCTACCGACGCGCTCGAAGAGGCCCGCCGTCTCTTCAGGGAACGCATCCCGGCGTGGCAGGAGGATTGCGTTCTTTCGATATGGATGGAAGAGGCGTCACGGTTTCTGGATGGCACCGCCTTTTCAACGATTAGTAAAAAACTTGTTGAGGAGACAGTTCGATGAGTGAGGCATACACCCCCGTTCGTGCTGCACGCGGTAATGTACGGACCGCAAAAGGCTGGATACAGGAAGCTGCAAAGCGAATGCTGATGAACAATCTCGATCCTCAAGTTGCGGAGAAGCCGGAGGACCTGATCGTCTACGGCGGGCGAGGAAAGGCCGCGCGTAACTGGGACTGCTTTCACACAATCGTTGCCACCCTGGACCGGCTTGAAAACAACCAGACTCTTCTAGTGCAATCAGGTAAAGCCGTTGCCGTCTTGGAAACGCATCGATTGGCTCCACGCGTTTTGATTGCCAACTCCAACCTCGTGCCGAAGTGGGCTACCTGGGAAGAGTTTGATCGCCTGGATGCAGCGGGTCTGATGATGTATGGTCAAATGACCGCAGGCTCCTGGATATATATCGGGACACAGGGCATCCTGCAGGGCACCTATGAGACATTTCGCGGCGCAGCGAAGAGACACTTCAATGACACGCTGGCCGGAACGATAACAGTCACAGCAGGACTTGGTGGCATGGGCGGTGCTCAGCCTCTCGCCGTAAAACTTGCTGGGGGCGTCAGCATCTGTATCGAGATCGATCCAACACGCATTCAGCGCCGTATCGAGACGCGCTATCTTGATACGGCTACCACCTCGCTTGTAGAAGCGATTCGGCTGGCACTCGCGGCAAGGAGCAAGCGAGAAGCTCTCTCCATCGGGCTCCAGGGGAATGCGGCGGAGATCCTGCCGCAGATGGTGAAGTTTGGCTTCACTCCCGATCTCGTCACCGATCAGACCAGCTCCCATGATCCGATGTGGGGCTACCTGCCCATCGCTCGCGCAGATGAGGACGTGAACTCCATGCGAGCAAAGGAGCCATCGATTTACACGGTGCGAGTGCAAGCTGCTATCGCACTGCATGTTCAGGCAATTCTCGAAATGCAGCGGCGTGGGGCAGTTGCATTCGACTATGGAAATAACCTTCGCACTCAGGCAAAACTTGCAGGGGTAACGGATGCGTTTTCCTATCCTGGCTTTGTTCCCGCATTTATTCGCGATTCCTTCTGCGAAGGACGTGGCCCGTTCCGCTGGGTGGCTTTGTCAGGCGATCCCTCGGATATTCGAAAGACCGATGAGGCGTTGCTCGACCTCTTCCCCGACGACAAGAGGTTGCAAGAATGGCTGACCTTCGCATCGAAAGAGATTGCTTTTCAAGGTTTGCCCGCACGTATTTGCTGGCTTGGCTACAAGGAACGCGATCGCGCCGGGCTGCTCTTCAACGAGATGGTGCGTGACGGCCGTCTCAAGGCTCCCATCGTTATCGGTAGAGATCATCTCGATGCAGGCTCAGTGGCAAGCCCGCACCGTGAGACGGAGGCGATGCTCGACGGCTCCGATGCCGTCTCCGATTGGGCCTTGCTGAACTTTGCAACGGGCATCGCCAGCGGCGCGGCATGGATGAGTTTTCATCATGGCGGTGGAGTCGGCATGGGCTACAGTCAGCACGCGGGACTTGTTGCGGTAGCAGATGGCAGCGACGAGGCCGAAGAGCGTCTGCGGCTTTGCTTGAAGAACGATCCCGCAATGGGCGTCATTCGGCACGCGGATGCGGGCTACGATAAAGCATTGGCCACGGCCCGTGAGCGTGGTCTTGACCTGCCAAGCATCCCATGACAAAACAAATCTCAGCCGACCTTCTCATCACTGGAATTTCCCAGCTTGTGACAGCTCAAGGCGCAGGGCCAAAGCACGGCGCGGCGATGCGTCAGCTTGAGGTATGCGAGCAGGCATGTCTTTCCGTCGTCAACGGGCTGATCGCCTGGACGGGTAAGATGACTGAATGGAACGGAGTAGCGTCGCGAACCGTTGATGTCGGCAATAGAGCTGTCGTTCCGGCGCTAATCGACCCTCACACCCATTCTGTGTGGGCTGGCAACAGGCTTGTGGACTTCGATGCCAGGACTTCGGGCAAGGCCTACGAAGACATCCTGCGCGCGGGTGGGGGGATTCGCAGCAGCATCCGTGCCACTGCGGCAGCAACGCAGCAAGAACTCGTTACCCTGGCCAAACCACGCATTGCGGCGCTCCTCCATTCCGGAGCTGCAACGATCGAAGTGAAGTCCGGCTACGGCTTTGAGACCGCCGCGGAGCTAAAGATGCTGGAAGTCATCTTAGAACTCCGGAAGTCGACACCTGCCCGGATTGTTTCCACGCTACTCATTCATGTTCCACCGCCTGAATTCTCCGAGCGTGACCGATATGTCTCTTCGGTCTGCAACGAACTTATACCGGACGTAGCTGCCAGAGGCCTTGCCGCCGCTGTAGATGTCTTCGTCGAACGGGAGGCATGGCAAGCGGAGGAAGCGGCCACGATGCTCCACTGCGCAAAGCGACATGGGCTGGCAGTCAAGTTGCACACAGAACAGTTTCAGCGTGTTGGCGGCTTGAAACTTGCCGTGACGCTGGGAGCTTTGAGCGCCGACCATCTGGAGGCATGTGAGCCGGAGCAATTCGAGCTTCTGGCTTCCAGCAACACGGTGGCTACAGTCCTCCCTGGAGTGACACTGCACCTCGGGATTCCCGCCGCACCTGGACGTCGACTTGTCGATGCCGGCGCAGCGGTAGCAGTTGGAACCGATCTCAATCCCGGATCTAGCCCACTGTTTTCGATGGCTGCCGCACTGGCGCTTGCCGTCCGTCTCAATGGACTGACTGCTGCCGAGGCAATGGTGGCGGGTACCGCGAATGCTGCCTGTGCATTGGGCCTTGACGATACAGGCCGATTGGAAGCAGGTTTGCGCGCTGACTTTCTCGTCCTTGAAGGAAACGACTGGCGCGAGCTTGTCTACACACTGGGCGCAAATCCGGTGCGCGAGGTATGGATCGGCGGCAATAAGATCGAGCGGCTGGCGGTGGCTCGGACGGAGGCATTATGAGCGTATTTTACTCTCCAGAACTTCTCTACCTTGACGGTGCGTTTGTTACTGGCAAAGGCTTGCTCATCGATAATCTTGGCCGCATCGAGCGCATCACCACCAGGCAAGCTGCCGGCGACGCCATAATCGTAGATCTTCCGCGCAAGGGGCTCCTGCCGGGCTTCGTCAACACGCATTCGCATTCCTTTCAACGTTTGATCCGTGGTAAGTCCGAATCCAGAATCGTGAGCGGAGTGGACTTCTGGACTTGGCGTGGGACGATGTATCACGCCGCTGCCCAACTCAGCCCTGACGATGTCTATCACGTCGCACGGATGGCGTTTCTGGAGATGCTGCTTGCCGGGACAACGACTGTTGGAGAGTTTCATTATCTTCATACCGACGCAGCCGGCCGCGCTTACGATGATCCAAACCTCCTGAGCAAGCAAGTCATTGCGGCTGCGAAGTCGGTCGGAATAAGAATCGTTTTACTTCGTACTGCCTATATACGGTCTGGCTACGAACTGCCACGCGACCCTGGTCAAACCCGTTTCTTTGAGTCGACTACGGACTTCCTCCGGAATATGCAAACTCTCATGGCGGATTACCCTGAAGCGTCCACCGATGTGAGCTTTGGCGTCGCACCACATAGCATCCGGGCGGTCCCCTTGGCCGATCTCGAAGAGATTGCAGCGTGGACCAACGCCAGACGCCTTCCGCTTCACATGCACGTAGCCGAGCAGGTGGCGGAGAATGTAGCCTGTCTCCGCGAGTATGGCTGCACGCCGGTTCAACTCCTAAATCGGAGCGGCATTTTGACGAGGCAATTTACCGGAGTCCATTCCATCCATGTCGAGGCAGAAGAAATTGCGGAACTCGCCGATGCCGAAGCGACCATCTGCTCTTGCCCGACGACCGAACGAAATCTCGGGGATGGCATTCTCGCCGCGGATCGGGTCATGAAATCGGGCATCCACGTTGCTCTCGGGTCTGACAGTCAGGCTCAGATCGATCCGCTGGAGGACGCACGGCAGCTTGACTACCATCTGAGGCTTCGCGATCAACAGCGCGTCATTCTCGATCTGATCAAAGACAGACCGATCGCGGAACGACTGTTCTCCTGCGCGACCAGAAACGGCGCACGGGCACTTAGTCTATCTACAGGAGACTTCCAAGAAGGCTCCCTGGCCGATGGCTTCACGGTAGACCTCGATGATCTTTCCATCGCAGGTCACTCTGCGGAGGATCTTCTGCCTATCCTGGTCTTCTCGCTCAATCGCTCTGCCATTCAAGATGTTCTGGTCAATGGACGCTGCATCATCCGCGAACAGAAGCATCCTCTTAAACAAGAGATTGTTTCTTGTTACAAGGAGGTACACGGTCGTGTGTGGAACGGCAGACTCGCAGGGGCCGGACGATGAAGACAGTCGTCGATACCCTTCAAGACCTGGTTCGTATTCCGTCAGCGTCTTCCATCTCCAACCGTGCTGTTACGGAATATGCGCAGCAGGTCTTCCATCAGGCTCACTGGAAGACGATTTGTAGGGCTTACGTGGATACCAACGGTCTGGAGAAGATCAACCTGATCGCTGCGCCTCCGGGCCAAGATCTAGAAGAGTCCGCCGTCGACCTCGCGTTCCTTTGCCATACTGACACGGTCCCTCCCGCCGCAGACTGGTCGAAAGCTCTTGACCCTTTCGTTGACCATGGCATTCTGTACGGCTGCGGAGCCTGTGATGTGAAAGGTTTTCTTGCTTGCCTCTTGACTGCAGTCAATCAAACGCAGGGTCAAATCTTCCCCAAAAAACTGAGGATCGCCCTGACAGCGGATGAAGAGATCGGGTGTCTGGGGTCGCATCGCCTCCTCGCCGAAGGCAGACTTCATGCACAGTCCCTCGTCGTCGGAGAGCCGACGTCGCTTCACGCAGCTCGCGCAGGTAAAGGATATTGCTTGGGTGAGATAGTGATCTTCGGGGCTGAGGCGCATAGCGCGCATCCGCAGCAGGGACGTTCCGCCATCTATGACGCAGCCAAGGTCATTCTGGCGGTGAGGCGACTCGCAGAGCAATTAGCCCTGGAAAACAACCCCTTCTTCGATCCGCCATACACCACAATCAATATCGGCACGGTCAGTGGCGGTACAGCCAAGAACATCATTCCAGCGGAGTGCCGCTTCCTGATCGAATGGCGGCCAACCCCCGGTCATCCTCCCGGTTATGTGCCCGATGGAATCACACAAATCTTGGAGGAGATGAACGTGGCAGACCCGGCATTCCGAGGCGAGTTCAATATTTTTCGTGAGCAACACGGTTTCGAAACACACTCCGAGTCAAAGCTCGTCCGGTTGATAGAGCGTCTCACAGGTAGAGATTCTGTCTCGATTCCGTTTGGATCGGAAGCGAATGTGTTTGCCACTCACGCTGAAGAAATCGTCGTCTTCGGCCCTGGAGACATGAGAACGGCTCACAGTCCACGGGAATGTGTTCCTGTTTCCGAATTGGAACAAGCCGTCCGATGCGTAAAGATCTTGATGCAGCAGTAGACTCGGCAATCGATCAGCCGAAGTTCATTGCTACCCGGCTGACTACCTTGAAGTCCAGCAGCTCAACCTTTGGACTGAGGTATTCGCCCTTCACCGGCTCATTTCCAAATAGCCCGGTGCTCATGTATTTCTTATTGTCATCGCAAAAGATGGTGGCGACAACAGCTCCATCCGCTAGGCGTTCTTGCGCCATAAGAGCGGCGAGAAAATTGCAGCCGGACGATATACCCACGCCAAGACCTAGCGTAGATGCGAGCTTCTGGGCCATCAAAATCGAATCACCATCAGATACGGCAAGAACCTCGTCAAGGCATTCGAGATTTAGAATCGACGGAATGAATTCATCCGAGATCCCCTGGATACGATGCGCCCCGACCTTATAGCCTGTCGACAGTGTGGGTGATTCGGCAGGCTCTACGGGGTAGATCTTCACGCCTGGGACATGCCGTCTGAAGTCCTCTGCTACTCCCATTATGGTTCCACCTGTGCCGACGCCAGCGACAAAAGCACTTGGAACGAGGTCGAGCGTTCGTAGCTGTTCACGGATCTCGGGGCCTGTGGTTGAGGCGTGAGCGGCTGGATTGCACTCGTTGGCAAATTGCTTCGGCAGAAAGACATCGCGTTGCTGTTGGGCGTGTTCTTCAGTCAAGCGAATGCTCCCGAGGAATCCTCCCGCTTCGTGGCTGACGGGAACGACTCGGGCACCGTAGCTCTCAATCAGCCCCACTCGCTCCCGACTCATCCAATCCGGCATGTAGATGACGACATCATGACCCAACGCCTTGCCCACTGCCGCCAGTGCAATGCCGGTGTTTCCACTTGTCGCTTCGACGATACAGGCACCTGAATGGAGAATACCCTTCTGATACGCATCTTCAAGTAGATGTAATGCCATCCTGTCTTTGATCGAGCCCGTGAGATTTAAGTATTCGGCTTTCGCATACAGCGTCCGCACTCGCCCTTCAAACGAGAACGTGACCGCAAGCAGAGGTGTATTTCCGATCACATGATGAAGAGAAGAAAACATGCTCTGCGTCTTTGGCAGGACTCTCACGGGCATGGGCAGCGATATCTCTGAGGTCATAGAAACAGCCTACGGGTCGTTCAAGTAAATGGGAATGGGGCACCCAGCGTCACAAGCCTTTTTAGCATTGAATCAACGGCTGACAAGACCAATAGAAATGCTTTCGACGGTGGGGTACAAATGGAATTCAGATGGGTTTCGAAGCGATCATCCTTTGAGTCGTAAAGGCGTTGAGCGATTCTTTCCTGATTGTCTTTGCGTAGGCGCTAAAAGCTGCTGTCGAAGCAGTGAGAGAAAAGCTGTCATGCCCGGAGAGAGCCACTTGTCCTTGTGCCACGCCACGATTGTCTTCATCGTCAACCTGCTCCCGCTCCAGGGTAAGACCGCCAGCTTGCCCGTCGCTATCTCTTCATCGACCACAAGTGCCGGTAGGCAAGCAATCCCCATTCCCAGCGCGGCGCACTGTTTGATCGTCTCGACGCTTGAAAATTCCATAATAGTCTCTGCTTCGACGCCCGCCTCGGCCAGGGCGTGCTCAAGTTTTGTCCGATAGGCGCAACCGGCGTCCGTCAGCAGAAACGTCTGTCCAGCAAGGTCCTTTGCCCCGATGCGCGCGTGGCTCAGAAGAGGGTGGTCGATCTGCGCGACAAGGACCATGGACTCGGGACAAAGTGCCTCCACATGAAGCCGTGCGTCTTTTAAATCGTCGTCGATTACTAGTCCGAGATCCAAGTCTCCCCGCTCCAGATGGGTCATGAGCTGTGCTGAGCCAACGCCCCGGAATACGAGAGCCACTTGTGGATACTGGGTGCGAAACAACTTCAGCACGGGTGGTAGACGATAAGTCAACACTGATTCAGGAGAACCAATGATGAGTGTGCCCGTCGGATGGTCCCCGCCCTTCGCTACAGAATTAGCCTCTTCAAGCAGGTGCAACATGCGCTCCGCGTAGGGTAGAAGCAGTGAACCGTGGGCCGTAAGCCGTACTTGCTGACCCAGCCGCTCGAACAGAGGCACGCCAAGTTCCTGCTCCATTGCTCTAATCTGGACGCTCACGTTCGACTGGACACAATGTGCCCGCTTTGCAGCCCGTGTGAAGTTAAGTTCATGGGCTAGGATGCGGAAGATGTTCAACTGGCGAAATTCCATGGGTCACTCTGATCTAAAACATGCATGAGTTCAATCTAAACAATTCATTGGACAGATCGACACGACTGCGTAATCGTATCAGCATTCACCTATTTTTAACCAAATCTGCAAAGTCAGACATTCAAACTGATGACCCCGCGATCCCTGACCGGGGAAGCACAGCTTTAGCCGACGCAACCATCGGCGAAGCGGACTCATTGCAACCTAGGCCTCCAACAACCTGCCCTGACACTGTCTTCCTTAATCCGCACACACATCCAGGAGGTTTCATGCAGCAACAGTCCGGGTTCGCACACACGCAAAGGCCGATGCAGACCGTGCCGCCTTCACGCTGCTTTCCTATCAACAAGCACGCTGGTCGAAGCCTGATTTTCCTTGGCGGAGCCATATATCTTTTCGTCGCAAGCTCCGTCTCCGCCCAAACCGCTGTCCTTCCTGCTGAGCAGGCAGCCCCACCTGCCCAGGCTCAACCGCAGAAGCCACCGATCGCACCCATCTTGCAATCTGTGACCGTGACTGCGGACAACCAACTGCTGGAGCCGGAGGTCACAGGCAGCAGACTTGGTCTGACTCCGCTCGAAACGCCCGCCCAGGTCTTCTCCATCACACCTGACACGATTGAGCGACGAGGCTACATGCAGATCGAAGATGCCGTTGACAGTCTTCCCGGTGTGACGTCCGGTGGCTCGCCAGCGGACCCCTCGCAGTTCATTGTGCGCGGATTCGTCGGTAATTACGTATCCCTTCTGCGCGACGGCATCTACGTCGGGCCAGCGAACATGGTAACTCGTGCAGAGAACGCCTTCAATTTACAGAGTGTCGATCTTCTGTCGGGTCCTGGTTCCGTTCTCTACGGTCAAGGTGCGGTGGGTGGAACAGTAAATCTCATCACAAAGAAGCCGTTCTTTGCGCCCATTCGCTTCGATGCCTACAGTGAGATAAGCAGCTTCAGCACGCTCGAGGAGGGTTTGGGCGCTGGAGGACAAATCGATAAGACCTTGGCGTTTCGCGCAGACTTCAGCTACTACCAAAGTCACGGGTACGTTATTCATTCGGACCCAAAGAATCTGAATGGTACCGGATCCCTACTCTATGCACCGAGTAAAAAGCTGAATTTCCTGCTCGCGCTCGATGTCTTGAAGGACAAGCTGCCCTCTTACTACGGTACGCCGATGGTGACCACCGCTTTTGCAACAAGCCCTCTCCACGGCGTCATTAGCAATAACCTCGGCTTTGCCCTGGATTCTCGGATGCGCTTCAACAATTACAATGTGGGCGATGCAATGCTCGCATCTTCCAGCTATCAGCCCTCGTTGACTATCAACTGGCAGCCTACGCCGAAACTCACCATCACCAACCAGACCTACTACTACCACGCTGCACGAAACTGGATGAACGCCGAACAGTACATCTTCATTCCCATTGGGACGACCGATGGCAATGGCGGCATCGCTCCCATCAACGAAATCGAGCGGGATCGGTTTCAGGTTCACCACAACCAGAACCTTCCGGGGGACAGTCTAAATGCCGTTTACGCTCACTCGCTCTTCGGTCTAAGCAACAAGCTTTCTGCCGGTTACGAGTTTTACAATGTAAGCTTTTCACGCGCGCGCGGCTTCAACTTCGCGAATAACTATGCCGACTTCGTGGATGCACTTCATCCACTTCAGGGAAGCTATGCCATTCCGGTCGACCCGGGTGACAATGCCGCAAGAATCTCGCCAACCAAGATTACCGACAACGCCGTCTATGCGGAGGATTCACTCAAGGTCAGCTCAAAGCTGAATGTTGTCACCGGCATTCACTTTGAAAACTTCTACCTTAACCGTCTGAACTTCGGACCTACTGGTGCACCCCAGCCGGCCAACAACTTCAGTGGCACATACCACCCCTTCAGCTTCCGTGTTGGCGGGGTCTATGACCTGTACAAAGGCCTTACAGCTTACGGACAGTACACGACGGCGAGTGCGCCTCCGGGAAGCAATATCTTCCTCGTCAACCAGACTTATACGACAGGCGCTGGGGGGACATCAGTACCTGTTCCCTTCCAACTCTCGGGTGCGAAGGAAGGCGAGATTGGACTGAAGCAAAACTTCCCCAGAAACTTCGGCGAGATGACGCTGGCACTGTATGACATCAGTGTCAATCACATCTTGACGGTGACGCAAAACAGTGTCTCTTCCGACAACGGACAGCAGAACTCCAAGGGTATCGAGTTCTCAACCATCGTGCATCCCGTCCCTTTCCTGGATGTCAACTTCAACACAGGCTATACGCACGCAAGGTACGGATACTTCTACGATCCGAACACAAACGCCAACGACACAGGCAATACTCCTGCAGACGTACCCACGACCAGCGCCAATCTCTGGGTCGACGCTCGCAGGATTGGCAGCCTTCCGTTAGAGGTCGGGGCGGGTCTACGATTCCTTGGTGCCCGCCCCGCCAACAATCAAAACAACATCACTCTCAACAGCTATGCCACCCTTGATGTCTACGCGACCTACCACCTGAAAGAAAAGTTTGACTTCTCCGCACGAGGAAAGAATCTGACCGACAAGGCGTATGCGTCCTTCGCAGACATCAACTACCCAACTGAGATCCTCCTTGGTGCGCCACGATCCTACATGGTGTCTTTCACCGGACACTTTTAAGATGAGTTGTTCCTTGTAACCTCAAGCCAGAGTCCGTGAGCGAGTTGTCTGCTCGTTCACGGACACATCTGGACGGACTGGGCCAAAGAATCGAAGGCTGAACCATGAAAAAGATGCTCGGAAGATTCATCGTTTGGCACCGTTTCCTCGCATTGCCCTCCTGTCTCTTCTTCGGAATCTGGTTTCTGAGTGGAGTCGTGATGATGTACGCAAGAATGCCGGAACTGACAGAAGCAGACCGTCTGGATCGACTTCCGTTGCTCGACTTGAGCCAAGCAACGGCTTTCCCCATACAGCGACCCGCAGCCGTTCATCCCGAGCGAATCACCTTGGGAATGCTCAACGGTCGTCCCGTCTATCGAATACTGCCGGATGCGGGGAACTGGTTCTCCGTCTATGCTGACAGTGGTTTGGATGTAGGCGAAGTGAACAGCGCTGCTGCCATCCAGGCAGCAGCCACGTTTAGCCACAGAACGCCAAGCCTCCTGTCGTCGGCGGGCGAGATTGCTCATGTGGATCAATGGACCGTCTATCCCGCTTCCAGGGTGTTCCTGCCGTTCCATATCATCAACGCAAATGACACGCAGCAGACGAAGTACTACGTGTCTGCCGCGACCGGTTCGGTCTATCTAACGACTACGCTCCGGGGCCGGTTTCTGGCTTGGTGCGGAGCCATTCCTCACTGGTGGTACATCACCGCTCTCCGCTCGAACAACTCGATGTGGCATTGGGTAATGATTGTCGCCTCGGGCTGGGGAGTGCTCATGTCCATCTTCGGCATTGCTGCCGGGATGATGCGCTACTCACCCTCGAAACGATACAGATTTCCCGGTCCCCGATACTCATCAGTTCCACACGTTGGAATGAAGCGGTGGCATTACGTTCTGGGATATGGCTTCGGCTTCATCACTTTCACATGGATACTGAGTGGGCTGTTCTCGATGAACCCAGGCTCATGGAGCCCAGGGCCTGATGCTTCATTGGCTGAGGTCCACTCTTTTGCAGGCGCACCATTGAGCCCATCTGCATTCAAAACGCCTCCGAAAGAGGCTTGGACCATACTTCGGAAGTGCCTTCAACTCAAGGAACTAGAACTTATCATGTTCAATGGCGAGCCCTTTTACATTGGGCGGGCAAGCCCGTCCGACGTACGACTGTTACCCGCTGCAATCGATGCTCCTTCGTGCTTGACCCGCATGCCTTTGGCTCCACTCATAGCGGCAAGCAGAAGAGTGGGAGGAGAGGCTTCGGTAGTATCCGTTGACACACTAACTAGATACGACAGCTACTACTACGACCGGAAGTTTCAGAAGGCATTGCCTGTGGTGCGTGTACGTCTGGCGGACAGCAAAGGAACCTGGCTTTACGTCAATCCCAAGACGGCCCTGATCCAGGCACGCTACACGGAGAGAAGCCGATGGGAACGGTGGCTCTACAACGGGCTGCATACTCTCGATTTCCCGTTTCTTTTTTATCATCGACCGCTCTGGGATGTGGTCGTCATCATCCTCAGCATCGGAGGATTCGCGCTGAGCATCACCGGTATCGTCTTGACGATCCGCTATTTACAGAAGTCTTTCAAAAAGCGACGCCAGACTTTCAGGCGTGCCCTGAGTGAACTGTAGCCGTGGCCTCGCCAGATGTGAGGTCCATTAAAAACACGCGCCGTTGCGAGACGAACGTCGCCTGAATTGCAACCAGGAGAATGAATATGGCTGAGCTTAAAGCAGTAGTTCACTACGGCGAGAACGATTTTTTTATCGGTATCAGTCCTGGCGGTCATGCCTCGATCATGGAAACCAATGGCGAGCGCGCCTCCGCTGCAACGCCGATCGAGCTTTTGCTCGTAGCAGTTGGAGGTTGTATGGCATCCGACGTAGTCGATATTCTTCGCAAGAAACGCGAGAAAGTAACTGATTACAGGATCGAAGTCACGGGGGAACGGCGGAACGATTTTCCGCGGAGTCTAAAGTCTATTAAGCTCCACCACATCGTTACCGGGGAGTCTCTGTCGGAGGTTGCTGTCAAGCAGGCCATCGCGCTGTCTGACTCGAAATATTGCAGTGTGGCGGCCACACTCCGGCCAACGGCAGATGTGTCTGTGACCTATGAGATCGTTGCGGTACCAATCGAGGTTTCATCCCTGTGATCCGCAGTATGCGCGTCCTTCATCTGTAAGGCCCCTATGAGTCTGCCGCGTCTGGATCTAAGAATGCCCGTTCTTCGGAACAGGCTTACAGTTCCATTGGGACGACCCGCTCCGATCCCACACGTTTCTTGAGCTGTCCTCAACTTGGACGAACTACTCAGACTCGTGTCCGGAATGACCGAGCGCGGGGTCCCGGTGGAGCTCTCCAGGAAAATTTGCTCTTCGGTGGCGACGAGTCACCGATGGCGAATCTGCTCCGAAGCGGGATGGGGGCCATCGCAGAGTTCGAGCGCCAGCAAGAGGGCATTGCAGAGGCGAATATGGGGCGTGTGTAAGGGCAGGCTGGCAACTCTGACCCCGACAGTGGATTCCTCCTCAGGCCACGACCAACAAACCCGGCTAAGATCTGAACGCCTTGTAAGACGATCCGGCAACGGACCAGGGATTGACTTAGATTGTTGTACTGCGAAAGACACTCGACCTTCGCAATCTGGTTGAGACAGCACCGTACATTCACGATGGTCATCGAGCATCGCCGAAGGTTGGCCTCTCTTTTCTAGAAGAGCATACGTGGCAAACGTTGACCTGTTACGAAATAGACCGGCGGAGTCACGCCATATGAGCCTTTCCGCCGCCTACGGAAGCGCGCTCAAGAGCATCATGCTGTTTCTCCAGGGGAGCAGGACGACACGAAGACTGTGTAGGAGGCGCCTGAAAATCTTTCGTAAGCCGCTGGCTCCTTCCAGATCGCACTGCTCTCTACATGGGCGATCGCATGCAAACGAGCCGGCGATTTTCCTTGCACTATAATTCTGAGAATCGGCCGCGTAGCACGGTTCTTTCCGCTCAGCGCCGTACTTCTTGCGTCATCCGGAGACGAGCCTTTGTCGAGTAGTAGGCGAAACTTTATAGGGAGTGGGGGGGCGCTATTGGCTGCCGGACTCACCCTCCGCGATGAGCAGACGTCTTTCTTGCAGCAGGCGCCGATAGCATTCAAACCGCCCAAGCGTCCGGTGATCATCACTCGTGAAACTGGCGACGACAGTATAAAAGAAGCCTACGTGATGCTCGAACGCGGCGCCGATACCCTGGATGCGGCGCTGCACGTGTGCCAGGGCCGCGAAAATGATCCGACTGACCACAGCGTTGGACTTGGCGGCCTACCCAACGAAGATGGGATCGTTGAACTGGATGCGTCGTTGATGCATGGGCCGACGCGCCGTGCAGGAGCAGTCGGTGCTTGCCAGAACATTCGGAATGTCAGTCTTCTGGCAAAAACCATTATGGAGCGGTCGGCTCACGTGATGCTGGCCGGTAACGGAGCGGAACGTTTCGCGGCTGCAGAGGGATATGCCAGGGAGAACCTGCTGACCGATGACGCGCGGAAGATCTGGCTCCTGTGGAAGGAGAAGGGGCGGGGATGGTGGGGGCCGGGGATCGACAGCCCGGACTGGCGGCCGCCGGTGGAAGGCATTCCGGGTTCGACGCCTCATGCGGAGATGATGCTGCCAAGGCATCCGTCGCGAGAGCAGATGGACTGGGTTCGCAGGGAAGTGACGCGAACTTCTGAACTCGCGGATCGGATGGATCTGCCAAAAGACCTGAAGGCGGCGGCGGTGCGGGAGGTTCTATGGCCCACGACGGGGACGATCCACGTGTCCGCAATGAATTCAAAAGGGGAGATGTCCGGTGCGACGACGACCTCGGGTCTTGCCTGGAAGATTCCGGGGCGTCTTGGGGACAGCCCGATCCTGGGCGCGGGCTGCTTTACGGATCAGCAGATAGGCTCAGCCGGCGCGACCGGTAACGGCGAAGAGAATATCAAGGTCGTGGGCGCGCATACCATCGTGGAGCTGATGCGTCATGGTGCCTCCCCAAGGGATGCGGGATTGGAAACACTGCGTCGGATCGCGCGGAATTACAACAACGATATGTCCCGACTCCGCTATCTCGATATGGTCTATTACATCCTTCGTGCGGACGGTGCGTATGCAGGGGTCTCCCTTTGGAGCACCCACAATGTGGGTTCGCAGAAAAAATTTATCGTCCATGACGGGACCCTTCGTACAGAGCCCTGCGTGTCACTGTTTGAAGGAACTACCCTCAGCATCCACCCCTTCTAAGGGCTCACCGGATCCGGCATCCCTGCTTTGGGGGTGAGCTCAGCTCTCTTGTAAACGTTGGACCATTCTTCGCACGGTTTGCGGGTCGAGCCTCTCGGGCAAGGAGGTGTAGCCCTCTGCGGTGCCCGGGGTGACCGCGAGCCTGTGGCTTGCCGGTCTGGTCTGCAGCGAACCGTGGAAATGCATTGCGTTGGTGACGCGCGCCAAAGTGGCCGCATTATTGAGACGCAGTCCGCCTCCCACCGCGATATCGATGCGTCCGGCGGCCTGCAGAACCAGCGCTGCCAGGACATCTGCGCCCAGAAGCGCGTCGCGCCGGCCCCCGGAGGTCAACACCCGATGGCATCCGGTTTCGATTACGCCTTCGAGCGCCTCGTTCAATGAAGCAGCGGAGTCAAAGGCACGGTGAAAAGTGACTTCGAGAGGGTGCGCCAGATCTACGAGGCGCCTTGTCGCTTCCACGTCGACGCTTCCGTCGGTGCGAAGTACACCTAACACGACTCCGGCCGCGCCCAGGGTTTTGATGTGGGAGATATCTTCCGCCATCACGGCTAACTCATCCGGCGAATAGACATATGGTCCCCCACGTGGGCGAATGAGCACATGCACGGGCAGGGCTCTTTGCTGCACTACAGCAGAGATGAGCGCATGACTGGGGGTGAGTCCACCCTCGCTCAAGGCAGAGCATAGCTCGATGCGATGTGCACCGCCGTGATGTGCGGCGAGACAGGCGTCCAAGGTCTCCGCACAGAGCTCAAAGATGATCTTACGCATGATGAATCGACCATCCCGAGTCCTTCATCTCGCCCTTCCGTACGACAGGGAAGCCAAGGTTCGCCGAAGTGCCCTCATTCATGAAAAGGGAGGGGTGGGTGGGGGTATGGAAAAGCTTCCTGTCGGTGGGAAATGTTAGTTGAGCGTGGCCGGAGCTCTTGCAGGGGGCCGGAAGGAAAACCGAAATCAGTCGATGAAATGCAACGCGTGGGGGATGATTGTTCATTTGATTCCTCGGGTAAGTGGACCAGAAAGCGGCCTACGGACTTTTGGGAAAGTGGGGTCGCCATAGAGTTTGCATATATGTTTCGGACGCGTTAGAGTTCATCCACCAGAAATCAACAACTCCTTCATTCGTGTGAATCAACAATCTTCTATTTTGCAGCAATTTGCAAAATTTGGAAACATTAGAACGTTGAAACGACAAGGAATGGAATCGAAGACCTCAACTCAAAGGAATTGACCGATGGCTCTGAAAGCGGATCGCACAAAGCAAATTCTGCATTTGCTGTTGAAGAAGGGCAAGGGAAGTATTGACGAGTTGGCATCAGCGGTGGGTGTCTCGCCCGCGAGTGTGCGCCGCGACCTGATCAAACTCGAGGAACGCGGCTTGGTGAACCGAACCCATGGAGGGGCGGAGGTGGCTGGGAGAATCGACTACGAGCCATTCCGGTTCGACGCGGCTTATCCTCTGCGTGAGGAGCGCTTCTCCGATGAGAAGCGGCGCATCGGGCTCGCGGCGGCTGAGCTGGTTGAAAACGGGGATACGATCGCGCTGTCGCCCGGGACCACGACGACGCAGATTGGCCGGAGCCTGCGGCATGTGGAGGGAATTCATATCGTGACAAGCGCCGTCAACATCGGGATGGAACTCTCGAGCCAGCCGAACCTCAATGTCACACTGACAGGCGGTGCGGTGCGCTGGCCAGGCTCTTTCTCGATGGTTGGAGTCACGGCTTTTGATTCTCTACAACGTCTGTTCTTCGAAAAGTGTTTTCTCGGTGTCTGTGGCATACATACGCAACACGGTGTGACGGTCATCCAGTCCGATGAAGCGCTCATTCTCGGCGAGATGGTGAAGCACGCAAAGGAGGTCATCGTGGTGGCCGACTCGAGCAAACTCGACATGGTGAGCACAGTCCAGGTATGCGCGTTGAGCCGGGTGGACACCATCATCACAGACGATGGCGCCGAGCCAGCTACAGTCGATGCCTTCCGCCGGTTGGGCGTACGCGTCATCCTAGTCTGAGCGAGCAGGCGGACGTGGGGTCCGCTCCTTCCCCTGCTAAGCAAAATTGGATATCTGGCGGACTAGCCCGGGAACGTGCTTTCGAGAGTCGATGACTCAGTTGCGGTTGATGGCTGACGGTGTCACCCCGTTGGGTGCGCGTGATCAATCGCTGCGACGACAGCTTGGAACAGCTTGCAGTTTGCAGTTTTTCGAATCGATCCCGCGATTGCGATACGAAAACGCCCCAGCCTCAGACAAATTGCAAGCCTGATCCCGCCGCAAACAGAGATGCATCGCATACCTACAAGCAGTCATTATGTTGCAGAATACTGGCCCAACTTTGCAAAAAGTAGAAGAACTTAGCATTTCTTTTGTTGCAGGGAGATTAACTCCATGCCATACTCTGGTTATTCTTACTTCCAATTCACCCAAATCATCTGTAACGAGGAGCCCTTGTATGGCGGGTCGGCCCAGTCATCTTTCCAAATCAACTAAGCGGCAACCAAGCCATCTTTCGCTTTCCAGTAGGGGGACCAGTCGTTGGAGTGCACTCCCGGACTTTTCTTTCTCATCGTTTTTCCTCCCCGCGGTGTTTTGCCTGTGTAGTGTCATGCCTGCTCCCTCTGCCTTTGCGCAGACCACTACCGGCAGCGTTGTCGGCAGTGTGACCGACCCCACCGGGGCAGTGGTACAGGGCGCGCAGGTGATTGCAACGAATGTCGAGACGGGAGTGGAAACGTCGACCATTACAGGGAAGGACGGGGCGTACAGTATTCGCTTTCTGCCGATCGGGCACTACAAGGTGTCCGTGCTCGCGACCGGTTTCGAGAGTGCGCAGTTTGTGGATTTTGCCCTGGAAATCGACCAGACGGCGAAGGTCGATGCGAAGTTGAAGATCGGTGCATCGACGACTGCAGAGGTGTTCGCAGAAGGTGATTCGAACATTCTTAACACGGCCGACTCTTCGCTCGGGGTTGTTATGACCAACGAGCAGATCCAGTCGATCCCGCTGGACGGTCGCAACTTTGCGACGATCACTTTGTTTGAGCCGGGCGCGCTGGCGACTTCACCGCAAGGGCTGACAGGCAACAACGCGATTGAACGCAACAACTACGGAAGTGACCAGCCTTCGGTCAATGGAAACCGTGCGCAAGCCAATAATTATCTTCTGGATGGCATCTCGATCAACCAGATCGATTACAACCTTGTCGGATATAACCCTGCACCTGAGGCGCTTGGCCAGATCAAAGTGATCACGTCGAATGCCTCCGCCGAGTATGGGAATGTCAACGGTGGAGATGTCCTGGCGGAACTGAAGAGTGGCACCAGTCACTTTCATGGGGCAGCCTACGCGTACATTGAAGACGGAAAACTCAACGCAAATACCTGGGGCAATAAGGACCAGGTGCCGGTGATACCGCGGGGTCCTTACACGCAATCCATCTTTGGTGGAACTCTGGGCGGTCCGATCGGGAAAAAGCTATTCTTCTTTGTAGATTATGAGGGTGTACGGCAGCACACCGGCGGGGTGCAGACGGCATCCATCCTGACGCAGCAAATGCTGAACGGAGATTTCAGCGGCCTTCTAACGAACCCCTATAACGTTGCCGGCTTCACACCAACTCAGCTTTACGATCCTCAGAATGGATTTACTCCATTCGCGAACAACCAGCTTCCGGCATCCATGCAGACCAACAGCGTGGCGCAGTACCTCCTTGCTCATCCAGAGATTTATCCGGTTGTCTGCAGTCCGCTGACGGCTAATTCGCCTGCACTCCCGGCCTCATGCGCTCACCAGACGGCGGGCGCGACGGCTGCAAGTGATGGAGTGATCAACAATAACTTCCAGGGGTCGTCGCGCACTTACGTTGCGAACGATCAGGCTGACATCAAGCTCGATTGGACGCCTCGCGACAAAGATAGACTAAGCACGTTCTATGTCGACTCGCAGCCGCATGATGCAACGGCAAAGTTCGAAGTAAATCCGGTCAATTTTCAGACTCAGAACAGCTATCCGACACACGTTTTCGGTCTTGCCTGGACACATACTTTTTCTCCGGCCTTGATCAACGCGGCACATGTCGGTTTCACGCGGGTTAACTTTCTGCAGGGCTTTACCGAAGATCTCACCGGGGAGTTCGGGCTTTCCGGAGACAGCAAGGTAGGCGTCGGTCTCCCGTATACACAGACGTCTGCTGGCTTCACGGCTCAGAACACATCGGCCAGCGTCATTGGCAACTCGGCAAACCCGGCGGTCATTGCGGAAAACCAGTACACGTACAGTGACGATCTCATCCTGCAGAGTGGACGCCACGTCATCAGTGTCGGCGTACAGGCCGTCCGCTACCAGTCCAACGGTCTGAATGGCGGCAATGCCGGCTTTCTCGGCTCGTTTACCTATACAGGCAACTTCACCGCGAGTTCAACGGACGCAGGTGGGTACTCCGCTGCCGATTTCATTCTGAACCGGATTGATACCGGGGCGGTGGCTCAGAATGGAGGTTCCGAGGGCGATCGCCAATGGCGCAGCGCTGAATATGTCCAGGACAACTGGCGGGTCAACGACACTTTGACGCTGAACCTGGGCCTCCGCTACCAGTTCGACCAGCCCTGGTATGAGGTGCAGGACCGCGTCGCCAATGTCATTCTCAGTGGTCCGAACAAGGGGCTTGCGGAGTATGCTTCACGCGTCCCGGCTGGCGCACCCGCGGGATCCATTCTTTGCAGCAACCGCGCTTGCTACAACCCGAACTACGACCAGATTATGCCACGCCTTGGTTTTGCATGGCAGGTGAGCCCGAAGGCGGTGGTGCGTGGTGGATATGGGGCATCGAGCCATAGCGAAGGCAATTACGCGCTTGGCTTCCAGGCACCGTTTCAGAAGAGCATCGTTCTATCGGACCGGTCGCCGACCTTTGCCTCTCCCGGAGTAACTGCTGCTCCTGGTACGCCCTATAACGTTCAAACGGCTTTTACGGTGAACACGGCTTTCAATCCGAATGGTGGAAGTGTTACAGGTGGGACAACTCCCAACTTTCATCCTTCGTATGCGCAGGCATACAACCTTACGGTGGAGTATGCACTGGACAAGGTGACTTCATTGTCGGTCGGTTATGTCGGACAGAAGGGCGACCATCTGCCGGACTACTATAACGCCAACCAGCTTCCATATGTTGGTGCCCCTTCTCCCTTCGGCATCACGCAGGCTACTCCGAGCCCGACCTCGACTGTCTTCGTGAATGATACGCAAGGAGCGTTCAACTACAACGGATTGCAGGCGACGTTGCGCGGCCGTCAGTCTCATGGCCTGACCTACACCGTGAACTACACTTATGCAAAAGCTTTGACCAACAGTTCAGGCGAATACAATACGCCGGAGATCAATGGCCAGAACGGGGCCTTCCAGAATTATTACAACCCTGGCGCGGACTGGGGACCCTCGGGTCAGGATGTCCGGCATAATATTTCGCAGGTCGGCGAGTATCGCCTCCCTGTCGGGCAAGGCGGACGCTTTCTACCGAATGCCAATAAGTTTGTGGACGCCGTGATCGGAGGATGGAGGGTGTCCGAGTCTTTCCTCGGTTATTCCGGTTTCCCGGTCACGATCAATGGTCCGCAGGCTTCCGCTTTCCATTCCTACGGGCAGACCCGCGCCAACCACTACCGGCCCCTGATCGTTCGGAATCGTTCCAAAAACAACTGGTTTGGCACCGATGCATCAGCCACGCCCTGCACCACCCCCGGGGTTGATAACGGTGTCTGTGCATATGGGCAAGCGGCTCCAAATACCTTTGGCACCGCTGCAGTGAATACGGAGAGAGCACCGGGCTACAAGGACTTTGATCTGTCTACCTTCAAGGACTTTCATTTGTATGAAGAAAACACAATCTCTTTCCGCGCAGACTTCTTCAATGTACTTAACATGGCTAGCCTGGATAATCCGGGTAACTCCATTGCGAGTAGCAATCTGAGCACCTTTGGTCTTATTACAGGGGCCAGATCCAACCCGAGGAAGATTCAATTCTCCCTGAAGTACCAGTTCTAGTTTGCCGTCGCAAAGACGCTTGAATCAAGCTGCGCAAGTTTCTGCAGGATAAATTCTGCTATTGCAGTCCATGCGAAGTGCCTGGTTTGACAACGTTGCTCTCCCTACGCTTTGGGGAGGGCAACGCTTTTGGGAGGCAAAATCAACCAACGCGAGGATGATCACATCAAGTCCATGCTCAAATAACCAAGGGCGTTAGCATAAGCGGTTGCGCGCGGTCCTCGATCTGCACGACAGAAAGTTGAAAGTAATCATGGAGCGGAGAACCTTTCTTATTCAATCTGCGGCGGCGGCGGCTGTACCCATGTTTCGGCCTGCCGGCGTCCTTATTCAACCGGGAAGGCCGATCTCTTCCGGGCTGGAATCAGCTCAGATCATCTGGTCAGCCCAGTCGGTTCCGACTCCGCTGCTTGCAGAGGGTATTTCGCGTGATCCTTCGAGCTCTCCGGATGGGGTGCCCCTGGAGCCTACGCCCGATCTCCATACGGTCTTTGCAAAGGAGTTGGCGCTGGACTCCATGCCCGGCCAGGCACTTTTGCACCTCTTTACGTTTACCCGGTATCGCCTCTATGTAAACGGGAGATATGTTGGCCGTGGTCCGTGCCGCTACCAGAATCAACGCCCTGAATATGACAGCCGTGACCTTCTTCCGTTTCTTCGTGCCGGCAAGAATACCTTGGTGGTCCTGGCCCACCGCGACGACCCGACAGGGCGGATCATGCGACACGACCCAGGCTTCATTGCCAGTCTCGAGATAGAACATGGGACGAAGAAGCAGATCGTTGTTTCAGATTCCTCCTGGTTATCGGCGCCTGAGCGTTCCTTCGGGTCCCGCCCCAAGGCATGGGGTTCCATCGAAGAACATATCGACGCGCGTCAGGGATTCGACTGGACCACACCGGATCTGACCCTCCCCGTATGGCAGCCTTCGGTTGTGGTTTCCGCTACCAGAGATGTTTCCTTCTACCCGCGTAGCACGCCGCTTCAAACCGAGCAGGAGCGCGTCTGGACAGCGGGCGTCCCCGTGTTTCCCGTCGATCTTTCGCTGGGGCAAGGATTGTCTCTCAGATTGCCCGAGATTGCCCAGGCCTTCCATCTGGTCGAGATGGAAGCGGAGGCAGGCAGTCTGCTCGAGGTGACCTACTGCCTGCCAAACGGAGACAAAAGCGGCTCAAGTACCTACATGGCGCGCGCTGGCGCACAGACGTACATGGGAGGAGATACATTCGCCTTTTGCGAGCTTCGACTCACCCTGAAGTCGGGGCGCATTCGGCTCAAGCGGGTAGCCGCCTTTGAGGTGCGGTATCCCTTTCAGCGAGTGGCGACGTTCGCTTGCAGTGATCCATATTTCGACCAGCTCTGGAAGATTTGTGCCCGAACGCTCGAGGTGTTGAGCGAAGACTCCTACGTCGATTGCGCGGACCGTGAGCGGGTGGAATGGACTGACGACAGTCCACCCGCCTTCGACTGCACCCGTGTGATGATGCGCGGCCCCGACGAGCAGGGAAGAACGCATTGGGCCGATGCGCGCCTGCTCAGAGGGCTTCTGCGACGGATAGCGCTTACCCAGCAGGTCAACGGTCAGCTTAAAGCGCATAGCTGCTCCGAGCGGTTCGACATTCACGCCATCATGGAAGATCGTTCCTGCGACTGGGTTGTATTGCTGCGCGAGTATTGCGAGAGCACGGGCGATATAGGGCTTGCCCGAGAGCTGTGGCCAACGCTTATCCGGCTTCTGGACTGGTTTCGAAAGCGGCGCACACCTCGTGGATTAGTGCTCGCACGGGAGTGGGAGGTCTGGGATAATCCGCTGCGTTATGAAATCTGCGAGGGCGCCGGTTTGAACGCGATGGTGTACCGCGCGTTGATGGATGCTTCTGCAATCGCGGACAGCATTGGCAGAAAAAAAGAAGCTGATGCCCTTGGTCAGGAAGCGAACCGGCTGCAGGGGGACTTCAATCAGTTGCTCTGGAATCAAAAGGAAGGAGCTTACGACAGCGCCCTCTTTGGGCCGGGTTCAGAGGTGCGTCCGCAGATGGGACAACCGTTCCCTGGCAAAATTACAGATGGGCGCTTTCATCCCACCGTCCAAGCCAATTTGTTCGCCATCTACGCTGGCATTGTCCCGCCGCAACGCGTCGCGCCGGTAAGAAGATGGATCTTGGATCACACTGCCGATATTGTCCAACCGATGTCTTTCTACTATCTCTTCCAGATGTTGTACGCGATGCAAGAGACCGAGCGGGATCAACAGGCTTTGGCGCTTATGAAAACCGCATGGAAGAAGCAGGTCGAGTCCAGGTGGCAGACAAGCTGGGAAGAGTTGGAGGATGGAGGCGGGTCTAAGGTTCACATCTACGGGATTCACCCCGCTTACTTCCTGACGACCCAGGTGCTTGGCGCACGTCGCCAAGGCCCGGTAAAGGATCGGATGATCCTTGTCGAGCCGCGTTTTTCGGGGCTTGAATGGGCCAGAGGTATCTGCGTGACTGAGTTCGGCCCGGTCGAGATGGAATGGAAGTTAGACGGTGGTGGGCGACTTGACATCACATGCACGATCCCGCCGAGCGTGCAAGGAAGACTCCGACTTCGCGAACAACAGGTACGCAGCGTCGTGGTCATCAATGGAAAAAGTCGAGCCGTTGCAAGTGTCTCTGGCTGGCTCGCGCTGGATCTTCAGCCTGGTCGGAATATGATCCATCTCCAGGCTGGAACTTGAGTCACATCGAACGCCATGTGGGAAAGAGAGAGGGCGGACCCTTAGACCAGGTTTTTTACGGGGGCCAGCAGCTTGAACTGAGTTGCTGGGCAAGGGGTGAGCAAAGCCTGCCTGCTGGTCGCTACGAGTTCAAACGTAAGCAGTGTTTTGGATGTGTAAGGGACGCCCTCAGCAAAGAAATGATCGCCGCTGATGCGACCTAACCAGAAGCGTTGCCGAGTGACTGGTTCGAGACAGAAAAGGTCAAACCAGGCGTCATGCTCCCTGGCATGCCAGCGAAAGCGTACGTCCATTGTCCCGGGAATGTTTTGAGACGCTGCGCCTGTCGCGGTGAAGCCGCGTGGCGCCTCCAGCGGCGCGGTCTCCTCTTTAGCCCCGGCATAGATCTCTCCGATATGGAGGTCAAAATTGGTCTCGACTGCAACGCCGGGCTCCGGAAAGAAGCCGAGAACAATCGCCGCTATGGTTCGCGAGTGGAACTGCCCCAGCTTGAAGTTGGAGCGTAGCCATGCATTCTGTAACGGGCTCGTGGTGCAAGAGGATGTATCCCGCAATCTAAGCCAGACTATGTGCTGCGGTGCATCCTCGAAGATGAGACCCAAGGCAAGATGTTGCATGGTGTCTGAGTTTCCGCGCCAGATGATGTGGAGAAAAGTTTCTTGAGCGACGACGAAAAGCCTCGTCTTGTATAGATACACTGCGACAGGTTTGTCCGGACGCAGGCTCCCCTCGATGTGAAGCGACGAGCCGCCGTGAAATGCGACGTCTCCGTCATAGCGAACACGTAGCGGAGAAAAATCGCGCTCTGTCCGGTCTAGAAGAGCATCGACTGGTTCCATTCGCCACTGCCATGTCGGCAATAAGTCCTGGATGCCGAGGTTGAACCAGGGGCGGGAGTTCACTTGCTGGCCGTCAAGAAAGAAGTGTCGTCCTGCGCCGGTGTTGAAGCGGGTAAGAAAGGGAAAGGACCCGATCACTGAGCGTTCCGCGATGAAATTTGCTATGCCATACGTGATGGGCAGGGTGACCTGCTCTATAGAAGGATCTGCGCCGGGGGAGTAATCGGCATAGCGTCGCGTGCCTTGCGCAACATCGGTGTACAGGCGGGCCTGCTGCATACTGGGTTCATTGGTCAGCGCAGGATTGCCTGACTGGCCGCTGAAGAATCTGCGTTCAAGCTCATAAAAAGCTTCTTCGGCCTGGGCTGGCGGCAGGGGTTGGACGTCCTTGGCGGTGGCTGCACTGCGCATGGTCCAGAAGCCGTCCTCATAACTGTAGATCTGGAGGCTTCCGAACGCCGAGCCATTCCCATTCGGCGAGACGACGGCCGGCGCCGCGACACCCAGGTAACCCGGCCCAGGATATAACTGAAAGCCAAAATAAGCGGAGCGATACGGGTCCAGGTTATTTTTCTCACAGTATCGTCGAACGTGCTCCGGTGTTTGCGGCTCGCCCGAACAGCAGCCCCGCACCATGCTGTAGCCACTCCAGCCCTGGTCGAGCATGACGCTGTCGGCTTGCGCATGGGCGTGCCCTCCTGCGTCGACCCGCATGGGCAATAGCTGCTCCATGTCCGATGAGCCGTCGTAGAACTGCACGTAAAAGTTGGAATGCCCTAAACGTCGAGCCTCCTCGCGCATCATTGTGATCAGCGCCAGAACCTGTTCATGCTCGGCCGGCGTGCCAGATTCGAAGTTGACGAAGTAGCCGTCGTAGCCGAAGTACGATGCAAGCCGGGCAAATTGGGCGGCGACCTTGCGCGCGGGAACCACACTGGAATCGAAAATACGTTTGTCGGGCTGGAAGATGAGGCCCAGGCAAAGAGCGCCATTGCGATGAGCAACGTCAGTCATAGCGGGGTTGGGCACGATGCCCGTGCCGCTCCACCCGACGATCACGTCCAGAGGACCGATCATGCGCGATACGTAGACACCGTCCGCGGGGGCATTGCCGTAGCGTTGACGCCGGTGGCGATCGTCCAATTGCGGTCCGAGCGAGCGATAGCATCCGGTCAGGCTGGCCAGTTGGGGTGCCGCGCTCAGGGACGGCTGGGCCTGAGTAGCCGCGAATGGAGGAATACATTGTGCCTGCCGCATTTTGGAACGGAAGAAGGGTGCATCCGGATCCCGGGAAGGTTCATAGGCCATAAACGTGGCGAAGGCATCTTTCGTCTCGCCGGTCAGCGGAAACCGGGGGGGCTCGCCGCCCGGAGCATTCGCCTGCGACTGCCAAGCTCCTAGATGCATGGCGTAAGAATTTGAGCTAAGAAACGCCATGAGGCAAGAGAAGTGTCGCCGTGTGATAGATGGCATTTTTTCCTGTGTTCTCCTAAGCGACGCCGCAAGTGGTCGCGGCGGAAAGAATCTGCGAGATTGAGCGCAGACGGCCTGCGTTTGAGCTTGCCGGTGAGCTCGATTCCCTGTGAAAGATAAAAGTCGCCCCTCAGAAAGAATGACACGAATTTCTGTTTCTTTGAATGTTTCAGTCACCGTGTTTATGGAAGGTCAACTTGGTGCAAATCAAGTGGAGTGGCCGTTCCCATAGCGATATGGGTAGTACAGCTTTCAGAGTGAATCGAACCTCGCCTCTCGTCGCTTAAATGTAAGCTTGCGTCTCCGCTCGCGCAGTCGAAGCGCAGTTGACGGACTTAAAGGATTCCGCCAGTTGACGCGCAGTCTTCCCCCGCCTTGGCGGAGCCGGGTCTTTCTCTGCCTCACCGACGATTCCGCGAGCCTGGGTTCCTGCATTTCATCTAACCCGCAGCGGTGGCCGCCGTCTTTCGACACCAGTTCACCGTAGCTCAGCTCCCCCCACCTCCTATTTTCATAGTTGACAGCCAGGTGTTTTGTTTGTAGTCTCCTATCTAAATAGGAGGTGAGGCGTGATCGGTCGCAAAAAAGGTTCCTCCGCTCTAACGAATCTTGAACTTCAACTAATGCAAATCTTGTGGAGAGAAGGTTTGAGCAGCGTGCAGCAGGTTCAGAAGAGCCTTGCGCCATCCAACGATCTTGCTTACACAACAGTGCAAACAGTGCTCAACACGCTGGAACGCAAAGGAAAGGTTCGTCGGGCGCTCGTCGGTAGGGCGTACGAATACGAGGCCGCAATTACAAAAGAGACAATCCTCAAGCAGGCTGTGAGGGAACTCGCCGAGCGCATGTTTGGAGGCTCTTCCGAGGATTTGGTGATGAGTCTCGTCAAGAGCCGGCAGGTTGATCCTGCACGGATCGCCGATCTGAGTCGCAGGATACTCGCCGAGGAGGAATCCTCCGATGATTAGCGTGGCCTCCATTATTGCATCCTATGTGTTCAATGCTCTATGGCAAGTCCCCTTGCTCGCGCTTACCGGCTCGCTCATCTGCCGGTTGCTGAGACGATTGGGACCCTCGATTGAGCATGGAGTTTGGGTCACCGTTCTTTTTGCCTCGGTTGTGCTTCCTGCAAGCCGAATAATAAGACTCTCGAGCCTCCCGCGGGGAACCTCACCGACGCACTTCGTGGCCTCAGTCCGCCTGCTTGCCTTGCAGCCAATCGTCTTGCGGCCGACCGCATTCCTGGTTCTGCCTTCTGTCGTCATCGCAGCGACGGCCATTTTCTATGTTGCTGTTTGCTTCTTCTTTCTGGCTGGGTTTCTCGCTTCGATTCGCTCTGCCGCCCGTCTCGTGAAGCGCTCTAGTCCAGTACATCTGGAGAGTGCTTACCTGGAGCTTTGGCATGGAGTCAGGAATGCCATCCAGGTCTCAGACATACGCATTCTGAGTTCATCCGACATTACAGGTCCTGTGACGCTTTGGTCGAGACGGCCAATCCTGTTACTCCCTGAACACTTCGCCGAAAGCACTTCGATATTGGACTTCCATGTCGCTCTCGCCCACGAAGGCTCGCATATAAGGCGGCACGACTACCTGAAGAACCTCTTCTACGAAGGGATCAGTCTCTTCGCAGCGTTTCATCCTGCGACCTGGATGATCAAAGCGCGGATCGCACAAACCCGAGAGATGACTTGCGATGCCATGGCAGTAGCGGCGGTGGGTGAGTCGCGTGTTTATGTTCAGTCCCTGCTCCGGCTCGCAGGCGCTATTGCTTCTTGCCCGCGAGTTGAAACCTATCACGCCATCGGGTTCTTCGATGCCAACATTCTGGAGAAGCGAATCATGACCATTCGAGCTAAGAAAGTGACAACGTCAGCCGCATCGCGTTATGCGCTGATTCTTGTGGGAGGCCTCTGTCTCTCACTGGCTGTGACAGGCGGAGCGGCAGCAGCCGTTGGAGTGTCTTCCGCGAGTCCGGCCTCTCTGGGAAGCCCCAATAATGACGATCAAATCTACGAGGTCGGCAAGGACGTAAGTCCGCCGAAGCTGATCAGCGCCCCCGATCCTGAGTACCCGAAAAGTGCTCGAGCGAGAGGGAAATACAATGGTACCTGCATCATTGGGCTCGTTGTCGACACAAAGGGAACGCCGCGAAAAGTGCACGTTGTCCGCTCGCTTTCGAAAGACTTTGATGCGAACGCAATCAAAAGTGTGGAGCAATACCGCTTCTCGCCAGCAGAGCATCTTGGAAAGCCCGTCTCCGTCGCCCTGAGCGTTGAGGTCAACTTTCAAATGTTCTAGAACCCAAACGTCGGACTTCGGAAATAAGGCGAACTCCGGCGTTTGGTCTTGCTCTCCGGCTCGATGTAGGGTGTGGAGGCGCTTGGATCGCATCCTGACACAACAGAGAAGGCTTGACGCTGCCGCCCGCACTGCTTGGTCCGATTGCGTTATACCTTCTTGAACACCACCCGGTGCATCCCGGTCCTACTCTCATTTGATTGAGCTCGAAGTAATATCAATCGCCTATCAACCTCCGGTCCATCCAACAACCGTGAAGAGAGGTCGTGAGCACCCTTCAATTCCTCTCTTGGCCTAAGACAACACGATGCAATGGGGTATGCTCCGCAACGCCGGTGCGGAGCATACCCCATCCGCTCTTCTCAAAGAACATCAGCCAAACGAGTAGTTGATAGTAATGGTAGTTTCCACTTCCGTGGGTTCTCCGTTCAGCAGATAGGGTTTATAAACCCATTTGCTGACGGCGTCCATTGCGGATTCTTGCAGTTCCTTGGGGCCAGAGATAACGGTGAGCTCATCGATTTTTCCATCTTTGCCGATGATGGCGTGGAGTATCACCGCGCCCTGTATTTTCTTTGTCTTGGCATCGGGCGGGTAGACCGGCTGAACTTTGGACTCAATGTTGCCGGCCATTACGCCGGCCGGAACCTTCTGTGGAGTCCCCTCCTGTCCTGCAGCCAGTACATGACTGCCTGCTGAGACCGGCTGGTCGACCTGGACACGAAGAGCGAGTGCTGTGCCACAGGTTCCTACGCCGAATACCATGCAGGCGCCCACAACGAATGCGCGCTTCAGGCCGTTAACTTTTTGGGGCTTCTGAGTCAGTGTCATAAGTCTCCTTTCAAAAGCGTTGGCATCGAAAATTCCGATGGCGTGAGTTGCGGGAAGAGGCGGACTCGCAAGCACGAGCGTCGCCAGTCGTAGAAGAGAGTGGGCATAGTTGGCTGGACCAATCAGCCGGGCGGCGGCCTGATCGCAGACCATCTCGCGAGTTTCAACGGCGTTCTCGCGCGTGAGCCAGAAGATCGGGTGGTAGCTGATCGGGAGCGTTACCAGTTCGTAGACGAGATTCCAGGTGAAATCACGGCGTCGGACATGGGCGAACTCGTGGGCCAGGATGGTGTGAAAGTCATTGTCGGAGAGATCCGACGTCATGCCTGCGGGAAGCAGAATTAACTTGCGAAAAACACCGATGGTTGCGGGGCTGAAGACTCTTGAGGAAATGGCCAGGGTTACATCCTTATCGCCACTTGCATTGGTGAAGTCTTTCCACAGCACACTGAGCTTGCTGTTCTCAGGCAGAGGCATAGCTTCTCTGCGAACACGGACAAGGGCAACGCTTCTCCAGATGAATCTCGCAGTGAAATACAGGCAGAGGCATACGTAGAGGAACGCGACGATTCTTTCGAGCAACGTAGGGAGATGCAGGTTTGCGTTAGCAAAACCGGCTCCCACGGACACTAGGACATGAGCTCTGCCGTTGCTTTGCGCAGAGTGAATCAAGAACAAGAGATTGGGCAGGGAAGCAAGCGAGACCAAAGAGAACGCGGGCACCAAGGCCTGCAGCAACAACGCCGTGACCCCAATACGGTGCTCGATCACCGGCCCGAGGGGACGGACGACGCGGGCAGCAAGCCACGCTGCAGCGTAGAGCAAAGGTACCTGCCAAAGCGAGTTGATGAGGTAGGACAGGATGAAACCTTCCGGTCTGTTCATGATGGGTCCTCTGCGTCTTTGAAGCGTTTGGTCAACTCAGCGAGCTTCTTTGAGTCGATCTCGCGATTACGCAGGAGGCTGATCACGAGATCCTCAGCGGAACCACCGAACATGCGGTCTATGAGGTCGCGCACGCCGTGGCCGACTGCTGCCGCCTCACTGACTGTGGCGCTGTAAACGAAGGCGCGCCCAAGCAGGCGCCGTGTGAGTTTGCCTTTTCTCTCCAGGCTGTTCAGCATGGTCTGAACCGTCGTGTAGGCCAGGGCAGACTGGAGGTGGCTTTGCACGTCGGTGACGCTGCTTTCGCCTCTCGTCCAAATCACCTGCATAATACTGAGCTCAAGTGGAGCAAGGCCGTCTCGTAGGGATTTGCGCGCCATGGGACTCATCTCCTAATTGACTAGGACAATAGAGTGTAGAAGCGCACGTGTCAACTTAAACTCGCAAGTCATTCCCATCAACGATCAAGATAGAAGCGCCAATGACTCTAAAGCTAAGGTCGGCGATGATCGCTAAAGCAACGCCAATCTTCAGTTTTGGTCGCTCGACGCATCGAATGCCGCTGATATGGATCGCGCTCTTTCGCAATATCGAGATCAACAATGACTTCAGCATAAAATTCATCCGGCCAGAGGAAAGCACGCTCCAGAAAGCTTATGTTCTATAACCAGCGGGACTTGTATGCGCTCGGTCCGGGAAGCCAACTTTGAGGTCTATCGGACGCAGCTCTCCACCATTGACTGTCTTACCGCGGACGATACTCAGGAGGTCTGTTGTACGGTCTTCACGATCCCATCTCTCTACGAATGCCGAATCGCAGAAGCGGCCGTTCTGGTTGGCACTTTGAGGATCATGTGCGCGTACTGACCAGAGAACTCAGCGCGGCAGCAACTCACAGGCTGATGGATAGCTACGCAGAGAGATGCAGGGATGCCGTCAAACGCCTCATCGTGGGTGTCGGGAGTTCAGCGCGCGCAGAGAACAGGGTTGTCCATTGAAGATATATATCCAATCCGGCCGGGGAGCGAGTGGCAGACATGCAGGAAGCCTCCGGCCTGATCGACTGCAACAACGTCTACGTGTCGTGCGAGCGCGCGTTTGATCCCGACCGCGAACGCGTGCCCGTGATCATTTCATCGACCTGGATTCCCTCTAACTCGCATTCCTTCGCTCAGAATACGCCTTTACTCTACGACATTCTCCATTAGGACGGCATTCGGAATCGTCACGATCCGTCCGTTACTCTCAACCGTTGTCCCAACAGAATTGACTGCGACTACTCTTCCCTGAACACCTTGAACTTCGATGTTCCTGCCCTCCGGAAAATGATCGCGGATAAATGCGCCAGCCAGAATGTTTGAGACCACCGCTTTGCTCCCGCTGCCGAAAGCCAACGCGGATGCGATTCCGATGGAGAACAGAATGACCGCGAAGATCACGGTCAGGATAGCAGTCTGAACTCCAAGCTGGGCCAGCGCGATGATGATGACGATGAGCGCAATGAAGTAGCGGGAAAGTGCGCCTAGAGCCCCTGCGTATTCAAGGCCTGCCGCCTTCGCGGTGCGGCTCACGGATGCCGAGATCAGCCGGGCGAACGAAAGACCAAGCACGAGGATCAACGCGGCGGCCATGACGGAAGGAATGTAGGCGAGCAGACGTGCGACGACGCCGGACAAGTAACTGAGCTTGAGCGCTTCGGTCAACGGCTCCAGCATAAGAAGAAGAATCAGCCAGAAAGAGAAGCTGCTCGCAATCCCTGAAAGGGGGATGTCGATGCCGATATCGGCCAGTGTGCTGGTGAGGCCCCGCCTCTCTGCAAGTCCATCCAGGCGCAACGAGATGAACAGCCTGTAGATGAGACGTGACATCAAAAGCGCTAGACCCCAGCCGATGAAGAGAATCAGGATGGCGCTGAGCAGGTTCGGAAGAAAGTCGACAATCCGTTGGAGAGATGACAGGAGGGTTGAACGAACGATGGAGGAAAAGGTTTGAAAAAAGTGGTTCATGGTCTCCCTTCCTTGCTGTTCTGAACTGCTTGCCGGTACCGGCGAGCCTGTGCGTTTTGCGGTGGGACGACGGGAATATTGACATGCTTGAAGAGCAGTTTGAGAAAGGTGTTCAACACGATCCAGAAGCCGAAGATCTGACGTTCCAACACAAAGCGCGCGCCGGTAAGCAGAGAGGCCCGCCTGCGGAAGCGATCGAGCGTATCCCCAGGTGCCTCGAGACTCAACCCTTCCAGACCCTCCGGGAGGAGATCGGACTCGTCCTTCGAATGATCGTTCATAAAGACTCCTTGTATTTGTTCCTGAACAACTCGCGTGCGCGAAGCAGTCTCATCTTGACAGCACCCGTCCCCAACTCGAGGATCTTCGCAATCTCCTGAAGCTCAAGCTCCGTGATGTACTTCATGACCAGCAACGTACGGTCTCCTTCACTCAGTTGGTCGAGCGCCCACTGCGCACGCCCTTGCCGCGGCAAGGGCAGAGAACGCGGGTCAGCCGGCTCAAGAAGCATCTCTTCGTTTCTGCCGAACGAACGTTTTTTCTTGGCGATGGCATTGAGGCAGTGATTGTGAACAACCCGGTAAAGCCAGGTCGAAAATGAGGATCGACCGTCGAAGCTGTTGATGCTGACAAACAGGCGCAGCAGAACGTCCTGGAGGAGATCTTCCGCATCCGCGGAGTTCCCCGTGAGGCGATAGCAAAGCGTGTAGATCTTGCTCTGATAGGCACGTACCAGCTCCTCAAAAGCATCATGTCGACGCGGTAGTTCGCGCTTGCAGCGGGCCACCAACGCAAGATCGTCCTGGGGTGACCTCATAAAGTAGGATACCGTCGAGCACACCGCTGTCGTCGCGACCGGCTGCCTGCTCCGTTGTGAAGCACTGATGCCCGTCCTCTCCTTTTGCGCCGTTGGCCTGGCTTCACTCCCTGCACTTCTCTAGACAACCAGAACGATAGCGAAAGTCACAACGATTTTTTTTTCGTTGAACGTGACTTCGGGTCATCCTGCGTTTGTCTCAACATCGCAACAGAACGATCAACATATTCAATCCTGCAGAGAAGGATTAGTGCAAAGGAGATAACGCAATGAAGAAGACCATTTTTGCATGCTTCGGTATCAGCGTTGCCGTATGGCTGCTGGTTCGCCAGCGTTCGACAGACTCATCCCTTTCGCGCTGGGCAACAGGGAAACGAATCGCGGGAAGATTTGATCAGGTAAAAGGCGTCGGCAAGGAGACCGTCGGAAAGCTTACAGGCAATACCGCGCTTCGCGCTGAGGGCATCGTCGATGAGGCCCTGGGAACCGTAAAGCATAGCGTGGGCAAAGCGGTCGCAGCCGCGCACGATGCGGTCACCTCCTAACCCGTGCGCCGCTCATCGAACACAACGATTATCTAGGAGAAGAAAAGTTATGATTCAGTTTCTTGAGAAGGAACAGGAATATTTCCTCAAGCGCGGCCAGTCAACCGCCGTATCGCTGTCCTGGGGCGGCATCATCGCTGGTGTCTTCGCTGCCGTCGCCATCCAGTTGTTGTTCAACCTGCTTGGCATCGGCATTGGAGCTAGCTCGATTGACGCTGCTCGAGGAGACCAGCCAGGCCAGGGAATGGCCATCGGCGCAGTGATCTGGTTCATCCTCTCGTGGATTCTTTCGCTTGCCATCGGTGCCTGGGTTGCCAGTCAATTTGCTCCTTC
>CAZZZP010000038.1:34511-37303 GCA_964658635.1 Lichenicola sp. | reverse complement strand
TGCATTTACGCAATTACTACAACCCGATACTATCGTTTACCGCAACGGCGATTTCTTGCTGAGATCCAAGGTACCGCTCCGTTGTCTGGATCGAAGAGTGTCCGAGGAGGAACTTGATTTGTTCCAGGTCGCCTCCTGCCTTCCGACACAGCTTCGCGCAAGTACGGCGCAAGTCGTGAGCGCCGAAGTTCTCAAGTCCAATCTCCTTCGCCGCTTCGGTGACCACTGCCCAAATCGACCAGTCACTCAGGCTTTGCCCGAGCTTTCCACCTTTGGCGATAGAGCGCAGCAGCGGTCCCCCCTCAACCTTGCCCGCAGCCTGCCAAGCGTTTATCCCATGCTTGACCCACAGAGGAACGGCCACGGTGCGAACCCGGCCACCCTTGCCGCGGAGGTCCGCGATGACCCAGCGGTTCTCGCGCATCTGGATGTCTTCCACCGTTAGGGAAGCCAGCTCCCTTCTCCGCAGGGCGCAACCGACAAGGAGAGCGAGGATGGCATAGTCTCGCTTACCCTTTACGGTCGAGCGGTCCGGTACCGCCAGCAGTTCCCTTGCCTGCTCTTTCGTGAGCCAGTTTCCAAGACGAGTTCCCTTCTGCCGGATGTTCGGAACGTCCGTCAAGCTCGCCGCTTCCTCCTGGGACAGCAGACCATTCCGCTTTGCCTCCGCGACCATCTTCCGGACGGCCGCAAGCCGAACATTCACGGTCGAGGGCGCGAGGTCTTCCATCGAGGTCCGGTACTCCATCAGGAGCGCCCGGGTGAGAGGTCGGCTGGCAGCGAAGGCAAAGAGCAGGTCCAGACCTTTCGCGTACGCCCGCCGTGAGTGCGTCGAGGTGACGGAATCGAGGACCATCTGCCGGAGCTGGAGCTGTGCCGGAGTCCGCGCCGGCGACTCCGGCGCCGCCGAGGACGACTCGGCTCTCCAAACCTCAATTTCGGCCGTTGCAGTCATGAGAACATTCTACCTTCGATAACTGACATTATCGTGGGTATTCCAGAACAATGAGACTCCGAGTTGTTGGCAGGTGGGCCAACAATCCCTGTACCCTGAAAGCTGCGTTCCGGAGGCAATTTCCATGGCCCGTCCTGTGAAGTGGTCACGCGACCTACACCCGATCCGGGACCGCGCGACACGCTCCAAAACTGAAACTTGGTCGCGCCAGGACATTGAGCAGTTATTCAACGTGGGGCGCGCTTCGGCCCAAACACTTATGAAGGCGATTGGTGAGGTGCAGGAGGTTGGCGGCACGCATTTCGTTCACAGGGCCTCCCTCTTGTCGTTCCTAGACGAGATGATCCAAGCTGACTCTGTTGAGGAGGCCCTGCGGTCCCGGCAAGAACGAGCAAGCCCAATACCGCGACCGAAACCACTTCGCATCAGCCTTCCAGAAGACCTCCGCCACATCACCCTCGCAGATCTTCCTTTTAACGTTCATGTAAGCGAGGGCGAGGTTCGGGTGACCGGTGCCAATGCTGAGGAGGTTGTCGAAGGGCTGTTCCTGCTTGCTCAAGTCCTACAGAACGACCTTGACGCCGTGCGTGCTCAAATCGATCCACCTCCAGAGCCCCCCGCCATGGATGATGATTTACGAGAGATGCTGCGTAGTTTACGCGAACACCATCCGCAATGACGCATTTACCTATTTATGCATTTATGGCTTTACAGACATTACGCATTTACTGACGTTCATAATGGTAGCTCGCCAGCCTCTGCTGCACGGGCCGCAGCTTTCATCATTTCTGGGCCGTTGTTGCGGACATTATTCACCTTTGGATTCGCCTCGTAGACTTCCATCTCCTCGGACTCAAAGGGGCGCAGAAGATCCAGAGGTAGCCTCTCCGTCTCTTCCCGATCCAGCCAACGGTCGTAGTCTCGGGCGTGCAGAATGACAGGCATCCTAGGGTGAATACGCGACATGAGTTCGTTCGCTTCCGTGGTGACGATCGCGAACGATTGGAGCCAATGCCCTTCGGCGTCTTTCCAAGCGTCCCACAGACCAGCGAACGCAAACAGATTGCCGTTCGCCATTTCGAACGCGTAAGGCTGCTTAGGCGGCTTCCCTTCTTTCGGCCATTCGTAGAACGCGCTCGCCGGTATCAAGCAGCGCCGTTTCTTGAACGGTTCGCGCCAGGTAGGAGCTTTCGTTATCGTCTCGGAACGTGCGTTGATCGTTGACAGTCCCTTTATGTCCGACAACGTTTTCGTAAAGAAGGGAACTAGACCCCACAGAGCCAGGATCATTTCACGTTCGCCCGTTTCTTTGCTCTGACGAATGATGGGCTGGTGTGTCGTCGGCGCTATGTTGTAGTCCGCTCCCGGCATAGGCAGGTCAGGTGGAAAGGCTCTTGCCCTGAAGTGCTCTGCAATGTGCTGCTTTTCACTGCGACGAACATATCGACCACACATCTTTTCCAAACTCCGTCAGACGGCCGGTGCCGCGATCTCTTCTGCGTTCTCTGGCTCGCTCGCTTCATCCACAAACATCGCTGAGCTGAATACGGCAACTTGCTTTTCTATTTTGTCCATCGCATCGTTTAGGGCGTGGGTCAGAATCTCCTCATCGTCTTTCCTCACTGTCATTTCGAGCTTGATCTTGCGATAAGTCATCTGTTCAATTCCTTTCCGAACATCCTAGAAGAGCAGGAGGGGGAAGTCTCCCCCTGCCTGCAGCCAGTCCGATAAGCCGGACCGTCTTCCGGCACCCTCTCCAGCGGGGGTCTCCCCCCGCAACGCCCCCGGCCATGGAAATGTGCAAGGCCGCGATGGAGCTGCGCCCTCACACATTCCC
>CAZZZP010000038.1:0-34411 GCA_964658635.1 Lichenicola sp. | reverse complement strand
CAAGGGGGTGCAGGAACACTCCCAAACCCATACCGCACAGGAGAAAACACAGTGATAAATGACCTCAACCGCACCGTCCTCATGGGCCGCATTGGTGACGACCCGAAGCCCAACGACAACGACAATGCCCCCATCCGCTTGTCCGTGGCAACGTCCTCACACTGGCTCGTGAACAACACCCGCAACAGCCGCACCGACTGGCACACCGTTGTCGTGTTCGGCAATCTCCGCAAGTACGCCGCCAAGCTGAAGAAGGGCGACCGCGTTTATATCGAGGCCGAGGCGCGAAACAACAACTTCGAGAAGGTGATTGGAGGCGAAACGGTCAAGTTCTACCAGACCGAGTTCGTGGCAGCTCAGATCGACCGGCTCTCCACGAAGGCCGACAACGACGAGTAGCAAAGAGCTTTGTAGGTGGAGGCGGTGCAGGAACACCGCCCCCGACCGCAACGACATTCAACCGCACAGGAGATGCACGACAATGAACACCGCCACGGCCACATTCTCAGAATACAGAAACCTTCCCCTCTCTCTCATCGACGAGTCCACCACAAATCCCCGCCGCACCTTCGAACCTTCCAAGCTGGTAGAGCTTGCAAACAGCATCAGCATCAGCGGCCTCATCCAGCCGATCACCGTTCGCCCCAAGGCAGACCGCTTCGAGATCATCGCGGGTGCCCGCCGCTACCGCGCCGCACAGATTGCTGAGTTGGCCGAAGTTCCAACCCGCGTCCTAGAGTTGAGCGATGAGCAGACCCTTGAGGTTCAGATCGTCGAGAACAGCCAGCGTGAGGATGTACACCCTTACGAGGAAGCCAGCGGCTACCAGAGGCTTCTAGACCTTCCCGGCTACGATGTGGCCGCTCTCGCCTCAAAGTGCAGCAAGAGCCAGAGCCACGTCTATGCCCGTCTGACCTTACTTGCCCTCATCCCTGAAGTAGCAGAAGCATTCCAGCAGAACGAAATCACCGCAAGCCATGCAAACTTACTTGCACGTCTCACCGCAGAGCAACAGGCCCAGGCATTTCCGAATGCCTTCCGTACCGGATGGGACACCGGCAAGGAGCGTCAGCTACTTCCCGCAAAGCAGCTTGCCGCGTGGATTCAGAGCAATCTGTACCTCGCATTGGCCGAAGCCCCGTTCGATAAGGATTCCGCGACCCTCTATCCACCGGCAGGAGCTTGCGTCACTTGCCCAAAGCGGACGGGCTACAACACCGCTCTTTTCGCAGACGTAGCCGACGACAACTGCCTTGACGGTGATTGCTTCCGAACCAAGATCGACGCGCACATCGAGAGCGCCAAGTCAGGTGTCGCAAACCTCATTCAGATCAGCACAACATGGCGACCGGCAAAAGATCAGCCCGAGGCGGAGCTTAGCCCTAGCGAGTACCGTGTAATCGGTCCAGATGGGCAGGGGGGCAAAGAGGTTGTGCACTGCGAGAAAGCAGCCCCCGCGATCATCACCTACGGCTTTGGCCTCGGCAAACTGAAGGTGGTTTGCGCCGATCATGATTGCACCGTTCACTTTCCGCACCGGGCCAACCAAGGCCGCACGGATGAGGAATGGGAAGCACAGGTAAAGCGCAACGAAGAGGAGCGGGAAGAACGCAAGCGCCAAGCCGCGAAGCGCGAGGAACGGTTACGCGCCCTTGTCCTGCGGGTTCCTTCCAGCGGTTCCGAAGCGCAGTCCCGTTTCCTGCTCACCGCACTAGTGCAAGGCGATTTAGACGATGCCATGGAACGCATTGCCCTTCGCTTGGAGGCCGACGCGGTAGACAACGACCGCAGCAGCAATGAGGTATGCGCGGAGGCTATTGGTAGCTGTATGCCATCCAGCCTATTCGGTTATCTCGCGGAGCTGGCCCTTGGAAGCCATGTAGGGTTCCCGAGCGAGGGCGAACGCGACTACCTTACCGAAGCCGAGGCGCTGTTTCCGAAGACACCAAAGCAGACTGCCCCTGTGAAGAGGGGAGACCCGGCAAAGAAGGCCGCACCCGCCAATACCAAGGCACAGGCCAGCAAGACAGCAGGGAAGGCTAAGCGCCGTTAGCTCAGGCCAAATATGCGGGGCCGGGTCCGCCCGGCCTCACCTTCCCCTACTTGCTTCCCGAAAGGAACGCCGCATGATCCGCTTCACCTATAAGGCGCGTCTCAACGAGCGCGTTTCCGCCAAGTGCATCCGTCACCCACGTTACAACCCGGAGAGAGATGGGCGCGGAGGCATTCACGGCGGCTGCTCTGGATGCTTTGCCCTTTTTGACCTGTACCAATCGCGTATCGCTTTGGAAGCTGCAACGGTCAAGTTCCAACGACTTGCAGCGCCGTGGGTTCGCGTTCGACAGCCCCGCAAGCACAAGCCCACGCCCCTCAGCCTTGGGAACTCGTCCGACCAGGAGGAGCCCTAGCGATCACACCGAGACTCCCCATCCTAGCGGGGGTCTCCCCCCGCAACGCCCTGTACGCTGTTCAAGACTTTCTCAGAACTGGGTGAGTCTCACGCAGCTGGCCGTCAAGAGTGCCTCCGCAACGCAGTGATCGGATCACCAATCGGGGACTTGCGCCTTGACGGTTGAGCAGTGATGCAACGTCCAGTGGGGAGTAGCACCACCGCAGCAAGGGTGAGTGCCGGTACAGGCGTGACGAAGGCATCGCAAAGCAATTAAGGAGACCTATCATGCAGCAATCGTTTCATTACTTTGTCGGGATCGACTGGGGAACGCAAACTCATCGGGTGGCCGTGCTGGATGGTACCGGGCGACCCGTAGAGCAATACAATGCAGACCACAGCGGCGAAGGCCTCGTCACCCTGGTCAACAAACTTAAACAACGAACTGCGTGTGAGCCAGCCTTGGTCGCAATCAGCATCGAGGTCGCCTGGGGCGCGCTCGTGGAAACTCTGGTTGAAAATGGCTTTACCGTGTTCTCGATCAATCCCAAGCAAGTGGACCGTTTTCGCGACCGCTTTACCGTTGCCGGAGCAAAAGACGATGCCCGGGATGCTCTGGTATTGGCCAGCTCGCTGTGTACAGACAGGCAGAGCTACAGGCGGGTAGAGATCGACTCCCCTGACTTGATAAGGCTACGAGAGCTTTCCCGGTTCCAGGACGAGCTGAAAATCGAACTTAGGCGCGTTACCAACCGTTTGTGGCAGCAACTTCATCGGTACTACCCACAGATGTTGGCGATCAGCCCGGCTGCGGATGATCGTCTCATGTGGGATCTGCTTGAGGCTGCACCTACACCCGCTGCAGGAGCGAAGATCACTTCCCTTCGCATTCAGCGCATCCTCAGGGCCAACCGGATCAGGAAGCTTTCAGTCGAAGAGGTGCACCTCGCGTTAAGGACTGCGCCACTGGCCTTGGCTCCAGGCGCAGCCGAAGCGGCCTGTGAGCATGTTCAACTCCTACTTCCTCAGGTCAAGCTACTAGAAGAGCACCTGCGGGAGGTGGGCAACCGCATCAAGCACCTGCTAACCGTCATGACCGAAGCGACCGCCGAAACGAATCAGCCACCGTGCGATGCCGGTCTGGTACTGTCTATCCCTGGCGTCGGTCCTGCCGTCGCCGCAGCTCTTCTGACGGAAGCCTCCAAGCCGATCCGAGACCGGGATTATGAAGCGCTACGCTGCTATGCCGGCACGGCGCCGGTCACTAGGCAGAGTGGCAAAAGAAAGACCGTCGGCATGCGTCAGGCTTGCAGTCCTCGCCTGCGAAATGCGGTCTACTACTGGGCGACAAGCAGCCTCTGCTGCGATAGCAGAAGCCGAAAGCACTACGATGCGTTGCGAGCAGCGGGTCACCAGCATCCACGGGCCTTGCGCGGCTTAGCTGATCGACTGCTGGGTGTCCTGATCGCTTTGCTAAAAACGCAGAAGACCTTTGATCGGACACGACGAGAGGGCGTTTCTGCAAAGAACCTTCCGGCCCCTATTTCAGCAACGATGGTTTTAGGGTCATGACGCTAAACGATAACTTCCTACGCTAGATGATGGTTTTGACCACAGGTATGCGAATCAAGATCTGGGCCACAAGCCAGCTGAGCGTGACCGTCGTGACAAAAACGAGTGCCGCCTTAATGCCAGCATGAACAGGCAAAGGCATCAGCGCCTTTTGGGTCCAGGTAATGAAGACATAATGAACCAGATACATCACATACGCGCTTCGGCTAAGAGAGTTCATCAGTCGAGATGGACGAACCTCTAGTCCGCGAAAAATGGCGAGGAATGCGAAACAGCTTGAGACGCAACTGAAGACCCAAAGCATGGCCTCAACTGTCTTCGAGCCAGCGAGAGTCATGCCTTGATGCACCAGGACTTTGGGCAGGATCGATAAGGATGCATATGCGATAACGCAGAGAACTGTCCAGTTTTTCCAATTGCGGGCCAAAGAACCAGATCTTGACAGAAAGCCACTCGATATACCGGAAACGCCGATCAGAACACCGGCTACAAACCATAACGCATAGAGAGCGATGCGTGCTTGTTGAAACGCAAAGGGACTCGTGAAGAGGACCGTCCAAGCCGAGAAGCCGTAACGCGCAAGCAGCGGCAGATAGGCAAGCCCGGATAGCAACAGCATTGCGCTGAAAGCGATAACGCTGTGCATCTGCAGCTTACGGGTGAACTTCTCAATCCACATCAGCCATTGCTGGCCGGGATACAGGAGTAAGGCCAGAATCAAATCGAAGAACAATAAAACCCAGATGAACCACGGTGGACCGACCTGAAACCCCCTGCGGGCAAGGTGTGCATAGAAAGAAGCAAATCCACTGCTTTGATTGCCTAGTGTCCAGGAGGCATAAAGCGCAAGCGGCATAAACCCACAAACTGCGACTGCAAACGGGATTCCGAGCCGAAGCATCCTGTCCCACGAGAAGGTTAATGCTCCATGTCTGCGAACTGCGGGATACGCAAAAAGACCGGAGATGAAAAACATCAAAGTCATGAAGAACACGTCGTTGAAGTTCTCAGCGTAGTTCAAGACAACCCACCGAGAGCTATCAACGATCGGCGCAGTAGAGCGAAAGACTTGCTCCTTGTTAAAAGACGCCCAGGTCGTATACGCGAGCATGCTGTGGTGTGCCACTACCATGAGAGTCAAAGTGGTCCGCAGGTAGTCGATGGACAGGTCACGTGGCTTCCTCGCAGAACCCTCTGTGACCGCCATCGAGGGCGATGGGCCGCCCATACGAAATGGGGCTTCAGAGAGGAGACCGGGCTGCGGCGTGACGTCAAAAGTCATTGCGAGATCTCAAGCGAGTGATTGTTGTACGCCCATGATAGGCCCGGAGGCAGGGTTCGTATACGGCTGAGCTGCATCGGCTCCTGCTTCGCAGCATCACGAGCCCCAATTCGCAGTGCTTTCCATCAGTGCTTTAGGTGTAGGAGTAGCTGCTGCTTGTCTTCTCTAAACTAATCTCGCCGTCGTGGTTGTGGGAATGTGGGGGACGCGAGCTTTATCAGCGTCTTCCAAGCGGCTGTGCGAAGGGTGGAAAACGGCTTCATCGTTTTCCATGCTTTGCATAGCCGCGCCATTTCCATAACCAACTTTGCTTGCGTAAAGCGTGGGGAGTCCCCGGCCATGGAAATGTGCAAGGCCGCGATGGAGCTGCGCCCTCACACATTCCCACAGCAAAGACCTAAGTGCCTACAAGCAGCCAGAACCGCGCCGTGCGTCAAGCCCCGCGTTCCGCGCCCCGTTGGGGTGGGCCTTCGGCCAGGGCGTTGACACCCAGCTCCGTCGGTTCCGGCAGAAGCAAGACATCCCGTTTTTCTTCGAAAAACATGGGTGTTTTTCAGGAACGAAGACTAGAGACAACAGCAAAAAATAATTAGGTATTTGCGTTATTTTTGTATTTAGGCATTGACGCAATTACGCATTGACGTTATTATTAGTACATCAGGCAAGGGGGTGCAGGAACACTCCCAAACCCATACCGCACAGGAGAAAACACAGTGAGCGCTACCACCGACAAGGCGAACAACCTGAAAGAAACCCTCACCGCAAGCATCGTTGCCCTTGCTGCCGAGACAGACAGCGTGAAGCAGGATGCAGCGTTCAAGACGTGGCTTGCCAGCATGAGCCGCTTTCATCGGTACTCGTGGAGCAATCAGCTTTTGATTGCAGTTCAGCGCCCGGACGCGACCCGCGTTGCCGGTTTTCACACATGGCGCAAGCTAGGCCGGTTTGTGACCAAAGGCCAGAAAGGTATCAGCATCTTTGCTCCGATCGTTCGGAAGCATGACAGCGAAACGGCCGAGGAGGGCGGACGCCTTGAGCTAACCGCGAAGGGACCCCGGCGCGTTGCAGGTTTTCGAGGAGCGACCGTTTTTGATGTGTCGCAGACCGAAGGCGAAGCGTTGCCGGAAGCACCCGAGCACAACGCCACCGAGGGAGGCGAGGACGTTCTACCAAAGCTGGAAGATGCCGCCGCCGCGTTCGGCATCCGCGTTGTCTATCAGGAGATTCCCGGCAGCGTCGAAGGCTACAGCATGGGCGGCACGGTAGTTGTAGAGGCTACCCAGCCGATCCCCGCAAAGTGTGGGACCCTTGCCCACGAAATCGCTCATGAGCTTCTACATAAGGGAGCCGACCGAGGCACCAAGCAGCAGCGCGAACTTGAAGCAGAGGCAACCGCCTATGTCGTGCTTGCCCACTTCGGCATGGAATCCGGCAGCCGGTTTTACCTTCACGGCTACGGCATCACCGGCGACATGCTCACCGAGTCCATGCAGCAGATTGCCAGCGCAGCCCGCCGCATCATCGAGCAGATAGAGGGACCAGTCAAAGACGAGGAGGGGGCAGAGGATGCCCCCGCCGCTCCCCAAGTCTTCGCGGAGGCAGCGTAATGCAGACCATTCTTCAAATCATCGAGAAGGCCGGAGGCTACCGGCCAAGTCTTTACCTCAAAATCGACCGCGAAGGCTATATGGAGCTTGTCATCGAGGCGATTGGGGAACCCGGACCATCGGGTTTGCCTTCGATCTCGGTTGCCCACTATGGGGAACAGAACGGCGATGCCATGCGCGACCCGGAAATGTGCTTCGAACTTGTTACAGCGGAAGACGGTACGCAAACTCTTGACCCTTGGTACTGGCGCAACGACTACGCAGGAATCGAGCAGTGGAGCCGCAACCTCATTGACGGTCGCTATGTGGAGCATGCCAAGCTTCACCGAGAGCATGGCAGCTTCGCCACGATGTGGGACAACAACATACGTTTTCAAGGTTTCGCAGATGTCTTCGATACCCGGCACATTCGCGGGTAAGCCCCTAAACGGGCGGTGCAGGAACACCGCCCCGAACCCTTCACACACCGCACAGGAGAGAACATGAAGACCATCAAGGAATGGGAGGAGAGCGGCTTGCAGCTCACGCCGTTTCTCAGCGCCGGGGATGTTGTCGAGCCAGCGTTCGCAGATTGGGCGCTCAACATCATGCCCCCCACTTTCTGGAGTGACCGCATCGTCCAGGTGGGGGAACCAAACGGCCACGTAGACGGAAAGGCCACTTTCGCCACCTTCTACAAAGATGCAGGGGTATGGCATTTTGGCGGTTACTGCCACCGAGGGAGGTTAGTAGACCTTGCCACACCTAGCCCCGTCTGAACGCGGGAGCCGCGCGCGAGGGACAGGGCATCGAGCCCCGTCCCTCGCGAGTTGGCACACTCTTCCTTTTCGCATTTTCTGACATTAGGAATACACGCATATTCTCTATTTCCGCATTTACGCATTTACCTGCTACTATTTTGACGAAAGGGCCTTATGAACATCGGAGTCGCAAACGTAAAGGGAGGCGCGACCAAGACCACCACTGCTGTCCACCTAGCGGGTTTCTTCCAAAGCAAAGGCAAGACGGCTCTGCTGGATGGGGACCGCTCACACAATGCAGAGGTGTGGCAAGGCCGGGGGCCAGGTTTTGGCTTTCCGGTGATCGACGTTCGCGCGTCTCTCCGAGTCGCTAAGGATTTTGAGCACTTCATCACGGATAGCGGTTCCGATCCAACCGATGATGACCTGAAGTACCTTGCTCATAATTGTGACCTTCTGGTGATCCCGACAAAGCCTCATGCGCTGGAAACTGATGGGCTGAAGCTAACGCTAACGGCGCTAGGCCGCTTAGGAATCAAGCACTACAAGGTGCTAATCGCAGCGTGCCCACCTGACAACGAGCCAGACGCGCGCGAGCTGCGAGATGCGCTACGAGAGATTGAAATCCCGATGTTCAAGCATGAGATCCCGCGTACGAAGATGTTTATGAAGGCGGCTAGCGAAGGCGTCCTGGTCCGCGATCTCAAAGGCGCTCTCGCTGAACGGGGATGGGAAGCATATCAAAACGTAGGAAAGGAATGTCTCGCTTATGCCAATGGAACGCGCAAGTAACAAAACAGGTCTACGGAATCAGCTGAGCAGTCTTAGTCTGAAAGAGGGTGCACCTGACGTGAAGCGCGGCCCAGGCCGCCCGTCCACAGGCGCAGCCAAAAAGGGCAATCCCGATTACACAGCCACAAGCGTGTTTTTACCCAAGCAGGTTTATGCGGATGCCCAGGCGAAATTGATAAAGGCAAACGCGGTAAAGTCCGAAAAGCTTACGGTTTCGGATATCCTCTCGGACTACTTGAAGCAATGGGTCAATGAATAGGGAAGGGTGAGCATGGAAATTCGGCGCATGTCTGTTCAGCTCCCTATATGGCCCGACCGAGTTCGTGGAGGTCCGAATGCTCTACTGCGCACCGCGTTATTTGCCGGTGTTCCGTCGCGCTTTCGGAAAATTCTCGAACACCGACCGTCTGCGGCCGTAGAACCCGAGGGCGTTGTCGTTGCTTCACAGGACGGCATCACCATGCTTTACACCGGGACGCAGTTGAACCAGTACGACGCCGATGTCTTCTTTGAGGTTCTCCAACGTGCAAGACGTAGCCCATTAGGTGAAGCTGCTACCTTCGCCGGAGCCGACTTTCTTCGTTCGATAGGACGGACCGCCTCAAAGCGGGACTACGAGGATCTTGATATGTCGCTTCGCCGGCTGACTCGCGGCCTTGTCGATGTGAAATGGAGAATCCAAAACCGTCCGCTCGCGTACACGGGCAGCTTGATTGCAGATTTCGTCCGCGAGACCGATTCGCGGCTGTACCGAATCAATCTCTCGCCAAGCATCAAAAGCCTCTTCGAGCAGTCCAGTTTCACCATGCTCGAATGGGAGGAGCGGTTGCGTCTACTTCGCAATCCACTCGCGCAGTGGCTGCATAGCTATTATTCGACACACGCCAAGCCCTTCAATGTCACCGTCGCCTTTCTCCAGAAGACGGCAGGACAGGAAACTGCCAGACCCCGAGATTTCGTTCGGGCGCTACGCGTCGCGTTCGGGATTTTGGAGGCAGAGCTAGGATGGTCCGTTGAATGGCTTAGTCCCACTCTTGTCCAGGTGAGCCGCACTCCCTCAGACGCACAAGCCCGTCACCTTGAGGTCAGAAGCGTCCGGAAGAAGCTGAAGGATGATGCGGCAGCAGCAGCGAAGCGCCACATTGCACCGGCAGCCACGGCCCGGAAGATTACCACTCCTTCGGAGCCGTCCGCACTTGACTCGGCATCGATGACCCTTGCGAGATTATTCCGAGAAACCCGCTAATTCCTTCGTGTTTCACTCGCGCCATCGTGTTTCATCCGCGCCTTGGATCGAGGTTTTGCGTCGTGTTTCATTCGCGCCCTCGCACCTCTAAGCCTCGTGTTTCATTCGCACAGAAGTTTTTTTTTGCTTTTCCTGTCACATTTTGCGTTCTGACTGCGCAGGCCATCCCTTACCCATCGTGTTTCACTCGCGCTTTCTACGCTGCATAGCCTTCCAGAAGGCTCTGTTTACAGGGGTTTTGACACAACGGTGTCGTGTTTCATTCGCGCGCACCGCCGTTAAGCATCGTGTTTCATTCGCGGGTAAGCACATGAGGCTTGAGCCTGCCGGAACTTATGCGTTTTCCACAGCTTGTGGACGTGTCGTGTTTGATTCGCTCGGATCTCGTGTCTCATTCGCGCTCGCGCGTGTTTGATTCGCGGAACATCGTGTTTCTTTCGCAAGCGGCGACTGTAACTATTTCATTTGATTAGGCTTACGGGTGGTTTTTCTTTGCTAATCGCTTCTAATCTCTTCTTGAATCAAAATATAATCCCCCATCGCCTCGCGGCTCGGGTCTTCAATCTTTCTCTTATGAAGAGTGAATTGAAAGCCTTCCTGTACGACACACTGCATGGGTTACACAAAGATGTGGCAATCGCAGACAATAGGTTATGGGCCTCGGAAAGAAGATTGCTGCGGTGTCTGTTTCTGGAATCGCAGGACTGCTGATTGCATATGGCATTGCTGTAGCTCCACATCCGTCTCTAGCACCCGCTGAATCAGCGCAAGGCTTACTGGACAAGGCAGACGCGTTCTCTTGGACCAACCGCTGGGCGCTAGCGCAGCCTGTTTATGCGCAAGCGGCGGGAATGTTCCGGCAAGCAAATCAGCCAGCCAAGGTGCTTTATGCCGAAGTAAGCGAACTTCCGGCAGATGAGTCTACAAGTGTCGCAGCAAAGATTCTTCGCCTAAACGAAGCCCTGAGCACTGATGCAGCTAGGGACCCGGCGACTAGGCTTCGCGTCCTGACGATAAAAGGGATGCTTGAAACGAACTACGATGCCGGGCAAGCTCTCACAACGTGGCGCGAAGTCGCACAGTTGGCTATGAAGCGTGGAGAGTTGAGGCTTGCGTCCAGAGCTGGTGGAGAGCAGGGAATTGCAGCCTTCATCCTTGGAGATACCAACACCGCAAAGAGCCAGGTCGTGCGCGCGTGGGCATTGTCGGAAGCCGAGCGTGATCCTGCTGCGACCGTTCGCTACGCTTCGGTTTTCGGCGCTGGACTCGTGCAGATCCATCGCTACAAGGAAGCTCTTCAGCCGCTCGACAAAGCAATTTCCATAGCCACGAAGAATCCCGAAATCGCATATCCGACTATCGCCGTGTACGCAAAGATCGACGCGCTTACGGGCCTTCATCAGTATCAGGAAGCCCTGCGATTAGCGAACGAGTCTCTGGAGAGAATCGAGGGCAAGCCATTTGACGCCCACAAGGCTCAGCTTCTCATCTCGCGCGGTGCAATTGAACGGCAGCAAGGAAACTTGCCGCAGTCGGTCAGTGATTACAAGCAGGGCGTATCAGTTTCCGAAAAGATAGAGGATTACAGAGAGATTGTGGACGGTGCGGGGCAGCTCGCCCAGGTCTACGAGCAGCAGCAAGAGCTTCCTGAAGCGAACACAGCAATCGACCAAGCTATTTCAGCAAACACAAAGATTCCAGACGAACTCTACCTTGTGCCGCGCAATCTCGCGATCAAGGCCGAGATCGTGAACAAGATGGGCCAAGCAAAACAGGCGGAGGGACTGTACCGGAAGAGCATCGCTCTCGTGAATCGCATGATGGCACACGCACCCACGTCGAATGTGCAACGTCAGCTCCTAGTAGAGATGAGTGACGTTTACTCCGGCTACTTCGCGGCGCTATGTGCGCAGCATCGCTACAACGACGCACTCCAGATCCTCGACAACGTGCGAGGCCGCGTGGAGGCCAATGCCGTACAGCATCACGGCACCCAGCCGGTCCATGAGGCGACAGCGGAAGAAAAGGAGTTGACCCGCCTCAATCTGTCCCTCATCAACACGGATGACCCGGCCTCACGTGCAGCGATCGACAATGCGATCTATCACGCCGAGTTGTTCATGCAGCCCACCCAACTCGACATCGCGCGTGAAAGCATCACACATCCCGTCACACTCTCCGAGCTGCAGAAGTCGCTTGGACCGAATGCATTACTAGTGGAGTACGTTTTGGCAGAACCAGCCTCATACGTCCTGGCTATCAGCCACGATGGCGTGAAGCACTACCAGCTTCCCTCCAAGCGGACCATCGAGGCTGATGCTAATCAGTACCGCAAGGAGATTCGCTCACAGAAGGAAGACAAAGCGCTTGCGCAGAAGCTTTTCAACGAACTACTTAAGCCGGTCTCCGAAGTCGGGGACAAAACAGACCTTATAGTGATTCCCGATGGAGCACTGCATCTGCTTCCGTTCTCCGCACTCCAGGACGGCAGCGGCTATCTCATCAAGAGCCATAGTGTTGATGTGAACCCGTCCGCAACCGTGTACGCACTGCTTCACAAACGCACGTCTGAGACATCGGCGGAAACGCTGCCTTATATCGGAGTCGCGGCGTGGACGCAGCCGACTGACACGCGCAACGTAGTCTTGCGTTCGATCACAGGCCCCAAGAGAAGCGAGCTGGTAGCACTCCCCGACAGCAAGCAGGAAGTGGAAGCCATTGCGCAAGACCTGCCGAGGCCGAGTACCCTTCTTGAAGGGGCCGACGCTACTGAAACACGATTCAAGCATCTCCCGCTTGCTTCAACTCAGGTGATTCATCTTGCCCTGCATGGCTACGCCGATCTCGATTACCCGGACCGCTCCGCTCTGATCTTTGCGCCGGAGCCGTCCGGCACAGATGATGGATTGCTCCAGGTGCGAGAAATCCGCGATATGCGCTTGAACTCCAAACTCGTGACGCTTTCCGCCTGCGATACAGGTGTGGGACCGGTCGGTGAAACAGGCGTGGTGAGTTTGGTGAACGCCTTCATCGGAGCTGGGGCAGAATCGGTTGTCTCTACACTTTGGGAACTAGCTGACCAGCCGACAAGTAGCCTCATGAAGACGTTCTATGCCGGACTAGCAGCGCACGACCGCAAGGTAGACGCTCTCCGGTCTGCGCAACTTGAACTGCTCAACGAAGGCTTGCCGCCCTATTACTGGGCAAGTTTCCAGCTTGTGGGTGATGCGAACGGAACCTTATGAACGGTTGAAAGTGGTTCCCTCTGTCTTCGCTGAAGAATGCGACTTCTCAGGACCGATCCCCGATTCCGTTGTTCGGTGAAGCATAGAGGCGTATTCTTTCGCAGTCGGAGGGGCGATGAATTCTGTAGAAACGGAACTGCTGACGGCCTTTGAACTTCACTCTCCCGACCGTATACGAGCAGTGTTGGAAGGTGGTTTCGATGTCGGCTCAACCATCAACGGACAGCGACCGATCAATGCGCTGATCGAGATGTATCTCAGGTCAGACCGCTTTCCAAGCTGTCTCCGGTTGCTCCTGGAAAGGGGCGCAACCCTCGATGATCCGAAGCTTTCTCCAGTCTTACTGGACGATCCAGACGCTCTTTCCGTGGCCGTTCACAGCGATCCGAGCCTCCTTCAGCACAGGACAACCATGGTCTGTGCCTTCACTCCGCTGGTTGGGGCTTCGCTCCTGCATGTAGCGGCGGAATACGGCCACCTGAAGGTGGCTCGCAAGCTGCTTGAGTTGGGAGCTGATGTAGATGCTCGCGCCGATCAGAACTCCGTAGGATTCGGTGGGCAGACACCACTTTTTCACACTGTGAACTCCAATGAAAACCGCTCTGAGCCTGTTATGCGGCTTCTGCTGGAAGCGGGTGCCCGCGCGGACATACTGCTTGCAGGTATCACCTGGGGCCAAGACATGGAGTGGGAGACCGAGTGCTTCGATGTGACTCCGGTGTCTTACGCCCAATGCGGTCTCTTGAGACAATTTCAACGCTCAGAAGTAGACACCTACGGCAACATTCGCACTCTTCTGAAGGTCCTCGGCAGGGAGATGCCGCAGTTGAGGAACATACCTAATCGCTACCTGTACAAGTAGCTCACATGCAGGTAGGCCATGCGCCCAGCTCGTCAGTAATGAGAAATGCCGTAGTTGTCAGTTATGCCGGGCTCAGATGTGCGATTGCTCGCTGTAATGTCTGATCCTCTCCTGTTTGACGCTTTTTCCAATCAAATTCCTCGACAACATCAGGATCGAGAGGTGTACCTTCCAACGCCGTTAGATTCCAGGTGTAGTACGCGCCGGTGGGAAGGGCGAGACGGAACCCATGTCCAACCTTCACGGAAGTAGCAGACAAAAGCCGGCCTGCCGTCTTCTGTCCAACAACAGTCGCAAGCTTGTTTTCCTTCGCGAAAATCGTGACCATCTCAGCGGCGCTTGCCGTGTGTTGATTGACCAGGAGGACGATGCGCCCGTGAAACGGCTTCGGTCCGAGTCCTTCGCTCTCTAGGAGTACCGGGGATTTTGTCATCAGAGATGGAAGGAACTTCAATCCGAGCAGCCACAGTGAATGCTTGTTTTCCGGGATGCGGTTGAGGCGAGGAAAGCGGGTTTTCTCCAGTTCCAGGTCGCGACTCGCCCACTTCTTATTCGGTGAGAACCCCACCGGAATGCGGTCCGGTGTCAGTAAGCTCATCAGGCGCAGCGCACCGGCTCCACCACCCGTATTGCCGCGGAGATCAATGACAAGATTCTTGATGTTGCCTAGCTCGTTCACCGCCTCAGACATGGCGTTCGCCACATCGACGCCGATCATGCCGGGGAACATCGCAACCTTGAGGTAACCGATTTCAGGAGTGAGCCTGCGCGCCTGGACAAGCGTAGGTTCGATGAACTGTAGCTTTTTCCCTTTCGGAGTGGCTACCACCGCAGAGACAATGCGTGTCGTGCCATCGTTCGCAACGATTTCGAGAGTTGAAGCCGAACCCATCGGGAAAACAGGATGCTCTGGGGGGATGATCTCTTTGCCGTTGACTCGCAACAGGATGTTGCCGGGTTCGATTCCGGCCGTGTGCGCAGGTCCACCCTCATGCACGTCCTGGAAGATCCAGCGCGTTCCATACTGCGTCTCATCCGAGAGGTACGTTGCACTCAGGGCCGCACGGCTGGATGCTCGCTTGCCAGTCCCATGCCAAAAACCTAGATGGCTCACCCCAAGCGTTTTTAGGAGGTCCGAGACGGCCAACTCGAATGCGTCTTGCGTCGGGGCGGTCTCAATCCCCATGCGATGCTTAGCGATAGCCTGTTGCCAGTCTGCGCCCAGCAGTTCAGGCTTGTAGAACTTGGCATCGAGTGCCTTCAATACCTGCTGAAGGACCGCCTGCTTATCGGCTTGAGAAAGCAATGGCTCTGAGTTTGAAGGAACATTCATCGTTCCATTGGATGCAGGCCACGTTGCTAATTGATCTTGAGCGGATAGTAGTATGTGCCGTTGTCCGAGCCGCGCACGGTAGCCAGAAAATACGTCCCAGGAGCAGTCTGTCGGAGATCGAGGCTTACGGTCAATCTCACCTTTCTCTCCGTCTCCACGGCTTGACCAGTCCCCCGTGCGACCACATCATGACCGGCCCGATCTTTCGAAACGAGAATCTGATAAGGGCCGCTCTGACTGAATCGGGGTAAAGTCACGGACAGATTCACTACCGAGGAGGGAAGTGAGACTTGTTTCAGCGGTGTAGCGTCATCCCCGCTGCCCCGAGCGGTGACCGCGTTGAAAAGATCAACATCCACACTCACCGGGCTAGGGCGCGCATTAGAGGAAACGAGGGTGCCTGCGGCCGGAGCCGAATGGTGTTCATGAGCAAAGTAAAAACCTGTTCCAAGAACAACGGCTAAGCCCGCAGCGATTGCCCAGCCGCGAAAAGGTCGAACAGCCGGTGTCGGCTGCTTTGGAGCAGCAATAGGGACTGGCACGCTCGTTTGAGCGCGCGGGGCGGAGACAGGCCCTTCTTTACTTGTTTCTTTCCAATCCTGACGGTAGTGCAGGTACTCGCGATAACACTCCGAACATGCTGAGACGTGTGAAAGAACAGGATTGCCGGGCGGCAGCCGATCCTCAGAAAACGCCTGCAGTGTTTCGTCGTCAGGACAACCCTTCCGTTCAGGATTAGGGAAAGACTCAAGAAAAAAGTCGTCTAACAGGTCATCATTCAACTGCTAAACCCCTTTGGTCCACGGCGTTCTGGTCCCCCTTGTCTTTGCCCTTTCGGCTGGTGTTTACGATTGCTTGAATCCGTTCGTTGACCCGCTGTATTGCTTTCCGCGCGGTAGGATAGCCGATTTGCAACTCTGCGGCTATTTCTAGAGCCGATTTGTGCTGCCGGATTAAGAGGAGAATATCGCGATCTCTGGTAGAGAGAGCATCTTGAATCTGATCGAGCAATATTTTCCGGTCCACTGAGCCCTGAAAGGCACTGCTACTACCTCCGATGCGCTCCAGGTCGCGGCTATTACCAGAGGTCTGTTCCTTGGCAGAACCCTTCCGAAGCGAGTCCAGAACCTTGCCCCTGAGAGCAGGATAAGCGAACTGCTTCGGTGAGCTGATACCACTTCCGCGCGCTTGCATTGACATGGCAAGGGCCTCGGCAAAGTCAGCCAGACGCGCTTCATCAAAGTTAGGAAAGTCCTGCATAACCCAAACGAAAGCCTTTTCCAGGGCGTCACGGATTACAGGACTGACAGCGGCTCCCTCAGCGTCCACCAGATGTAATTGAGCCCGTCGCGTCATCGACAAACTTTCTTCCAAAAAAACAGGATGCAAGGGGTGTCACAAACCCTCCCGCTCACCGCGCTTAGATAGTAGATGCCAAACTTCCCCCTGACCCGCTGTATTGACCTCCGCACTCTTCGAGCAAAGGGTGCGGCCAGGGCTACTACTTCGACGTTTCGGAGCGCGACTCGACGCCTTCCGGAGCTTTCCCAAGACCTGCAACAAGATCTTCCAAGGGCACCTGAAAGGTCTGAGCGATACGCAGCAGCATGGGGACGGAGATTCCCGTGCCCTTCTCCAGCCGTTGTATCTGGGTCAAATGGAAACCATGCTGAACGATTAGCGCGCGTAGCGTTAGCCCGCTCTCCTTGCGGAGCTGCTTGATTCGTTTGCCTAGCTCGACGGAAAACAGTTTGTAGTCGTACCGCACAGGAGGGATGCTCTCGGGGTCGGTTTTCTTCACCATCGCCTTTCAAGCACTTCCTTAGTGAGAGTCTCAGCCGGTACCTACGCAGCATAGCAACTCCGAAACACACACACAACTGTGGTGCGGCGGCTTTGTGTCTAATAACACAATAGTGTGCTAATGCTCTGTTGTGTTGACACGAGGGAGAATAATGGTTATATGTGTTGTTGTTGGCTCTGGAATTTACAAGTTTGCGGGACATTGCAGCGCGCAGTACGGCGGCAAAGTGACCGCGTATCCGGTGGGCAATGACCGCAAAACCCCACAGAAAGGGGGCCGACACACAGCTTGTTCGAAGGCTCTCTAGGGAGAGCAAAACCACAACCTCAACCCTCGCGCAGGAGAACAAATTCGTGAACAACGCCCTTCAATCCCGCTTCGCTCGCCTTCGTAACCTGACCATCACTCGCCAGCAGATCAAGCAGCAGGCGGCACTTGCCGCCCGCTCAGTAGCTCCGCTGGTCCTTGCCTTCACCGTCTCCAGCATTGCCCATGCTCAAAGCGGAAGTATCGACATGAGCGGCGCAACCACCGTCATGAACTCCTTCAAGACGTTTGCTCTCTACGCCGGAGCCGTCATCTGCCTCGGCAGCCTCATCTTCGCGGGAATCCGCCTGATGGGGGGTCGCTTCCAGGAAGCAATCCCCGGACTATTCGGGGCTCTCTTCGGTGCCGGGGTGCTTGGTTGGGGCGCGGGCTGGATTTCTTCACTCACTGGTCAGACGGTCACGCAGTAAGGAGCCACTGACTTATGCGCAAACGGGGAACACCGTCACCGATCAATGGGGCACTGAACAGGTCCAGAACCAAGCTCGGCTTGGACCTTGGAACGTGGATGGTGATCGTGTTTGTTTCGATCACGGTGTTCCTCGTTGGCCTTCGCCTCACCGCCGTAGCGACATTCCCGACACTTGTCGGAGCCGCATGGCTCATCACCCGCAAGCAACCCAAAATGTTCCAGCTTTGGGGTCACAGCCTCCAGCAGAAGAGCTACTATGACCCGCGTAAATACTGAGCAAAGCCGTCTGATGCCGTGGTATGCGAAAGCTGGCGCGGCATCGAGCATCATCCCTCTCTCGCGCTGGATCGCGCCCAACATCTTTGCAATGAAGAATGGCGGCTACGGTTTCGTCGCCTCGCTCACCGGCATGGATGAGGAAAGCTTGTCTGACCAGGAGCTTGAATCGCGCACCCGCACGGTGATGGGCGCACTGCGCGGGCTACCGGGCGACTCCTGCCTTAATCAGTACAGCCGTGTGCTTTCAGGCTATGAGATCCCACGCAAGCCGAACTATGGAGATCCCGTTCTCGATTCGTTCGTGGACGACCGACTTGACTTTCTAAACGCCAACGCCGGCTTCCGCAAGATAGACCTGCATTGGGTCCTGACCATCGAGCCGGATCAGAAAAATCCTCTCGACCGCAAGCCGAAAGACGCCGCTGTTGCGAACACCCGCCGTCTCGCTACATTGCGCAAAACCGCCACCATCCTTGAGACGCAGCTTGCCCCCATCATCGGGCTGCGGGTTCTTAACAAGACCGAGGCATTCCCGTTTTTTTCCTACCTGTTCAACCTTGAGCCGTGGGCCGACCATGCGAAGCTACGTGGCGACAGCGGCCTGGACCGGCAGATTGTGCAAAGTCCAGTCGCTCGGGAGGACGAGCACCTTCGCGTAGGAAAGCGTTTCGTCCAGATGTTCTCACTGATGGATACGCCTGATGTTTCGCGTCCTTGCCAGTTCGCCGGTCTCATGACACTCGACTGCGATAGCGTGCTCTGCACGAGCTGGCGTCCCAAGTCTGCGGCCAAGGCCCGCGCGGAGATTTCGCAGCAGGAGAAGTTCATCAGCTTTTTCAAGGTAGGCGTCATGGGCCGCGTGATGGCTGGCCGTGACACCGCCTCACTCGAAGAAGGCGCTGGCGCACGCGCGGCGGACGCAAACGTCGATGACCTCAGCGAGATCATCCGCTCGCTCGACAAGGTAGGCCAGGGCGAGTTCACCATGCGCTTGCTGCTTGCGGCCAAAAGCAAGGAGCAACTTCACGAAACGATCCCGGCAGTGCATCGCCTATTCGTCGATGCGCGCGCCCAGGTGATCGAGGAGTCACTAGGCAATCTGTCTGCGTTCTACACGATGTTCCCCGGCAATCAAAAGTTCAACGTCTTCCCACTCTGGCTGGCCGAAGATCATCACGCGCGGTTGTCTTCAATCTACGCGCCCAGCATAGGCCACCCGCACTCGGAAGACCTCGACAACGAGTACCTCAACGTCTTCGAAACCCGGACCCGAACGCCCTTTTTTCAAGATGCCTTTGTGAATGGGGTAAAGGTCGGCATGGTGCTCGGGCCTACAGGCTCAGGCAAGTCGGTGCACTCAAATCAGCACATCGCCATGGAACTGAAGTATGGCGGTTTTGTCTACATATTCGACATTGGCGGCAGCTATGAATCCGTTGTGGAGCTGTACGGCGGCAAGGTCGATCGTATAGGCAAAGATGGTCCGCGCGTCAATCCGTTTGCGCTGGAGCCGACAGAAGACAACCTAAAGTTCCTTTACAGCTTTGTGAAGCTCCTACTCACCAATGGTGGCGCAGAACTCACGCCGGAAGACGAAGACGGCATCCTTCCAGCGGTCACAAGCATGTACCAGCTTGAACCGGAGAATCGCCGCCTCGGGAATCTACTGCTTCCAATTCACCTGAATCGTTACCTGTCGAAATGGACCGGCAAAGGCATTTATGCGGCAATCTTCGACAACGTACACGATGAATTGGAGTTGGGGCGGGTCCAGTGCTTCGACTTTCAAGGAGTCAACAGCGCGCAGTACGCCGACCTCATTGAGCCGCTTATGGTGTGGCTGCTGCGCCGGATCAATGCAGTTCTCTACAACCCCGCCAATCTCGGGGTTCCCAAGCACATCGTGATTGAAGAGTTGTTCAGCAGCATGAAAAACAAACAGCTTCTCGATGCGGCGCTGGCGTCGATTAAGACCGTTCGGAAAAATCTCGGCGGTGTGACACTTATCGGCCAATCCGCGAACGACCTGGGCGAGAACGCGGACAGCATTGTCAACTCCTGCACATCCTTTCTGTTCCTGCCAGATGCCACGTTCAACCGGAAGGTTTATGGCGAGCTATTCAAGCTCACCGAAGAGCAGCTAGACCTCTTCGAAAGCCTGCAGCAGAGGGAAGCGCTGTACATCCGCCGCGACGGACTCACCAAAGTCATAACGCTCAATCTCGACAGCCGCAGTTATGCCAAGTTCTCTACCAAGCCAAAGGATCGTATACGGCGTTCGAACCTCATCCAGAAGTTCGGTCTGCAAGAAGGCTTAGAGCGTTTCGCCCAAGGAGAGTACGCATGAGGCGGTTTCTATCAACTCACGTCGGCGCAGTTCGTAAGCAGGCAGCACCACTCAACCAACAAGGACACGCAATGAAGACACCCACAACCATGATTCTTGGAGTCAGCCTCGCGATGAGCGCGGCCCACTGCTTTGCGGCGACACCTGCTGCCGACATCAAGCACCCCTTGTTTCCGAGTGCGCCGCGCACCGTGGTTGTGGTCGATTCCGATACGCCTCCCGTGGTCCGTGCCGGTCTCTTGCAGTCCACCTTGATTCTGCTACCGGCAGAGGAGAAGGTTGCGACGGTCTTCGGTGGTGACACCGTGAGTTGGGTTTTTGATGGCGGCCATGTTGCCAGCCGTTTTATCTCCATCAAGCCCAAGGTCGCGGGTAGCAGCACCGACGTTCATATCGTTTCCGATCATGGGAACGAGTACACGTTGCAGCTTCGCGAGATCTCCAACGACCCCGACGCTCACTTTGATTCCAAGGTGTTCGTGACACCCGGCGACCAGGCCGGAAAAGAAAAGCTCGCGGCGATGCCGGTGTTTGTCCCTGCCGCTGATCTGGACCGCGCCAAGCGTGAAGCAGCGGAGGCGGCGGCGAAGGAAGCCACGGAGCGAAAGGCCGCGGAGTCTAAGGCCGAGGCGTACCGCAGCTCCTATCCCGGCCAGCTCCACTTTGATTACACCTGGGATCGCAAGAAAGCGGCGTTGCTGGGCTTGCAGGAAGTATGGCGCGACGACAAGTTCACCTACCTACGCGGCCAGTTCCAGGAGACCCCCGTTCTGTACGAGACGAAGGACGGGAAGGGCAGCCTCATCAACTGGGATTTTAATAACGGCCTGTACACGGTTCCGAAGACCGTCCTCCAGGGCTATCTCACCATCGGCAAACAGCGCGTGGATTTCCGGAAGGAAGGGAACTAAGCAATGGCAGAGAACCATCCCAACCCAGAACTGATTGAGCCGGGCACCGTACCAGAGCAGCCCGAGGCCCAAGCTACCAAGCGTTTCAACCTGAAGGTTGTCGGCGGGATCGCAGCCGTAATCCTTGTCATCGGACTTGCCAATCTGCGTAGCGGAACCAAGCAGGTTCCCATCGCGAACAGCGCTGTGATGAAACCTGCGTCTCCGAACGCTACCCAGGTAAACAGCTTCGAGGCGCAGCAACGGATGCTCCAGCAGCGTGATGCAGAAGACCGCGCACGGAAGGAGCTGCTTGCCGCACAAAATCAACAGCTAGCCACGGAGCAGGCGATTCCTGGCCCTGAGTCGGCAACTGCGGCCCCCATGACCCAGGCGCAGCGTGACGCGATCTATGGCAAGAACAACCCGAACGCACCACAAAAGACCTCCGGCCAGTCACAGGCCCAGGCCGAGGCAAAACAGCGCCAGCTAGAGCGGGAGCGCCAACATCAGCAGGCATTGGACAGCGATACCGTAGCTATCGACTTCGCCAGGACGGCCCCGGCTTCCGGCAATGCGAACAACGACACCAAAGTAGAAGCGGCGTCGGCCGAGGCTCCCACCGAACAGCATGTCACCGATGTCGCGCAGGGTGACCCGTCGCAACCCGTTGCGAGGCCGGTATCGCAGACCTCGGCAGGTCGCCGTGACCCTATGGGCCAGTACGACTTCGACGGCTATCAGGGGCGGCTCTACCGCGTTTTCGAAGGCACAGTGTTTGAAGGGGTGCTCACCAATCACATCGATGGCGGTTTCAATGGCCCCATGATCGTGATGCTCACCACCGACTACTACTCCCACGACCATCAGCAGCTTTTGCTACCGCAGGGAACCCGCCTTATTGGTCAGGTCCAGAGCGTGTCAGGGGCGGGACAGCGCAAGCTTTTCGTGACCTTCAATCGCGCCATCTGCCCGGACGGTTTCTCGCTAGACCTCACCAAGTTCATCGGCCTTGACCCGCTGGGAACGACCGGCCTAGCCACGAACGTGAACAACCACTACCTCAGTTCGTTTGTCGCAGCCGCTGCAGTAGGCGGCATAGGCGGACTAGCTCAGGTCGGAAATAGCGGAAGCGTGTTGGATACCAACACCCAAATCCGAAACGGGATCTCCGCGCAGACCGCGCAGGAGAGCGAGCAGATATTGAATAAATTCCTCAATCGTCTGCCCGTCATCACGGTAAAGGAGGGTTCCAGAGCGCGAATCTACATCACCCAGGACATGCTCATCCCGAGCTACGCAGAGCATCGCGTTGACCCGGCTCTTTAAACGATATACGTACACGGAGGACGCATGAAGTTCAACCTCACGCGAAAGAAGCAATGGATTCTTGGAGGGGCTTTGCTGCTATGCACGGCCACACCAAGCTTTGCCATCTTCGGCCTTGGCGATATTGTCTTCGATCCAACGAGCTACGCATCGCTGGTAAGCCAGCTTTCCACGCTCACGAAGATGTACACCACGGCCAACAGCCAGTACACCAGCTTCAAAAACAATGTCGTCAACTTCAACCTGAAAACGCAGTGGCAAACCGCGTCGAACAGCATGAAGAACGTCCAGGTGCGCAACACCTATGGCGAAACCAATGGGATGACAGCCGCTCTCGACCAGAACTCCACAACAGCAGCGACAACGGCGTGGACGAATTCGGGTGTGGCGCTATCTTCCAACACAAACAGTTATCTTGCTAGCGAGACGGCCGGCAACAGTGACAAGTTAACTCAGCTTGCCATCGTAGAGACTTCGGACACCATCTCGCCCGATTGTCTCAATGCGGTCGGATCGTATCGGGCGGCGCGTGCGGCATCTATATCAGCAAGTGCCAGTCTTCAGGCCAACCAGCTTGACGGCAGCAGCGCTACCAATAGCGAGGTTCAACAGTTGAATCTTGTGAATGCATCGCAAGCCCAGCAGCTCAACGAGCAGCAGGCCCAAGGTGCGCTCCATGCCTGCATCGCGCAACAGCAAATGGTGCAGAACATGCAACAGCGAAATGCGATGGCTCACGACCTGAATTTACAGGCCAATATCCAGGCGCAACGCACAGCCAATCCGACCGGGTACGCGAATACGACAGGAGCGTACACCGACTACTTGCCATGATTACCGGGTGCAGCGCGGCTCTGTCCCGCTGCACTCGCCCTTATATACAGGAGCGTTATGAAGAACACTCGGGAATTACTCGCACTCTCTTTGTTGCTTTGCACAATCGGAGGCTGCCATACGGACACGCCTCAAGTCGCAGCTCCCGAACCGAAAACTACTAACGCCCAGCCAGCAACGAATGCAAATCCAGACCCGAACAACCAGGACTGCGAAGCGATCAAAGACCCAGCGCAAGCGGAGAACTGCCGGATGTTGAAAGGCCTAGCCGCTGCGAAGAAGAAGCACAACTCAGACAACGTAGTGAAGCACAGCCCCGGCTCCATTTCGCAACCCTAACACCCACAGAAGGCGTACACCAATGCCCGGTATAGATTGGCTCTACCAGTTCACGAACAACCTCACGGCGCTTACGACTGCGAATGGCGGTGCGCTGACCAACTTCGGTCTGACGTTGCTCAGTTTCATCGCCTTCATGCAGCTCGTGAAGATGGTGGTTACCTTCAGCACTTCGAACATGAGCTTCAGCTTCAATCCCGCACCTCTGGAGGGAGGTGAGATTGTTCGCTTCATGTTGCGCTTAGGGTTCTGCTGCCTGCTGGAGACCTACTGGATCAATCCACTTCCGGGTGCGAGCTGGGGCTTCAACAAACTCTTCTCTGCCATTGCACAGGAGATCGTGAAGGTTCTAGACCAGAACACGCAGGCTCAGCTCTCGCGTGTCGTGTACGAGGCGTGGAATAAGACTGGAGCCCCGTCGCTACTCGCGCCATTAGAGATCTTCGAGTACGTCTACATACAGCTGCTGATGGGCGTGGCATCGGCCATCATTTTTGTCATCAACGTCAGCAGCTTCATCTTCTATGCAGTCACCGCTCTTTTTGGCCCCCTTTTCATCCCGCTCTATATGGTGGATAGCCTCCGAGGAAAGTTCTTCTCCTTCTTCGACACGCTTCTGAGCTTCGCAATGATTCGTGCGGTTGCTGCCGCGTTCATCTTTGTTTGGTCAGGCTTTACGACAACGTTCCTACAACAGACCTTCAATGGGGACTACTCGATTCTGATGTGGATGGCGAACATTCTTCCCGTCACGATGGTGTTTGTCGCCTTCATCATCAACATGCTTTTTATTCCGCAGATCACCCAAGCCATCTTCGGCGGCTCCGCAGGAGCAACAGCGTCCGCTCAGAACCTTGTCACCCGCATGGCATTGCGGCCAGGAGGAAAGTAGCTGCTTATGAACTGGCACGAGGACTGGGACTATGGACCAAACACGACAGGGTGGGATGACGGACGATGCCACGGTATGTACGGCACTTCCGCTGCAATCCTTACGAACGCCGCAACGAATACAGTGCGACGCTCTCTCCTTGTCACCCTCATTCTTGCCGGATTGGCCGGAGGAGCATTCCAGGCAACCCAGTGCGCGCGGATCGTCGGGCAGGTTGTAAACAGCTCGCCAGCTCACACCACCGCGAACGATCCACCAGTGCGAATGAAACACGTTCGATTTGCAACAGAAGGAGCTAAAGCATGGCGACACAGATAGCACCGCTCACCGACGCTGCCTACACCCCCGAGCAAGCCGTGCTAACCGACACGATTGCGAACGAGGTTTATGCGGCGCACTACAACGAACGAAAGACAAGCCGAGTCATCATCGGTGCTCTGTCTGTTCTCCTACTTGGCTCGTTCGCCAGCATTGTTACGCTCGCGCACAAGCCCGTCATCAATCGCTACATCCGCATTGACGAGATGGGTAAGGCGCAGGCCATCGTGTACAGCGACCTCAACTACTCTCCACGTGAAGGCGAGGTACGAACCTACCTCACCGATTGGGCGAACTATCGCTACACCCTGAACCGTGAGATCGTCGCCAAGAAGTACCCGCTCAACTACTACTTCCTCTCGCAGACGCTTGCAACTCAGCTCATGGGTGAGGACAACGCGAATCACACCATTTCGCAGATTGCGTCCGGGCAGATCGAGCAGAGCGACGTAGACGTGCGCAACGTAACCATCACCAGCATGTCTACCGAGCAGATTCAGGGCGCGGTGATGGCTAAGGGGACCGCACTGGTGAGCATCGACAAGCTCTACTCGGTCCGCAATTCCAGACAGCCGCGAACGGAACACTGGATGCTCTCGGTCACGTACTACCTCAATCCGAAACAGGTATCCGACCAAGCCAAAGCCTTTCCACAATTCGAGACGATCAATCCGTTAGGACTGACCATCACGGAGTTTCATGAAAACCGGCTTGGCGTTGATCCGATAGCGTCTGCTGGCACACTTCCAACACCACAGGCGTCTGTTGCACGGCCACTCACGCCGCAGAATCCATTTCTACCCGCCCCAGCACAACCAACACCGACCGTGACGCAGCCAGGAGTTGCACAGTGAGCTACGACCTGATTTTGCCGTTCTTTCCAGAAGAAATTCGAAAACTGTTGCACGATCCGACCATCTCCGACCTCATGATTAACGGCACGAGCGGAGTCTATGCCGACCGTGCCGGCATGGTCGAGCATGTGAAGCTATCGAAGGCATACACCAACGAGACTCTGACAGCTGCGATTGAGCGCGTGGCCCGCGTCCTTGGACAAGACCTCACGAGGCAGAATCCCATCCTGAATACTCGCTTGCCCGATGGTTCGCGCGTTGCGGTGGTGGGACCTCCGGCGTCGATTGGTGGGCCTACGCTCACCATCCGAAAGTTCAACAAGTGGTACACGAGCGGTGAGCTGGTAGAGAGCGGCAGCCTTCCCGAGAGCGTGCGGGATCTCATCGTGTCGCTCATGATGGAACGTAAGAACGGCATCATCGCGGGCGGAACCGGAAGCGGCAAGACGACCCTGATGAAAGCGCTTCTTGACCACGTTCCTGCATCGGAGCGGCTTTGCGTGATCGAGCAGCCTGCAGAGCTTCAGATCTTGCAACCCAACACCATTCGCTGGGAGGCAGTTGATGCAATCCCAGGTCAGGTTGCCGTGACGCCCAGCGAGTTGCTTGCCGCTGCACTTCGGCATCGGCCTGACCGCATCATCATGGGCGAGATAAGAAACGAGGCAGGCTACGACCTCTTGCAAGCGATGAACACAGGTCACGGTGGAACTCTCTCCACCATTCACGCCAGCTCTGCTATCGATTCACTCAACCGTCTTGCCAATCTTGCACTGAGTGCTAGACCGAACCTCAATCACAGCTTCATGCGTAGCGAGACAGCGAAGGCAATCGACTTCGCGCTGTATTGCGAACGCGCAGGCTCAGGTCGCCGTCAGGTGCGCGAGGTTGTGATGGTAAAGGGCTATGACTTCCGCTCCGAACGCTTCGAGGTGGAGACGGTGTACACCGCTCCCCCAGTCAGCAAGGTTCGGGAACTCGCGCTGGTGGGATCACCGGCAGAACCCCAACAAGTTCAGTTCGCATAACCAACACAGAAAGGAAACCACCATGGCACTGTTCACCCTGAAGACTTCCAAGAAGGTCGATACCCACATGAGGCTTGAAGAGTCAACCGCCGAAATGCTTGATCGCTATGCCCACTTCCAGAAGGGATCAGCAGATGAAGTGGTTAATGGCGCGCTTGAGTATGTATTCAAGCACGATAAAGACTTCCAGCGCCACATCCAGCAGAACCCCGATGAGAAGGTTGCGTCGTCGGTGCGCGTAAAGAAGGCTCCAGGTAGCGCGAAGGCAGCAGCGAAGTCTAGCAGCACCAACGGCTCTCTTTCTGCACGCAAGGATGCATCCTCAGCTGCACTTTCTTCCGACTTGAAATGACGGTGCTACGCATGATGCGCTTTGCGCATGAAAAGGGATGACACTCCACCCCTTGAAGGGTGTCGTAAAAGCCGAAAGCGGATTTCAATTGAAATCCGCTCTGCAATCAACAACTTAGACCGACCCTGATTTCAGTTGAAATCCAGTGATTTCAATTGAAATCGGGTCTTTCGGAGAGCGAATGTCCCTAACACCCACACCAGTCGCAGTCGATTATGAGAGCCGCTTGCGGCGTTCACGCGGGCGCAGCGCGCGAGCTTTTTCGGTCACGTCCAGAGTGACTGAAGAGGAATTGCTTTCAGTCGAGCGGGCCGCTTTAAACAGCGGAAAGGCAGTAGGCGAATGGGCGCGCGAGGTGCTGATCGACGCCGCACGTCAGACCGGCCCCGACGTGGTTCTGGTGGAGCTGGTCGCCACCCGGATGTTGCTGGTGAACATGGTCAAAATGTTGGGACAAAGTCTGCCGATTACAGAGGCCGAGTACGCAAAGCTGAACACCCAGGTGCAGACGGCAAAGCGTCGCGTCGCGAGTGAACTGGCCGATCAAACCAAGCGGTTGAACACCGGAAAGGAGAGCTAGAAGATGGCAGCGACATGGGGCAGAAACGAAACCATCATCACACCGCCAACGGTGCCGATCTACACGTTTTCGGCACTCGGATTCGGCGTGTTGTGCCTCTTCCTATTCGTCTGGCAACGGGCCGCTCTGTCCTTGCCTGTCATGCAGCGCACTTACCTCGCGGACTACGTTCGCTCGTCGGTCGGTGCGCTCGCGCACCAGACTGGCGAGTACCGATTGATCTACTTAGACGGGCCACGAAAGGCCCAACCCCGCCGAGCTTTGCCGGTGGACTTTCAGGACGGCACAACCGTAATGCCGAACGGCAAAGTACAGCCCGTCCAACTCACCGCCCTGCCACTTGCTCAGGGATTCAAATGGTTCGGGCGCGGGGTCCCTCAGAAGTTCAATGACGCCTCGTTATCGCGATGGCTCCGGTTCACTTTCTTTGAGGGGCAGACTGTCCCACGACTCTTCGCAGTGAGCGCGATCGAAGCCGGCTTCTGCCTTGCGATCATGCTCTTTTTCTCCATCCCTGCCGACATCAAACGTTTGAAGACCCTGAAGTACGGGCGGGTACTTCGCGGACCCGAGATGATGAGTCCCGCTGAGTTCAACAACGCTGTCAGCCGTGACATTTGGAAGCATCCACTCGCTCGCTTCCAAGCAAGTCGCGCCGCAAAAAAGGCCGGCCAGCATTCGCATTTGGGGCTGGGATTCAAGACAGCCGAGATGAAGGAGCTGATGCGGATTCCACCCGGCAAAGAATCGCAGCACTTCCAGATGATGGGCGACACCGGCGCGGGCAAAACGACCCTGATAATGCAGCTCCTCCGACAGATTCGGGACCGGGGCGATGCCGCCATCGTGTACGACCCGGCCTCGGAATTTGTACAGCGTTTCTACGACGCAGAGCGCGGCGATATTATCCTCAATCCGCTGGACGCGCGGTGCCCGTTCTGGTCTCCCGCAATGGAGATTGAAAGTCAGCAGGAGGCAACGACCATCGCTGAATCGCTGTACCAGCCAGCGGGCGGCGGATCGAACAGCAGCAACAAAGAATTCTTCTACAGAACCCCGGCCCAAATCTTCGCGCACCTGCTGCGTGAAGGCCCGACGCCGCACGAGCTGGCAAAGTGGATGGCCGACGAATCGTTCCTGCAAACGAAGGTCAAGGGAACCGAAATGGCGTTCTACATCGACCGGAAAGCGGGCCCCCAGGCAGCCGGTGTTCTAGCCAGTCTTGGCCTCGTTGCTCAGAGCCTCCGCCTGCTCCCGAAGAAGGAAGAGACGACCAGGACTTGGAATGCGACCGACTGGGCGAAAGACCGTAAAGGATGGATCTTCATCACGTCGAAGAAGTCTCAGCGCGAGGTGCTTCGGCCCCTCATCTCCCTCTGGATCGACATTCTTGTGATGCGGCTCATGGAGACGCCCAAGCCAAGACAAAAGCAGGTCTGGTTCGTGATTGACGAGCTGGCCAGCTTGCAGAAACTTCCCCAACTCCACAGCGCCATGACCGAGAGCCGCAAGTCCAAGAACCCGCTTGTGGTCGGCTTCCAGGGACGGGCGCAGTTGGAGGACATCTACGGCAAGATTGCAGAGGTCATGCTGAGTCAGCCAGCCACCAAGATCTTCATGAAGACCACAGAAGGGAAAGCGGCCGAGTGGATCTCTGAGACCTTGGGAAAAGTTGAGATTGAACGCTTGAAGGAGACGCATTTCAACGGTTCGCGTGCAGGCAAGAACTTCACCATAGACCGGCAGATTGAGCCACTGGTAATGGCCTCAGAAATCTCCGGCCTGGAGGACCGTCGCGCGTACTTGAAGCTGGGCAATCGCATCGCCCGGTTCGACTTTCACTACAACGACCTGCCTATCGTCACGAAGAGCTTTGTTCCACGCGAGAACCCGGATGATGCCCTGAAGTATGAGCGCACCACCCTCTCCCCCCTGGCACCGTCTGAACCCCCCGCACCGGTTGCGCCTACGGCTCAGCCGGTGCCGCCCGCCGCTGCTGCCGAGCCGGTGCCCCCTAAAAAGGCCGAGGCTTCAGAGGCTGCCGAACCCAAGCAGAAAGGGGGTGCGCAATACCGGCGTGCGCTCACGCTGGACTGGAACAAACCTGAGACCCCCGTAGCGCCCAAGCTGGCGCAAGAGGCCGCACCTCCACAGCCAAACATGGGACAGGTTGCCGCCGAATTTCTCGAACACCTTGAGCTTTACCGCGAAGGATTGGACGCAGAGGGCCGCGATCTTTCAGACGATGAAGTGAAGGCTGTTAAAGAGGAGTGGGGAGAAATTGTGAAGCGCGCAGAGGGTTCGCCAGAACAGGCGACCGCTGACCCGATCATGCTCACCGATCTTGACCCGTACCTGATTCCCAGGCACGATCACCACCAATTCAGCATGTCCTTGGAGTAAGCGATGCTGACCATTTCTAAACCCCTGAATGCTTCGCAAGCGGCCACGTATCACACCAAGGATTTCGCGTCTGAGACCCAGAGCTACTACGCCAAAGACGATGCTCAGATTGGCGAGTGGCAGGGGCAGCTTGCGGAGCGCTTCGGTCTCTCAGGCGGTGTCAGCAAGGAAGCGTTTCTAGCCCTTGCGAACGGCCAAGATCCCCAGAGCGGCGAGCAAATGGTGCGCCATCGCATCGCCTCCGAACAGACCAACGCAGATGGTTCGGTCACGCAGACCGTCGAACACCGGGCCGGTTGGGATGCGACCTTTTCCGCGCCGAAGTCCGTCTCCCTCACCGCACTTGTAGGAGGGGACGAACGGGTGATGGAGGCCCACCGGGAAGCGGTATCCGCCGCGCTCACTGAGCTGGAGCGGTATACCCAAGCCCGTATCGGCGGCAACCACCCGGCAGAGACTACGGGCAGGTTCATCGCTGCGAAGTTCGAACATGACACTGCCCGGCCTGTAGACGGCTATGCGGCCCCCCAGCTCCACACCCATGCCGTCATTTTCAACGTCACGGAGCGAGAGGATGGCTCCACCCGCGCCCTTGATCCTAAAGCCTTCTTTGAGAGCCAGACCTACGCAACAGCGGTCTATCAATCGCACTTGATGTACCGACTTCGCGAGCTTGGGTATGAGCTGGAGCGGGGGCGCTCCGGCGCCCCCGAGATCAAGGGCTACTCGCAGGAATACCTCGACGCTTCCAGCCCCCGTTCTGAGAAGATTCGCGAACACTTGGAGCGCGTCGGGCGCTCCGGCCCCGAGGCGGCTCAGATCGCCGCCCACGCTACCCGCGAGAAGAAGCAGGACCTCACCAAAGGGCAGGTTTTACAAGCGCATAAAGACATGGCTTCCGACTTCGGCAACCAGGCGGACCGGGTGATAGCCGAAGCTCGTCAGCGAGTAAAGGAGCATCGCGTCCAACCCCAGACACCGATGCGCGCACAGGAGGCGATGACGTTCGCCCGAGATCATCTCTTTGAACGGGAAGCCGTAGCGGACAAACGCACGATCATGACCACCGCACTCAGACGCGGCATGGGCGAAGCGACATTTTCAGAAGTACGAAACGAGTTCTCCGCGAGGCGCGAGAACGGAAATTTCCGCGGTGTTGGCCAGGAGAGATACGGCTCCTCTCAGCGGTTCACTACGCCTGAGACTTTGGCCGCCGAGCGCGCAAACATCCAGGCCGTGCAGACCGGAAAGAACACCCTTGCGCCCATGATGACCGAGCGCGAAGCGTTCGCCCAGGCCGACACGCGGGACTTTCTGAATGCGTCTCAGCGGCGCGTCGTTCACGAGGTACTTACTTCTCAGGATCGTGTCCACGGCTTGCAGGGTTTGGCAGGTTCAGGGAAGACAACGACCTTAGAGACCATCCGCGAGGGCGCGGAACAAAAGGGCTACAAGGTTGAGGGATTTGCCCCCGCATCCCGCGCGGCAGGCCAGCTCAGGGATGCAGGAATCGAGGCTACCACCTTGCAAAGTTTCCTTGCTCGCAAGCTGGACGAAAACCCCGGCCAACCTCGCCTTTACATGCTCGACGAATCCTCTCTGGCATCTTCCAAACAGATGCGGGCCTTTCTCCAGAAGGTGACCCCGGAGGACCGCGTTCTAGTCATCGGCGACACTCGGCAGCATCAGGGCGTCGAAGCCGGCAAGCCATTCGAGCAAATGCAACAGGCCGGAATGCGAACCTCGCAACTGGACCAGATCATGCGACAGAAAGATCCCGAATTGCTCAAGGCTGTGCAACACCTTGCCACCCGGGAAACGGCGAAGGGAGTGCAACTGCTGGTGGAGCAAAACCGCGTCACAGAGCTACGGAATGGAACGGAGCGCATTGCGGCTATCGCGAAGGACTATGCTGGGAAACCCGAGAACACCATCGTCGTCTCGCCAGATAATAAGAGCCGCCAGCAGATCAACGAAGCTATTCGCGCGGAACTGCAAACATCGGGTCAACTCTCACCAGACGGCCGCGAGCTTCAGACACTCGCCCATCGTTCCGACCTCACCGGAGCGGGCCGCACGTGGGCCGCGCTGTACAACACCGGCGACGTGATCCGCTATGAGTCGGGGAGCCAGGCCATCGGCCTTGAACGAGGCTCTGAGGCCCGTGTCTCGGCTGTAGACGCGCGCACCAACGTCCTCACGGTTCAGACCAAGGATGGCAATGAGATCTCTTATGACCCACGCCGCTTATACGGCGTGAACGTCTTCGAAGAGCGCGCGAGAGAGTTCAGCGTTGGTGAGCGCATCCAGTTCACCGCAGCGAACAAAGAGCTTAATGTTGCCAACCGCGATCTTGCGACCATCACCGCTCTTGAGGAGCGGTCCATCACAGTACGCATGGACGGGAAGAAGGGTCGCGAAATCACGTTTGATCCGACCGAGTTCCGGCAGATGGATCATGGCTATGCCGTCACGTCGCACAGCTCGCAAGGGCTCACGGCAGACCGGGTAATAGCGAACATCGACACAGACTCCAGCCGTTCACTTATCAATGACCGGCTCGCCTACGTTGCCATTTCTCGCGCAGCGCACGACGCTCGGATTTACACGAACGACGTTGCCACGTTGGGAGAACGGCTATCAACGGACGTTTCGAAAACCGCCGCCATCGACTTGAGCGATGTGCGTCAGGCGGTCGATAGCTTCCGCCGCGACGATCCAGAGTCCGCGACAAATCTGCTACGGGACACCAACCGCATCCAGGTCTATGGCAATCCAGATCACCGGGTTGCGGCCGTCGCCCACGACTACGTTTCCAAAGACGACCGGGCTGTCATCTTCGCTCCAGATAGAACGGAGCGTGAGGAGCTAACGCGCCTCATCCGTTCGGATCTGTACGAGCAAGGCAGGCTTGGGGAGACCTACAGCGCCAGCATCTTGACCGACAAAGGACTATCCGACAAAGAGGCCAAAAGCGCTGCCAACTATGAAGTGGGCGATATGATTCGTTACGGCAGCAAAGGCAATGACGAGCTGGGTGTCTCTCCAAACACATACGGAACCGTTACCGACGTAGACACGAAGCGCAACCTCATCACAGTCTCCGGTTCTGACGATGCACCACGCACCTACGACCCGGCCTCCGAGTGGCAAATGCGCCTCAAAGCCACGGTCTACTCACCTGAAAATCGAGAGCTTGCCGAAGGTGAGCGGATACAGTTCACCCGCTCCGAGTGGGACCAGGGCATTCGTCTAGGAAATCTCGCCACCATAGAACACATCCACGAAGACGGCGGCTTGTCTGTCAAGGTGGACTCCGGTGCGACCCTGCAACTCACCCCTGAACAGGCCCAACACGTTGAGTACGGCTATGCCATCGAATCCACCAAGCGCCTGGCTGTCGATCGCGTCATCCTCAGCGGTGAAGCCGAGCAGATCACCGGCCAGCGTGACGCTCTCGCCCATCTTCCGACTAAGCTCCACGAGCTGAGTGTCTATACCTCAGACGGCTACCAGCCGACACCGGCCCCGGAGCTTTCCAACGATCTTGCAATGCCGTCGCCTGCGGAGGTTTCTACGCCGGAGGTAAGTCTGCCATCGCTTGAGCATGAAGGCTATGCCATCGAAATGTGACAATGCGCATTGACGCATTTCTGCAAATGCCGAATGTTTTACTGTTCACGCGCTAATGATCCCGAGGTTTCTAATGCTTCGAAACGCTGCTCCCGCGTCAATCGCCTTCCCGTCGAGGGCTGGGGGAATGTGGAAGACCCCATGCAGTACCGGCGTCTTCCAAGAAGCGGTGTGAAGGGTGGGACAGCCTTACCGTTCCACGCTTTGCACGGCTCCGTCATTTCCACGGCCCTTTGTAGTTACTCGTAAGGCAAAGGACGAAGATATGAAACCATCCGATCTACGATTTGTTGAGCCCATGGAATGCCTCATGGTCTCCAAGCTGCCGGAAGGTCCGGAGTGGAGCTATGAAATCAAGCTGGATGGATACCGCGCACAAGCTCTCTGCGTGACAACAGGGACACAACTGCTATCTCGCAACGGCAAAGACCTTGGCAAGCGCTTTCCTGCTGTTGTTGCTGCAATAGCTAGGGCCATCCCACAAGGTTCCGTCCTGGACGGCGAACTGGTGGCACTCGATTCCGACGGCAAGCCGAGCCTCAGCCTGATTCAGAACTCAGCAACCAGTGGCGCAACATTCGTCTTCTTCGCTTTCGATCTACTGACGCTCGCCGGCGAGGATCTCACTCGCAAACCGCTCTCCGAACGTCAAGGGCTTCTGCGCAACGCGCTTAAGCAGGACGATACCGTTCAGCTCTCCCAGGGGTTCAAGATTCCATCCA
>CAZZZP010000037.1:0-38717 GCA_964658635.1 Lichenicola sp. | reverse complement strand
GGTCGGCTAGAGTTTCGTTGACGTTGGGGAGGGGCTTGAGGATGATGCGGTCGACGATGGCTTCGATGGTGTGGTTTTTGCGCTTTTCGAGGCGCATGCCCTCGGTGAGCTCGGTCATTTCGCCGTCGATGCGGGCGCGGAAGCCCTGCTGGTCGAGGGCTTCGAGCTCTTCGCGGAACTCGCCCTTGCGGCCGCGAACGATGGGGGCGAAGACGGTGATGCGCTCGCCTGCGGGGGCGAGGGCGGTGCTGCGGTCGACGATCTGGGCGACGATCTGCTCGGCGGTCTGGCGGGAGATGGGGCGGTTGCAGTTGGGGCAGTGGGGCTGGCCGACGGAGGCGTAGAGCAGGCGGAGATAGTCGTAGATTTCGGTGATGGTGCCGACGGTGGAGCGGGGGGAGCGGGAGGTGGTTTTCTGCTCGATGGAGATGGCGGGGGAGAGGCCTTCGATGGAGTCGACGTCGGGGCGCTCCATCTGGTCGAGGAACTGGCGGGCGTATGCGGAGAGGGTTTCGACGTAGCGGCGCTGGCCCTCGGCGTAGATGGTGTCGAAGGCGAGCGAGGATTTTCCGGAGCCGGAGAGTCCGGTGACGACGGTGAGGGTGTTGCGCGGGATGGAGACGGAGACGTTGCGGAGGTTGTGCTGGCGGGCGCCGCGGACGGTGATGTGGGTGATGCCGGGGCGGGTGGATCTGGGGAGGGTGCGGCCGGGTTTAGCGCTGGCGGCTGGCTCGGGCAGGGTCACGGAAGGGAGGGTGGTGTCGGTATCGAGTGTAGGGCTCATGCTGTCGTTTGCCACCCTTGAGGGCAAGCATCAGGATAACCGATCCGGCGAAGTTTTCTGCGCTTTCGCCGATAGGGGAGGCAGCAGGCGGGGTGATTTTGGCTTGCGGGGCGAACAAGGTTTGACAATGCTGTCGAGATTTTCATGGGACGGTATGTCGTAGGTTTGCGACAATAAACTTTCTGGAAGCTTTCTTTGCTCGAAGGGCGGGGAGATTGACCAGTGTTTGGGTGGGGGTTGCGGATGTCTTCCGTTCTATTGATTTGTGCGGTGGTTGCGTCGTTGGCGGTGGGTGTCTACGTGGCGCAGGGACTGTGCGTTCTGATGTTTTATGTTTTTCGCATGCACGCGAAGCAGGTTGCGGCGAGTCGCGCCGTGAATGCTGCGGATGTGAAGGCGCTGCGCACGCTGAGTCATTAGCTTCTATCTGGTTTCCGAGCGCGCCAGACGGGTCTGGCTGATGAGATTAGGGCTGGGGTTGAGTGGTGCCCGTGGGTGAGGGGGTGGGCTGCCCGGCCTGTTTTGAATCTCCAAAGAATTGTTCGGGCGTTCTGACGCCGTTTGGCGACTGCACATTGCTGAGGGCTGGCGGCTGGGTGCCGTTGGTGGGGGCGGTGGTCTGGATCGAGCCGGATTTTGCCGGGCTGTCGGGTGAAGTCGGGGGCGCTGGGTTTTTATGTTGGGGAAGCTGGGGCGGCAGGTCGGTAAAGGTGCCGGAGCCTGGGCCGGCGGAGAAGAACGGGAGATTTGCCTGCCCGTTTCGCGGGCTGAGGACGAGTTGGCGGATTCTGGGTTGCTCGCCCTGGACGATGAGGAGGTTGGTGCCGGAGCCGTCGAGGAGTTGAGTGAGGATGGCTGCGGCTGGAGCGGGACCGTAGGTGCCGAAGACGCGCTCGTCGGCCAGGCTGCCGGTGATCTTCATGCCGGTGAGGGCTGCGATCTGGCGGAGGATGGCGAGCAGGGAGGAGTTTTCGGCGTCGACGGTGAGCTGGTGTGCGATCCAGGTGACGTGGGCGGTCTGGGGGTTGGCCGGCGGGACTTCCGGATGCCTGTACTGGCTGATCTGCGAGGTCTGGAGAGCGAAGCCGCGGGGGCTGGCACGGACTGCGGGGCAGCAGGGTAATAAAAGGGCGAGAATCGGCATCACATGGGGTGTGGGCTTTAGGCGAAGTTTGCCGGGCGGATCGACGGCCATGGGTGGTGCGCTCCTCGCCGTCGCGTGGTGAACGGTGCTATCGGGTTATATCGGCAGATTGACGACCTTGGCGCATTGGCGTGAGTCTAACCATGGAACGGCGTTACTCTATTAGAGTTGCCTAATGATTGCGGGCGTGAAGAGGATTTTTTGAGGGTGAGAAGCGGGATGAAGAGTGGATTGCGTTGGCTTGGCGGCGCGCTTTGCGCCGGTTTTCTGGTAAGCGGTACGTTGGCGTCTGCACAGTCTGCGGAGGTTTGTACGACGCAGTCGCAGATGCAGCCTGAGATGCGGACTTCGCTGGCTACGGCTGCGACTTCGCTGGCGACGGAGATCGAGGCGGCAAACCTGGACGGAGTCAAGGCCGGGACGATTGCGGAGTTTCGCAGCGATTTCAGCGGGATCGGCAATACAGTCACGTCGACGGCTGCGAAGCTGAAGGGTTCCACGCCGGAGGTGGAGCAGGTTTACCTGCTGGATGGCTCAGGTTTGAAGCCGGAGAACGGGACGAATCCGGACGCGCAGTTTTATTGCGTGTTGAACAAGTCCGCGGCTTCTGCGACGTTCAGCATTCCGCAGCTGCCCCCGGGCAAGTACGCGTTTGCGATGGTTCGGATGGAGTCGGACAAGCCGTGGCGGTTGTCGTTCCTGCTGCGGCAGGATGCGGGGAAGTGGCTGCTGGCGGGTTTCTATCCTATGCCGCTGACGTCGGGCGGACACGACGGGCTGTGGTACTGGAAGCAGGCGCGGACGTACACGGCGCAGAAGCAGACGTGGGCCTCGTGGCTTTATCTGCAGGAGGCGCAGTCGCTGGTGGTGCCGGCGGCGTTTGTCTCGAGCACGCACCTGGATTCGCTGCAGAATGAGCTGCAGTCGGCGATTCCGCCGGCGATCGGCAATGGGTTGAGCGCGGACCAGCCGATGGTGATCAAGGCTCCGGATGGTTCGGAGTTCCGGTTTACCGGGTTGTCGGTGAACGATTCGGTGTCGCTGGATATTGCGGCGCACATCAAGGTGGACTCGCTGGACGATGCGAATGCGGCTCGCAAGCGCAATGAAGATGCGGCTGCGGCGCTGGTGAATGCGCATCCGGAGCTGAAGACAGCTTTCCACGGGGTGTGGGTGTTTGCGGATGCTCCGGGCAAGAATCCTTATGCGACGCTGGTTGCGATGACGGAGATCAAGTAAGGTCTGGCCGGTGTGCAGTTTCGCTGGATGGAAGATCGTGGGCTGGGTGAGTAGAGGTTCGCACGCGCAAATGCTATGGTAAGTAGCGTTTGGCTACGAGCCTCTTCCTCTTTTGGAGTGCCGCGGCTGAGCTGGAAAATCATGGGCCAGGCGCCGGCGAGGACAAGAGGATGCGAACGATAGAGAAGACGGCCAGGAGCCTAGGTGACGCGATTGACGCGCGCCGCTCGACGCCAAGTTTTGACGGAACTCCGATCCCGGGTGAGGATCTGGAGACGATTCTCGAAGCGGGACTGAAGGCACCGAGTGGCTATAACATGCAGCCTTGGCGGTTTGTGGTAGTGCAGTCTCCCGAGGGGCGCAAGCGGCTGCGCGCGGCGAGCTACAACCAGGCGAAGGTGGAAGAGGCTTCGGCGGTGATTGTGGCGTGCGGCGATGCGGATGGCTGGCGCAAGGATCTGGACGAGATGCTGGAGCTTGGCCGTGCAGGCGGAATGCCGGAGAGCTATGCGGCGCAGGCCAAGAGCAGCGTTCCGAATTATCTTTCGAGCTTTTCGCAGGACCAGATGAAGGCCTGGCTGAACAAACAGGTGATGCTGGCGTACACGCACATGATGCTGATGGCCGAGGTGCTGGGTTATGACACGGCCCCGCTGGAGGGCTTTGAGCAGGACCGGGTGCACGAGGCGTTGCGGCTGCCGCTGAGCTACTCGGTGGTGGCTTTGCTGGCGGTGGGGCATCTGAAGGGACCGGACAAGTTCGATGGGGGCCGGTTCAAGATGGCTCACACAGTGTTTGGAGAGGAGTTCGGCAAGCCGCTGGTTCTGAAATAGGACAGCCGCGCCGTGGCGGGGGAAGACGAGGGATGTTGAGGCTGCTGCGGAACCTGTTTCTCTTCGTGTTTCTGTGCGTGCTGGTGGGCGGCGTGGTGTTTTATCGACAGCCGCTGTGGGTAAATGATCAGTTGATTCGCATGCACCTGCGGTATGCGGGCGTGCAAAGCAAATACATCGAGGTGGATGGGTACAAGATCCACTACTTTGAGGCCCGGCCACCCGCTTACCTGCGGGTTGCGGGAGATGGTGTGCCGTTGGTTCTGGTGCACGGGCTGGGCTCGCGCGGCGAAGACTGGTCCGGAATGGTTCCGACCCTGGCGGCTCAGGGTTTTCATGTTTATGTGCCGGACCTGTTGGGATATGGACGGAGCTCGAAGCCGGATATCGATTACTCGATCGGGATCCAGGAGAGGACTGTAGCTGACTTTATCCGGGCCGTGCATCTGAGCCAGACCGATGTAGGCGGCTGGTCCATGGGTGGGTGGGTGGCCCTGAAGCTGACGATCGATCACCCGGAGTTGGTGAACCGGCTGGTGGTGTATGACGCTGCCGGGGTTTATTTTCCGCCGACGTTCGATACGACGACGTTTACTCCAAGTGACGCGGAAGGGCTGGGGAAGCTGAGCGCAATGCTGACGCCGAAGCCGAAGCCGCTGCCGGGATTTGTGAGTGCTGCGGCGATCCGCAGGCTGCAGGAGAATGCGTGGGTGATCTCGCGCAGTGTGCGGTCGATGGAGGCGGGGCACGATCTGCTGGACTTCAGCCTGCGGCAGATCTCGCGGCCGACGCTGATTGTGTGGGGGGGCGAGGATAAGCTGATACCGCCGAGCGTGGGCGAGACGATGCACCGGATGATTCCGGGCTCGGCGATGCTGACGATTGCGGGCTGCGGGCACCTGGCGCCGGGGGAGTGCACGAAGCCGGTGTTGCGGGGGACGGTGCAGTTTCTGACGGCGCACCCGGCGGTCGAGGGCGGGCAGACTACGGTTTCGGGGCTTGGGCGGTAGGGGCTGGCTTTGAGCTCAGGGCATTATTCGCCGGTCCAGATGTAGGCCCCCTGCTGGGGCAGACCGATGTGGGCGAGAACGCGCTGGGCGAACTGACGGGCCATGTCGGTGGTGGACTGTGGCCGGTTGTAGAGGGTAGGCATGACGGGGAAGATGGTGGCGCCGGCCTCGGTGGCGGCGGTCATGTTGCGCAGGTGGATGAGGTTGAATGGCGTCTCGCGGACGCAGAGGATGAGGGGGCGACGCTCCTTGAGAGTGACGTCTGCGGCGCGCTCGATGAGAGACGAGGCCATGCCGTGGGCTATGCCGGCGAGGGTGCCCATGGAGCAGGGGAGCACGATCATGGTGTCTGACGGGTAGGAGCCTGAGGCTATGTTGGCCCCGATATTTTCGTCCGGGTGCTGCTGGATTTTCGTGCTCTTCGTTTCGAGGAGTTTTTCTACGAGATTGTTGCGGCCGGAGAGATGGAGTTCTTCGGCGAGGACGCGCAGGGCGGAGTCGGATGCGATGAGGTCGACGTGTGCGACGCGGGGGTCGGCCTCGATGAGGCGAAGGATCTGCTGGGCGAAGATGGAGCCGCTGGCGCCGGTGATGGCGAGGGTAAGGATGCGCTGGGTTGTGGGCGTGTCGGACATGGCTCTGCTAAGGGTAACGCGTGGCTGGGCGGCGGGGAGGCGCGGCTTTCGTCGGGTGAACGAATTGCATGTGCCGTCGTTTCGGCGGCGCGGGCTTGTTCAGCTTTGTGAGAAGGCGAAGGTGATGATGGTTGGGCCGGAGCCTGGGTGTGAGGCTAGGTAGGCGGCCTCTTCGTGTTCCTGAAGGGAGCGGAAGCTGGAGTCCATTTCGGCTGCAAGGGTTTGCTCTGGTGTGGCTTCGGTGAAGCAGAGTTCGCAGATGGCGAGGCCGGCGTCCAGGTCGTCGGGGTCGTTGCGGATGGGCGGGCCGAAGGTGCGGCAGAGGATGGGGCGCGCGGCGTAGAGGTCGCAGGTCTGGGTTTCGGGGTCGAGGATGGGACAGGGGTCTGCGTTAGCCCATTCCTCGAAGAGCTCGATGGCTTCTTCTGCTTGTTCGTCCTGGCGGAGAAGACCGCTGGATGGGTCGCCGGGGAAGAAGGGGCCGAGATGGGCCTGGGCTGCGGCGATGCGGGCGCCGAGGCGGGTTTGCAGGGTGGGGGGCGCAGCTGCGAGGCCCTGGCGGAGGCGTGCGGCGTCGAGGGCGGAGATCTCGAAGACGCCGTGGCAGCACTGGGCGCAGCCGGGTCGACAGGCGAGGTGGGAGCCGGAACGTGCGATCGCCGAGGCGAGTGCCGCGTCGACGATCTGGATGAAAGGCTGGTCGGGCATAGGGGGTCTACGGGATGATTTTAGTTTCGCGCAGACGCTCAAAGAGGTCGAAGAAGGCGTCGTCGGTGGGCTGGTAGTCGAGGAAGCCGAGCTTGCGGGATTTGCTCATGTCGGTGACGACTTCGATGGGGCGGCCGAGGTCGGCGTCGGTGTGCCAGGCGGAGGTGAGCCTGGTCATGTCGGGTTCGAGGAGGTTGTGCTTCGCGGCGAGGGCGCGCCAATCGTCTGCGAGGGAGCCGAGATGGGAGTCAAGGGGTGTGATTTCGGTGGGCAGGGGAGCTGCTTTTATGCCGAACCAGTCGGCGATGCGGGACCACATCCAGCTCCAGCGGAAGACGTCTCCGTTGACGACGTTGAAGGCCTGGTCGTAGGCGGTAGGGGTGGTGGAGGCCCATTCGAGGTGACGCGCGAGGAGGCGGGCGTCGGTCATGTCGGTAAGGGAGTTCCACTGAACGGCCGAGCCGGGGAAGACGAAGGGGCGGCCGGTGGCGCGGCAGAGGGAAGCGTAGACGGCGAGGGTGACGCCCATGTTCATGGCGTTTCCGAGGGCGTAGCCGATGATGGTGTGCGGGCGCTGCACGCTCCAGGAGAAGCCCTGGGTGGCGGCTGCGGCGAAGACTTCGTCTTCCTGGGCGTAGTAGAAGTTTTCGATGTTGAGCCGGGGCTGATCTTCACGGAAGGGAGTGGCGGGGAGAGTGCCTTTGCCGTAGGCCTCGAAGGGTCCGAGGTAGTGCTTGAGGCCGGTGACGAGGGCTACATGTTGGACTGTGCCGGCGGCGGCGGTAGCGGCGAGCAGGTTGCGCACCATGGCGGCGTTGACCTTGATGTTTTCCGCCTCGGTGGGTTGGCGGAGCCAGGCGGAGATGAAGATGTGGGTGGGCTTCCGATCTTTGAGGGCCTGGGTCAGGGCATCGGGGTCGAGGAGGTTGGCGACTACGGGTTGGACGTTCGGGACATCGAGCTTTGGGTTGCGAGCCAGGCCAGCGACGTGCCAGCCGCGCGAGTTGAGATGGGCGGCGAGGTTGTTGCCGACGATACCGGTGACGCCGGCAATGAGTGCTGATGGCATGGAGAGTCTCCTCGCACATAGATGCCTGGGGCGGGGAAAGGGCGCGCGGTGTAGCCTAGCGGGCGTAGAAGAGAGAGAGAGGGACGGCCTCGCCCATGCGCTTGTATCCTGCGGGGCCGGGGTGGAGGTGGTCGCCGGAATCGGCTTCGGGGCTGAGGTGGTCGGGGTGTGCGGGATCGCGGACGATGGCGTCGCGCGAGGACTTCTTTGGGGGTCATGAGAGGCTAGGCCTCTTGGAAGTGATTGTCCGCTACGACGCCAAGTTTGGGAACGAGGACGTGGAAGATGGCGAGCGCGGTGAGGTAGGCGCAGGAGGCCATGAGGAAGATGACCAGGGGATGCAGTGAGAAGTAGCGCGAGACAAGCCAGGTGAAGGCTGCTCCGCCGGCCGAGCCTACGGCTCCACCCATGCCTACGACGGTTGAGACAGCGCTTGAGGGGAACATGTCCGTGGGGGTGGAGAAGATGTTTGCGGACCAGCCCTGGTGTGCCGCGGCGGCAAGCGAGAAGAGTGCGATAGCGGGCCATGCGTTGTTCGGGAAGAGCACGTGCATGTGCGGCACGAGCATGATGGGCAGGACGCAGATGGCCATGATGAGCAGGGTGATCTTACGGCCGCTGTTGACGCTGAAGCCGCGCCGCATGAGCACACCGGAAAGGCTGCCGCCGGCGATGGAGCCGACCGACGAGACGGCGTAGACACTTACGAGGGGCCAGTAGGCGTGACGCAGGTCGAGGCCGTAGTTGTCATTGAGGAACATGGGGAGATAGAAGAGATAGAACCACCAGACGGGATCGGTAAGGCCTTTGGCGAGGGCGAAGGCGTAGAGGCCGCGGGTGCGGAGCAGTGGTCCCCAGAGGGCGAAGCCTGTGACGTGCGGGACGACTGTCTGTAGATTCTCCTGGGTTGCGGTCATGTCTCTGCGCAGGCGGTAGTAGGGGAAGCTCATCCAGGCGATGAGCCAGAGGAAGCCGAGCGAGCCGGTGCAGAGGAAGGCTGCGCGCCAACCGAATCGCATGGTCACGATGGGGATGATTGCGGGCGCGATGAAGAAGGCAGCGTTCGAGCCGGAGTTGAAGAGGCCGGTGGCGAGCGCGCGCTCTTCGGTTGGGAACCACTCGGTGGTGGCCTTGATGGCTGCGGGGAAGTTGCAGGACTCGCCGAGGCCGAGCATGGTGCGTGCGATACAGAAGCCGAGGACGGAGCCTACGAAGGAGTGGCCCAGCGATGCGAAGGCCCAGACGACGATGGCGAGGGCGTAGCCGGCCTTGGTGCCGAAGCGGTCGATGAGCGGGGAGGCGGTGAGGAGACCGATGCCGTAGGCGATCTGAAAGCACTCGACGATGTGGCCGTAGTGAAGGTGGTAGGCGAACTGATAGGGCGCGGCGATGCCTGGTATCCAGCCCATGAAGGGCAGGTGAAGCAGGGGTTCAATGAGCGAGAGGACGGAGCGGTCGAGATAGTTGATGGTTGTGGCGAAGAAGAGCAGAAGGCAGACGAACCAGCGGATGCCCAGGGCCGGTGGAGCGGAGAGATCCGGCCCGGGTGAGACCACGGTTGAACTTTTTGGCATTCGCGACGAATCTCCTCAGCGTCGGTCTGGAGTGTGCTCGCCGCCGTCCAGAATCCTTGACCAGAAGAGCATAGCCTCTGCGAGGGTGCTTCGGCCAGCATCGGTTGGCTGTGTTGTGTCTATTGGGCTATTGGGCTATTGAAGTACGGTGAAGGTGTCGTGGAGGGTTGCGACGGAGCTGTTGCCGACCCATACGTCGAACTGTGACGGATCAGCGAGCCATTTGGATTTTGCGGCGCTGTAGTAGGTGCGCTCAGCTTGACCTATGGGGAAGCTTACCTGCTGCTTTTCGCCTGGCTTGAGGGTGATACGGCGGAAGCCCTTGAGTTCGCGAACGGGGCGCGAGGCCGAACCGTATTGCTGATGCAGGTAGAGTTGAACGACCTCGTCGGCGGCGCTGCTGCCGGTATTTGTTACTGTTACGGTTGCGGTTACGGATCCATCGAGCGGGGCGGTCTTTGCGCTGAGGTGTAGATCCGAGATGGAGAAGGTGGAGTAGCTGAGCCCGAAGCCGAAGGGGTAGAGCGGCGTGGTGGCAAGATCCCAGTAACGCGAGGTGAATGCGGGGGAGTCGTAGGGTTTGTGTGAGGTGGTGTGTGCGTAGTAGATGGGCACCTGACCGACGGTGCGCGGCCAGCTTACGGGGAGCTTACCTCCGGGTACGGCGTCACCTACGAGGAGGTCGGCGACGGCGTTGCCGGCTTCGGTGCCGCCGAAGTAGCAGTCCATGATGGCGGGGATGTGGTCGGAGGCCCAGGTGAGGTCGAGTGGCCGCGTGCTGAAGAGCAGCAGGACGACGGGCTTGCCGAGTGCCTGGATTTTTTCGAGGAGCTCCTGCTGCTTGCCAGGGAGGGTGAGCGATGCGCGCGAGCTGTACTCGAAGTCCATGCCGCTGAGCTCGCCGAGGGTCATGACGATGATGTCCGAACTGGCTGCGAGATCGAGGGCTGTCTTCATCTGGCGATCGGCTTCCTCGGAGGTCCAGGGCTTCTGAAGTTTGGGACCGATGAAGCCGTCGAAGGAGGACGGGAAGGCTTTGGCGATCTGGATGCCCTGAGCGAAATCGATCTTGGATTGCGGGAGTTTTGTGCGGAGCCCATCGACTACGGTGACCGCGTCTTCGGCTTTTGCGGTGAGGCTCCAGGGGCCTAGCATGTCTCCCCTGGCATCGCCGAGTGGACCGATGACTGCGATGTGCTTTGTGGTTTCTGCGAGGGGAAGCAGGCTGCCTTCGTTGCGCAGGAGGACGGCTGTGCGTGCGGCGGCTTGTCTGGCTGCGCTGCGATGCTTCAGAAGCATGTCGGCGTGGGTCTGGTCCGTGGCGTCGGGGTAGGGGTGTTCGAAGAGGCCGAGGTGGTACTTGGCCGCGAGGATAGGGCGGACCATGTCGTCGAGTTGAGCGGGGGTGATAGCGCCCTGGTCGAGGAGCGACTTGGCATTGTCGAGGTAGGTAGCGCTTCCCATGTCCATGTTGACGCCAGCCTGGAGGCCGCGGAGAGCTGCTTCGTGAGGGTTCCTGGCGTAGCCCTGGGTGACGAGGCTGCCTACGGCGAAGGCATCGCTGACGACGAAGCCCTTGAATTTGAGCTCGTTGCGAAGCAGGTCCTGGAGGAGGTGTACGTTGCCGCTGGCGGGGACGTCGTTGAGATCCATGTAGGCACTCATGACCGAGCCCGCGCCAGCCTCGATGCCGGCTTTAAAGGGCGGGAGGTAGACGTTCTGCATCTGCTCTTCGGAGATGTAGGAGGCGTCATAGTCGCGGCCGCCTACGGCTGCGCCATAGCCGGCGAAGTGTTTGAGGGTTGCGAGAAAGGGGTGCGGGTGGTCGGGTGTGCCCTGGAAGCCGAGGACCTGGGCGCGAGCCATGGCTGCACCCAGGTAGGGGTCCTCGCCGGCGCCTTCGGAGATGCGGCCCCAGCGTGGGTCGCGTGCGATGTCGAGCATGGGGGCGAAGCTCCAGTGGACGCCTGCGTGGGCGGCCTCTTCGGCGGCGATGGCCTGGGCCTGCTCGGCCATGGCGGGGTCCCATGAGGCGGCGGTGGCGAGCGGGACGGGGAATTCGGTGTCGAAGCCGTGGATGACATCGAAGCCGAAGAGGATGGGGATGTGGAGTCGCTGCTCGGTCATGGCGATCTTCTGCAGGCGATTGATCTCTTTGGGGTCGGTGACGAAGAGGAAGGAGCCGACTTCACCGCGGCGGACGTGATCGTCGTAGGAGATCGGGTCCTTCTTGACTCCGGGGATGGGGAGGGTGAAGTAGAAGGGCTGGTTGAGCTGGCCGATCTTCTCGGCGGTGGTCATCTGCTTGAGCAGGGCGTCGGCGCGGGTGTTGTCGGCGGCGGTGACTGGGCTTTGGGCGTGGCTGGGGCCACAGAGGAGGATGGCAATCATGCTGCGGGAAAAGTGCGCTTGCCACTTCGTCATGTGATCCTCTTGAGTGCCTGTTGCTGCTGATGCTGAGTTTGGCGCGGAGCTGGCGCGCTATTGTGTGTCGCAACAGAGTAAACGGTCAGGAGCAGGTTGAGTAGGTGCTTTCTATCCGGCTGGTCATCCGCCAGTTTGGCTGCTGCCCGGTAGCGGATGACATATACTTCGGCGGCGAAGGCTTTTCGCAGCTGCTCGTCGTAGCGTCCATGCCGGGATTGCTGAACGGCGAAGCTATCGAGGCAAGGGGACGTTGTTCATGGCTGGTTTCCAAATGACTGCTTTATGCGTGGCTTTTGCGCTTTCTGTCCCTTGCTATGTGCACGGACAGGCCGCTTCTGCTGCGAAGCTTGTTGTGGATTTGAACAAGACTGTTGCGACGATCAGTCCTACTTTTTACGGGTTGATGACGGAGGAGATCAATCACTCTTACGATGGTGGGCTTTATCCGGAGATGATTCAGAATCGAGCGTTTCACTCGGACTGGGAGGGTGAGCCGCCGTGGGACCTCATTCGGAGAGGGAATGCGGCTGCTACTCGTTCTATCGATAAGTCGACGGGGCCTAGTGCTGCGCTGTCTTACAGCATGAAGTTGGAAGTTACAGCCGCATCTGAGGCGAACTCCGCGGGCCTCACTAACCCGGGTTACTGGGGTTATGGATTGCGAGCGAATACGAATTATTCGGGCTCACTTTATGCTTTGGTGAAAGATGGGAGTGTCGGTCCTATTTCCGTGCGGATGGTCAGCAATGCAACCGGGGAGGTAGAGGCGCAGGCGGATATTAAAGTCGAGCCGGGTTCGTGGAACCGATATGAGTACAAACTGACCACGGGTGCTATCAAGGCGTCGATTGCGAATCACCTGGAGATTACGGTAAGCCATCCGGGCACGGTGTGGCTGCAGTTGGTCTCGCTGATGGAGCCTACGTACCACGATCGTCCGAATGGGTTGCGGGCGGACCTGATGGAACGGATGGCGGCGATGCAACCGAAGTTTCTGCGTCTGCCCGGCGGGAATTATCTGGAAGGCATGACGGTGGAGGATCGCTTCAACTGGAAGAAGACGATCGGGCCGGTAGTCGATCGGCCGGGGCACCAGGGACCGTGGTTTTACTGGTCGGATGATGGACTTGGGCTGCTGGAGTTTCTGGAGTGGTGCGAAGACCTGAAAGTAGAGCCGGTGCTTGCGGTGTATGCAGGCTACTCACTCGGTGGGGGCCACGTGGCGACGGGCAGGGAGATGGAGCCATATGTACAGGACGCGCTCGACGAAGTGGAATATGTAACCGGAGATGTTTCTACAAAGTGGGGTGCGGAACGCGCGAAGGACGGGCATCCGGCGCCGTTTCCGCTTCACTTCATCGAAGTGGGTAACGAGGACTACCTGGATAAGTCGGGAAGTTATGCGGGTCGCTATGCGCAGTTTGCGGAGGCACTGAAGAAGCGCTATCCGCAGTACAAACTGATTGCGACCGATGGGAACAGCGAGTATGAGACGAAGGTGCCGGCGGATCTTTCGGACGAACACTATTACAAGTCGCCGGCGGACATGATGGACCTGGTTCATCATTACGATAAGGTCTCGCGCTCGGGTCCGAAGATTTTTGTGGGGGAGTGGGCTACGCGTTCCGGTTCGCCGCTGCCGAACTTTGGCGACGCACTTGGGGATGCGGCGTGGATGACGGGGATGGAGCGGAACAGCGACCTGATCGTGATGGCGAGTTATGCGCCGCTGCTGGTGAATGTAAGTTCAGGTGGGATGGAATGGCCCACCGATCTAATCGGGTTCGATGCCGGCCGGACTTATGTCTCGCCGAGTTACTGGGCGCAGGCTTTGTTTGCCGGACATCTTGGCGATGTGGAGCTGAAGACGGAGCTTGAGAGTGGGAATCCGCGGCTGTTCGAGTCGGCTTCAGTGAGTACGAAGGAGAAGGTGCTGCACCTTCGGTTCGTGAACGGTTCGAACATGGAGCAAGCTGTATCGGTAGAAATAAGCGGGATCGCTGCAGTCAAGTCGGCCCATATTTATTCGCTGCACGGAGCTACCTTTGAAGCTACGAACACGTTCGACGATCCGGATGCGATTCATCCTGTGGAGGCGACGGTTGCGGTAACGCCGGGACACTGGAGCCATTCGGTGCCAGCACTCACGATTGAAGTGATCGATGTCGCCTACTAAGAACCGACAAAGGACTGACCCGGATGAAGAACGATAAAAGACAATAAGATAGATTTGAGCTTCTCTTATTGTCTTTTATCGTTTTGATCTGCGTTAGTCTTTTGCTTGTTTTTCGAGGACTCGCTTGAAGATTGCGTCTACATTGGCTAGCTGGCGGTTGTAGTCGAAGGCGCGGGCCAGTTTTTCAGGGCTTAGGCGTGCGGTGATCTCGGGTACTTTAGCGATCTCGTCGCGGAAGACGAGGTCTTCTTTCCAACTGCGCATGGCGTGCTGCTGGACGAGCCGGTAGGCGTCTTCGCGACTCATGCCGGATTCGGCGAGGTCGAGGAGAAGCTGGCCGGAGAAGATGAGGCCGCCGGTGGACTCGAGGTTCTTGAGCATGCGCGCGGGGTAGACCATGAGCTTCTCAATGAGGGTAGCGGTCTTCTGCAGCAGGTAGTCGGCGAGGATGGTGGAGTCGGGGAAGATGACGCGTTCGGCGGAGGAGTGCGAGATGTCGCGCTCGTGCCAGAGGGCGACGTTTTCGAAGGCAGTCTGGGCGTTGGCGCGGACAACGCGGGCGAGGCCGGAGATCTGCTCGGAGGTGATGGGATTCTTCTTGTGCGGCATGGCGGAGGAGCCCTTCTGCTTTTCAGAGAAGAACTCTTCGGCTTCGCGGACCTCGGTGCGCTGGAGGTGTCGGATCTCGGTTGCGATTTTGTCGAGGGTTGAGGTCAGGACGGCGAGGGTGGAGATGTAGGCGGCGTGGCGGTCGCGCTGGATGACCTGGGTGGCGACATCGACGGGGCGGAGGCCGAGTGCGTCGCAGATGGCCTCTTCGTGCTCCGGCTTGAGGTGGCCGAAGGTGCCTACGGCGCCGGAGAGTTTGCCGACGCGGAGGTCTTCGGCGGCGGCGTCGAAGCGGACGAGGTTGCGCTGGACTTCCGAGTACCAGAGCAGGAGTTTGAGGCCAAAGGTGGTGGGTTCGGCGTGTATGCCGTGGGTGCGGCCGATCGAGGGCGTCATCTTGAACTCGAGGGCGCGTTTTTTGAGCACTTCGGCGAGTCGGAGGATGCCTTCGCGGATGATGGCGTTGGCTTCCTTGAGTTGCAGGGCCTGGGCGGTGTCGACGACGTCGGTGGAGGTGAGTCCGTAGTGCAGCCAGCGGGAGGCTTCGGTCTGGTTGATGTGCTCGGCGACAGTGGTGGTGAAGGCGATGACGTCGTGGCGGACTTCGGCCTCGATCTCGTTGATGCGGTCTACGGTGAAGTTGCCGCGGTCGCGGATGGTGTCGGCTGCGGACTGGGGGACGAGGCCGGCGGCGGCGAGGGCCTGGGAGGCGGCGACTTCGACGCGCAGCCAGCAGCGGTACTTGTTGTCGTCAGACCAGATGCGGCCCATCTCGGGACGGGTATAGCGGAGGATCATGGTTTTCGGATTCCTTGGTGCAGAGTCAAGTGGGCCCTTTAGCAGGGACGGTCACTTTGTGGGGTGCTGAAAGCTCCGTACTACTTGGTTACGCCGAGCAGATCGCCCATTTCCTTGTGCAGGAATCCCTGGCCGGGGCGGTACGGCTGGACCCACTTGCCGTCGATGACAAATTGCGGAATGGCCCGTTTGCCGACGTTCTTGAGCACTTCGTCTGCTGCGCCGGGTACTTGCTCGATGTCAATCTCGTCGTAGGGAATGTTGTGTTCGGCGAGGAAACGCTTGGCTTCACGGCAATCACGACACCAGGGGGCTGTGTAGACGGTCAAATGCATGGGGTTTAGTTTACGCTGCGGAGCCGTTCGCATCCAACTAGGCGAACGAGGAGAACGAGATGCCACAGACACGGAACGTACGGGCGCAGGAACTGCACAACATGGCCGCTCAGGCTCACAATCGCGCTGCGGTCTCGCATGAACAGAACGACCATCTGACGGCGCACGAGCTTTCGAAGCAGGCGTTTGAGCATTCGAGAGAGGCCCATGAGCACTCCGAAAAGATGAAGCAGGAGCTTGAGATGGAAAGCAAGTAGCATGGCTGCACGATGATTCGTGTGGGTTATGCGGAGTTGGAATCGGCATTGGCGAAGGCGCTCGGTCGGCTGGGATTTACGGCGGACCGGGCGCTTTTGTGTGGGCGGCTTTTTGCCGAGACGACACGGGATGGGGTGTATACCCATGGGCTGGCGCGTTTTCCGCGCTTTGTTGCGATGGTGAAGTGCGGTGGTGTCGATGTGGCTGCCACTCCGGTGCTTGCGGGTGGGTTTGGCGCCATGGAGCGGTGGGATGGGCGGCGCGGGGTGGGGAATCTGAACGCGTGGGCATCGATGGGGCGGGCTGTGGAGCTGGCGCGCGGGCATGGAGTGGGGGCCGTGTTTCTTTCAGAGACAAATCACTGGATGCGGGGCGGGACGTATGCGTGGCAGGCTGCGGATGCGGGGTGCCTGTCGATGTGCTGGACGAATACGATGCCGAACCTGCCGGCGTGGGGTGCGACGGAGGCGGTGGTGGGGAATAATCCCCTGGTGATGGGGGTGCCGGGGAAGGATGGGGCGCATGTGGTGCTGGATATGGCGATGAGCCAGTACTCTTACGGTGCGCTGGCGGGGTATGCGAAGCGGGGCGAGGCGCTGCCGTTTGCGGGTGGGTTCGACGCCAAGGGTGAGTTGACGACGGATGCGGCGGCAATTGAGGCTTCGGGGCGGGCGCTCCCGGTGGGGATGTGGAAGGGCTCCAGGCTGGCGCTGATGCTGGATATGTTTGCGGCGGTGCTTTCGGGTGGACTGGCGACATGGCAGATTGAGCGCGATGCGCTGAAGGAGTCGGGGGTCTCGCAGGTGTTTGTGGCGATCGATGCGAGCCGGTTTGGAGAGGCGGAGATACAGCGGACGGTGAGTGGCATCCTGGACAGCCTGGAGGGGGTGGCTCTGGCGGATGCGGCGAAGCCGGTGCGGTATCCCGGGGAGCGGACGCTGGCAGTGCGGCGTGAGAACCTGGCGCTGGGCGTGCCGGTAGATGAGAAGCTTTGGGCGCAGCTGGTGAACTTCGACTACTGAGGTGTGGGATGGCGTCACGGCGGGAGTTTGTCGCGGGATGTGCGGGGCTGGTGCTTGCCGGGCGGACTGCGCCGGGACAGTACGCGGTGGGCGAGACGTCGACGGTGACGCGGCTGGACCTGGCGAAGATCGACCGGGAGCGGATCCTGGCGGGGGCGGCGACGGCTCTGGGTCGGTCGCCCGCGGCGAACTCGGATGCGGCGAGCGACGCGTTTCTGCAGATGACGCTGGATGTGCCGGCGCTTGCGGCCGCGGCGCAGATCGATGCGGAGAATGCGGTGAAGTACGCGGCGAAAGCGGCGGAGGTGCTGCAGGCGTGGTTTGGGGCTGCGGGGCAGAAGAGCTCGTTCCGGCTGGAGATCTCGGGGTTTGAGGACCTGTTGGGGCTGGCGCCGTTGGCGGAGGTGGCGGTGAGCCTGCCGTTTCTGCCGGTTGCGGCGGAGCAGATTGCGGGTGCGAAAGGGTGGTTCGCCACGTATCTGAAGTTTCTGACGACGAACCGCGAGGCGCTGCTGGCGCGGGACGCGAAGGACCGGGATGGGGCTTCGTGGCTGCTGCAGGTGGCGGCGCTGGCGAAGCTGGCGGGTGACGACGCGACGACGGAGGAGTGCCGGAAGCGGTTCCGGCATGCGACGCTCCGGGCGGAGATCAACGCGGACGGATTCTTCCCGGGGGATCTGCATACGCCGGATCCGTTCCGGAACTCCCTGATGCACCTGGATATGCTGGCCGGGGTTTGCGTGCTGCTGTCGACGCGGTTCGAGAGCCTGTGGGATGCGGAGCTGCAGGACGGGCCGGGAATGCGTGCGGCGGTGGCGCGGCATGTTCCGTACATGGCGCGGCCGGAGACCTGGCCTTATCCGGCGGATTCGGCGGGGTTTCATGCGCTGCCCGGGCGGCGGCCGGTGCTTGCATTTGCGGCCCGGGCGTACGCGCAGCCGGAGTATGCGGCGTTGTTCCTGAAGCTGGCAGAGCCGACCGATGCGGGGCTGCTGCGGGCTTTTCCGATTCGCCAGCCGCTGCTTTGGGTGGCCCAGCCGAGGCGTCGCGCGGAGTAGTGCGCCCCCTCGTCAGAAGTATCCAAAGTATTCAAAACAGATACTTTAAGTCTGGACTTCGATCTGACCTCCAAGTGGAGAAAGTGCACCGTTTCTGAGGCGTGCCCTTATTTTCAGGGTGGGCGAGAGGCCCGTTGTGGCTCTTCGCCTGCGTTCAATTGCGCGTGGTTGTGGTTATGGGCTAGGGTTCTCTGCGCTGGTTAGAACGGCATTTTGAGGAGAGCTTTTAACATGTTGAACAATGCAGTTTCGCGTCGCCGCTTTTTTGGATTGGGAACGTCAGCCGCGGTACTTGCCGGTCTGCCGGTGAGCCTGGGTGTGGGTACGGGACGGGCTGAGGGGCAGCCAAATCCGGGGTCGGTGCTGGGCGAGATCGAGGCTCTGCCGGCTTCATTGAACAAGGCGTTTACTTTCACGTACCAGATGATGGATGCGTATGCGACAGGCGCGACGGTGCGGCTTTGCCAGAGCTACAGCGACCAGGCGCTGGGTGCGACGGCGTTTACGTACGACAACGCGGTGCTGATCCATGCGTACCTGGCGAGCGAGGATCCGGATAACCTGCCGCGTGCGGTGGTGCTTGGCAAAGGTCTGCTGTATGCGCAGGCGAACAATTTTCCGGTGGCGGATGGGCGGTTTGCGCAGGCTTACTATGTGAATGTGGCTTCGAAGGATGGGGCGTTTATCACCCCGGCCGCGGTTCCGTTCTACTTCTATACGAGTGCGGTGGGCGACCAGGCTTGGGCGGGTATGGCGCTGGCGCAGTTGTATGAGCGGACGCATGATGCGAGCTACCTGGCGGGTGCGTTGAGGGTCGCGAACTGGATTGTGACGAATACGTACAGCACCCTGGGTGCGGGTGGGTATTCCTTTGGGGCGGGCATCAACCAGTACAACCAGTCGGTGCCATCGGGCAATGGGAAGTCGACCGAGCACAATCTCGATACCTACGCGTTCTTCACGATGCTGGAGAAGCTGACGGAGGATGGGCGTGCGGCGAACGGGAAGAAGTGGAGGCAGCTGGCGGAGCATGCGCTGGTGTTTCTGAAGTCGATGTACTACGCGAGTGGGCCTTATTTCTACACGGGGACGCTGGCGGATCAGATCACGATCAATCCTTCGCCGATTCCGGAGGATTGCCAGACGTGGTCGTACATGGCGCTGCTGGGGAGCGGGATCGATCTGCCGGACCAGAAAAAGACGATCGACTGGGCGCTGAATAACCTGGCGACGACGGATACGGCTTCGGCGCCGCACTCGAGCGTGACGTTGACGGAGACGTTTTCGGGGCTGGTGTTCGATACGGCGAGCTTGACGACGACGGCGGATGATCCTCATGCGGTGTGGCTGGAGGGTACGGCGCACGGGGCCGCTGCACTGGCGGCACGGATACTGCGGGGTGGGGATGGGTTTCCGCTGCTGATCAAGGATGTGACGCGGGCAGCCGGGCTGCTGGAGGATTGCGTGCACGCACAGAAGCTGCTGGGAGCCGGGCAGACTGTGGGTGGGAAGGCGATTCCGGTCGGGAATGGGCTGGTGGCGGCTACGAGCGTGATGGATACCGGGTTCGGGTACACCTATGGGCCTTCGCTGCATATCGGGGCGACCGGGTGGTACCTGGTAGCGGGGTATGCCGGGAATCCGTTTCAGCTGGGGTACCGGACGATCGATTAGCAGCTAAAAGCGCCGCGCGCGGGGCACTTGGTGCAGTATTGGGCTTCGCGTGGCTTTCCCGTTGGTCAGGAAGGAGTCTCTGTGCCGACCAACGGGAGGACCACGCGAAGCAGTCGGGAGTCACGAAGTGACCGCCACCCGCTTAGGGCGCTTTGCTTTGTTGTTTAGAATCAATGCATGGGGCATGCGCCGGTAGTTTTGCTGTTGGTGCCGGTGGCGGCTACGCTTACAGGTGGTTTGTTGACGGTGTGGGCTGCGCGCTTTCGGCCTGTGCTGGTGGCGGTCGGGGCGGGATTGCTGCTGGGAGCCGCGTTTCTCGACCTGCTGCCGGAGGCAATCGACCTGGGGGCGGGTGCGGGACTGAAGACGGCCGAAGTGCTTGGGCTGACGCTGGGATTCTTCCTGTTCTTCAGTGCGCTGGAGACGTGGCTGGACGGGTGGAAGGAGCGGCAGACGGATGCGGGGCTGGGTCGGCGGGCGCTTGGCCGGGTGGGCGGCGGCTTGCTGATCTTTCACAGTTTTCGCGATGGGATGGCGATCGGGGCGGCGTTTGCGGCTTCGCATGCGGCTGGATATGCGGTGGCGCTGGGGATTGCGGCGCATGACCTTGGCGACGGCATGAATACGGTGCTGCTGACTACGGGTGGGGAGAAGGCTCGGGCGGCGGATTACTGGTTTTTAGGGGCGGATGCGGTGGCGCCGTTTCTGGGTGGGCTGCTGACAGTGTGGTGGATGGTGTCGTCGCGCGGCGCGGCGATGTTGCTTGCGCTGGCTGCGGGATTCTTTCTGCAGATGGCTACGAGCGATTTTCTACCGGAGGTGCGGAGCGGGAAAAGAGGTTTGCTGATGGGTGGCGTGGTGGGTGGGGCGGGGTTTGTCTGGGTGGCGAACTGGCTGCTGGGGTAGGTTGTTTGTTGTTTGTTGTTTGTTGACTACCTCCATCGGGCAAAGGCGCCCGCTGGGGACGCTGTTCGCCGAGGCCCGCTCATGACGATGGAACTGTTCGGAATGGGGCACTCGGAGTGGTGGAATGTGCGGCCGAACCCACCCCGGGGACGGTGAGGCTGTCCCGAGGGTGGGCCAGGGGGTTAGCGGAGGTGAAGTGTTTGGTGGAGGGGCAGGGTGGCTGAGGAATTGCCGGCTTCGACGAGGACTTCACCGGTTGCGGGGTGCCACTTATTGTCGTCGGGCGAGAAGGTGGAGAGGACGAGCGGGTTGAGGTCGAGATGGACGGTTTCACTCGCGCCCGGTGCTACCGTGACGCGTTTGAAGGCGGCGAGTTTGCGGAAGGGCTCGCCCGCCGAGGTGGGCAGGGTGACGTAGAGCTGGGCGATCTCGTCGCCGGCCATCTGGCCGGTGTTTTTGACTTCGAGGGTGGCGGTTTTGCCGTCGGGCGAGACGTGCAGGTTCGACATCTCGAACTGGGTGTAGGAGAGACCGAAGCCGAAGGGGAAGAGGGGCTGTTCTTTCTTCTCTTCAAACCACTTGTAGCCTACGGCCATGCCTTCGATGTTGTAGTCGACGGGGAAGTCCCTGGCCTGGGTGGTCTCGTTGTCGCCGCCGTTCATGCCGTTGTTGCCGGTTTTGGCGGTGAGGCCGTCGACCTTGGGGCGGGGGAGCTGCTGTTCGCTGGCGGCGAAGGTGACGGGGAGCTTGCCGGAGGGGTTGACGCGGCCGAAGAGGATGTCGGCCATGGCTTCCGCGCCGCCGATTCCGGGGAACCATGTGGCGAGGATTCCGGCGACTTTGGGCGCCCAGGGCATGGAGACCGGTCCGCCGGTTTCGAGGAGGACGACGGTGTTGGGGTTGGCGGCGGCTACGGCGGAGATGATGGCGTCCTGACCGTGGGGAAGCGAGAGGGTGAGGCGGTCCATGCCTTCGGACATCCACTGGTCGGCGAAGAGGAGGACGACGTCGGCACCCCTGGCTGCGGCTGCGGCGCTGGCGGCGTCGGTGCCGGGGTTGAAGGTGATCTGAGCGCCCGGGTTGGCGAGGGCCTTGACGGCCTTGAGCGGGACGGACGGGAAGTAGATCTGGTGGTTCCAGGCGGAGGAGCCGGCCTTGTGGTCGAGGGCGTTGCCGCCGGGTGAGTCGACCTGGGCGGAGCCGCCGCCGGAGAGGACGCCTACATCGGCGTGGGCTCCGATGAGGACGATCTTCTGCGCGCTTTGCTTGATGGGCAGGATGCCCTTGTTCTGGAGGAGGACGATGCCTTCGGCCTCGATGTGGCGGGCGTCGTCCTTACCCTGGAAGGGGTCGGAGACGCGGCGGGGCAGGGGCGAGTTGTCGATGACGCCTACCGCGAACATGCTGCGGACGATGCGGTGGACCATGTTGTCGAGGCGTGCCTGGGAGACTTCACCGGCCTGGACGGCGGCTTTGAGCTTGTCGCCGAAGTAGATGATGCCGGGCTGCTCCATATCGAGGCCGGCGTTGGCGGCTTTGGTGGTGGAGTGGGTGCCGTCCCAGTCGGAGAGGACGAAGCCTTTGAAGCCCCACTCATCCTTGAGGACCTTGTTGAGGGTGTAGTCGTTTTCGCAGGCGAAGTCGGAGTTGACGCGGTTGTAGGAGCACATGACGCCGGCCGGGTTGGCGAGGTGGATGCCGATGTTGAAGGAGAGGAGGTCGGTCTCCTGCATGGCGCGGTGGTCGAGCTTGGCGTCGAGCGAGTTGCGTCCGGTCTCCTGGTCGTTGAGGACATAGTGCTTGATGTCGCCCATGATCTGCTGCGACTGGACGCCCATGGCGAGGTGGCCGACCATGATGCCGGAGAGGAGGGGGTCTTCGGAGGCGTACTCGAAGTTGCGTCCGTTGCGGGGCTCGCGGATGAGGTCCATGCCGCCGCCGATGGACATGTTGTAGCCCTGGTCACGGAGCTCGCGGCCGATGACCTGGCCGTAGAGGTGGCCGGCCTTTTCGTCGAAGGTGGCAGCCATGCCGATGACGGAGGGGAGCAGGGTGGCGTAGCGGGAGTCGGGTGCGGCCATGCGGACACCTACGGCGGAGTCGGCGAGCTGGATGGAGGGGAGGCCGAGGCGGGGGATGCCGAGGACCTCACCTGCGCCACCGTTGTTGTCTGCGGGGACGCTGTCGCCGGGACGGAGCGGGCCCCAGCCGATGCCGTGGACGAGCTGGATCTTCTCGTCGAGGGTCATCTGCTTGATCATCATGTCGGCGCGGGTGTCGGGGTCGAGGGATGGGTTCATCCAGGGGCCTGCAGGGGGCGCGGGCGGCTTGGGGCGCTGGGCGGAGGTGAGCGTGGGAGCAAGGGCGAGGGTGGTGAAGAGGGCGGTGGCGCGGAGTCGGGAGAGTCGCATCGTGCGTGTTTTCCTTGGAGGGGTTGGACTTTCGTGCGGGGTGGGCACTATGGTGGGAGCGTTGAGGTAGCAGGAAGTGGGCGGCTCGGGTGAGTTAAACGATTTAGTTTATCGATTGAATGCTATGGGACGGAAGGATATCAGGAGATGACGATGTTTGGACAGGGCGTGACTGGGATGAGGAAACGGAGCATGGCGGGCGTGCGGAAGACGCTTGGGATTTCGGCTTGCCTGGTGGGTATGGCGATGGGCGGGGTGAGTGCGTTTGCACAGGCGGTGGCTCCGCAACCGGATCTTTACCTGGGGACGGCCTGGTATCCGGAGCAGTGGCCGGAGAGCCGGATGGAGGCGGACCTGGCGCTGATGGAGAAGGCGGGGATCCGGTTTTGCCGGATTGGCGAGTTTGCGTGGAGCAAGATGGAGCCCAAGGAGGGGGTGTATGACCTCGATTGGGTGGAGCATGCTGTTCGCGCGGCGGAGAAGCACCATATCGCGATTGTGCTGGGGACGCCGAGTGCGGCTCCGCCGGCGTGGCTGACGCAGACGTATCCGGAGACGCTGCGGGTGGAAGAGGATGGGCGGCGCGCGGAGCATGGGAATCGGCAGCAGTTCAACTGGGCGAACCCGAAGTACAGGCAGCTGGCACGGGCGATGGCGGAGCAGATGGCGAAGCGGTTCGGACACGATCCGAACGTGATCGGGTGGCAGATCGATAACGAGTATGCGAGTGAGAGCTACGATCCGGCGACGAAGAAGATGTTTCAGGACTGGGTTAAGGCCCGTTATGGGACGCTCGAGAATTTGAACGATAAGTGGACGACGGCTTACTGGAGCGAGACGTATCAGAACTGGGATCAGATTCCGATCGAGACGCAGTACGGAAATCCGGGGCTGCTGCTGAGCTGGAAGCGTTTTGTGAGCGATGAGTGGCGGAGCTATCAGAAGAACCAGCTGGAGGTGATCCGCGCGAATGCGGATAAGCGGCAGTTCATCACGACGAACATGATGGGGTGGTTCGACGCTTACGACCATTACACGGTCAGCCAGGATCTGGACATGGCGAGCTGGGATGATTATGTCGGGACGGGGCATCTGAACCCGGTTTCGAACGGCGCGGCGCATGACCTGACGAGGGGTTTTCTGCGGAAGAATTTCTGGGTGATGGAGACGCAGCCGGGGTTTGTGAACTGGTCGCCGGACAACAATGCTCTGGATAAGGGCGAGGTTCGTGCCATGGCGTGGCACGATATCGGGCATGGCGCGGATGCGGTGAGCTATTGGCAGTGGCGCAGCGATCTGAATGGGCAGGAGGAGTATCACGGGACGCTGCTGGGTGCGGATGGGACGCCGGTTCCGCTTTACAGCGAAGTTTCGCAGCTTGGGGCGGAGTTTGCGAAGGCGGGGGCGGCGCTGAAGGATACGCATGTGGAGTCGGACGTGGCGGTGCTGCAGTCCTATGACAGCCGGTGGGCGATCAACTGGCAGCGGCATAACAAGGAATGGGATCCGAAGGAAAACATCATTGCGTACTACGGGGCGGTGCGGGAGCTGGCGCACTCGGTGGATATCGTGTCGCCGAAGGTGGATTTGAGCCGGTACAAGCTGGTGGTGGCGCCGGGGCTGAATGTGATCTCAGACGAGATAGCGAAGAACCTGATCGGGTATGTGAAGGGCGGCGGGCACCTGGTGCTGGGGCAGCGGTCGGGGATGAAGGATGACGACAATGGGCTGACGCCGGAGAGGCAGCCTGGGCCGCTGGCTGAACTGCTTGGCGGACGAGTTGAGCAGTACTATGCGCTGAAGGATGCGGTGCCGGTCTCGGGGGAGTGGGGTTCGGGCGAGACGAAGATGTGGGCGGAGCAGCTTTCGGTGAAGGATCCTGCGACGAAGGTGCTGATGACCTACGGGAAGAGCAATGGATGGCTGGACGGGCAGCCGGCGGCGATTACGCGGAAGGTGGGTAAGGGCAGCATCACCTACATTGGCGCGGACCTGAACGAGGAGCAGATGAAGGGCGCGGCGAAGTGGATGATGGCCGATGCCGGGGTGGCTCCCGTAACCGGGGTGATGCCCAAAGGGGTGGACCTCTACGAGCGGAAAGGTGCGGGGAAGGATGTGTGGATCTTGATTAACTTTGGCGAGCAGGCGCAGACGGTCGAGGTTCCGGCCGGGTTTGCGGATGTGCTGAAGGGCGGCGCGGCCCGGAGTGTGACGCTGGGGAGATTCGATGTGGAGGTTCTGGAGCGGAAGCAGTGAGGGTTGGATCAGGGGAACCCAGGTCTCAGAAGCGAGAGCTGGGTTCCCCAAGTTCGAGAAACGGGACGGGGTGGTGGGCGGCTTATACCGGCTTTCTGCTGAACGGGATGGGGATTGTGGCGCTGGGGCCGCTGCTGCCGCGGCTGCTGGGTGCGTGGGGGCTGAGCGATGCGGCTGGGGGCGCGCTGCTGGCGGCACAGTTTGTCGGGCAGTCGGTGGGGTCTACGTTTGTGCTGCGGGAGCAGAGGCGTGCGCTTCGGCTGGGATGATCGCGCTGGCATTATTGCTTCGTGCCGGAGCCGTGGCGAGGGTGGAAGAGCTGGCCTGGGCTGCGCTGGCGGTCTATGGGTACGGGCTGGGGCAGGTGATCACGACGCTGAATCTGGGCGTGGGCGCCGGTTCGGGGGAGCGTGCGGCGCGGATCGCGACGGGGAATGGTTTCTGGAGTGTGGGGGCGATCCTGGCGCCGGTGCTGGTGGGGGTGGCTGTGAGTGGAGGGAGGCTCTGGTGGTGGCTGCTGGGGTTTGCTGCGTGTTTTCCGGTGGGTTGGGTGGGGCTGGCGCGGCTTTGGGTCGGGGCTTCGGGTGGAGTGGAGCGTGGTGAGGGCAGGATGCGGGCACCGAGCGCGGTGGTGCTGCTGTTTGTTGGGCTGGTGTTTCTTTATGGCGGGGCGGAGGCTTGTCTTTCGGGGTGGATCACGACGTTTGCGCGGCGCGCGGGGGCTTCGGCTGGGCATAGTCCGCTGAGTACTTCGGCTTTCTGGGTTGGAATTGTGCTGGGGCGGGTGCTTGCCGGGCGGATGCTGCGGGGGCGGCGTGAGCGGAATGTCTTGATGGCATTGGTGAGTGGCGCGGTGGTGGCGAGCGGCGGGCTGGTGTTTGCGCATTCGCTGGGTGCGATTGCGTTTTGGGCGGGTGTGTGTGGGCTGCTGCTGGGGCCGGTGTTTGCGCTGATGGTGGCGGGGACGCTTGAGGCGGGAGCTTCGGCTCGGCAGGCGGGGCTGGTGATGGCGATGTCGGGGGTGGGCGGAGCGGCGATGCTTTGGGTGCTGGGGCTGGTGTCGGCCCGTGTGGGGTCGTTGCGGGAGGCGCTGGTTTTGCCGGGGGTTTGTTTGGTGGGGGTGCTTGTAATGGTGGGTTGGGGGGATTATGGGAGGGTTAGGGCTCGGTGAAAGGCTTTCTCCTTGAGTCTGGTGAAGCTGGACTGAAGGTGGGGCACGAGGGGTTCGATCAAGATTCCGAATCTGAGGGCTTGCGCATCTGCTCGTCGACCGGCGGTTCGTCTTGGGGGGGTGGGAAGTGATACAAAGGGGCGGTAAACGGGATGCGAGGGAATGTGGGCGAGGGACCGAAGCCTGTCAATCTGAAGGTGCTGGCGGAGTATCTGAGTCTTTCACCGGCGACGATTTCGCTGGTGATGAATAATGCACCGGGGGCGAAGTCAATTGCTCCGGCGACGCGGGAGCGGGTGCTTGCGGCGGCGAAGAAGCTGAACTACAAGCCGAATCCGATTGCGCGCTCGCTGCGGACGCGGCAGACGTATACGGTCGGGGTGATTGTGCCTGAGTTCAGCGAAGGGTACTTCACGATGCTGATGAACGGGATCGAGGAGAACCTGCTGGCGGCGGGGTATCTGCAGCTTGTGGTGAGTCACCAGGGGCGGACGGACCTGATCGACGAGTATCCGGACCTGCTGGCGCAGAGATCGGTCGACGGTTTTCTGCTTGTGAATACGCAGCTGCATGCAGCGGTGGCTGCTCCTGTGGTATCGATCTCGGGGCACAAGAAGCTGAAGGGCGTGACGAATATCGAGATGGATCACGACCGGGCTGCGCGGCTTGCGTTGAAGCATCTTTACGACCTGGGGCACAGGCGGATCGCGTTTATGAAGGGGCAGCCGCATGCGCTTGATTCGGAGTCGCGGTGGCAGGGAATCCTGGCGATGGCGAAGAAGGTCGGACTGGAGATTGTGCCGGAGCTTTGCGTTTATCTCGAGACGAACTCGTGGTCGCCGGAGCTGGGCTATCCGATTGTGAGGGACCTGCTGCAGCGGACGCGGGATTTCACGGCGATCTTCTGCTTCAACGACATTGCGGCGATCGGGGCGGTGAGGGCGATCCAGGATGCGGGGTTGAAGTGCCCGGATGATATTTCGGTGATCGGGTTCGATGATATTTCGAGTGCGGCTTACATGTGTCCGCGGCTCACGACGGTTCGTCAGCCGCTGCGGCGTATGGGGGAGACGGCGGTGCAGACGTTGCTGAAGAGGATCGAGCGGCCGCTGGAAGAGTATCCGGAGTCGGTGTGGTTTGAGCCGGAGCTGATGGTGCGGGAGTCTACGGGCGCTGCAAAAACCAAGGCGCCCTAGTCGCGGTCGCTGCAAAAACAAAGGCGCCCGGGTTGCGGGCGGCGAGCACTTCGTGCGGTATCGGGCTTTGCGGGGCAAAAGGAGAATCTGATGGTAAAGGTTGGGATGATGGTGGTGGTTGGGGCGGGTGTTGCTTTGGGGCAGGCGAGTGTGCCTGCGGTTCCGCCTTCTACTTTGCTGGTGGCCGAGGATCAGCGGCCTTCGATGAGTTTGAATGGCGACTGGCATGTCATTGCCGACCCTTACCAGGCGGGGTTGTTCAGCTTTCACGGGGCGTTCCAGCCGAACGGGTTTGTGAAGGATGAAGAGGGCGAGGTCGGCAATAACAAGCTGATTGAATATAACTTTCGCAAGTCACCGACGATCAAGGTTCCGGGAGACTGGAACACGCAGAAGGATTGGCTGCGGATGTACGAGGGGATGCTCTGGTACGAGCGGCATTTCGAGTTCAAGCCGGTGGCGGGGCAGAGATCGTTTCTGCATATTGGCGCGGCGAACTACAAGGCTGTCGCGGCGGTGAACGGGAAGTTTGTGTGCCAGCACGAGGGTGGGTTCACGCCGTTCGACTGCGAGATTACGGACGCGGTGAAGGCGGGGGATAACAGCGTGGTGATCGCGGTGGATGATACGCGGATCGCGGACGGGATCCCGACGCTGAAGACGGATTGGTACAACTATGGCGGGCTGACGCGCGATGTGACGGTAGTGTCCGTCCCGAAGGCATTTGTGGACGATTTCGAGCTCCATCTCGACCGGCCTACGCGTTCGGTGATCTCGGGCTATGTGCATGTGGAGGGCGCGCCGGCGGGGACGAAGGTTTCGGTCGATGTGGCGGAGGCGAAGCTGCATGCGGAGGGTGTGACGGATGCACAGGGGCGGGTGGCTGTCGAGATGAAGGCTCCAGGGCTTTCGCTTTGGTCGCCGGAGAATCCGAAGCTCTACAAGGTCACGATCGCGAGTGGCGCGGACAAGCTGAGCGATGAGATGGGCTTTCGGACGATCGAGACGCAGGGTACGAAGATTCTGCTGAATGGAAAGCCGGTGTTTCTGCGTGGAGTGTGCATTCATGCGGAGGCTCCATACCGGACGGGGCGCGCGAATACGGACCAGGATGTGGCGACGCTGCTGGGCTGGGTGAAGGATCTGGGCGGGAACTTCGCACGGCTGGCGCACTATCCGCATGATGAGCGGATGGAACGGGCGGCGGACCGGATGGGGATCCTGCTTTGGTCGGAGGTGCCGGTTTACTGGGCCGAGCAGTTCGACAAGGAAGAGGTATTTGAGAAGGCGAAGCAGCAGATGCATGAGAATATCCGGCGCGACCGGGACAAGGCTTCGGTGATCCTGTGGTCGATTGCGAACGAGACGCCTGCGACAGAGGCACGGACGGCTTTTCTGACGCGTTCGGCGGCCTATGTGAAGGAACAGGATCCGACGCGGCTGGTAACGGCTGCGCTGCTGGTCCACGGTCCGCAGGGAGGCAATGACGATGCGAGCGGGAACACGAAGTATATCGACGATCCACTGGGCAAGTCGCTCGATGTCATTGGGTTCAACGAGTACATTGGCTGGTATGAGGGACCGCCCGAGCGCGCGGACACGATGCAGTGGAAGGTGGCGTATGACAAGCCGCTCATTGTGAGTGAGTTTGGCGGCGGTGCGAAGGCCGGGCTGCATGGGCCGGAGACGGAGCGCTGGACCGAGGAGTACCAGGCTTCGATTTACCGGCACCAGATCGGGATGCTGAACCGGATTCCTCAGCTTCGCGGGATGACGCCGTGGGTGCTGATGGACTTCCGTTCGCCGGTTCGTCAGCTTCCGGGGGTGCAGGACGGGTTCAACCGGAAAGGCCTGATCTCCGACCAGGGGCAGAAGAAGCAGGCGTTTGTGGTGTTGCAGAAGGCTTACAAGGATAAGGCTGTGGGGAAGGCGGAGTAACGGCCGTTGACTGTTCTCCGTTGCACAATTGACCGTTCGCTATCTGGAGACGAGATGGTTCTGGGCGTTCAGGGTGCTGGCGCGGAGGCTTCTGACGATGGCTGGGGCGCGTGAGTTGAGGATGTTGTGGAGCTGAGTTGAGACGGAGTTGTCGAGGCAGACGCTGGTTGCGGGGCAGGTCTCGCATGTGAGCTGCGGGGTGCATGCGAGGGTGGCGGCGGCCGCTTGCGCGGCCGGCTCCATGGCGAGGCGCCACTCCGGTGTGACGGCGACGGCGAGTGGGTGTTCTGCGCGGTAGCCGAGGAAGAGCATGCGGCTGCCGAGGGCGAGTTCGCTGGAGCCGATGAGAGCGAGGTATGCGCCCAGGGCGAGGGTCACTTCCGCGGGTGTGAGGAAGGCGGCGAAGGGGATGGCGACGGCTGCGACTGCGAACGTGATGGCGGTGGTGTAGCAGGAGAGGCAGTGGTAGGTCTTGTGCGTGGTCTCGGCGATGCTGAACTCGCTTACGGCGGAGACGGCGGCGAGAACGGCGACGATCCAGACGAGACTCTGGGCTGGCAGCAGCCGGTATCCGGTGAGGAAGAGCAGGGCCGCGAGGATGAAGACGGTGATGGCCTGGGGGACGAGGATGCGGCGTCCGCTGGTGTGGCTGGGGAAGAGATTGGCCAGCAGGACGGTGATGGCGGAGTCAAAGACTGCCCAGAGAGCGAAGGCGGAGATCGAGAAAGCAAGCAGCACAGGGATGCTGAAAAGGTCGGCGATGGCGCGGGGAAGGGCGACGACGACGGCGGCTGCAAGCAGAGCGAGGACGCCGCGGACGGCGGCGAAGGACCAGTATTCGTGATAGCTCTTCATGATTTTCTCCTGATGCTGAGTCTGCGCCATGGATGGGTGCGGGTTCAGTGACGGAGAACATGCTTGTGTGTGATGAGCGTCACAGACGGGAGAGGCGGCCTGGGAGAGGATTCAGGCACAATCCGGCAGCCGGGCACTTTGGAGCATCAGGCGGCAAACTGCTCGAGGCCTTTTGGAGAGAGGATGATGATGGAAGATCCGCGGATCTCGATGAGTTGTTCTTTTCTGAAGCGAGTCAGCGTACGTGTCACGGTTTCGCGTGAGGAGCCGAGGAGGTTGGCGAGTTCTTCGTGGGTGAGAGACATGGTGAAGCGCATCTCCTGGTGCTTTCCGCAAGCGGTCGCGGCACGGCCCCACTCGAGCAAAACGTTGGCGAGGCGGCCGGCTGCGGAGCCGGAGAGTGCGAGCCGGCGCGCGTCGAGGAAGGCGGACTTGTATTCCTCAGCGAGCGAACGAGCGGCGTGCAGGCTGCTTTCTCCGTGTCGTTGAAGAAAAGCGAGAAAGTCCTCACGGCGGATGTTTTTGACTCGTGTCGGCATGACGGTTTCCGCGGTCACCTCGTAGGGAGTACCGGCGACGACGGCTCCGAGGCCCAGGACGTCGCCGGGCATGGCCATCTTGAGGATGAGGGTTTTGCCTTCGCGAGAGGAGCAGGAGAGCTTGACCTGACCGGAGCAGAGAACGTAGACGGCACCGGGCGATTCACCTTCATTGAAGAGGGTTGCACCGCGTTGGAAAGAGGCGTCGACGCCGATGCTGGTGTAGTCGTCCAGAGTTGGCCCGTGAAGATCGCAGAAGGCACGGAGGTGGCGGACTTCACAGGAGGAGCAGCTATGCGGGATGAGAGATGCACGTGGCATTGCCGAGGCTCCGAAGTAAAAGTCTTGAATGCTGGAACTATATACCTTTGGCCAGCGCAGTTGTGAGCGTTCTGGATACAGGTCAGCCGAAGCGACGGCCCCATCTTGGGCTGGCCTGCGAAACGCGACACGAGCAATGCAGCTCAGCTTTTTTAGGTGGTTGCGTGGAGAGTATAGAGGGTGTCTTCGAGATCGAGAACTTGAGTGAAGCACAACTGAGGAGGACCGTATGACGACGAACCAAGGGTCGGCTTTTGAGCCGAAGAGAATTATGGTGCCGGTGGATTTCGGTGCTTCGACCGCAGCGGCGTTGAAGTCCGCGGCCGGAATTGCGAAGCAGTATGGAGCGGAGCTGTGTCTTCTGCACGTTGTTCCGGCGCTGCCGGCGCTGGCATGCGACGCCTATATGCCGGAAGATCGTTTCGTAGAAGAGCTGCGCATTGCGGCGGAACAAAGGCTGCAAACAATGGTGAAGGATTTGCAGGCCCAAGGCTTGAGGGCAAATTTTGCGATCGAGATTGGGAACGACATCGTCGGCAATATTCTGCATACGATTCACTGCGACAAATGCGATCTGATCGTGCTTTCGACACACGGGATGTCAGGCTGGCGGCCGGTGGTCTTCGGCTCGATTGCAGAGAAGGTGATGAAGCTGGCGGAGTGCACGGTGCTTCTTCTGCGGTCCGCGCCGACGACGTTGGATGCGCCGGAGCCTGAGGGCGCGGCGGTTGAGATGGCGGGTGTATGAAAACGCAGGCGGTGGACAGAACGCAAGCGGTGGGTAGCCTGACGGCGACAAGCCGCTCTTTTGCATTCACCGTGAGGTCATAGAAGCAGCGGATGATGAAGGTGGGGCACCTGCGGTGGGTGCACAGAGCACTATCGACGCCTGACCACGAGCAGGCTGAGGCGTGGTGGACTCCCGCGGCGTTCGGCATCTATCGAGAAGCCAGCCGGGCCGGAACAGGGCAGCCGGCTGAAGAGGTGCAATGCATATTCTTGTAGTGAACAGCGGGTCTTCGTCGATCAAGTTTTCTCTCTTCGAGACAGTCGAGGCGAAACAGGAACCGGTGTGCCGGGTAGATGGTGAAGTCTCAGGTGTGGGCAGCGATGGCTCTGAGTTGACGATTCGTGGGGGCGGAGAGGAAACGACGACGCCGGTGGAGGCGAGAAGTCCCGATGCGGGTATGCACGCGGTCCTCGATGCGCTCGAGGGGCGTGGGGTGGCGTCCGCAGATGCAGTCGGATATCGGGTGGTGCATCCCGGCGCGAAGCTGAAAGGCCACCATCGCATTGATGAAGATGTGTTGCGACAGCTTGATGAAGCAGCAGCGTTTGCGCCTTTGCACGATCCGGTGGTGGTGAAGATCATTCGCGCGATGATGAAGCGGCTGCCTGAGGCGGCGCATTTTGCGTGCTTCGACACTGTTTTTCACGAGACGATGCCGAAAGAGGCAACTGTGTATCCATTGCCGCAGGAGGTGCGCGACGCCGGTGTGCGGCGGTACGGGTTTCATGGGTTGAGCTGCGAGTCAATCGTGCGTCGGATGAAGCTGGTGACGGGTGGATTTCCTTCACGCACGGTGATTGCTCACCTGGGAAGCGGATGTAGTGTGACTGCGCTGTCTGAGGGCCGCTCGATAGACAACACGATGGGTCTGACGCCGACGGGAGGGGTCGTGATGGGGACGCGTCCGGGCGATCTCGATCCGGGTGTGATCCTTTACCTGTTGAGGCAGAGTGATGCCGGCAAGGTTGAGAAGATGATGAACCATGATGCCGGTATGGTTGCGCTCAGCGGGATGAAGAACGACGTGAAGGCTGTGCGGAAGGCTGCATCCGGAGGAGATGCGGCGGCCCAGATGGCGCTGGCTGTGTTTACACGAAGTGTGCGAAAAGCGATCGGTGGATTTTCGTGGCTGCTGGGCGGACTTGATGCGGTTATTTTCTCGGGAGGAATCGGAGAGCACGATGGATCGACGAGACGGGATGTTCTCGGCGGTCTGGAGTCTCTCGGCGTTGCGTTGACAGAGGACGAGGGAAGTGGAGTGCGCAGGTTGAGTGCGGCAGATGCAAAGACCGCGGTCTGGGTGATTCCGGCTGAGGAAGACCTGATGATTGCCTTGCATGTGAACGAGATGCTTGGCCGGTAGTTAGAGGATGGACTGCAGGCGAATTTGAAAGAGGGCTTGAATGAGCAGTATGAATACGAATGAATTGCCGTTGCAGCCGCTGGATGCAGAGACGTTGCGCAAGATGAACGCGTATTGGCACGCATGCAATTACTGCTGCGCGGGGATGCTCTACTTGCAATCGAACCCTCTGTTGCGGGAGCCGCTGAAGGCTTCTGACATCAAGAACCGGCTGCTTGGTCACTGGGGATCTGACCCGGGCCAGACGTTTACGTGGGTTCATCTGAACCGCCTGATTCTAAAGTATTCGCTGGATGTCCTCTATGTTTCGGGGCCGGGTCATGGGGCGCCGGCGACGCTTTCGAACAGCTATCTTGAGGGCGTGTATTCGGAGATCTACCCGGACAAGAGTGAAGATATCGACGGGCTGCAGAGATTCTTCAAACAGTTTTCTTTCCCGGGCGGAATTGGCAGTCACTGCACACCGGAGACGCCGGGGTCGATCCATGAGGGTGGAGAACTGGGGTACAGTCTGTCGCATGGCTTTGGTGCGGCGTTCGATAACCCGGAGCTGATTGTAACCGTTGTGGTCGGCGATGGAGAGGCGGAGACGGGGCCGCTGGCGACGTCCTGGCACGCCAATAAATTTCTGAACGCGGCGACGGATGGCGCAGTGCTTCCGGTTCTGCACTTGAATGGTTACAAGATCGCAAACCCCACGATTCTGGCGAGGATTACGCATGAGGAGCTTGAGAGCCTGATGCGCGGATACGGGTGGGAGCCTTTCTTCGTTGAAGGAGAAGAGCCGGAAGAGATGCACCAGAAGATGGCGCATGTGCTGGAGACGTGCGTGTTGAAGATCAGGGCGATACAGGCTGAGGCGCGGACGGAGGGAGCGGCGAATGCTGCCGGCGACCACCGGCCGCGTTGGCCGATGATTGTGCTGCGTTCGCCCAAGGGTTGGACCGGGCCGAAGATGGTGGATGGGCACAAGGTTGAGGGTTCCTGGCGCGCGCACCAGATTCCTATTCTTGAGCCAAAGACAAAGCCGGAGCAGTTGAAGCAAGTTGAAGCGTGGATGGGCAGCTACAAGCCGGAAGAGTTGTTTGATGAATCGGGCAAGCTGATTCCCGAACTGCGTGCGATGGCTCCTGCAGGGGATAAACGCATCAGCGCTAGCCCGCATGCAAATGGAGGCAAACTGCTGAAGCCGCTTGCGCTGCCTGACTTCAGGGACTACGCGGTCAAGGTCGAGAAACCAGGGCAGGGGATGACGTCTTCGACCGATCATCTTGGACAGTTTCTGCGGGATATCATTCGCAGGAACATGACCAACTTCCGAGTCTTCGGGCCAGACGAGACGGCTTCAAACAAGCTGCAGGCGATGTATGAGGCAAGCGGTAAGACATGGGAAGCGGAGATGATTCCGCAGGATGCGGATGGCGGCTTTCTATCGACCAGCGGGCGCGTGATGGAGATGCTGAGCGAGCATACTCTTGAAGGCTGGTTCGAAGGCTATGTGCTGACCGGGCGGCACGGCTTCTTCTCTAGCTATGAAGCGTTCGTCCACATCATCGACTCGATGTTCAATCAACATGCGAAGTGGCTGGAGAAGAGCAAGCTTGAGCTTCGCTGGCGGGCAGCGGTCTCGTCGATCAATCTGCTGATTACGTCGCTGGTGTGGAGGCAGGATCATAACGGGTTCACGCACCAGGATCCAGGCTTCCTGGACGTTGTCACGAACAAGAGTCCCGAGGTGACACGGATCTATCTTCCGCCGGATGCGAACTGCCTGCTGAGTGTGGCGGATCACTGCCTGCGCAGCAAGAATTATGTAAACGTTATCGTTGCAGATAAAGCGCTGCACCTGCAGTATCTGCCGATGAAGGAAGCAATCCTTCATTGCACGCGCGGCATCGGGATATGGGACTTCGCGAGCAATGACGAGAGTGGTGAGCCGGATGTGGTGATGGCGTGTGCGGGAGATATTCCGACATCGGAGTCGCTTGCTGCTGTAGCGATTCTGAGGGAGCGTTGTGGTGATCTGAAGATACGCTTTGTGAACGTGGTGGACTTGTTCCGGCTGATGCCAGAGAAGGAGCACCCCCATGGTTTATCGGATCGCGAGTTCGACAGCCTGTTCACCCTGGACAAGCCGGTGATCTTTAACTTCCATGCGTATGCTTCGTTGATCCACAAGCTGACGTACCGGCGTGCAAACCATAACAATTTTCACGTGCGGGGATACAAAGAGAAAGGAAATATCAACACTCCGCTTGAGCTTGCGATTCTGAACCAGGTCGACCGGTTCAACCTGGCGATCGACGTCATCGACCGGGTGCCGAAGCTGCGGGCGACGGCGTCGCATACCAAGCAATGGCTACAGGATCAGATCGTTGAGAGTGTCAATTACGCGCATGAGTGCGGGATCGATCGGCCGGACATCAACAACTGGACATGGCCTCTGTAGATGGCAGCCTCCGTTGCAGCAAATACGCGCGATACTAGAGAGGTGAGGTATCGATATGGACTGTTGCGGCGGAGGCTCGAGCGTGCAAGAGGCGGTGATCGACCCGGTCTGCGGGATGAAGGTGGATCCTGGCAAGGCTGCTGCGACGGTCGAGCACGAGGGTAAGACTTACTCCTTCTGTGGCAAGGGATGTGCGGCAAAGTTTGCCGCCGATCCGGCCAGGTGGCTTGCGCCTAAAGCTGTGGCGGTGGCTGCGAAGCCAAATGCAGTCGAGATGCAGACCGAATATATCTGTCCGATGGATCCTGAGGTGAGCCAGCGTGGGCCCGGGATTTGTCCGAAGTGCGGCATGGCGCTTGAGCCTGCCGAGGCTGAGGTTGCGCGGACGAAGACCGAGTACACCTGCCCAATGCACCCGGAGATTGTGCGCGATGCACCCGGCGCATGTCCTATCTGTGGCATGGATCTTGAACCGCGAACAGTGACCCTGGCGACGTCGAATCCTGAGTTGGAGGGCATGACGCGGCGGCTGTGGGTGTGCGCAGTGCTGACTGTTCCATTGCTGATCCAGATGGTTGTGATGCTGATCAATCCGCATGCGATGGGCGGCTGGTGGGTGAAGTGGATTGAGCTTGCGCTCGCGACGCCTGTGGTGATGTGGGGTGGTGCTCCGTTCTTTGAGCGCGGCTGGTTGTCGGTCAAGACACGCAACCTGAACATGTTCACGCTGATCGCGATCGGGTCTGGTGCGGCCTATGTTTATAGCCTTGCTGCTGTGGTCGCGCCTAGCCTGTTCAGCAGCGGTTTTCGTGATGCCCATGGAGAGTTGGGGCTTTACTTTGAAGCAGCCTCGGTAATCATTGTGCTGGTTCTGGTTGGGCAGGTGCTTGAGTTGCGTGCGCGCAGCCGGACCGGTGACGCGTTGAAGGGGCTGCTTGGACTCGCACCTGCAACGGCGAGGCGTGTGGAAAAGGAAGGGACGGAGCGCGATGTGCCGCTTTCGGAGATTAAAAGTGGAGACCTGTTGAGAGTTCGCCCAGGTGAGAAGGTTCCAGTAGATGGCGCGGTCACTGAAGGGCAAAGCTCAGTAGACGAGTCGATGGTGAGTGGCGAGTCCATTCCCGTTGAGAAGGCCAGTGGTGCAAAGGTCCTGGGCGGCACTGTCAATGGGACGGGCAGCTTTGTGATGCGCGCGGAGCGGGTCGGCAAGGATTCTATGCTGGCGCAGATTGTGAAGATGGTGAGTGAGGCGCAAAGAACGCGCGCGCCGATCCAGCGTGTGGCAGACAGGGTTGCGGGATTCTTTGTACCGGCGGTTCTGCTGTGCGCTGCGTTGACGTTCGCTGCGTGGTGGGTATGGGGACCGCAGCCGAAGCTTGCGCATGCCCTGGTGAATGCGGTTGCGGTGTTGATCATTGCGTGTCCATGTGCGCTTGGGCTGGCTACACCGATGGCGATCATGGTGGGGATGGGCCGTGGCGCAGGCGCCGGAGTTCTCTTTCGTGATGCGCAGGCGCTGGAGGTGCTTGAGAAGATAGACGTAGTTCTGGTGGACAAGACGGGTACGCTGACGGAGGGCAAGCCGCGGTTGACCGAGGTGATTGCGACTGATGGTACAGAAGAAACAGTACTGTTGCAGAGAGCGGCTAGTCTCGAGGCAGTCAGTGAACATCCGCTCGCGCAAGCGATTCTAGAAGGTGCAGCTGAGCGCGGGATTGTGAAGTCAGCGGTGGATGGGTTCGCTTCAATAACGGGCAGGGGAGTCACGGGAAAGGTTGGCGCTCAGGCTATCGCAATCGGTAATGCGGAGATGATGACGGACAAGGGAGTTGATTTTCAAAAGCTTGCCGCTCGTGTTGGGGACTTGCAGCAGCAAGGTCGCACGGTAGTGTATGTTGCGATCGACGGGATGCTGGCAGGGGCACTTGCGGTGTCGGATCCGATCAAGGAGTCTGCGGTCAAAGCGATTGCATCGCTGCAGAGGGAAGGCGTGAAGGTGGTGATGCTTACAGGCGATCAGCAGCAGACTGCGGCTTTCGTCGCAACGAAGCTCGGTATCGACTTTGAAGCTGGAGTGCTTCCTGGCGGTAAGGCGGAGGCCGTGAAGAAGCTGCAGGCGCAGGGCAGGATCGTCGCGATGGCAGGTGATGGTGTGAATGACGCCCCTGCACTGGCTCAGGCGCAGGTTGGCATCGCAATGGGAACAGGCACGGATGTTGCGATGGAGACGAGCGGTGTAACCCTGTTGCGGGGTGACCTGGCGGGCATTGCGCGGGCTCGACGCCTGAGTCAACGAACGATGTCGAACATCAGGCAGAACCTGTTCTTCGCCTTCATCTACAACGCGCTGGGGGTCCCACTGGCAGCGGGCGTGCTATACCCGGTATTCGGTTGGTTGTTGAGCCCGATGATTGCAGCCGCTGCGATGAGCCTTAGCTCGGTGTCGGTGATTGGAAACTCGCTGCGGCTGCGTTCGGTGAATCTGGATCATTGATCCCGGCTAGTCGGTGCTCATATTTTCACGACGCAGCGTGAGGAAGAGAAGGTTCCCGTCAAAGTGGTAGGTGCGTGTGATCTTGTCGGATGGGCGGCTCATATGAACCTTGTATGCACGGCCAGAGATGACGGTTGGAGGCGAGAGCGCGCATTGCGATGAGAGCGAGGGAACGCGATCTTTCCAGCCTCCACCGACCATGTTGCAGATCTCGCCGACGGCATCATCGAGTGAGGCTGCGTCCTCGACTGGAGTTCCCAGCATGGCGGTAGCGACGGCCCGGGCAGCCTCTTCGTTGAGTTGAACTTCACAGCAGCCGCGCATCGCTCCGGAGAAGCCTACGATTGCGGTGCGTTCTTCACCGAGGCCGGGTTCCGGAATTTGTGGGTCAGTAAGTGTGATCTGGAGGCCGAGCATGCGGGCAAAGACTTCGAGAACGGTTTCGTCGGCCCGCTGCAGGTTCTCCTGAGAGAGGAATTCTAAAGCAGAGCTGGATTGCGCGATTGAAGCATCTGACATGATGAGGGTAACCTTTCCCGGTCCGGACCGGTGTTTGCTGAAAGCCTTGGAGAACGGAGGTCAGGCCACCAACAGGGGCTTGACGTTGTTTACGATATGATCGAGGGTAAAGGGCTTGCGAATAAAGCCGCGGGCTCCGGCCATGATGGCCTGACG
>CAZZZP010000036.1:0-39516 GCA_964658635.1 Lichenicola sp. | reverse complement strand
CAGCCAGCAGTGGATGGAGCGGCTCTACCTGAGCATGGAAGAAAGGACCGAAGAAGGGGTCTGAGTAGCAACGGAACAGAAAACCTACATAAGGAACCGGCTGGATGCCTTTCCAGCAAACCCAGGTTTGATGGAAAGCTGAGAGGGGGTGTCGCAGCCCTCTCTATGAGCATCATTTCTTCACAGAAAGCCATATAAATATCTATGCTCGCTAAACCCCTGCTCACGGTACATTGATGCAGAGGGTAGGTTCACATGCTCATCGGCTATATGCGTGTGTCGACGGGCGAACAGAGCCTCGACCTGCAGCGGGATGCTTTGAGTCGATCAGGTTGTGAGCGAACCTATGAGGACATCTGTTCTGGCCGAGCTGCCGAGCGTCCAGGGCTGTCAAAGGCGCTCGACGCCGCGCGAAAGGGCGACGCTCTGGTTGTGTGGAAACTGGACCGGATCGGTCGTTCGCTGCCGCACGTCGTGGGGCTGGTCGGCGATTTGCAAAAGCGGGGTGTCGGGTTAAAGGTGTTGACCGGGGACGTCGATACTACGACCGTGACTGGCCGGCTTGTCTTCGGCATCTTTGCAACGCTTGCCGAGTTCGAGCGCGACTTGATCCATGAGCGAACAATGGCCGGGCTTGTGGCGGCTCGTGCGCGGGGGCGTTCAGGAGGAAGACCGCGGGTCATGACAAAGGCGAAGCTCAAAACCGCTATGACCATGATGGCCGATCGGGATAACGCGGCTCGGGACGTTGCAGTTCAGCTTGGAATCTCCCTGTCGTCGCTTTACGCCTATGTCGATGCTCAAGGGCAGCCGCGTGCCCGTTCAGCCGAGTTGCTCAGCAAGCGCGCCCGCATCCCTGTGTCAATTGTGAAGCCGGCCTGAGGTGCCCGTCGGCTTTCTTACCGAAGATCAGGCTGGACGGTACGGGCGCTTTTCCGGAGAACCCACGCACGATCAGCTCGCCAGGCATTTCCATCTCGACGATTCCGACCGCGCCTTTATCGCCGAACACCGTGGCGATCACAACCGCTTGGGCGTTGCTGTTCAGCTTGGCACTGTTCGCCTGCTGGGGACGTTCCTTGAAGATCCCACGGAGACGCCCTTATCGGCTGTCCGCTTTACCGCGGATCAACTGCTCATCGCGGACTTCTCCGAACGGATGACGCTGTATGGCGTAAGCGCTGGCCGATGGCGGCACGGCGGTCGCATTCGAGAGCGCTATGGCTACCGTGTGTTCACTGACTTTGGCGTGGCTTTTCGGCTCAACCGCTTTCTCTATGCCCTGAGCTGGACGGGGACTGAGAGACCGACGGCCTTGTTCGAACGGGCAATCGCGTGGCTTGCGGCCGGCAAGATTCTGTTGCCAGGTCTTTCTGTCCTGGAACGGGCGGTCGCCCGGGTGCGCTTGCGCTCGGCTTCTCATCTGCACCGCAGACTTGCGGAAGGGATAGACGCCGAAGCTCGCTTACGGCTGGATCGTCTTGTTGCGGTTCCTGAAGGCGAGCGTCAAAGCCCTCTCGACCGGCTCCGCGATGGACCTTTTATCCAGAGCGGACCTGAGATCAGCCGGTCTTTGCTCCGTCTTGGAGAGGTTCATTCGCTCGTTCGGGAGCTTCCAAAGATCGACCGCATTCCACCGAGCAAGATTACCGCGCTTTGGAAATTCGCCTCGGCCGCAAGAGCGCAGGCCGTAGCGCGTCTTCCCGGGGAGAGGCGTACCGCGACACTGCTCGCCTTCATCCATACGCTCGAAGCATCCGCCGCGGACGATGTCATCGATGTGTTCGACGCCGTAAGCACGGCGATGTTCTCTGAGGCGGAAGCCGCCGCGAAGCAGGCGCGGCTGGGCTCGCTTCGCGATTTTGACGATGCGGCATTAAAGCTTCGGGACATGGGGATCGTGGTCTTTGATGACGCGACGCCCGACGACCAGGTAAGAGCCACGATCTTCGAACTGCTCGGACGCGACGCCTTGCTTGCCGCCGTGGAACGGGTAGGCATGCTCGTAGAGCCACAGGATGAGACCTATTTCAAGGAACTGAGGAAGTTCCACCGGAAGATACGATACGTTCCGGCGCTTTTGGCCGGACTCGAACTGGACGCCGCTCCAGCGGGCAGACAGCTTCTGGACGCTGTCGAATACCTCCGTGCGGTTCATGCCGGCGAGAAGAGACCCGGTCCATTACCCACCGCCTTCGCTTCCGCCGACTGGCTTCCGCAGATCAAAACCGATGAAGGCTCGATCGATCTCACCGGTTACCGCCTCTGTGTCCTCGAGGGTCTCCGTCGCGGGTTCCGCCGTCGCGACATATTTCCCGTCCGTTCGATCCGCTACGCCGATCCGCGTAAGGGGCTTCTGACAGGAGCGGCATGGGAGACGGCGCGACCTATGATTTGCCGCACCGTGGGTGTGTCGGCTTCGGCGGAAGAGGAACTTGCCGTTCTGACGCACCGTCTCGATCTCGCCTACCGCGAGACCGCCGCTCGGGTGCCGACGAACGCCGCCGTGGAGATCGTCGGTGTCGGCGAGAAAGTCGACTTGTCCGTCGAGGCACTCGATAAAGTGGACGAACCCGCCAGTCTCACGGCCCTGCGGGCAGCCGTGGACGCTCGTCTGCCCAAGCTGGAAATGCCTGAACTCATACTCGAAATGCACGCCCGGACAGGCTTTGCAACGCACTTCACCCATGCAAGCGAGAGCGCCTCAAGAGCGGAGGACATTGCGACGACTGTTTGCGCGGTATTGCTCGCCGAGGCCACCAACACAGGCTTCGAACCTTTGGTTCGAGGCGATGTCCCGGCGCTTCGCCGGTCCCGGCTGAGCTGGGTCAAGCAGAACTTCATCCGTGCCGAGACCCTGACGGTGGCCAATGCGGCGCTCGTCGCCGCCCAAAACGCCGTACCGCTCGCCCGTAGCTGGGGAGGAGGAGAGGTCGCCTCCGCCGACGGGCTTCGATTCGTCGTGCCCGTGCGCACGATCCACTCGGGGCCGAATCCACGCTACTTCGGTCGTGAGCGCGGCGTCACCTGGTACAACCTGGCTTCCGATCAGTTCACTGGCTTGAACGCAATCACAGTACCCGGAACTCTGCGCGACAGCCTCCATCTGCTTGCCGTCGTCCTTGAGCAGGAGACGGAACTCCAGCCCATCGAGATCATGTCCGACACGGCGGGGTATACCGACACCATCTTCGGCATCTTCCACCTTCTCGGCTATCAATTCTCCCCGCGCATCGCAGACATCGGCGGCTCCCGGTTCTGGCGGGTCGACCGGAAGGCCGACTATGGCGTCCTCAATGACCTGGCATCGAACAAGATCAACGTGAAACTGATCGCCGAGCAGTGGGACGACCTGCTTCGGCTCGCCGGTTCACTGAAGCTTGGGGTGGTTCAGGCGGCGGGGCTTACACGGACCCTCCAAACCAACGACCGGCCAACCCGGCTGGCGAGGGGGCTTCAGGAACTCGGCCGCCTCGTCAAGACGCTCTATCTGCTGCGCTACATCGACGACGAACAATATCGTCGGCGCATCCTGGTTCAACTCAACCGTGGAGAGGGACGCCATCAACTCGCCCGCATCGTCTTCCATGGTAAGCGGGGCGAACTCAGGCAGCGATACCGCGAAGGGCAGGAAGATCAACTCGGCGCACTCGGCATCGTCGTCAACCTCGTGGTTCTCTGGAACACCATCTATATGGACGCCGCAGTCGATCAACTCCGCGCCGAAGGCCACGAAGTTCTTCCCGAAGATGTCGCGCGCCTCTCGCCGCTCAGCTTCAAGCACATCAACATGCTTGGCAGATACGCCTTCACCCTGCCGGAAGCCGTCACCCGAGGAGAACTCAGGCCCTTGCGGAACCCCGCCACCGCCGCCATCGACGAGCCATAAGCCCCACGCGCCAATCCCTTATGTAGGTTTTCTGTTCCGTTGCTACTCAGACCCCAAGAACAAGCCGCCTGAGGGGCCAACTCGCTCCGGGCTACGCCCTCCGCGAGCCGGCCCCTCAACCAACAAGAACAACCAACAACTACCCTAAGGAAAGACAATCTACAGAACTATCGGGACTTGACTGCGAAGAAGTCCGCAGTCTGACAGAGCGCGTCACTCCCACATCCGAGCATGTGCTCGACTGGTTCCATATCTCCATGCGGTTGACAGTGCTCGAGCAGTACACGCGCGGCACCGCCCATCACAATGAGGCGGAAGGGGAAAGCCTGCTCAAGACCCTCACCCGGATCAAGTGGCTGCTGTGGCACGGCAACCAGCATCGAGCTCAGCAGAAGGTTAAGGATCTCAGAGACCACGCGGAGTCGCTGGAAGTGGACTACCAGCACCTGAAGCGCTTTCGGAGATCTGTCCAAGAGTTCGCAGTCTATATACGATCGAACACCAGCAGTCTCATCAACTATGGCGAAAGGTACCGCTCTGGAGAGCGCATCTCCTCAGCCATGGCGGAGAGCACCGTAAATGCGGTGATAAGCAAGCGATTCGCCAAGCGTCAGCAAATGCAGTGGACCAAGGTGGGCGCTCATCTGCTTCTTCAAACGCGCACCTGCACACTGGATGGAACCCTTCGGTCTACCTTCGAACGCTGGTATCCGGGACTCCTTGGCAATGAGGAAGTCTCGGTGGCGGCGTGAAAACCCACGCTTCCTCATGCTCCCCTCTTACCTTGGACAGTACTTTCGTCGAATGCGAACTCGACTTGGTACTCCCGCAGCAATCACAGCAGCTGCGCACAAACTCGCCCGAATCCTTTACCACTTGGTCACGACCCGACAGCAATATCAGGAAGCCACATTTTCTGACATCAACCAGTCCAATCAAAAGCGCCAATTGAAGCGTCTAGCAAAGCAAGCGGCAGCGTACGGGTACCAACTGGCTCCGGTAGAAGGTGTTCCTTAGGAGAATGCCAGAATCAAACAGGATTTGAAGACTCCACTGCCTCGCCGCTTCGTCTTCCAGCTCCCGGAAAAGGTCATCGACATGGCCCGGCGGGGCGGAGCCGAGTTCAACCCAGCTGGGCGACAGGCGCTTGAGACGGGGATTAGTGTCGGGCGGGGTGGCGTATGGCTGAACCTGTCTGAGGACCAGTACCGGAAGCTCACCCAGGCCGCGCGTACCCCCCGTACCTGTGTCCTTGACAAGTTCGCATATTGCGAACATACTCCAGTTAGTCATGCACGTCATCACGAAGAAGCATCTAGACAAAGTCGCCAAAGTTCACCCAGAGCTGGCAGGACCGCTTGACGTCTGGTATCGAATTGCAAAAAAGGCGAAGTGGAAGACGTTCGTCGAACTGAAGATGGTCTTTCCGAAGGCCGATCTAGTCAATCCGTATGTAGTGTTCGATATCAAAGGCAATAGCTTCCGCATGATCTGCGAAGTGTACTTCAACGACCAGACAATCCTCGTACGTCACATTCTCACGCACGCCGAATATGACAAGAAAAGGTGGTAAATAAAATGCTAACGCAGGCTAGGACACGGCGCACAGCGTCGTCGTGGATGAAGCCAGATGTACAGCGCGAGTACACAACGTTGCTCGACCGCATGCTCCCGATGGTGATCACGTCCGATGCTCAGAATGAGCGCTACACCGAAGAACTCGCGACTCTCCTTCGGAGTCCCAGCCGTACGCCCGCCGAACGGTCCATGATCGATCTGCTAACCATATTGATCGAGAACTTCGAGGAGCGCTATGCTCTCCCGAAGGCGAGCCCAACTCAGGTGATCGAGTTTCTCATGGATCAGCACGACATGAAGCAGAAGGACTTGGCCAAAGTCTTTGGATCGAAGAGCGTTGTCTCTGAGGTCCTCGGAGGGAAGCGAGAGCTGAACAAAACGCATATCGAGCGGCTCAGCCAGCACTTCCACGTCTCGCCGGAAGTTTTTTTCTAAACGTAGACACGTCTTGACAAACGCCGAAACCCCGACCACTAGGTCGGGGCTTTCGTTTCTGAGACTTTAATCATTTCAGCCTTCACGTCGCTTCGTCATGCTTGCCTCCGCGTTGTTGCTTCAAGATACCAGGTGCGGCTAGGTCCTCGGCGTGCTCGAACATGATGCGGCGCTCGGGAAGCACGCGATCGCCGTAGTCAAGACGCGCACAAGCGTGTAAGGTGGAGGGGTCGGCGATGGATGGAACTTCGGGCTTGCATTATAGCCTCGATTGTGGTATAGTTAGTATAATAAAAAAGGTGCGCACTTTTGCCTTGCTTATCGCGCTAGCTATTTCGTCAGGGATACAGATTGGGAACAGTTGGTCTACCCAGTTTTGCCACGTAGAGCAATCTGCACAATGGCAAGATTCGAGTACAGGGTTTCCGTCATCGCTGCAGTCTGATACTCGGTCCTCTGAGCATTGCATCGCTCCGTTGTACCGCAGTGCAAGACTCTAAGTTCCTCGTTCGCTTCGGCAGGCCGAAAAAGATAAACGAAGAACAGAACACACTAGTAAAGCGGCCCCCTAAGGAAGACAATTCCGTCCGGGAAGTCGCCTGAACCTTCAACGTCCACCCCGCCAACCTCCATCGCATGGTTGCCCCCAATCCCTAGCCCCCTTCTTGGCGGCTGGTGACACGCTTGTTGACACTGGTGGCGAATTCAGCGGACGGGGGGTAAGGAACCAACCGTGGTTCGCGAAGGAATTCTTTGAATGGTATAGCCGCATTTCCATTCAAGATTCAACCATGTCCCTCAGACCACAAGATGGCTTTAGTGTTCCGGAAGAGACGCGCCGGGTTGCTTTGGCTGCGTTTCCGAAAGGGTGTGCCTCCTGCATATCGCCGATACGTTGGGGGCGTGTATCTGGACAAGCAAATTGCAGCTCTGTTCCCCCGGCGCGGGCAGCCGGCTGAGTCTCCCTGGCGCCTGGCTCTCGCGACGGTACTCCAGTTCACGGAGGCATTTTCCGATCGCCAGGCAGCAGATGCGGTTCCAGGCCGGATCGACTGGAAGTATGCACTCGGCCTGGAGTTGGCGGACGCGGGTTTTGACCATACCGTGTTGAGCGAGTTCCGCGGTCGTCTTGTTGAAGGAAAGCTGGAGCTAATCCTGCTGGACGTTCTTCTGAAGCGGGTGCAGGAGTTGGGATTGCTCAAGCAGCGCACCGATTCGACGCACGTTCTGGCTTCGGTCCGGATGATGAACCGGCTGGAGCGTGTCGGCGAGACACTTCGGGCCGCACTCAACGGCCTGGCGCTCATAGGGGTCCCTTCAGAAAACGGACCAGATCGTACGTTAGGCCATCGTGGATGCCGGAATCCACCGATAGAGGGTTGGGACGGAGAGGCCGAGGTTGCTGGCCACGTCGCGAGGCGGTACTCCGCTCGCGAGCAGCTTCTTGGCTGATTTGATTTTGCTGTCGGTCATTTGCCGTTTCCGGCCACCTTTGCGGCCGAGCTTCCGGGCAACTTCGAGTCCGGCACGGGTTCGTTCGATGGTGAGTTCGCGTTCCATCTGGGCCAGGCTGGCCATCACGTGAAAGAAGAACCGTCCTGACGGCGTGCCAGTATCGATCGCGTCGGTGAGGCTTTTGAACTGAACGCCTTGTTTGTGAAGTTCACCGACGAGATCGACTAGGTTCTTGACGCTCCGGCCGAGCCGATCCAGCTTCCAGACGACAAGGGTGTCGCCTTCGCGAAGGGCTTCTTGCGCTTTGGTGAGACCAGGGCGCTCGGCTCGGCTGCCGGTGACCTTGTCCTCGAAGATCTTCTTACAGCCGGCTTTCGTCAGGGCTTCGGTTTGCAATTCCAGGTTCTGATCCTGGGTGGAAACACGCGCGTAACCGATCAACATGCTGAAGTCCCTCTGCGGTGCCGTATCGCTATCGAAACTCATTGATGCGGGAGCTGATTGAGAATATCATTTGAGAACTGTTTTTGAGAGTGAATAAGTGGCACTTTCCCCAGTGTTGACCCACAAGGGTGAACGGCTCTCGAATTCCCTCGTTTGCGAGAGGAGCATGGATGCCTCGTCGTTCGATCCTGACTGCCACGGAGCGGGAGAATCTGCTTGGCTGGCCCGAAGCGCACGCGGAACTGATCCGGCATTACACCTTGAGCGCAACAGATCTGGCGATCATCCGGCAACACCGGGGAGCCGCGAACCGGCTGGGCTACGCCGTGCAGCTTTGCTCCATGCGTCACCCTGGCGTGGCGCTCGGAACTAGAGAAACTCCTTTCTTCCCTTTACTGAGGATCGTCGCGGCCCAGCTCAAAGTGCCGGTCGAAAGGTGGAGCGAGTACGGGATTCGCGCGGAGACACGGCGAGAGCATGCGCTTGAGCTGCAGGCGCTCTTCGGGTACAAGGCGTTCACCATGCGGCACTATCGCGAGGGCGTTCAGAGTCTCGAGGATGTGGCCTGGCAAACTGACAAAGGAATCGTACTCGCGTCGGCGCTCGTCGATGAATATCGCCGGCAGCAGGTGCTGCTCCCAACGCTCAACAATATAGAGCGCATTTGCGCTGAAGCGATCACGGGTGCCAACCGGCGTATCTACGCAGCGCTGGCCGGTTCGCTCACCGAGGTTCACCGCGCTCAATTCGATGCGCTGCTCAAACTCAAGAACGATAGCAACACAACCATGCTCGGCTGGCTGCGCCAATCACCGGCGCGGCCGAACTCGCGGCACATGCTCGAACATGTAGAGCGGCTTCGTGCTTTGCAGGATCTTGATCTGCCAAAGGGTATCGAGCGTCAGATCCATCACAACCGCTTGCTCAAGATCGCACGTGAGGGCGGACAGATGACCCCTGCGGACTTAGCCAAGTTCGAGCCGCAGCGTCGTTACGCAACTCTGGTCGCTGTGGCTGTCGAGGGAACAGCCACAATCATCGACGAGATCATCGACCTGCACGATCGCATTACAGGAAAGATGTTCAATGCGGCAAAGCACAAGCATCAGGAGCAGTTCCAGAGCTCGGGGAAGGCGATCAATGACAAGGTGCGCCTTTACGGACGGGTCGGGCAGGCGCTGATCGAAGCCAAGAGACAGGGCGCGGACCCGTTCGCGGCTATAGAATCGGTGCTCCCCTGGGATGCTTTCGCTTCCAGTGTCAATGAAGCCCAGAAGCTTGCCCAGCCCGAAGATTTTGATTTTCTGCACCGCATCGGCGAGAGCTATGCCACCCTCCGCCGCTATGCACCTGAGTTCCTGGAGATTCTGAAGTTCCGAGCGGCGCCGGCAGCCGAAGGCGTGCTTAAAGCCATCGACGTGTTGCGTGACATGAATGCCGGAAACGCACGCAAAGTACCTGCAGACGGTCCTATCGATTTCGTCAAGAAACGGTGGGAGAAGTTGGTCTTCACGGAGGACGGCGTGGACCGCCGTTATTACGAGCTGTGTGCGATGTCGGAGCTCAGGAACGCGTTGCGCTCAGGCGATGTGTGGGTTGAGGGCTCTCGCCAACACAAAGACTTCGACGAGTACCTCATCACGACCGAAAAGTTCACCGCGCTCAAGGCGGCTGCCAAGCTACCCCTTTCCGTCGCGACTGGCTGCGAGGAGTACTTGCACGAACGGCTGTCTTTGCTTGAGCAGCAGCTTGCGAAGGTAGACATGCTCGCCTTGGCGAATGAGTTGCCCGATGCCAGCATCACCGATGCAGGCCTAAAGATAACTCCACTTGATGCGGCAGTTCCAGAAGCAGCACAGCAGTTGATCGATCGAACAGCCATGGTGCTGCCGCACGTCAAGATCACGGAGTTGCTCTTGGAGGTCGACGCGTGGACCGGCTTCACGCGTCACTTTACCCACCTGAAATCTGGCGAGATAGCCAAGAACAAGTCTTTGCTGTTGACCGCGATCCTGGCTGATGCGATCAACCTCGGCCTGAGTAAAATGGCCGAGTCGTGCCCAGGTACGACCTACGCGCGACTATCGTGGCTTCAGGCCTGGCACATCCGCGATGAGACTTATTCCAAGGCTCTGGCCGAGCTCGTCAACGCCCAGTCCCGCCATCCGTTCGCCGAACACTGGGGCGACGGCACGACCTCGTCCTCCGACGGGCAACGCTTCAAAGTGGGCGGCAAGGCCGAAAGCACCGGGCACATCAATCCAAAATATGGCGCTGAGCCAGGACGGACCTTCTACACTCACCTCTCCGATCAGTTCGCGCCCTACCACGCAAAGGCGGTCAACGTTGGCGTCCGGGATGCCACCTATGTGCTCGACGGTCTCCTCTATCACGAGTCGGATCTGCGCATCGAGGAGCATTACACCGACACGGCCGGCTTCACCGATCACGTCTTCGCTCTCATGCATCTTCTGGGCTTTCGCTTCGCGCCTCGACTGCGCGATCTCGGAGAAACAAGACTCTACGTGCCAAAGGAAAGTCCGGCGTACATCGCTCTTAAGCCCATGATCGGAGGCACTCTACAGATCAAGAGCATCCGTGCCCACTGGGATGAAATCCTGCGTCTGGCAACTTCGATCAAGCAGGGGACGGTCACCGCTTCGCTGATGCTGCGCAAACTCGGCAGCTATCCGCGTCAGAACGGTCTCGCCGTCGCCTTGCGCGAGCTCGGTCGTATTGAACGCACACTCTTCATCCTGGACTGGCTGCAAAGCGTTGAACTGCGTAGGCGAGTGCACACCGGCCTGAACAAGGGCGAAGCCCGCAATGCGCTTGCCCGAGCCGTGTTCTTCTACCGGCTGGGCGAGATCCGCGACCGCAGCTTCGAGCAGCGGCAATATCGCGCCAGCGGGCTCACCTTAGTCACCGCAGCGATAGCAATGTGGAACACCGTTTATCTCGAACGAGCCATCAACGCCCTATGCGAAAGCGGGCATCCCGTAGACCCTGCGCTTCGGAAACACTTGTCTCCGCTCGGTTGGGAGCACATCAATCTGACCGGCGACTACCAATGGCGGAACACCGCAAGGCTCGGAAAGAGCAAATTCAGACCTCTGCGACAGCCCTAACGTACGATATGGTCCGTTTTCTGAAGGGACCCCTCATAGCGCCCGAATGGTTGACACAAGTCACCGAGCCGGACTGGTTCGAACGTTATGGACGCCGAGTCGGCACCTGCGCGGCAAATGGAGTTGCCTTCGAGGCGCGATTTGCGGGCGCGACTGCACTCCATGTCCCTCTCGCCCTCTATGTACCCGACCAAGGCTGGAGCCGCGTATCGTCGGTCTCCAAAGCCGTGAACATCACGAAGCGCTCCAGACGATGCGAACGCAGCAGACGACTGAAGAGTTTCGCAAGGCCTATGCATTACGTGCGGGTGTCGAAAGTACTCATGCCCAGGCCATCCGGCGCAGCGGCCTGCGACATGCTCGCTATCCAGGTCTCGCGAAAACACATCTGCAACACGTCATCACGGCAGCCGCTATCAACATGGTCAGGATCGCATCCTGGGCGAACGGAAGGCCCATAGCCAAAACTCGCTGCTCATATTTTGCTGCTCTGCAACTCCAAGCAGCTTGAATTCGCCACCAGTGTCCTTGTTGGGTTTGGGCCAACTAGGTTCGTGTAGACCCTACGAAGAAGTTCGATAGCTTTCTGCGTCTTAAGTTGTACCTATTGAATCGGTTGGAGAATTGATGAACAAATTTCAATCGTAGATTGTGTAAAAAGAACATACAAACCTCATCGTTCAGAACTTATGAATTCTCTGTGAGCGAAGGGTAGGTCGGCCCATGACCGAGCAGCAAGAGTTTAGCCAAACATCGCGAAATAAAACGCCCCCCTCTCAACGAGACCCGCTTCTGGCGCTTAACGAGAGTCAATTCGAACCCTATTTTCAACCTATCATCCACTTGAGGAGCAGTGAGTTGGTTGGGTTTGAGGTGCTTGCCAGATGGAAGCACCCCACGGAAGGCCTGATCTCCCCCAATCATTTCATCGGGCTCGCGGAACGAGACGGCTGGATAGGCGACCTCATGCAACAGATTGTGGAGAAGGCATTCGTCGCGGTGGTCGCTCTCTCCGATACGTTGACGCTCGCAATCAACGTATCTCCGATGCAGTTACGAGACTCGCAACTACCAGATCAGCTCCATCGCATATCACGCGAAGCCGGCTTCCCTCTACACCGACTAGTTGTCGAGATCACCGAAAGCGCACTCATCGATGACATTTCAGGTGCGGCAAAGATCGTTGCTGAACTCAGAGCTATGGGTTGCAAGCTGGCCCTCGATGACTTCGGGACAGGCTATTCGAGCCTCAACCATCTTCAGGCACTCCCATTCGACGAGTTGAAGGTAGACCGGAGCTTTGTCAGCTCCATGATCGAAAAACGAGAGAGCCGCAAAATCGTATCGGCCGTTATTGGTCTCGGCCAAAGCCTGCACCTTGCCACAGTCGCCGAAGGAATTGAGACCCAAGAGCAAGCAGAGATGATGCTCTGGCTGGGGTGTGAACTTGGCCAGGGGTACTTCTTCGGTCGTCCCGCGCCAACCAAGAATCTTGCGGATGTGGTCTTTGCGCAGCGAGATAAGATTGTGGCCAAAGACCTTCGCGTTTCGAAAAGAATCCTCGCAGGCAATTTAGAATCCTCTCCGTCTCAGAAACTTGCCCAGCTTGAAGCGATATATGACGGAGCTCCCGTGGGCCTTGCCTTTGTCGATCAAGCAATGCGCTATCAGAACGTAAACAAGAGACTTGCTGACATGAATCGCGCTACCGTCGAGAGTCACCTCGGTAGTCACGTTTCCGAGATGATTCCCCATCTCTTTGTAAGCGTTGAGCCATACATCCGACGTGCCCTTGAAGGCGAAGTCATCACAGACCATGAGGCTACAGATCCTAATGGCGAGGAGGCTAGACTCTATTCTTTTCAACCTGCTTATGACGAGGCAGGAGAGATCATCGGCGTCGTCCTCGCAACAAGAGACATCACAGAACGAAAACAAACGTTAGAAGCGCTAAAGAGGAGCGAGCTTCACTATAAGAAGATCGTCAATCTCAATCCCGATGTCCTCTGGATCATGGACCCACAGGGCAAGAATCTCGCTGTCACCCCAAGATGGGACAAGTCCACTGGCTTGATGAAAGCCGAGTCACACGATCACAAGTGGCTCAAAGGAATACATCCCGACGACCTGAGGCCGACGGTGAGAGCAATCGCTGTCTCGAGGAAATCTTCATCCCCGATCGACGTCCAATACCGTATCGACGATGGCGAGAATTGGAAGTGGAAACAGGCCCGGGGGAATCCTCGATTCGATGAAAACGGCAATATAGTCTGTTGGTATGGAAGCGTACAGGATGTGGAGGCTCCGAGCCAAGCATCTCAGCCGAAGCCGGAACCCGAGGGTCGGCTGATTGAGTCCTCTTTGAACGAGGGTGAAGATATGACCGGTACTCTCTCCATAAGGGAACGCCGAAATGTCGCCCTCAGCAGCCTAGAAATTCTCGACACCCCCCGGGAATCCGCCTTCGACGACCTTGTAACCCTAGCCTCGGAGATCTGTGATGCACCGATCAGCATGGTTTCGCTGATCGATGATGAGCGTGTCTTTATCAAAGCTGCTATCGGCATGGACCTTTACGAGAGTCCGACCAACATTTCTTTCTGCAAGTACACAGTTGAGCAACACGGCATACTGATAGTCGAAGATGCAACAAACGACCAGCGTTTCATGAGCAATCCCTTCGTTCTTGGAGAAGCACATATCCGCTTTTACGCAGGGCTGCCTCTGTACGGAGAAGATGAGATAGCTGTCGGTACACTGTGCGTCATTGACACGAAGCCAAGATCTCTGTCGCCCGGCCAAAGGAAAGCACTGAGTATTCTAAGTCACCAGGTGCAAGCGCGGATGGAGCTTCAATCGGAGCGCAGGAAACTCCTCAAGAGCTTGGTGGCAAACCGAGCGCTCACAAAACAACTTGAGGTCAGCAACGCTACCCTCTCCGAAGCCAATTGTCGGCTTGAGCAGCTTGCAACCACCGATGCTCTTACCGGCCTGCTTAATCGACGAGCATTCCAGACCAAGATAGGTCAGGAGTTTACAACTGCTGAACGCGAAATGCGATTGTTAGCGCTTCTCGTTCTCGATATAGATGACTTCAAGAGTAGAAATGATGAGTACGGACATTCTGAGGGAGACGAAGCTCTCCGCCACGTTGGGGAAATCCTTCGGAAGAGCATTCGTGGAATAGACAGCGCTGCTCGCATCGGTGGAGATGAGTTTGTCGTTGTCCTTCCAGAGACGAGCGGTCCTCAAGCTGCGATACTTGCCAAGCGCATTCAGGCGGTCCTGGCACTGGGAAGAGTGGGCTTAGCGCCAATCACGGTCAGTATCGGATCCTCTTGTTTAGGCCCGAATATTTTGAGCTGGCAGGATCTGTTTTCCGATGCTGATCGAGCCATGTATAAGGCAAAGCGAGAAAGCAAAACGAGAGCGTTGATCGCGGAAAAAATGTATGTGGTTTGATCGGTCACGGTCAGCTACGGCCACCAAAAAGACGGCGCATGTGGCGCGCACTTACCAGCCACGCGCTACACGCTTTGCCCTGGAGGTCCCTCTTTGTTTTGTGGCAGAGGAATGTAGGTACGAGGGCCAATGCATCAACGTGAGCGCATCCGGGCTTCTAGCGAGGTTCGCAACACCCCCCGAGCTTTGGAAGAACGGCAAAGTCGAGCTTGAAACAGGAGAGCACTACCTCGACATCCACGTACGCGTCGCCCGTATGGAGAATGATGCCGTAGGCTTTGCATTTTGTCTTGACACTCCAACTGATGGCGCAGCGATAGAGATCTTGCTTAACGCTGCCTCGGCAAGTTTGCCGGCAGGTCTGCCGGCGAACATGGTAGGCGAAAAGGATTAGTCCAATTAGTAGGCACTTAGCGCGGATGGTGATTAGCCTAACTAGTTCGATCGAGCATGGCGTGGTGCCACACTAGCTGCGGATGTGGCTTCTATGCCTCTCACCTACGTCCTTTGAAGCGAGCGGGTCTGCACATTGCGATCAAAGCGGGAAGTGTACACCCGCAGCCGTGAGCGTCGACCCGCTGCAATCTTGTTGGCTTGCGAGTGCGGTACTATCATCGGGCACTCTATGATGCTGGTCACTCCTGCAACTGCCGAGGGATTTCATCAACGCGAATCGGAGAGTAGGGTCTTGGTTAATTCTTATGAACGGTCCTCAGCTAACTCACGCGAAATGCTCGGCCTGCAAAGATGGGGTTACCTTACCTTTTCCCATGACCATGGCTTTTCAGCCCATCGTCGATGTGGCGGAGTCCCGTGTCTATGCCTACGAGGCTCTCGTTCGGGGATCGCAAAATGAGCCGGCCGGCGTTGTGATGGCACAGATCACCGAAGAGAACCGATACGCGTTTGATCAGTGCTGTCGGGTTGCTGCCATTCGACTAGCCAGCCGCCTCGGTCTTCACCACACGGGAGCCAAGCTTTCGATCAATTTCATGCCGGGTGCCGTATATAGTCCAGCCGCTTGTATTCGCCTCACGCTTGAAACGGCGCGGACCTTCGGATTCCCACTCGATCACCTCATCTTCGAGCTGACGGAAGTTGAAAAAGTCAAAGACCGCAATCATGTCCTAGGCATCGCCCAGGAGTATCGGCGGCATGGATTCCAAATGGCCATCGACGACTATGGGGCGGGCTACTCAGGCCCAAACCTCCTGGCTGACCTTCGGCCGGAAATCCTCAAGTTGGACATGGATCTCACTCGAAACCTGCACCAACGTCCGGCCGCACTCAGCATCGTCCGGTCAACCGCCCAGGTGTGTCATGAACTTGGCGTTCTTTGCGTGGCCGAGGGAGTAGAAACGACCGAAGAGTTCCGTGCACTCCGGAGTTGCGGGATCGACCTCATGCAGGGATATCTGATAGCCCGACCCGCCTTCGAAGCCTTGCCGGTATTTACCCTTCCTGACTCTGTTGATGTTCGATTGAACCCAGCTCCTCTGCAAGTCAGACAGGCGCGACGGGCGTAAGCCGCCTTCTGTAACGCACTCGCCGGCAAGCCCGAAAGCGAGCAGCGCATGGGAGGGCACTCAAACACCAAAACCACCAGACTTACGACCGGCTACAAGGATGACCTTAGCGTCAGCGTTGTAGGACGGGTGAAAACTTAAAAGGAATGCCTCAGGGAGTACACGCATGGCCTAGGAATACTGGAACGTTGATTTATTGGATACAAGCCCAAGAAGCGGTCCAACGAGAGTCTGTCGCGAGCACGAAGGAACGCGCCGAGAAGACGAGCTAACGTTCTTCATAGACAATGTCTCCCTTATCGTTTTTCGGTGACCGCATACCAGAAGTATCCACCTTTGCGTCATTGCTTACGCCAGCCAGAGGCACGACACTGAGAAGTGAAAGAGCGTTCACAGGCGGCCGCCATGATCTGGTGTCATCGCTCCGCGATTAGACGTGCCGTGCGGCCTTCAAGAGTGAATTTATGAGTTCTTCGATGAAAAGTGATCCATTTGCAGATCTACAGATACCGGAGCCACTGCAGGAAAGCATGAGGCGGCACCGTGCAAATCTGGTCACGCTAGTGACGAATCTGCAGTCTATGGGTGTAGGAGAATCGCAGATCGAGGCGAGCGTATCGGTCATCGTCGATTCTTATAAAGAAGAGTTGCTCCGAGCGATAAAAGTAATGGTGAGGTGACCCCATGATTGATGCAAAGCTCCACGATGAGCCCGGCCGTTTGGCCGCCCTGGGTCGTTACGAAGTCTTGGATACTCCTCGTGAAGCGCCGTTTGAGCGAATCACCGGCCTGGTACGAGCCGTACTCAACGTACCCATTTCCACGCTTTCTTTGATTGATGCTGACCGACAATGGTACAAATCGTGTATCGGGATCGAGAGTTCGGACCTACCGCGGGAGTTCTCCTTTTGCACGCACACAATTCAAGCACGTGAACCCCTTCACGTGCCCGATACACTGCAGGATGCTCGTTTCTCGCAATATCCTACAGTGACAGGTGAGCCCCATATCCGTAGCTACCTTGGCGTTCCTCTCGCAAGTCCTGACGGGTATAACCTTGGCGCATTATGCGCCTTGGACGTGCGACCGCGCGAATATAACAACGGACAGATTGATGTGCTGAAGAGCTTTGCTGCCCTTGCAGTGGATGAGCTGGAATTACGACGAATTGCGCAAATTGATTCACTTACAGGTGCAGCAACCCGCAGAAGCTTCCAGCTCGAAATGGAGAAAGCAATAGCGAGGTTTATGCGCCGGGGGCAGTCGACGGTGCTTCTCACCCTGGATATCGACCATTTCAAGCAGATCAATGATACGTTTGGACACCCGAGCGGTGACGCCGTGTTGCGTACCGTCAGCACCCGGCTCGAGGCAATGCTGCGCACGGGAGACTTGCTTGGGAGACTCGGCGGTGAAGAGTTCGGTATACTACTTTCCGATATAGAAACCCATCAGGCAGTGCAGGCCGCCGAGAGGCTGCGCTGCACCCTACAGGATGCACCTTTTGAGCTCAAGGAACCTGTGCGAGTGACCGCAAGCTTTGGCATTTCTGCGATCGGAATAGACCGACTTTCCCCAGAGCTCTGGCTGGCGAGCGCCGATGAAGCACTCTATTCTGCGAAGCGAGGTGGACGCAATAGATGCTGTGTTGCCGAATCACGGTTACTGGGCACACCTCACGAAAACGAAAGTTACGTACACCAAGTCTCTGATGTGGGAGCGCGAACTATTTCGAAATCCCCCCCTTAGCGGGCCACAGATTTCGAGACAGCTATTGCGACAGTTTTGCGCACCAGGCGCGATTATTCTTATCTCGCTCGCGCCGTTGTTGCAGCAGTTCGCGCACGACATCTGCGAAACCTATGTTGCCACGGCTCTGTTGCATTGACTCAGCTGAACGCGGTTTTGGCTCCGTCCTTCCATCAAGCGGAGTCGGGAAGACATCGAAGAGCTTGTTGATGAAACGCACTTCGTCTCTTCGTCTTTCACGTGCGGTTTGCAGGTGAGGGCATGAACCGGTGGCCCTCGCCTTCCAAGCGTTATCGGCCCCGTCTACGAACGTCGTGCTCTTCCTAGAAATGCGTGGGATCAAGGCCGGAGGTTGGGTCGCAAGAAGGCGGCCAAGGTCTAGCTAGCTTTCTGTGTTTATGTAATTACGACATGACGGATTCCTCCGAAGTCAGCTCGAAGTTGTTCCACCTCAACACCAATTCCCGACCAAGACGCCAGCCGCACATACCTTGCGGAAGTTATGACATGGAAGGACTATTGTTGACTTCGTCGGATTGACTTAAGATATCGAGGATCGGCGAAGGTTGTCGACCCGTCGTCAGGCTCGAGCTGTTGGGAATCGAGGTTCTTATGAAGGGCATTATATTCAACTTGCTGGAAGACGTAGTGAAACGGCACCATGGCGAAGATGTTTGGGACAGCCTTTTAGCCGCCTCGGGTCTCGACGGAGCTTACACGTCACTTGGAAGTTATCCTGACGAAGATCTCGCTAGACTTGTTTCTGAAGCGTCGAGTCTCCTCCGCGTAACTCCGTTCGAAGTTCTTCGCTGGTTCGGCAGGGAGGCTATACCTCTTCTATTTTATCGTTATCCAGGCTTCTTCCTATCGCAGGAATCCACGCGGCCATTTCTGCTAAGTGTTAACCAGATCATTCATCCGGAAGTCCGCAAAATTTATGCAGGTGCCCAGGTGCCCACATTTGAATTTCTGGATGCGCCCGACGGAAAGCTGCTGATGGGGTACGAATCACCACGACGGCTATGCTCCTTAGCGCAGGGCTTTGTGGAAGGAGCTGCCGCCCACTATCAGGAAGAAATCCTGTTCGAACACCTGAAATGTATGCACAACGGTGACGATAAGTGCCTGTGGTGTATATCGTTTGCAGTGAGCGGAGCCTAAATGCAGCATTTCGGGGCCAATGATTGCGGAGAACTTCTAAGCAAGCTGACACGTAGACTGGAGCGTGAGCGAAAGACCCGGCTCGAAGCGGAGTCGATTGCCGAATCCAGTCTCCGTGATCTATACGAGAGGAAAGAGCACTTGGAGCTGCTTAGAGCAATCGTCGTAGCGGCTAATCAATCGAGCAGTGTAGACGATGTCCTGAAGCTTTCACTGAGCCATATCTGCCAAACTACCGGTTGGCCGCTGGGGCATGCCTATGTTGTCGATTCCTGCGATAACGGACCGGAGCTCATTCCAACAGCAAGTTGGTATGGAGATGCCGACCGTTTCAATGCTTTTAAAGACGTCACGCAAACGACGAAGCTGAACAGTGGCATTGGACTCCCAGGGCGCGTCTTATCGACCGGTATGCCCCTGTGGATTACAGATGTTTCCCGAGATCAAAATTTCCCGCGAATTGCGGCCGCACGTCGTGCCGGCATCGTTGCCGGCTTTGCCCTTCCGGTGTTGGTAGATAAAGAGGTGGTGGCTGTCCTCGAGTTTTTCTCTGATCAGAGGGTCGAGCCGAAACCTTTTTTTCTCCAGCTCATGGAAGAGATTGGTATTCAGCTGGGAAGGGTTGTCGAACGCAAGCGGGTAGAAGAGCGGCTTATCTTTGACGCCTCACACGATTTCCTAACAAAACTTCCAAACCGTGCGCTGTTTTTGAACCACCTAAGCAAACTGATCCAGCTGCGAAAAGACACTCCCAGCCTATCCTTCGCTGTGTACTTCATCGATCTTGATCGGTTCAAGATCGTAAACGACAGTCTTGGTCACCAAGCTGGAGACGAGCTTATCTTAGAGGTTGCTCAACGACTATCGGAATCGCTTACCAGCTTCGTTCACTCAGTGCCTCCAAACAACTCAGGCATGTCACACACACTCGCTCGCTTCGGAGGCGATGAGTTCACGATTCTGCTGAATGGCTGCCCAGACATCTCTGATGCGACAGTGCTTGCGGAGCGAATCAAGACTCAACTCGATGCTCCATTCCGGATCGCGGGAACGGAGATCTATGTTACAACAAGCATTGGGATCGTAATGAGTAGCGCAGATTACAGCTACGCAGATGAGATCCTAAGAGATGCAGACAGTGCTATGTACCATGCCAAAGAGCATGGTAGATCGCGTTTTGAAGTTTTTGATAGATCGATGCATGCAGAAGCCGTGGGCCGTCTTGAGATGGAGATGAGCCTTCGGAGAGCCCTTAGTAAGGATGAGTTTGTTGTTCATTACCAACCGATACTCTCGCTCACCAACTTCGAAATCGTCGGATTTGAAGCACTGATCAGGTGGCAAACACCCGGCGGCGCCTTTGTCTCTCCGGATCGTTTCATTAATGTCGCGGAGGACACTGGACTCATTGTTCCGATTGGCATGTGGGTACTCAGAAAAGCATGCCAGGCTGCATTGAAGTGGAACAGCACTCGTCTGGATGTAAAACCGCTGTCGATCAGCGTTAATGTCTCTGCCCGACAAATGAGCGAACCTGATTTCGTGGAAGAGGTCACTCGAGTGATTCTGGACACCGGAGTTGAAGCCCACACCGTGAGATTGGAAATCACGGAAAGTTTGATCATGAGAGATGTCGAGCGGGCGATTCAGGTCTTATCAGAACTGCGAAAAGTTGGTGTTAGCTTCAGTATCGACGATTTCGGCACGGGCTACTCGTCGCTAAACTACTTGCATCGCTTTCCGTTGCAAATACTAAAGATTGACAGATCGTTCATCAGCAGATTGGCACTTGACACGGAGAGCGTAGCACTTGTGAAAACCATCTTGGCTATGGCTCACGGTCTGGGTATGAAAGTTGTGGCTGAAGGGGTAGAAAACGCATTTCAGGCATCGCAACTGAGCAGCTTTGGATGCGAATTCGCACAGGGTTATTTCTTCTATCGGTCGTTGGACGAGAACGCAATTACCACTCTGCTGGAAGCGCCCAGACTGTCCCAATCCTGGTTGTCACAGACAGAAATAAACACCGCCTTTCGAATCGATGCGGCGTCTCGAGTTACATAAGTGAAGTGTATGTTTCCGGATTCCCCAAGAACATTTGGCTGTGTGGCGGAGCAAGGTCTTAGCTAACCATAATGACAATTATGCCAGAGTTATGTTCTTTGCGAGCAGCTGTCAAGGGCGGAGTAAAAGTAAACCAGTGTGGCGGAGCAAAAGGGAGCCACCTGAGACCTGCGAAGGATGTTGGGGCTGCCCCCGCAAGTCATGTTCTGGCAGGGGCGGTTAGGAGTTGGGCGTCCGTTTTGTGCGGCTCTGTTTGAGGCGGAAGCTGTCGCCGTTCATCTCGAGGATGTGGACGTGGTGGGTGAGCCGCTCGAGGAGAGCTCCGGTGAGGCGTTCGGAGCCGGAGACCTCGGTCCATTCGGCAAAGGGCAGGTTCGAGGTGAGCATGGTTGAGCCGCGCTCGTAGCGCTGGCTGAGCATCTCGAGGAGCAGCTCAACGCCGGTTTTGGATAACGGCACGAAGCCGAGTTCATCGACGATGAGCAACTCGTCGCTGGCGATCTGCTTCTGGAAGCGCAGCAGCTTCCTCTCGTCGCGAGCTTCGATCAGTTCATGAACCAGGGCGGCGGCGGTGGTGAAGCGGACACGGTGTCCCTGCTGGCATGCGGCGAGACCAAGCGCCAGCGCGATGTGGGTCTTACCGGTGCCGCTGTTGCCGAGCAGCAGCACGTTCTCGCGGCACGTGAGGAACTCGCACCGCGCCAGTTCCAGCACCATCGCCTTCTTGAGCGTCGGCATCGCGAGGAAGTCGAAGCTGTCGAGGCTCTTGGTCACGGGGAACTTCGCCTGCCTGATGCGTCGCTCAGTGGCGCGACGTTCCCGGTCGAGCAGTTCAAGCTCAGCCATGCGCAACAGATAACGGGGATAGTCGAGGTCTTCAGCGGTGCACTGCCGCGCCACGTGGTCGTACTCGCGCAGCATGGTCGGCAGACGCAGCGCCTTAAGGTGGTGGTCGAGCAGAAGCTGCGGCGTTTCGATGGGTGCGGCGGTATCGCTCATGCGCTCGCTCCTTCCAATAAAGTCATGTAATCGGCGGGCTGGGTGGTGCGCACGTGGGCCAGCGGCAGATGCGGATAGTTCGTATCCGTCCGAGCAAACCAGTTCGAGTTTATTGTGGTTTTTGCTGAAAGGCTGCTGGGGTGAGGGTGTGTAGTTTTTGGATAGATTGGTTTGCGAGTCCTGGCAAGATGTGGGCGAGGTAATTGCGAGGGTTGATGTTTAGCCTGCGGCAGGATTCCAGAACGGAGAGGATGGCGGCGATCCTGGGGCCGGCATTCTGGTGACCGAGATGGATCCAGTTTTTGCGTCCGAGAGCGATAGCTCTCATGGAATTTTCGGCTGAATTGTTCGATAGTTCGAGCTCTGCGTGTTCAAGGAAGCGAGTCAGTTTGTGCCAGAGCGTCAAGGTGTAGCTGGCGCCCTTTGCCGTCGCGCTCTTGGGCAAGGAACGTTGCACCGTCGTTTTCAAATCTTCACGCAACGCTTCGAGGATGGGCCTGGCCTCCAGCTGCCGCATCTGGTGACGCACCTCGGAGCCAAGCTTGTGTTCCCGGGCCCTGGCATCGATGGCGAATAAGGCATCGATGCGCCCGAGCAGACGTGCGGCGGCTTCGTCTTTCGGATTCAACTTGAGCGCGTCGGTGAACTTTCTTCTGCTATGGGCCCAGCACGCGGCATGGACCATCTGCTTGCCGCCCACGCCGTCGTAAGCCGCATAGCCATCGGTTTGCAGCAGGCCATCGAACCTGTCCAGGAAGAGCTTCGGTCCTTCGCGTTCGCGGCCCATCCGGAAGTTGAAGACCACACTGCCACCTGGCGTGCCGTACTGCCAAAGATAAGCCTGGTGGTTGGTTCCGCTGCCATCATGCTTTTGCACGGCAACCGGTGTCTCATCGGCCTGAAGGTAGGTTCCTTCGAGCAACTGCCTGCGCATCGCGCCAGCGATCGGCAGCAGCAGATCGCCGACTCTCATCACCCAGCCATCCATCGTCGCTCGCGTGATCTCGATCCCCGCATCGCGTTCCAGCAACACACTCTGGCGATACAAGGGAAGGTGCGCCACATACTTTTGCAGGATCGTGTCGATCACGATCCGATCCGATACCAGACCCTTGGGGATGATGTGCTCAGTCAGCGGAGCAGACACAACCTGGTCCTGGTTGCAATGCCTGCAAGCCCGCTTCTCGCGCCGAGTGCGGACCACGAAGTACTTCGCCGGTTCCACATCGAGCCGCTCACTTTCGTCATAGCCGATGACGGAACACTCCTGGGCGCAACCCGTGCAGACACACTGCTCTGGCGTGCAGACGATCACCTGCTCCACACGGGGTAGCTCTGCCGGCAGAGTCTGTCGGCCAGGATGCGGCTTGCGCTTCTTCCGGTTCGCCTGAATCAGTGTTTCGAGCGGTGGACGTTCAGCTTCCTGCTCGACCTCGACGCTGCTGACCCCAGGCTCGACTTCCAGTAACTCCAGCTGAGCACTCGTAAGCCGATCGCTCTTCGGTCCATACTTCTTGATCCGCTCGGCGCGCAGGGCCTCCTCCAGCAACTGGATCCGACACTCAGCGTACGCCAGCTTGCTCTCAGAGGCTTGCAACTGCTGGGTCAGCGCGTCGATCCGCTCTCGAGCCGACCCGGCAAATGAGGATGAAGATGGACTCACGATGCTCTACGATTAACAGAACCAACGGCAGCTTACAAGCGCTTTATGCTGGTGTGCTTCGATACCAGCGCCGGCGCTTCACCCGATCCAGATCGATGCCGTTCAACAGCAGCGTCAGCTCTTCGTGGCTCATCGCAATGCGATCTTCGCCGGTTGCCTCAGGCCAACGAAACCGACCTTCTTCAAGACGTTTTGAACAAACCCAAAGCCCACTTCCATCCCACACCATCACCTTCAAACGGGTTCGTCTTGCGTTGGCGAACAGGAACAGGTGACCGCTCATCGGATCGCAACCCAGTTGATCCCGCACCAGCCCATGCAGACCATCGAACCCCTTGCGCATATCCGTCGCCCCCGCAGCCAGGTAGCACCTGCACATACTCGCGTCCGCCGTGCTTCAGTCTTGCTTCCAGTAACCTGCGCAGTTGCAAATAGCACGTGGGCAACTGCCAGCCTTGAAGCGGTGCTGCCTGGGTCGAGCGCCCGCGTCTTCTGTTCGAGCAGCGCAAGATAGTGCAGCGGATCGTAGACCACGGCCTCGCGCTCATAGCTGCGCGGATGCTTCGCGACGATCTCGCTGCCGCAGGCGATGATCACTTCATGAACATATCCACGCACCAGCACCTTAAGGTGTCCGTGCCGGGTCGGCACCGAGTACTCGTTGCCGCGATAGCGCACCAGCGCCAAGGAGCTTACCCGCGCCGCGACCTTCTCGCAGGCGTCATAAGGCCATGCTGACGGCGTCATCATCGCCCACGGTCGCGCACGAAGCGCTCGGCGATGGGCTCCTTATGTCCGCGCAGCGTGCGCTCGCGACGCTTGCGGCACGCAGCTTCGAGATGCGTGTTGAACGCATCCCAGCTGCCGAAGCGCGGGATCGGCACCATGAAGTTCCGACGCGCATAACGCACCAGGCCTTCCACCTTGCTTTTATCGTTACCCTTCGCGGGACGTCCGAACTCATCGGCAAACAGATAGTGGCTCTGGAGTTCGGAGAAGGCTCTGGTGCGCTTCCGCCTGGTTCCACCAAGGATCTTCGCCACAGCGATCTTGGTGTTGTCGCAGAGGATGCGCGTGGGAACGCCGCCGAAGTACGCGAAGGCTTTTACGTGGCCCTCAAGAAACGCTTCCGTCGTCTCGGCGGGAAACGCAATGACAAAATAGTCGTCGGAATGCGGTATATCCACCGCGAGATAGTGCGCCTTGCACTCCATGCCGCCGATCACCGCAAGAGCCTCGCCGAAATCCGCCTGCGCCTCGCCCGCAGGATGTACCAGCGGAAGGAACATCTCCCGGCTACGCTGTGCCGCAGAACGCAGGTAGTCCTTCACGATTGTGTAGCCGCCCGTGAACTGATGCTCTTCTCGTAGCCGATCGAAGCCGCTTGGCCGTGTGCCTCTGCTTGGCCGGACGCGCCTTGTCCTCGTCCAGAATCGCGTCGATCAAGCCCACGAAAGCGTCAAGCTTCGGCCGCGTCGCCGGCTGCTCCCGCCGATATCCTGGCGGCACCGAAAACGACACCATCTTCCGGACCGACTTGCGCGAGATCCCAAACTCGCGCCACAGCCCGTTGACTCAGCCCATCCACCAGAACCGCACGCCGTACCCGCCCGTATAGCTCCACCTTGAACATCCCTCCGGTGTCCCATAGGCAGGCCAATCAAGGCAACAGTCTGCAGGACCAGTCTCCGGCGGTGGATCCCCTTTACACCGCCACAAACCGCCGCTCGCGCGGCGCTCTGTAGTCTATTTTTGCTCCGGCGCTCATACTCCGCGCGATCGCGGCAGAACTAAGCAATCGCGAGATCCTAACGCCCGAAGACTCGGAGAATGGTCTGCGGTGCGGGTCCAGAGGTTTTGGAACGATAAATGCCCGGCTGAAACTTCGGTTTCAGAGAGTACAGCGCTATATTCTGCCTTTACTTTTGGCAGCTAGAGATGGATGATTATCTTCGTTGCATGCCGTGCTATCGGAACGGCTAAAACAAGTTAGAGCATTCAACTGAGGCAAATCGGTGAAAAAGCGGGCTTTGCTTGTCAGCCTTTTATGTGTTGCCATTTTGAGTGTCTTCTTCACCGGAACCTTCTCTCGTCTCCTCTCCGTCAACTATCTTCCACATCGGTTCTGCTACCTCGCACAACCGAGCCTGATCTGGACGAACGTCTCGGCAGATAGCCTTATAGCTATTTCTTACGGCAGTATTTTCATCTGTCTCCACTGGATCTCCCGCAAGTTGCGCTATCATGATGGCTTCCAAGGATATCTATGGATCTTCGTGTCTTTTGGCATGTTCATCCTGGCTTGCGGCGCGACCCACGTGATGGAAGTTGTCACCGTGTGGTGGCCCGCATACCCCCTTTCAGCAGCCGTAAAGATCATTTGTGCCGCTGCATCTCTACCCACAGCTATTCTCTTCGCTCGCGCAACTCCGACACTCGCCCAGAGGGTCGGTCGTTACATGGAAATATTTTCGAAAACGGAACAAGAGAGAGATCAGGCTTTATCCGCCCTCATCTCCTCCAAGGAGTTGGCCGCCGAGCTCCATAGGGCGCAACTGGAATTGACAGCCGCATACGATCAGGTGAACTCTGTCCTTGAGTGCACCTCGGACGCTGTCGTCAAAATCAACCGTAACTGGATGCTGGTCTACGGCAACCGCAAAGCAGCGGACATTCTTCCAGATTTCTTTGTTGGCAAAAATTACTGGGATTGTTTTCCTAACGTACGAGGGACCCCGCTGGAACTGACTCTGGTCAACGCAATGCAGGATCAAATCAACGCCACCTATGAAATCTTCTACGACCTGTATCAGAAATGGTTTCGCGGCAGCGTCTTTCCCACCGTCGATGGCTTGAGCATCTTCTTTGCCGACATCACAGACGAAAAAGCCCTACAGGAAGAGCTCGAACAGAGTCGTTATTTGAAGGAGAAACGGATTGAAGCTCTCGGTCACATGGCGGGAGGGCTCGCCCATGAGATCAGTAACCCTCTGGCGATCATTCACGCCAAGGCTCACGACCTAATACAGGCTGCATCCCTCGATCAAGTGCTTCCGGCCGAAAATGTCAGAATGGTTTGCGAAAGCATCGTCAAGACCTCCGAGCGAGCCACCCGGATTCTGCGTGGGCTTAAAGGATTCGGTCGCGCTGCGGACAAGGACCCGATGGAGACCGCGTCAATATACGAGATCGTCGATGAATGTGTGGAACTCCAAGGCTCCCGGTTTGAAAGACATAAGGTGGAATTGCGACTAGAGCTGAAGTAGGATCTTCCTTATATCGAATGCCGTGAGACCCAGATCGGGCAGATCATTACCAATTTGCTCAACAATGCCTTCGATGCAATTGTCCAAAGCAAAACAGAAGAGCGATGGGTTGTCCTCGCTGTGGAGTGTACCGCTGCGTGGCTGAATGTGGAAGTGACAGACAGCGGCCCAGGGATCGACGAAAAGGTCAGAGCCCATCTGATGGAGCCCTTCTTCACCACCAAGACAGTCGGCTTGGGAATGGGCATCGGGCTCAGTCTGTCCAGAGCTATCGCCATTGAGCACGGTGGCTCCCTTACCCTCTGTGCAAATACCCCAAACACTCGCTTTCAGCTCGCCTTACCCATTCCCTCGGAAGTTCAAAAAACTGGGCATGAGGAGGCACAACTATGAAGCTCTGCGACGCACGAATCCTGTTTGTGGATGATGAACCCGCTCTTCTTGACATTTTTACTGTATGGTTCGCGCGCGAAACCTCTCACCCGATCACTACTGCGGCCGACGGACAGGAAGCCCTTGAAAAGCTCTCAACCAATGACTACGATCTGGTCATTACTGATGTAAATATGCCCCGGGTGGATGGTCCAGAGTTGGTACGACGTATGGCGGCGATGGGGAAGACCCCCCCAGGGATTGTTTTTGTAAGTGGGTTTGGCGACATCAACGAGAGGGAGATGTATGGGCTGGGCGTAGAATCTTTCCTCTCCAAGCCAGTGCGGAGAGATACGCTTCTCACCGCTATCGAGCAAGCGCTCGCAGAATACTCCGAGCGGTGGCAAAAGCCGATGGGCATTCCGCCACGGCACTCACTTTCGATTAAGACGTTAGATTTCTCCGACAGTGCCAAGGACGGTCATATGGGCTTGGGACGTGGAGGTTTCAGCGCGCCATATGCGAGTCCAGTGGCACCTGGAAAGGTAAACTTTGACTGCCACCTATCGCTAACCGGCCTGCGTTTAACCGGCCAGGGATACGTTCGATGGAAATCAAAGATTAACAGTACTATTGGGATAGAGATCGCCTACCTCGACGAAAGCTGCCGATCTGTCGTCGTAGGCGCGATAAACAAAAGTCGTCCGACAGCGTTCATTCCAAGCAATTAAGACGGCCTGTCCTCACTGCCACGTCTTATTGATCTCTGGGAACGCTGCTACCAGCGATCTTCTCAGCTCCGCACGACAACAGGGGTATGACTTTCAACTGCTCACCAAGCCAGTACTTCTGCCGTGCTTGATCGAAACCATTCAACCATCCCTTCGCTACGTCGCGTAGTGAAGAAAAGACAGGAGAGGAATCCTATGGCCGCAGTTCGTGATTTCATCAAGCGCCTCGGGGCACTCGAAGAATCGCTTTGTTCCAAATGCTGTCAGATCATTCGCCCGCACTCCTCCACATCGACGCTTGAAATGGCTCAGGAACAGCACCAGTGCGAAGAAGTTTCTCCCAATCAAGTAAAGCGAGGCCGAATTCTGTGACGTTCAACAGCATCTTATGCGTCGTTAGGATAGGTGCCGCGAAGTCGGCTCTCGGAAGCAATCCGCCAAGGGATCATCATCCGGCGATATCAGGCAAAGTCACTCGCTGACGCGAGATTCAGAACCTCTAAGCAGGGGAGTGAGCTGCGTGGCTTCTTCACATTCTGATTTTCTCCTTGTTGGAATGACGCATTACTGCTCTTGGCTTTCCTCTGGCGGACAATTTCTCTTTGGGAATACAATCACGCCATGCTGGCACTCGTGAAGGACATCCGGCAAGCCTTAGCTGACAACAGCCTGATACCCACATTTCAGCCCATAGTAGAACTGCGAACCGGCCGACTGGCGAGCTTTGAAGTGTTAGCGCGCTGGGATCATCAACATCATGGCCTTGTACTCCCAACCAACTTCATATCACTTGCGGAAGAGGATGGTCTTATTGGCGAGGTTACGCAGCAGATCGTGAATAAAGCCTTTCACGCCGGGCTGGCTTTGCCTGGAACTATCGATCTATCGATCAACATATCTCCGATTGAATTGCAGCGTCCGGAAATTGCTGAAGAGCTGCGGACACTGGCCACACTGGCTGGCTTTCCAATGCACCGCATTATGGTGGAAATCACAGAAAGCGCACTCGTCAAAGATCTGGAGAGCGCAAAGACGCTTGCTCATCGGTTGAAGGACATGGGTTGTCGTTTAGCGTTAGATGATTTTGGCACCGGATATTCCAGTCTCAGTCATTTACAGTCCCTTCCTTTTGACGAGTTGAAAGTAGACCGCAGCTTCGTGGCATCGATGGTGGAGCGGCGTGAAAGCCGCAAAATTGTTGCAGCGGTAATAGGTCTTGGTCACAGCCTCGGACTGGCGACGGTAGCAGAAGGTGTCGAGACCGAGGAGCAGGCAGATATGCTTTTGTGGTTTGGCTGCGAGATGGTGCAAGGCTGGCTGTATGGAAGACCTCAGCCGGCAGCGGATATCTTGGAAATGATAGCGAGTAGCCAACGCAGAAGGTCCAATGCCATCTTTGTTTCAAATGGTAAAGCCTTCTCTTCCAGCTTGGAGGCATTTCCGGCGGAGCGACTAATTCAGTTGCAGGCGATCTATGAAGGCGCGCCGGTGGGATTGTGTTTTCTCGATCGTAAGCTACGCTACGTGAGTCTCAATCAGCGCTATGCTGACCTGAATGGCATCCCAATCGAAAAGCATATCGGCAAAACCCTGATGGAAGTTCTTCCCGAGTTGTTCCCGCATATTGAGCCGTACATTTCTCGCGCTCTCAACGGAGAAGCTATCTACGACGAAGAAGTGATCAGGCCATCGCACAAGCCCGAAGGTGGGACTGTGATAACCCTAATCACCTATCAGCCTGCCTTCGATGAGGCGGGGGAAGTAATCGGCATTTCTGTAGCTGTGGCCGACGTTACCGCTTCCAGGCAAACGGCAGAAGCTTTTCGCTCCCGCGAAGAGCACTACCGTACCATGGTGGACCTCAATCCCAGTGTTCCCTGGTTGCTAGACGCAGAGGGCAACGTGCTGAATGTGAGTGCGCAATGGATGGAGATTACAGGATTAACCAAAGAGCAATCACTTAAGCTGGGCTGGCTCGATGCACTCCATGTGGACGACGTAAAACCAACCCTGCACCACCTGCGCGAATCGGTGGAAACAGGCCGTCTCATTGATGTTGAATACAGGATATGGGACATAAAATCGGGTTGGAGGCGCATGCGCGCGCGAGGAATGCCCCGACTCGATGGTGATGGCGATGTGATCTTTTGGTACGGGAGCCTAGAAGACATTGACGAGCGAAAGCTGATGGAAAGGCGACTCCTTAAAGTCTCAAAACTGCAGGAACTCTAAGAGGCTGCATAAGCCGTAAGCACGACGCTTTGGCCGTCTTGACTGTTTGTTGAGGGTAGGTTGTGTCCACAACCGTGTAGTGGACACAAGCTGTGTGAGGTTGGACCTTCTATTTGCCTTTGGGGAGCTGGTTGACTTCGTCGGTGAAGATGTCTTCGGTGAGGGCGAGTCCGATGGCATGGTCGAGGCGAGTCAGCAGCTCTGTAAGCGTCTCGTTCTTGCGCCGGATGAGCATTGCGACCGACGCATGTTCCTCAGTGGCCATGGCTACGCAGCCGACGGGGTAGACGATGCCGATGGTAATTTCGCCATCTTCCATGAAGCGAGCGAGATAAGGCAGGAGGTCCGCGACCGGGTCGCTGACGGTGGCTGGTTCAGGACTCTTCTTCAGGCTGCGGGGTGATTTACGAGTTCTAGACTTCGGGTGTCATCGTCAACTGAAAAATCCCCACTTGGGGGTGCGGACGAATACTTGGACTGGGTTATGTTTATGCTGCGAGCCCAAGGCTTTTGCGGTACTCCATGGGACTGAGTGAGCCGAGCGAGATTTTGATCCGCTTTTCGTTATACCAACGGATGTAAGAATCAACCAGCTCAATGAATTGGTCGATAGTTGTAGCCTGCCAGTTCCGAGGATAGAACAGCTCTGTTTTCAGCCGTCCGAAGAAGCCTTCACAAGCCGCATTGTCGGGTGAGCATCCTTTGCGCGACATGGAACGAATCAGCTTTGCATCGCCGATACGTGAGAGCCACCCCGGCCAGCGATAGTGGGCCCCACGATCGGAGTGGACAACAGGCCGATCATTGCTGTTGGCCACCTTCTCGATAGCCGCATCCAGCATAGTATTTACAAGCTCGGCCTCTGGGCGTGTACCGATTGACCAGCTGACGACCAGTCCATCGAAGCAGTCGATCATAGGCGATAAATAGATCTTGCCGGCCGGAATATGGAACTCAGTGATATCGGTAAGCCACTTCTCATTCGGAGCCGGTGCCTGGAAGTCGCGATTGATAAGGTTTTTTGGTGCGGGGCTGATCTCTCCCAGATAGGAGCCGTAGCGACGACGACGCACGGTAGGAACAGTCAGGTGCTCCTGCTTCATCAGACGCCGCACTACTTTCTCCGAGAGGAAGATTTGCTGCCGCGCAAGAGCGGCCCGCATCCGGCGATAGCCGTAGCAGCAATGATTGAGTGCAAAGAGGCTCGTAAGGTCACAACGCAGGTCAGCAAATTTGTCAGAGATCCGTAACCGCACACGGTGATAAAAGTAGGAGCTTCGAGCAAGTTCTAGCTCGGCAAACAGTTCTGAAAGCGCATAGGTTTGCCTGAGGGCATCAACCAGCAAGGTCTTCTCCTGATTGCTCAGGAGCCGCGGATCGACGCCCAGGCCTTTTTTTAGCAGTTCATTGGCCTTCTTCAAGATGTCGTGTTCAAGCTGCAATTGGCGGATGTCACGTTGAAGCGATTCGACTTGTCGCTCCAGTTCTCTCTGTTCAGGGGCTTGTGGTGACTTGTCCTGACGCTTCATCGATGCAGGTACCTCTCGACCAAGTATCTTATTTTTCCAGTTGTATAACGTTGGCCTGCTCACGCCTACGCTCTGAGCAACTTGCTGTGCACTCTCCCCCCGGGTGCATAGTGCGATGACTGCGGCCTGCTTTTTCTCTGTAGGATGAGACACGCCCCCGGCTTTGCCGGTGACGCGTCTGCTGGCCCCAGGGGACAACTCATCAAGCCAGGCCCGGAGTGTTCCTCGTCCCGGATACCCCAGCGTCGTCAAGGTGAAGGCAAGGCAGCGGCCGTGGTTCAGGTAGTGCGCTACCGCCATGGCCTTCTGTTCGGACGAGTACTTCGGCTTCGAGCGCACATAGCCGGTAGGCAAATCATGACGTTGCTGGTACTCCCCATGCCAGCGCTTGAGAGCTTTTGTGGTCGGGTAACCTAACTGAAGAACGGTAGCAGTTGCCCGCTTTCCGAACGTGATGTAGAGCTCGACCGCTCGAATGCGATCTTCATACGAATACATAGACGACCTCCAGGCCAGTCCAAGTATTCGTCCGCACCCCCGACCATGACATTTCTAACGAGCCGCTACATAGCGACTATACGTAATCTTCATTATCAGACGTAAACTATTCATTGCAAATAGTTTACGTCTGATAGTACCGCTAGGCCTTCGGTGGTGCAATGGCCTCAGTAGCCGCCTTTGCAACACGGAACTTGACGGTAGTTTTTGCAGCGATCTTGATCTGCTCACCGGTGGATGGATTGCGGCCCATCCGCTCCTTGCGTTCCGCCTTGACCAGCTTGCCTAGACCCGGCACCGTAAACTCTCCAGCCTCACGCGTCTGCTCTGTCGCCATCTCCGTGAGCGCATCGAAGAACGATTGGATCTGCTTCGTTTCAACTTCTAGCTTCTCGGCCATCGCTTTGACGATCTGGGTCTTGGTCATCTTTGCCACGGATGCACCCGGTGTCGGATCCGCTGCTTTCGCGGGCGTCGTCTCTGATATTGCTTTTTTCGTTGCCATCTGATCCCTCTGATTATTCGTTGATTGGTTCTGCGGACTTCTTCGGACGGCCACGTCTCTTCGGCTGTACTGAGACTGCAGCCTTCTTCTTTGAGACGACCTTCTTCGCTGTGTACTTTCGAGGAGCTGAGCGCTTTGGCTCCCCGCTCTCAAGCTCTTCTTCACTGTGGATCGTCGCCTTCACCTGCTCAAGGAGCTGCTGGAGCCGTTCGATCTCTTCCTCGATCTGCTGGATATACCCTTGTGATTGCTGCACAAACATCGTAGCCATCTCTCCAGCATAACCGCTGGAATCATCTGGTGGTAAGAACTTTGTCTCGCACGAAGTGCGAGAGCGTGATTCCCTTCGGCATCCGAGTGGACTCGTCTACTAAACTGTCGTTCGACATGGCTTCAAGGGCACCACGTTTGCATAATGAGTGTCAGTCAGACTCTTCTAAAATTGTCTTGGATGCAGCCCCCCGTCACGTCCGCAGTGAAGCCCGTTCCTGAACAAGAGCGAGCCGTGGCTCTCTTTCTCAAAAATGAGGGTCTCCGAATCAACGCCTACGCCGGCACCGGTAAGACAACAACTTTGGCCTTGTTGGCGGAGAGCACGCAACGCCAGGGGCTGTACATGGCTTTCAATCGCAGTATCGCTGGGGAGGCCCAGAGACGCTTCCCTTCCCGCGTACGGTGCGCAACGGGCCACTCAATCGCGTTCCACAGCATCCGCAGGAGCCTCGGTTATCCGGACTGGAAGCTGACTGGCTCTCTTACGCCACATTTGATCGCTGAAGCTTTCCGCTTTCCTGCGGAAATATCCTTTGCTTGCGGAGTCGTTCTCGAGCGTCAATCCTATGCAGCCGTCCTTCTGCACGCACTCCACCGCTTTCTGCAAAGCGACGAGCAAACACCTGGAACGAACCACTTTATTCCTGTCGGACTGTTGGAGAGTTTGGACAGTAAGCAATTTGCAAGCTTTGCCGATCAAGCCGCCGAGCACGTTAACAACCTTTGGGGTGCGATGCAACACCGCACGGCTGGGCTGCCCTTGAGCCATGATGGCTATCTGAAGTTGTGGGCTTTAGCCCAGCCAAAAGCACAAGCGGATTACATCATGATCGATGAGGCACAAGACCTAAACCCTGTACTGATTGGAGTTCTGAAGCGGCTTCAATGTCCCATCGTTTACGTTGGGGATCCGTACCAGCAAATCTATGAGTGGCGCGGTGCCGTCAATGCTATGGCCATGGTGCCAGCAAAGCATCACACGCTGCTCTCACAATCTTTCCGGTTCGGTCCGGAAATCGCTTCCGCGGCGACAATCATCCTTCGTCAACTGGGTGCAATCACTGCTCTGCGCGGTTTGGCAAAAATCCCCTCCCAAATCGCTCGCGTGAAACCTGACGCCATCCTGGCAAGAAGCAACGCAGGGGTCATTGTGAATGTTCTGGCGTGCCTTAGCCGGAACATACCATGCGCCGTTCTGGGAGGTACTCAACAGCTTGAGCGGCTGCTTCAGGGCGTACAGAGAATCAAGCAGGGCTTGCCAGCGGAGGTGCCTGAACTGCTAGGCTTTCAAAGTTGGGAAGAGGCAATGAGCCTCAGTGTGAAACCGGAGGGTGAACACCTGAGGGCTCTTGTGAGTCTTGTGCAGGAGCATGGAGAGAGCCGGATGCTCACGGCGCTCAGACTATGTGAGCGCGACGAGACTCGAGCCAGGATTGTTTGCTCGACGGCACATAAGGCCAAGGGCAGAGAGTGGACCTATGTGAAGGTAGACGTTGACTTTGGAGCGTCACTGGTACGCGCTAGCCAAGATCATACCCAGGCGGCCTATGAGGCGGAGCAACGCCTCCTATATGTTGCGATGACGCGAGCGAAGCTCGGACTACATCTGCCCCGTGAAGTCGCAAAGCGCTTTGGGATCAGGAACACATCCCAACAGATCCTGGGAAAGGACCATTGAGAAGTCTGGGAGCAGCTCGCTTGCCGCATGTATTTGCGCTCCCCGGCACAGTTTAGAACTGGCCGGCATCCAACTGTCGCGTGGGCGAACTGAACGCCGCTCTAGTGAACGCTGGTATTGATCAACAGTTCCCTCCGGAAAAAAAGGACGGAAAGACAGAACCTGTCTGGCGTCAACTATTCTTTCCCCTCGTATTGCCTCAAATAGGAATGTCATCGGAAACAGTGACAGCATTTCGACCTAACGCTTGGCTCGAACAGCCCTTTACTTGCGTAGATATACAGTCGGGAGACTTCATAAAGCCGGCGTAGAGCTGCCGTTGCCCTCAGACCTTCCAGGCGGCCATACCCTATCAGCTTGCGGACGATCGCACCGTTCTTCCGCTCCACCCAGGCCTGATCGTTCTTGCAGTAGGCGCGACTCCGGGTGAAAACGATGCCCTGCGCATCGCAGTAGCCCCACAGTGTGTCGTTCAGGAACGCACTGTCGTTGTCCGTATCCACGCTGCGCAAAGCAAATGGCAGTCTGGACCGCAGGCCAGTGACGGCTTCCACAATCAGCGACTGTTCGCGCACCGGAAGCGCGATGCACTCGGTCCAGCCCGAGGCCACATCGGTCAGTACCAGCGTATGGACAAAGCTGACCTGCGCCTTGGTGCCGCAATGCACGACCAGATCCATCTCCAAATAGCCCACTGATAGTGCCGCGCTCATCCGGCTACTCAAAGCTTCCACGGATCTGCCCGCCATGGTGCTGAAGTGCTTTGGGGACAGCATGCTCGATTCGCCCGCCGCAACACTGCGAGGTGTCGAACTGAGAGACGGTGCTCTCGAACACATTGGATTCTTCGTCGATTAGCACTCAACGAGTCAACCCCGCACTTCCCGGAAACGTCGGGCGCAAACAAAACTCGGCGTTTGTTCCAAATAGGGCAGACAGCCGGGCCGAATAAGAGGATGATAGAGCTTCCTCCTCGAAACTGCTTAGGATCGGAGACACCTAGTGTCGAACTGCATCCTTTTGTTTGGACGCGACAAGGTACTACTGAGTACACGCCAAATGGTGCTGGCAAGAATTGGCATGCCCGTGCTAAGTACAACCGATCTCAACGACCTGGAGGCTTTTGCGGCTATCTATCTCGTTGCAGGCTTGTTGCTGTGCCACACAATCTACTCCATGGAGCGGCAGGACGCCGTACGCAGGGTACGAATACATCACCCCAACATACTGTGTTTGAGTGTTTTGCCCCTTGATTTCATATCTGAGCAGGCAGTCTCAGCAGATGTGATCTTTGCAGCCAGCGGGCCGGAGTCTTTGCTTGAGACCGTAAGATCCCGGTTGGGAATGAGCGCCGACACTTAAAACGAGGAACGATCAATGACTCGAATCGTGGAAACGGTAAAGTGGTTTAACAATGCTAAAGGCTTTGGATTTCTCGAACCTGTAACCGTCTCCCCTGCCCTGCTGTCGATCATGCAGAACCGCCGCACCGAGGGCTGGACCTTGCGGCAGATCGCAGCCGAGTTGGGGTAGGCCGAACATAACATTAATGTTGGGTTCACCCCATTTAGTCGTTCAGATGTCATTCTCAGGCGCTGGCTGCCCCCATGGTTGCGTCGGAGTGACTCAGGGAACATCTATATTTCCGCAAAGCTCCTAGGGCTTGTGGGATACAAGCTGCCTCCCCAGAGTGTTGCTGGCCACCGGGCTCGAAATATGCGCAGCTTGGTTACCAAAGAGTGCCAGAGGGACGACAACCTTTCCAGCGAATTTATCCGTCAAGCAGTCGTAATAGACTTCCATCTCCCTCATCTACAAAGGTCCCTATGTTTCGCTTCACCTGTGCCCTGGTCCTCCCTACTCTCCTCTTGTCTACGGCCGCTTCGTTTGCACAGACTGGCTTCACAATCAAAACCTATCCTGCTGTGTTGTCGGCTGCGAGTGACAACACGCGCCTGATTAGTGCCGATCTAAATAACGATGGCCGCCCCGACCTCGTCACCTTCGGGTCACGTTTCACGGGCTCAACCGTGCCCGGCAATGTCTTCCTCAACGACGGCCATGGTGGTTTCCTAACCCCGGTAGCTCTCTCCGGCTCCGGCTTCCTACCTGCAGTGAAGATCGGAGATATGAACGGCGACGGCTACCCCGACATCGTCGGCTGCATGGACGTAGGGACCGGTGCGAACCAAGTGGACAGCCTAACGGTCTATCTGAACAATGGAAATGGCACCTTCAAGGCCCTCCCCGCTGTCACCGCGCAAGGCCAGTGCAGCGGTCTTGTCTTAGCGGACATCAACCTCTCGGGCCATCTTTCAGTCGTGGTTGTAGGCTCCCTACCCGGCCAATATGGTCCGGACGGTACTTTCTATCCCGGGATCACCTCGTATATCGACCTCTTCACCAACCCTGGCACCGGGGTACTCTCCGAGCAAGGCGCGGAAGGCATTACCGGCCTGTTGGACGACAAGGCGACCAGCACCAACTACACAAACTGCGGCATAGTCGACGGAGCCGGCGGAGACTTCCTACAGACCGGTAAATTAGAACTTGTCCTCACAACTCAATGCCATCCGACCGGATCGCAGACACCCGGCTACTTCGGCACTACCTTCCTTGGCCAGGACGCCGATCCAACAAACCCTACGAACTTCAGCTTTACCCACATTCAATCGGCGAACCAGTTCTACGACAATGACAAGGCAGTCGACATGAATGGCGATAGCAAACTCGACGTCCTCTCAGACAGCCATCAGTCGAGCCAGGGCTTCGGCAGCCTCATCTACACGAAGAACACAGGCAACGGCAGCTTCGTCGTCAGCGATCTCCTCGACGCATTCGCCGTCTACGGCTCCGGCGTCGGCGACTTCAACGGTGACGGCATCAACGACATCGCGGTCGCCTACACACAAGGAAATCCCAACAGCCCGGTTGCCCAGTCCATCCGCATCCTCTCCGGCACCGCGAGTGGCACCTTCAGCGATTCGCAGGACTTCACCACCGGCCCCGCAACCTCGCTCGGCGGCGACGTCGTCGTCGCGGACTTCAACGGAGACGGCAAGCCCGACATCGCAACCCTCCTCTACGACACCAACGCCCGCACCACTTCGCTCATCATCTACACCAACACCCAATCCGGAACCATCACACCCTGCCCCGCGCCCACCGCAGCCAACACCAACATCATCTGTGCTCCCGCTAAGGGCACGACGCTGAACTCGCCCGTAACCGTGAGCGCCGCCTCGAATGTTACCGGGTTCACGCTCAACCGCCTGTATCTCGACAACACGTCGGTCTACCAGGTGGCTTCGCAGATGGTGAATACTCCTGTCACTGTTGGAAATGGCACGCATACCCTCGTGCTTGTTAGCTACAACAATGCGGGTAAAGCCTTCTCGACCAGCACCACCTTCACCGTCGGTACTTCCAGCCCACCGCCAACCGGCTGTCTGCCTTCGGCAGCAGGCGTTAGCATCTGTGCTCCAACCGCTGGTTCGACGGCTGCTTCCCCGGTGACGATCACAGCTGGTGCGCTCGCGCAAAGTGGCAACATCACCGCAATCCGCGCCTACATCGACAACGTCGCGGTCTTCACGACAAACAACCCCACCGCCGCGAAGTCGCAGCAGGTCAGCCAGTCCGTCACTGTCGCAGCCGGCACCCACACCCTCGTGGTCGTTGGCTACGAAGGCACCGGCGGTTCGCTCACCAGCACGGAGAGCTTCACCGTTGGTGGATCGACAGCCTGCTACCCGTCGTCGGCCGGTGCTCAGATTTGCTCGCCTGCGCAGAATGCGACGACAAGCTCCCCGGTGACGGTGGTTGCAGGCGCGACTGCAGGCAGCGGCTACATCACGGCGGTACGTGTATACGTGGACAATGCGGCCGCGACGCTGGTCAACAATCCGCAGCAGAGCAAGTCATTCGCGATCAATACGCCGATCACGATCGCTGCTGGGAAGCACAGCATCGTGGTGGTGGGCTACCAGAGCACCGGTGGTTCGGTCAGTGCGAGCGATAGCGTCACAGTCCAGTAAGCAACAATAAGCAGTGCAGAGGCCACCTTCGGGTGGCCTTTGTACGTTCTTGGAGCAAGAGTTGCCCTAGCCGGTGGATGAGGACATCCTAGATACATGTGCGGTCGCTACTACCGAGTCGCAGACAAGCAGCAGATCGCCTACGCCTTCCACGCCGATTGCAGCCAGCCGTTCCTCCGAGTTCCCATCAACGCCCCATGCCAAGAGAACTTCGTGCAGCCGACGAATCAAGCCATCCGTCCGCTCCTGATGCTTCAGACGATCCATCGCGAGCGCCTCCCTGCCATACCGGTGCGTCCGCATCATGCGCTTGATGAACATCTCTGCGAGATCGTCGAGCACGCGCGCGTTCTGCAACTCGATTAGCGTCGCTGCCAGCGTGTAACGCTTCTGCGGGGCCATCTCCAACATCTGGGCCGCATCGAGACTCTTCGCTTCAAGAGCGAACTGCCGCAACTTCACCTCGGGAAGAAGCGTGTTCAAGGGGACGGTTGGCCGCTCCAGGGCAAGCCATCGTTGCCGCTCCAGTAGATCGCGGACATGGGTCAGGGTGGGGCTTTGTACATCTTGTTTCAAGGCATCCCAGCGCGTCTTCCTCGACTCTGAGTCCGGTTCAGCCAGGAGGAGGTCGATTCTGCTTTGACCGTCGTCGCCGATTGATTCCGAGACACGGCGGTAGAGGGTTCGGTTGACCTCTGCTCTTCCACGCTTGGCTTCCTTGTGCAAGGTCGAGAAGCCAGGCAGCTCGAAGCTCTCCCCGATCAGCTCCTCGATGGCGACATTGAGACTCTGTTGCAATGTATGGTCCGCCGTCTGACTGCAAGGGAAAAGTTGGGGATGAG
>CAZZZP010000035.1:0-41823 GCA_964658635.1 Lichenicola sp. | reverse complement strand
AAACGGCTCTGCACGATCCCTCCACTCCACAGCAACAGCTAATCTGCTCTAGAAGCCGTGTTCTTCGTCGTGGAGGTGGGCCGCGGTGGAGCGTTCGCTGACGTGCTGGATAGCCCCGCGGAGCGCGTCCTTGGTCTCGGCTCCCATGCGGAGCTCGGCGACTTTCTTCCAGGGGTCGTTCTTTTTGGGTGCGGGAACCCAAAGCGGGAGCGGCATTTTGAGGAAGTCGGCCAATATCTGGGCATGCGGCTCGTAGAGGGTGCGGATGGCAGTGAGCCGCTGCTGGGCGGCGGGGTCTCCGCAGAGCCGCATGTGCATGTCGCCAAGCTCGGCGCAGAGGTGGTTGAAGGTCTCCCTGGGGAGCCGTTCGTTCTCCTGGACGGCTTCGGGAAGGACCTCGTTGACTTTTTCGAGGTAGAAGACGTGGCCAAGATCCAGTAGCGCGTGGCGGCCCATGGCGAAGGTGAGCTGGGCCTGGCGGGCGGTAGGGCCCTCGATGGTGGTAATCAGCAGGGCGCAGGCGTCGAGCACGGCAACGAGTGCGGCAAGCCAACTCTGGTTGTCGTGCTGCGAGCGGTAGTAGCAGAGAATCGGGTAGGAGATGTGGGTTTCAAGTATTTCGGCGGACCAGCGCTCCCACTCTTCGAGCAGCCGGGCCAGGTCGCGTTCGCCGCCCTCATGCCCATGCCGGCTGAGGAGTTCCGCGGCGGTCGGAGGCGATCCGGCGCGCCCGTCGAGCATGGCGACCGAGACCTCGCGGCGGGAGAACGCCTGGTAGAGGACGGGCAGGTAGCCGATGACGAGAGCGACGAAGCCGAGGCCGGTGCCGGACTCGAGCACGATGACGGCGCGGGCGAGATGGCGTTGCGGGGTGACGTCGCCCAGGCCGAGGGTAAAGAGTGTGGTCCCGCTCACATAGATGTCAGTCCGGACCATGGCGAGAAACTGCCCGTGGGCGTTGAGCGTGTCGGCGAACGGGCTGCCCATCGCGAAGTAGATCGCGGCAAATCCCATGACGAGCAGGGTGGCCCAGAGAACGAGCAAAAGAATCAAGGAGATAGGACCATATCCGCTGTAGAGGCGTTCGCGGATACGACGGCTCTGGATGTGCTCGCCGAGGGTGACGAGGGGAGACCAGGTAAGTACATAGAAGAATCGTGTGAGGCGGAAGCGCCGGGTGGGTCTGCGCGGAAGAATGATGGTCTGAATGGCGTCCAGCATGACACCAAAGGTGCATAGGAGGCCAAGGATCAGAGCGATAGTATGCATGTTGAACACCTTACATGCCCGGGCGACTGCTGGCTGGAGCAGGCCACTTGTAGGGCGTATGATTTTAGAAATAAACTTGCAGATCGTCGCAACCTTAGGCAACCAATCGGGTCAGATTGTTAGAAGAGTCGAAGAGACCATCCCGATTTGGATCCAAGCCCCTGATTCTGGGGAGCACCGAATTTTCCGAGGGCTCTATGCTGGTATTGATTGTGGACGATGAACCGATGGTGGCGGAGACGCTGCGGCTGATCTTTCGTCAGCACGGCCTTTCGGCTGAAGTGGTTCATAATGCGGAGCAGGCCCTCGCCTTCGTGGCCTTGACGACGCCTGACCTGGTGGTCTGCGACATCGAGATGCCTGGCGAGGATGGTGTTTCTTTGATGCAGCACCTTGGCCGTCTCTTGCCCGCCTGCCCGATCCTGGTACTGACCGGCGCTTATGGCAGCTTGACCCGGATTCGTGAATGCGCTGCAGGTCTGCGTCAGTCCGTAAGCATTATGACGAAGCCTTGCCAGCCATCCGATTTGATCCTGACGGCGGATAGCATGCTGGAACATATTGCGCACCACGCCTGATCGGTTGCTGGTTTAGACTCAGCGGATGGCCGCCGATGATTCAGTGCCGACCCTGCTGAGCCTGCGGACCGCTGGCCGGACCCGGCGAAAGCCTTCCATACCCAAAGACACGCCCCCCCAACTTCTGTTTGACCTCGCGCCGGCTGAAGCGGCTCTGTCTGTAGTCGCTTGCGAGCGGCCTGCGAAACTCGCTGAGCCCCTGCCCGCCCCGCCCCCGGTCCGTGAACCCGTGCTCTACACGGTGCGACAGCTGATTGCGGAGCTGCGCCAGCATGTCGAAGGGGCTTACAGCGGGATTCTGCATGTTGAGGGTGAGATTTCGAACTGTCGCCCGGCCGCCTCGGGGCACGTGTATTTCACGCTGAAGGATGGCGACGCCCAGCTTCCCGTGGTGCTGTTTCGCCGGAACGCGCAGATGCTTGGCTTCAAGCCAAAGGATGGGCTGGCAGTGGAGGTGCGCGGGCGAATCTCGGTCTACGAGACACGCGGGCAGCTGCAATTGATTGCCGAGTCGCTGCGACCGCGGGGAACAGGTGCGCTGCAGCTTGCGTTTGAGCAGCTTCGCGACCGGCTGCGGAGGGAAGGTCTGTTTGACCGCCCGCGGAATCCGCTGCCTCCGTTTCCGCAATGCATCGGAATTGTGACGTCGCCGACCGGAGCGGCCCTGCGCGACATCATCAACGTGGTGAGGCGCCGGCATGCGCGGCTGAACCTGCTGGTATACCCGGCCGTAGTGCAGGGCGCCGGGTGCCCGGCCTCCGTGGCGGCGGGGATTCGCTGGTTCAACCGGCATCCGGAGCGCGTCGACCTGATCCTTGTCGCACGTGGCGGCGGTTCACTCGAGGACCTGGCGGGATTCAACGACGAAGAACTCGCGCGAACGATCGCTGGCTCGAAGCTGCCCGTGGTTTCGGCGATCGGGCATGAGATCGACAACACGATCTCGGATTACGTGGCGGATCTGCGTGCACCCACGCCTTCGGCCGCCGCGGAGCTGATTACAGCGGCGCAGCACCGCATCGAGGAGCGGGTTGCGGGTCTGGAGCGGCGGGTGAAGCGCGCCGGCGAGTTTCACATCATGCGGGCGCGGCAGAGGCTTGCGCGGCTTTCCGCCGAGCAGGTGCTGGCGCGGCTGCGGGACTCGATCAACCGGCGCGAGCAGAGGATCGACGAGCTACGCTTTCGGGCCGAGAGTGCGGTCAGGCGCCGCGAAAAAGCAAACGCGAACCGGCTCGCGGCGCTGGAGGCACGGCTGCGCCGCCAGGACCCAACGGTACGCGTAGCGCTTGCGGAGCGAAGGATCGAAGCCGCAACGGCGCGACTGATGCGGGTCGCGCAGGAGTTGACGGGCCGGCCGCAGCGCAGGCTGGAGCGTGCGCTGGTGCGGCTGAATGCGCTTTCACCGCTCGCGGTCCTGAACCGCGGATACGCGATCGTCTATCTTGAGAACAGCGGACCAGGAGAGACTACGGGCGGGGCGGAGACTATCCTGCGTTCGGGCGCCCAGGCTCGACCTGACCAGACGATTCGTGCACGGCTTGCCCAGGGCAGTGTGCGCGCAGTGATTACGGAGACAAGATCGGAATGAAGAAGTTATTTGGGACCGACGGCATCCGTGCCGTGGCCGGCCAGCCGCCACTCGACGACCGCACCGTGTTCGCCATCGGCCTGGCCCTGGCGCAGACGCTCAAGAAGGCCGATCCCACCCCGCGCGTCCTGCTCGGGATGGACACGCGGGAGTCGTCCGAAGGCATCGCGGCGACTCTGACCGCGGGCCTGGTGCAGGGTGGCGCCTCGGTTGAAAATGCCGGTGTGATCACGACGCCGGCCGTCGCGCACCTGGCGCACACGCATCATTTTGGCGCGGGTGTGGTCATCTCGGCTTCCCACAATCCGTGGCAGGATAACGGCATCAAGCTGTTCGGCCCGGATGGCTTCAAGCTGCCGGACGCGACAGAGCTGGCGATCGAAGAGGAGATCTTCCGCCAACTCGATGCCAAGGTGACGCCCACGGCGGCCGGGCACGCGCCCGAGGTGAACGAGGCGGATCGAGCCGAGTACACGCGTTTTCTGCTGGCGGCCGTGCCCGGGCTTTCGCTCGACAACATGACGCTCGTGATCGATTGCGCGAACGGTGCGGCAAGCTCGGTGGCGCCGCAGCTCTTTGCTAACCTGGGCGGCAAGGTGATCGTCACCCATGCCAGCCCGGACGGGCGCAACATCAACCAGGGTTGCGGCGCGCTGCATGCCGATGTGGTCGCGGCCGAGGTGGTGAAGCACAAGGCATCGATGGGAATCACCTTCGACGGCGACGCCGATCGAGCGCTGTTCGCCGATGAGCACGGCAACGTGGTGAACGGCGATGCGGTGCTTCTGCTTGCGGCGCGCGACCTGCATGCGCGCGGGGAGCTGGCCGGCGCGACGGTTGTGGCCACGACCATGTCCAACATGGGGCTCGAGGCCGCACTTGCCCGGTCCGGCATCCAGATGCTGCGTGCCCCCGTCGGCGACAAGTATGTGCTGGAGCAGATGCTTCGGACCGGAGCGACCCTGGGCGGCGAGCAGTCGGGACACATCATCTTCTCGGGACGCTCGACGACGGGCGATGGCCTGCTGACCGCGCTGCTGGTGCTCGATATCCTGCACCGCGCAGGCAAGTCGCTGGCCGAACTTACGGCCGACCTCAAGACCTTTCCGCAGGTGATCGTGAACGTGAAGGTGCGGGAGAAGAAGCCGCTCGATTCGATTCCCGCGGTCGCGGCGTCCATCTCCGATGCGGAGCAGGCGCTGGCCGGGACCGGCCGCGTCGTCATCCGCTACAGCGGCACCGAGGCGCTGGCGCGGGTGATGATCGAGGCGGAAGATCATGCGCAGATGCGGCTTCACGCGGATGCGATCGCCGATGCGATCCGGGCGGAACTTGGGATCTAGCGATGGATGAGCTCGAGCGGGCATTGGTGGCGGACAGCTTTGCGGCGCCGCCAGAACACATTCTTGAGGGGATCGACGAGCCCTTGGCGCACCGCGGGCTGCCGGGCTCACCACACACCATCTACGCGGAGCTTTGGCACATCACCAGTTGGCAGCAGATTTCCCTCGACTGGGTGAACGGCATCGCGACCGCGGTTCCCGAGCACGCTGACCTCGGCTTTCCAGGTGAGGACGCGATCAAAGCCGAGCCATGGGCGGCACTGGTTCAGCGGTTTCTTGCCGGCATGCAAGCCGCCGGCGCGCATGCCGCGGACCGGGCAAGGCTGGAGCTAGAGCAGATTAGCTGTGGGTGTACAGGGAGTTCAGATATCGACGCCGTTTTCTTCCAAGGAAAACGGCTCTGCACGATCCCTCCACTCCACAGCAACAGCTAATCTGCTCTACAAGTCGAGTGTCCGACTTTGCCAGGCCGGCCGTTGCGGATGATGTCCGTGCAAGACCAGCTGATCTCGCTAGCAGGCCACAACGCGTATCACTTCGGACGGATTGTGCTGCTGCGACAGCTTGCGGGCGCGTGGCCTCCGGCAAGCGGCGGCTTCACTTGGTAGCACTTCGTGCTCTATTGGGCTTCGCGTGGCCCTCCCGCTGGTTGGCACGGAATCATCTTCCTGACCAACGGGAAGGCCATGCGAAGCTCTAAAAGCCTGTAAACGCCCGTCTTAAACGCGGCCAGCGAATTCGCGCGTCTCAGTCGCGACCTTCACCCGCTCCCCCTGCTTAATGAACAGAGGCACGCGAATCTCTAGGCCGGTTTCGAGCTTGGCCGTCTTGGTGCCGCTGCCGCTCGAAGAATCGCCCTTGCCGCCGGGTTCGGCGTACGCCACGTCGAGCTCCACAAAGATCGGCAGCTGCAGGCCGATGGGATTGCCGTTGAACTTGTGCAGCTGCAGCATGGTGCCTTCCTTCAGCAGGTCAAGCGCGCCGTTCATCATGCCTTCGTCGAGCGTCAGCGTTTCGTAGCTCTCCTGGTCGAGGAAGTAGGATCCGTCGCCGTCCGAATAGAGATAGGAGGCGGGCACCAGAACCAGGTCCGGCTCCTTGAACTTGTCCTGCGCCTTGAAGGTCTTTTCAAACACGGCGCTGGTGAGCAGGTTGCGAACCTTCAGGCGGACGAGCGTCTGACCACCGCGTGCGGTCGGGGTGGTGATCTCGGAGTCCAGGCAGACGTACGGCGTGCCTTCCATCTCAAAGACGGACTTGCGTTTGATGTGAATCGCTTCGATCAGTGCGGCCATGGAACTGTATTTCCTCTGCGTTCAGTTTACCGTGCGGCGACGGTCGGGCCAGGCCCGCTGACGGCGGCGCGGGCGTGGGTGACCTCGGGAAGCGAGGCATCCGCTGTCGGCCAGGCCTTAAGAAACGCATCGTATGCGGCCCTTGCCTCTGGGAGGTGCCCGCCAAGCTCTTCGGCGCGTGCGATGCCGTAGAGCTCGAAGCCGGAGTTCGGTCGTTCGACCAGGGCAGCCTCGTAAGCGCTTTTGGCTCCGGCGTAATCCTTCGCGCGTAGCAGGGCGGCGGCTTCCACTTCGGCGACCGGGCGGATAGAGTACGGCGGCTCGTGATAGCCGAGCGCTTTTTCGGCGGCCGCCGCCTGGGCGTACAGCTTCTTCGCCGTGTCGGGCTTGTTCTGGGCGAGCTCGATGCCGGCGCGAAGCTCGAGCGAGGCGATGGCGAGTGCCTTGCGCAGGGGCTCGGAGAGAGCATCGGGGTCGACAGGTTCGCTGGGCGGGGTTGTCGCATCCTTCTTCGCCGTTTCCGGCTTTTTGGCGTCGTCGGCGTCCTGCTGGGCGCGCCAGAGTGCCGCATCCATGGCGTTGGAAGCCTTTTCGGCGACCGGCAGGTCGTCCTGATTGAGCGCACGCATGCCGGTCGCGAAGTTGCGCAGCTCCGCTTTGAGAAAGCGCAGGTTGGCGGTCCTGTCGCTTTCAGCGAGCGGGGCGCTGTCCAGCAGCGCGAGCACCGAGTCCCAATCGGCGGTCCGCAGCGCCACGGGCAGGCGCCGGCTGACGCGGGCCGTTGCGTCGCGGGAGCTCCAGATGTAAAGCGTGGCGGAGAGCTGGCCGCGGGCCCCGGCGAGCCGGTCCGAAAGCGTATCGGCCTCCGTAAAGCGGCCCTGCTCCATCAGGTTGGCGATGCCGTACATCATGTTGTGGACGTAGTTCCAGTCGTCGTCCGGCCCGACGTGCTGCTGGGCCATGTACTTCTCGTCTGTCGCGGTGGAGGCCGAGAACCACTTGTCGGCCGAGGCATAATCGCCGGTGCGGTAGTAGATGTGGCCCGGCATGTGGACCATGTGGCCGCTCGCCGGGGCAAGCGAGGCCAGCAAGGCAGAGCTGGCGATTGCTCGTTCCGGGTGGTTCGAGGGCTCCATCGCGTGGATCCAGTAGTGATTTGCGGCCGAGTCCCTGGGCGAATCTTTGAGGACCGCTTCAAGAATCGCGATCTTCTCGTTTGTGCTGCCCTTGGGTTCACCCTTGTCGTCGTAACCGTCGCCGAGCGCTTCGGCCAGAAAGATGCGCGGCTCGGGATCGTGCGGCTGCTTCGCGACCAGTTTGCGCAGGATCGCGACCTCGGCCGTGCTGTCATCTCCCTTGGCGTTCTTCCTGGCCTCGGCGGCCTCGATGTACAGCTTGTCCGTGCTGCCGGCGTGCTTCTTGAGCAGAACGGCCTGCTCGAGCGCCTTTTCGCCGTATACGGAGTGTGAACTTGCGCGGAAGCCCTCAGCCTGGGCCAGGCCCCAGAAGCACATCGCGCAGCTTGGATCGACGCGGATGGCCTGCTCGAACGCCTTGGCGGACTCGTAGTCCCAGAAGTCGTGCAGCAGGGTGAGGCCCTGGTCGAACCAGACCTGCGCCTCGGGGCTGGCCTTTATGGCGATATGCGAGTTGCCGATGCCGGTCATGCGGACGGGTGCGGGAAGCTGGTCAGGCGGCGGGATCATGTGCATCCCGTCCATGGGCATGCCGGCCATCGCGGCCTGGGCGTGGGAAACTATCGGCGAGCCGAGAAGACAGGCTGCAGCCACGAGCGTCAGAAATCTCATGCTGGAATGCTACACGCCGCGCCTCCCGAAAGGAGCCTGCGCAAATCAGCGAACCGATGCAGGCTTAGACTTGTCGGGTGAAAAGTCTTCTTGGTTTGGCGATGCTTTGTTGTGCTGGAATGGCGTCCGGGCAGGCGACGGACTGGCAGATTGGCCCTTTCACCCGGCCGGATCATGGGAATCCCATTCTGGGACCGCAACCGGCCTCTCTCTTTTTGGATCCGGTCTCCGGAAAGCCGGCGCACTGGGAGGCGCTGCACGCCTTCAACCCCGCGGCGATCGTCCGCAACGGCCACATCTTTGTCCTCTACCGTGCCGAGGACGATTCGGGCGCCATGAAGATCGGCGGCCACACCTCGCGGCTGGGGCTGGCCGAGAGTGCCGACGGCCTGACATTTACCCGCCTGCCGCAGCCCGTCTTTTTCCCCGATAAGGACGCGCAGCAGGCGCGCGAGTGGCCCGGCGGCGTCGAGGACCCGCGGCTGGTGGAAGCCCCGGATGGCCGATACGTGTTGACCTACACGCAGTGGAACCGGGTCACCTACTCTGTCGGGATCGCCACGTCGCCGGACCTGGTGCACTGGACCAAGTACGGACCCGCGTTCGGCGCGGACGGTAAATACGGCCACTTCCAGTACAAATCGGCGGGCATCGTGACCAGGCCGCAGGGCGGACGGCTGGTGGCGGCGAAGATCAACGGAAAGTTCTGGATGTACTGGGGTGAGGGTGCGATCCGGCTGGCGAGTTCGCCGGATCTGATCCACTGGACGCCCGTCGAGGACGCGAAGGCGGCACCGATAGAGCTTCTTCGCCCGCGTGCCGGGCATTTCGACAGCTCGTTTCCGGAGACGGGCCCGCCTCCTGTCTTGACGCCCAAGGGGATCGTCATGCTCTATAACGGCAAAAATGCAGCGGCGAGCGGCTCTCCGGAACTGGGTCCGAATGCTTATGCCGCGGGCGAGGCGCTTTTTGCCGCCAACGATCCGGCGAAGCTGCAAGCGCAGACGGAAAGGCCTGTGCTGAAGCCCGAACTGCCCTATGAGAAGACCGGCCAGTACGCAGCGGGAACGACCTTCGCCGAGGGCCTGGTACTGTTCCACGATCGCTGGTTCCTCTACTACGGATGCGCGGATTCGTTCGTTGCCGTGGTGACGGCCCCGGCCTCGCCCGCCGTCATCGCAGGTTCATCGGAATCGCGTTAGAGTTAAGTGTTTGCAGTCCATGGTGGCAGGGGTGAAGTTGAGCGAAAAGCGTTGGGTGTTGTTGATTGCAAGTGAGGTGGGCCGCACGGACTCGGTCTCGGATCGGGCGATGGAGCGTCTGGTGGACGCCATCGGCGATGAGGGGTACGAGGTGGTGCGGACGACTTCGCCCGAGGATGGGCTTTCGCTCGTCACCTCCGATCCCAGTTACTCGGCAATCCTGCTCGACTGGGACCTTGAAGGCGACTCGCAGTTTGAGGAGCGCGCGGCGCTGGATATTATCCGTGGCGTGCGTCACCGCAACAAGAAGGTGCCCATCTTCCTCATCGCCGACCGCACGCTCGTCTCGGAGCTGCCGCTCGAGGTGGTCAAGCAGGTCCACGAGTACATCCACCTCTTCGGCGACACGCCGGCCTTCATCGCCTCGCGCCTCGACACCGCGGTCGAGCGCTATCACGAGCAGCTTCTGCCGCCGTACTTCCGCGAACTGCTGAAGTACAACGACCAGTCCGCCTACTCCTGGGACGCGCCCGGGCACATGGGCGGCGTGGCGTTTCTGAAGCACCCCGTGGGGCAGGAGTTTCACCGCTTCTTCGGCGAAAACCTGATGCGCTCGGACCTGGGGATCTCGTCCGCGCCGCTCGGCTCGTGGCTGGACCACATCGGGCCTCCGGGCGACTCGGAGCGCAACGCCGCACGCATCTTCGGAGCAGACTGGACGTTTTACGTCCTCGGCGGTTCGAGCACATCGAACCAGATCATCGGCCACGGCGTGATCGCGCAGGACGATATCGTGCTGGCCGACGCAAACTGCCACAAGTCGATCTGCCACTCGCTTACAGTCACCGGCGCGCGCCCGGTGTACTTCAAGCCGACACGCAATGGCTACGGCATGATCGGCCTGGTGCCGCTCAAGCGCTTCAGCCCGAAGAACGTGCAGAAGCTGATCGCACGCAGCCCCTTCTCAAAGGGTGCGCGTTCGCAGGAACCAACCTACGCGGTCGTGACCAACTCCACCTACGACGGCCTCTGCTACAACGTCGACCAGGTGGTCGAGCAGCTCGCGAAATCGGTCCCGCGCGTGCACTTTGACGAGGCCTGGTACGCCTACGCCAAATTCCATCCAATCTATGCGGGACGTTACGCGATGGGTGTGCCGGACGATATGCCGGACCGCCCGGCAATCTTCTCCGTGCAGTCGACGCACAAGATGCTCGCAGCGTTCTCAATGGGCTCGATGGTGCACATCAAGCTGTCCGACCGCGCACCGCTCGACTTCGACCAGTTCAATGAAGCGTTCATGATGCACGGCACGACCTCGCCCTTCTACCCGTTGATCGCGTCGCTCGACGTGGCGGCGGCGATGATGGATGAACCCGCTGGCCCGACACTGATGGACGAGACCCTGGCCGACGCGATCAGCTTCCGCCAGGCGATGAGCTCGATCGCCCACCGCCTGCGCGTCGAAAGCGAAAACGGCGAGTCGTGGTTCTTCGGCATCTACCAGCCGGAGCAGGTAACCGATCCCGCCTCGGGCGAGCGGATCCTCTTTGAAAACGCCGAAGACGAGCTGCTGATGACGGCGCCTTCCTGCTGGACGCTGACGCCCGGCGAGGACTGGCACGGCTACCAGGACGAGGACATCGACGGCGATTACTGCATGCTCGACCCCGCGAAGGTGACAATCCTTACGCCCGGGGTGAATGCGCAGGGCACTGTCAGCGACTGGGGCATCCCGGGCGCCGTGCTCACCGAGTTCCTGGATTCCCGCCGCGTAGAGATAGCGCGAACTGGCGACTACACCATCCTCGTTCTGTTCTCGGTCGGAACCTCGAAGGGCAAGTGGGGCTCGCTGCTTGAGAATCTGTTTGAGTTCAAGCGGCTCTATGACACCGAGGCCCCGCTGGTCGAGGCCCTGCCGGAGCTGGTGCAGCGCTATCCCGCGCGCTATCGCAACCTGACGCTCAAAGAGCTTTCGAACGAGATGCACTCCGTCATGCTCGAGCTTGACCTCGCCACGCTCGTGAATGCCGCCTGCGACGAGGATTTCGACCCCGTCCTGACCCCTTCGCAGACCTACCAGAAGCTGGTCCGCGGCGAGACCGAGCGCATCCGCTTTGCCGACATGGCCGGGCGCATCGCGGCCGTGATGCTGGTGCCATACCCGCCGGGCATCCCCATGTCCATGCCGGGCGAGCGGCTCGGCGGTCCCGAGTCCCCGGTCATCAAGCTGATCCTGGCGATGGAGGAGTTCGGCAAGCGCTTCCCCGGCTTCGAGCGTGAGGTGCACGGCATCGAGGTGGATGCAAACGGCGATTACTGGATGCGTGCCGTGGTCGAAGACTCCGGCAAGCGCCGCCGCCGGACCAAGCGGACCACCCCCGGAGACGAGCCACCGACCAATACGCGGCGCTTGAAAGAAAAGCCGGTGCGCCGGTCCACCGAGTAGTTATTTTGAAGGAGAACGTGATGCCCCTGGAGATCCCGAGCCACCCCTTCCGCGCCTTTTTGTTCGACTGCGACGGTACCGTCGCGGACTCGATGCCGCTACACTTCATCGCCTGGAACCGCACGCTCGCGCGCTATAACTGTCCCTTCCCGGAGGATCTTTTTTACGCCTGGGGCGGCCGGCCGGTGGCCGAGATCATCAGCACGCTGAACGAGAGGAACGGTCTCAATATGCCTGTCGACCAGGTGCAGCAGGAGAAGGAGCAGCTTTACCTCGAGGCTCTGCCGCATCTGCAGGCCGTACCCGAGGTGCTCGCTCACATCCACGAGAGCCACGGTCGAATTCCGTTCGCAGTAGTGTCCGGCTCAACCCGGGACTCTGTCGTCGCCTCGCTGACCACGCTGGGTATTCTCGATCGCTTCGACACGCTCGTCTGTGCCGGCGACTACACCAGGTCGAAGCCCGATCCCGAGCCGTTCCTGCTCGCAGCGCAACGGCTCGGCGTCGATCCTGCGGACTGCCTGGTCTTCGAAGACACGGACATGGGCATCGAGTCGGCAACGCGCGCCGGCATGCAGTCGGTGAAGGTGCCTGGCCCTCAGCAGCGAACCACGCCATAACCCGCGTCTTTGCGTTGCCTTAGACGATGAAGAATGACGACCATCCTACAAAGGTGTAAGTCAATGTCGTCTTCGAGCCACAACTTCGCTTGGATGTAACATTCGCAACCTATCACTCTCCTTGGGCGTTGAAGGCCTCCTGACAACTGTCTTTCGCAGCGTGACGACGGAAGAGCTTTCGCCCGGGGAGATTGTGATGAAACAGGCGTTTCTGAAGAAGACGTGTGCCGCAGGTGCGATCTACGCGCTTCTGCTGCCCATGTGTGGCGTTGCCCAGCAGTCCGACAGGCGGGAGAAGGAGCCGGTTGAAGTCGCTCCCAAGTCCAGCGAAGAGGTTTCAAAGCATGTGCTCCGCGTAGAGGATGCACCAGGGCTGAATCAGGAGGAAAAGCTCGAACTTCTGCGCAAGAAGATCAAATACGTCTTCGTGCTCTTCCAGGAAAATCGCTCGTTTGACTTCTACTTCGGCACCTACCCTGGAGCACGCGGGCTCTTCTCGCAGTCGGCCGCCCAGACCCCGGGCTTCGTGCAGCCGATCGTCGAGACAGACGGCACGGTAGGATCGATCTCGCCCTTCAAGATCCCGCAGAGCGTCACCGCGACAACCAACGGCTCGACCGTGCTGCTCTACCCGGAGGACACCGACTCGGTAAACCACGGACATGCCGCGAGCGTCGCCAAGCTCGACCTGACCGCGAACCACGTCGCTCTGAACGATCGCTATGCATTCGTGGAGCAGGGTCTTACCGGCTCTCTCGATGCAACCGGCAAGACCTACACCGGCCCGCACCCAACCCTCCAGCAGAAGCAGAAGGGTGAGCTCGTCATGGGCCACGTCGACTGCGATACCGCGCCCTTCCTGTGGAACTACGCGGACCGCTTCGTGCTTTTCGATAACTTCTTCGACACGGTCATCGGACCCTCAACGCCGAATGCGATTGCCATGATCGCCGGCCAGTCCGGCCTCACGCAGTGGGTCAAGCACCCCGAGCTCGCGAACAACATCGACACCAACAGCTCCGCTGAGCCAGTCACCGCCGATCCCCAGCCTTACTGGGGCTCAGCGCTCGATGTCTTCACGCCTCCTGCCGACAAGCAGCCCGTCGACAACCCCGGTGGGGTAAGCTCGAACCCGGCCTCGAACCAGACCTACGCATCCTTGCCGCTCTCCTTCATGGGCGAGCAGATCAAGATGACCACGCAGCAGGATCTCAACCCCGCCTTCGATCTTCTCGACGTGAAGGAAGACATCAAGAAGATTGCCGGCGACAGAAACAAGCCGGTCAACTGGGGCTGGTACCAGGAAGGCTATGACCATGAGCCGAGCGATCCCACTTCGGCTGCCTCGAACACCGACTACATCGCGCACCACAACGCTCCGCAGTACTTTGGCTACGTGGCCGATAACCCGGCCGAGACCAAGGCTCACCTGAAGGGCCTGGGTGACTTCTACACCGCGATCCACGCGAACGCTCTACCCACCGGCGGGGGTGTGTTCTACGTGCGCGGCGGATATGGCAACCTCGACAAGCTGACGCCTCGTGCGCCGAGCCCCGCTGTAAAGGCTGCCTTCAAGGGCAACGACGACCACCCGGGCTACTCGGACGCGCAGATCTCGGAGTCCCTGCTGGCCGATTCAATCAACGCAATTGCAAGCAGCAAGTACTGGCCCGAGAGCGCCATCATCATCACCTACGATGAGACCGACGGCCTCTACGACCACACCCAGCCGGCGATCCGCACCTTCGATGCTAACGGTCTCGCGACCGATCAGGGTCCGCGCATCCCGACCATCGTCATCTCGCCCTATTCGAAGGCTCACGTCATCTCGCACGAGGCGACCGAGCATGGTTCGGTGATCAAGTTCATCAACCAGCTCTTCAATCTCACTCCGCTTGCCGATCTGCCGGATGAATTGGCCGCGCGTGAGCTGGGCAAACAGAAGTACGGGCAGGCTTACCTCGGACCGTCGGATGACCTGACGCCCGGAGTCGGCAACCTGTTCTCGGCCTTCGACAACAAGCGTCTGAAGGGCGAGGCTGCTCCTCTTGAGGCACAATACGCGATGATCCCGGCGGCTCAGATCACCAGCCTCCCGCACGCAGGAGCACAGGGCTGCCGTGCGCTGGGTATCACGCCAACGGACATGGTCGATGGCAAGCTGCTTGACCCTGCACCGGCGGACTTCAACCCACGTCCTTCCACCAACCCCGGTCTTCCAACCTCGGGTAGCTGGCCCACCAACTAAGCTGTAGTGCATGTGCGAATGCGGCCGGTCCCGGTGACCGGCCGCATTCGCATGGAAAGATTCTTCTGATGCGATCTGTCATCCTGTTTCTTGTGTCCTGCTTCACCCTGTGCCTGCCATGCGACATGCTTGCGCAGACCACACTCGCCAAGGTGAAGGCCGCCAACGTCCTCGCGTGTGGCGTGAACTTCGAAGAGGCCGAGTATTCGAACGCCGATGCGCACGGCAACCACTCGGCCTTCGACTTCGATCTCTGCAAGGCTGTTGCCGTCGCTGTCCTGGGCCCGCACGCAACAGCGAAGATCGTCCCCTACCGCGAAGAGAAAGACGCGCTCGCCGGGCTGAAGTCGGGTGAGGTGACGATGCTCGCCACGGCCTCTGCCAACTTCATCAACCGCGTGCACGACTTCGGCTTCACCGCTCCGGTCCTCTACGACTTCCAGGGTCTGCTTGTAAACCGCAACAGCGGGATTCACGCGGCCGCGGACCTCGCCGGAAAGAAGGTCTGCTACCTGATCGGCAGCGAAGCCGAGGTGCAGATCCAGGCCTTCATGAAGCGCCAGAATGTGAAATGGCTCCCGTTTCCGTTCTCGGAAGAAGGCGAGATGGAGGCGGCGCTCATCACGCACAACTGCGATGCCGTCTCGGCCGACGTGACCCAGCTTGCCTACGAGCGCATAGCCTTTCACTCCATGGCCTCAAGCTACGAAATTCTGCCGGATGTCGTGGCAAAGGACCCGCTTGCGATCGCCTTTCGCCAGGATGACCTGCAATGGGCGAACCTGTTGCGTTCGGTTGCAGCCTCGCTCGTGCAGGCGGAGGAAAGCAGCGTAACCAGCGCCAACCTTGCCGAGAAGCTCAAGTCAACCGACCCGGTTGTCATGCGTCTGCTAGGGACGGCCGCCGGCTACGGCCAGTACTTGGGACTCGACGACGCATGGGGCGCAAGAGTGATTGCTGCCGTGGGCAACTACGGCGAAATGTACGAACGAACGCTCGGGAGCCGGTCACCGATGCGCCTCACCCGCGGTGTCAATGCGCTTTGGACCAACGGGGGTTTGATGTACGCGGAGCCGGTTCGCTGACGCTTGCCGTGGCTCATCCTCTCGACTAGTCTTCCGTTGCGTATAAAAACGAAAGGAAGGGTCGCACGATGAGCCAGGTTCGTCTTCTTGTCGGCACGCGCAAGGGCGCCTTCGTCCTCACCTCCGATGGCGCGCGCAAAATTTGGACGGTCGCCGGTCCGCACTTCGCCGGGTGGGAAATCTATCACCTGAAGGGCTCCCCCGTAGACCCGAACCGCATCTACGCCTCGCAGTCCTCGGGCTGGTTCGGGCAGGTCGTGCAACGATCGGACGATGGTGGTGTCAACTGGCAGCCGGTTGGAAACAAGCTGCTCTACGACGGTGTGCCCGGCACCCACCAGTGGTACGACGGCACCGCGCATCCCTGGGACTTCAAGCGAATCTGGCATCTTGAGCCTTCGCTGAACGATCCCGATACTGTCTTCGCCGGCGTCGAGGATGCTGCCCTGTTCCGCACAACCGACGCCGGGCAGAGCTGGCACGAGCTCTCCGGACTCAGAAAGCATGGCACCGGGCCGGCCTGGCAGCCAGGCGCAGGCGGCATGTGCCTGCACACGATCCTGCTTGACCCCGCAAACGCACTGCGGATGTACATTGCCATCTCGGCCGCCGGCGCCTTCCGTACCGATGACGGCGGAGAGACGTGGAAGCCGATCAACAAGGGGCTCCGTTCCCCACATATTCCGGATCCGACCGCCGACGTCGGTCACTGCGTGCACCACATGGCGCTGCATCCCTCGCGGCCGGAGACGCTCTTCATGCAGAAGCACTGGGACGTCATGCGGACCGACGACGCCGGCGAGAACTGGCGCGAGATCAGCGGCAACCTGCCCACCGACTTCGGCTTCGTCATCGATGTGCACGCCCACGAACCCGAGACGCTCTACGTCGTGCCCATCAAGAGCGATTCGGAGCACTTCCCGCTCGATGGCGCGTTGAAGGTCTTTCGCAGCCGCTCCGGCGGTGACGACTGGGAGCCGCTGACGCGCGGCCTGCCACAATCCAACTGCTACGTGAACGTGCTGCGGGACGCGATGGCAGTCGATCGGCTGGACGATTGCGGAGTGTACTTCGGGACCACCGGTGGCCAGGTCTACGCGTCCTCCGACGCAGGGGACAACTGGCAGGCGATCGTCCATGATCTGCCGGCCGTGCTGTCGGTCGAGGTGCAGACGCTTCCATGAGCATCCGGGCGAATGTGCTGGTCGAACTGCCCATGCATCTCCGCCAGCTTGCCGGTGGCGTGACGAACCCGCTCAGCCTTGAAGTAGCCACGCCGGTGACCCAGGCCAGCATTCTCGACGCACTAGAGCAGGCTTACCCCGCGCTCGCGGGCACAGTACGCGACCACCAGACCAAACTCCGGCGACCCTTCCTCCGCTTTTTCGCCTGTTGCGAAGATCTGTCCCACCAACCACCCCAAGCAGAGGTGCCAGCCGAGGTTGCGGCAGGGCAGGAGCCCTTCCTCATCGTCGGAGCCATTGCGGGAGGCTGAGGGCAAGTTTGTTCGGACGATCCTTGCCGCTCTCTCCCCCGCTCGACTAAGCTGAATGCATGTATGAAGACTTCACGGTAAACGACCGCTGGACGGGCGAGGCCCTGCACTGCACCTGGAAGGGCACCGTCGTCGCCATCGCGACCCGGCATGCCGATGCCACCGATATTCGCTTCGCGGTGAACGGCCGCCCGGTATGGATTGCCATGCCGAACATGGCCTGGGTGCGGATGAAGAAGGAAACCGGCAAGATCATCACGGACTATCTCGCCGCGCAGGCCGCGGGACGATACCTCAAATCCATTATCGACACCGGCTACGATAACGGCCGCGAGATGTACACGATGACCGTAGATGAGGTGCTCGAGCATGCGAACGCGACGGTAAAAGAGGCCGGCGGTACGCTCAGGCTGCCTTCGCTGCCCGTGATCAACGACGACATCAAGCCGGAAAAGTTCCTGGGTGAGCTGCCGGGCGACCCGGGCAGCGCGGCCTACTTCGGCACACCTGAACCCAACTCCAACCAGACCGTCAAGCTGTAAACAGAAAGTGAGCACGCCCATTCTGAAGCCGATCTCCCGTCGCCGTCTTTTAGCACTGATGCCAGCGGCTGCCGGCTTCTGGAGCCCACTGTTTGGGCAAAGTACTAATCCGTTTCGACGCAAGCCGAAGAACCTTCCCGCGCAGCCGCAGCCCGTCTACATCGGGTCGGTGACGGGCAAGCCGGGGGAAGGGATCTTCCTCGCCTACTTCAACGCCGCGACTGGCCAGCTGAGCCAGCCGAAAATCGCGGCTGAGGCGCATAATCCTTCGTTTCTGGCCACGGCTCGTCCGGGTTCGCGGCATATCCTCTATGCGGCTAATGAGGGTGACGACCACAGCAGCTTCATCTCCAGCTTTCTCATCGATCCGAAGACTGCGGCTCTGACTCCCTTGAACAGGGTCCCCTGCGGCGTCGGACCCTGCTTTGTGTCGGTCGACGCGACGGCAAGCTCCGCCTTCTGCGCCAACTACACCGGCAGCTCGGTCGACAGCTTCAAGGTGAACCCGGATGGAAGCCTGTCGCCAATGGTCGAGCAGCTCGACTTCCGGAAGGCCGAGTTCGGGCATCAAGGGCCGAACACCGCGCGGCAGGATGCTTCGCACCCGCACTCTGCGAACATCTCGCCGGATAACCGCTTCCTGATCGTCAATGACCTCGGCAACGACAATATCGTCACCTTCTACATTGACCCGCAGACAGCAAAGCTTGGTCCGCCCAGGCTGAACAACTGCCGTCGGAAGGGTTCGGGACCGCGTCACCTCGCCTTCCATCCCAACGCGCGCTGGGTCTACGGTGTGAACGAGCTGACCTCGACGGTGCAGCATTACCTGTGGAATGCGACCCATGGAGCCGGTTCAGGCGAGCCCATGGCGCTGTTGACTGAAGCTGGCGAAGAGCTGAGCACGGTCGATAATGCGCACAAGGGTGTGAATACCGCGGCCGAGATCGTGGTTTCGCCCGACGGAAATTACATCATCGTGAGCAATCGTGGCGAGAACTCGCTGGTGGTCTTTCGCATCGACCAGACCAGCGGAGCCCTGAGCTTTGCGCAGCGGATCGCCTGCGGCGGCATCATTCCGCGACAATTTACGCTCGACCCCTCGGGAAACTGGCTGCTGTGCGGTAACTCGGGATCGAACACGATTACCGTCTTTGCGCGGGATGAGGCGAGCGGTAAACTCACCGGCCCGGTGCAGACAGTGGCGATCGACGTGCCGCAAATGGTTCTCTTCGGCTGACCCGGCGGACGGCTACAGCGGAGCAATCTACGGGCTTCAGCTGTGCCAGGCACCCGCACTCTGGAAGGGCACGGCTTCAGCCATGCCACATCCGAATCAACCTCGCCCCGCTTAAGAGTCTCCGTCCTCACCCCCGGAAATTAACCCGCTGCCCTAAAAACAGTGCAACAAAAAGTCCGGACTTCAACCTTCGAAGTCCAGACTTAAGTCGCATCTTTTGAATACTTTAAGACTTTAAGTACAGGGTGCGCCGAATGCCCGGCTCAACGTTAGAGTGACGCCATGTCGATGACGAAGCGGTACTTGACGTCGGCTTTGACGACGCGTTCGTAGGCTGCGTTGATGCCATCAACCTTGATGAGCTCGATGTCGGAGACGATGTCGTGTTCGGCGCAGTAGTCGAGCATCTCCTGGGTCTCCGGCATGCCGCCGATCATGGAACCGGACATGCTGCGGCGGTTCTGCACGAGCGAGAAGGCGCTTACCGGGAGCGGCTGATCGGGCAGGCCGACCTGGCAGAGAGTGCCGTCGAGGCGCAGCAGCCCGAGATACACGTTCAGGTCATGCGGAGCGGAGACGCAGTCAAGGATGAAGTCGTACTGGTTCTTCTCCTTGGCCATCGCGTCGGGGTCCTTCGAGATGACGACGTGGTCGGCGCCCAGGCGGCGTGCGTCGGCTTCCTTGCCGGCCGAGGTGGTGAAGAGCGTAACGTCAGCGCCGAAGGAGTGAGCGAACTTCAGCCCCATGTGACCGAGCCCGCCGAGGCCGACGATGCCGACCCTCTGTCCGGCGCGGACGTTCCAGTGCTTCAGCGGGCTGTAGGTCGTGATGCCGGCGCAGAGCAGGGGAGCGACAGCGGCGAGTTTGGGCTCGAGCTTGTTCGAGATGGTGTGGACGTAGCGCTGGTTGACGACGATGTTATTGGAGTAGCCACCATGTGCGATGGAGCCGTCGTAGTTCTTCGCGTTGTAAGTGCCGACGAAGCCCTTCTCGCAGTAAGGCTCTTCGTTGGCCTTGCAGTTGTCGCAGACGCGGCAGGAGTCGACCATGACGCCTACGCCGGCGAGGTCGCCTTCCTTGAAGCGGGTGACGTCCTTGCCGACCTTGGTGACGCGGCCGACGATCTCGTGGCCGGGGACCATGGGGTAGATGGACCCGCCCCACTCGTCGCGGACCTGGTGGATGTCGGAGTGGCAGATGCCGGAGAAGAGGATCTCGACGACGACGTCATCGGCGAGGGGGTCGCGGCGTTCGAAGCTGAAGGGGGCGAGCGGCGAGGTCTTGGACTGCGCGGCGTAGCCTTTGGACTGAAGCATTTGGATCTCCTGGGTCGATCGTTTTGGGATTGGATGCGGGGAGCGTGGGTAAGGTGCTGGATACGGAAGGATCACGGAGGGCAACGCTTCTTTTTTGGGAACGCATCGGGTGTGGAAGATTGGGTTTGCGCTCAGGGTCTTAGCAGGCGCGCACCTTTGGGGTAGGCCGCCTCCCCAACCCGTTTGCCGATGCTGCCACATCTCTATGAGACTGCAATGAATGGGTCACCCCGCGAACTGTGATCATGCGTGGCAGAAGTGTGGCATATTTTGCCATCACAATCTATGCTTCCGCGAGAGGTCTCGATCTATGTCGACGCGAGACGTTCATCTAACCGAGCATTTTGACAACCTGTTTGCGGCCGGCATTGAGTCTGGCGAATTCAGCAATGCCAGTGAGGTGGTGCATGAGGGTTTGCGCCTGCTGGAGCAGTGGCAACAGGAAGACAAAGCCAGGATTGAGTGGCTGCGCGGCGCTTGATCGCAGGGAAGGCATCTTGATTTCGTCTGCCGATGAGATCGATGCGCTCAGGAACGATGCGATATCAGCGGGAAGAGCGGCGCATCGCCTGATACATGCGTAAGCCCTTTCTCGCGTCTACTTGCCGGTCTTTCGTCTCGATGTCGAGGAAGTTGTTGTTTGGAGCGAAGAGAGGTTTGGAGCCTCTGCCGCGGATCGCTACGGTCTGTTGATCCGGCAGGCGCTGCGTGCGTGCTCGAGGAACCAACGCGTGCAGGCGCAAAGGCACGTTCTGATTTTGCACCTCTCGCCTATGCCTATCACCTGATGTTCAGCCGCCCATGGGTGACGGGCGAACAGGTGCAAGCTCCGCGAAACTTCGTGCTTTACCGTCACGTGGTTGAAAAGGAAGCTCTGGCACGATTCGGTTCTCCGAATTCTAGGTTAGCTGGGTGGAATCACCGCCGTCGCATTGAGGCCATGGCATCGGAACCCCATTACGGAACGTGTGGATGCCGAAGCCACGGTGACAACTACTATGAACTTCTATCAACACCCATCGCGCGTTGCAGTTGTCTTTGCGGTGCTCTTGCCAACCTGTACGAGGCGTATCAAGTTCGCCGTGAAAGAAAGCGATGAACCCGAAAGCTCAATGCGAGTTCGAGCATATTCTCTTCGCTTTTCCTCAAAAGTTTGGGTTTCGGCCAAGAAAAGGGCTGCGGGTGGTCCGAAAACGGTCCACGTTGCTCAAAACTCCGTGTTTGGTTCGCTCCGATAGTGGCCGTAAGATCGACGTATGAGACCGCACATCTTAGTGGCTGTACTGCCAGTCGTCGCGGTCGTGGTCCTTGGTTGAAATCCGGCGCCGTCGCAAGTGAAGACGGTCAAGAAGACCCGGGCCTGCGGTTTTCCCGAATATCAGGACTCCCGCAGCGAGTATGCCAAGCAGAACCCCGCCGCCAAGCCGGTGATCCTCTACTTCTCGCGCTATCCAAACGAGTTGATCCAGGACAACACACCGGGACTTTGCGACGCTCTCACCGCCGCAAGACACTCTGAAGTTCCCGTCGTCGTCCAGCCTTTCGGATATTTCGGCAGGTATACAGTCTTTAGGGTCGTCTCGATTGATGGTCACGCGCCGGACGATAGAGCTCGAGCGTCGTAACTACTCTCCGGAGACCGTACGGTCTTACCTTCAGGCGGTGGAGGAGTTTGCCAGGCACTTTCGCCGTTCGCCTGAACAGCTTGGGCCTGACCACATCCGCGAGTATCAGGTTCATCTTTTCCGAGACCGCAAGCTCTCGGCTCGCACCGTCGCAGGGCAGACGGCTGCGCTGCGCTTCCTGTTGATCAAGACGCTGCGCCGGGCTTACTTGCCCGATGCGCTCCCGTTTCCGAAGCATTCCAGGCGTCTGCCGACGCTGCTCAGCCAGGAAGAGGTCGCCCGGCTGATCGACGCAAGTGGCAACCTGATGCATCGTGCGATGGTGATGACGCTCTATGCGACGGGTGTGCGCCGGGTCGAGCTGTGCCGGCTTAAGGTCGCCGACATCGACAGCGTACCCATGGTGCTGCACATCCACGAAGGCAGGGTGGGCGCGACCGCGATATTCCGTTGAGCCCGAAGCTGCTCGCGACACTGCGCAAGTACTGGCGCTGGATGAAGCCGAAGACCTACCTGTTTCCGGGCATGGAGAACAACTGGCGGGCCGACGTGCCCGTCACCACCAAGGTCGCGTGGCTTGCAGTGACCGACGCGGCGAAGGCCGCCGGCATCACCAGACGAGTCTCGCCGCACACGCTCCGGACTGAGGGGCCAACTCGCTCCGGGCTACGCCCTCCGCGAGCCGGCCCCTCAACCAACAAGAACAACCAACAACTATTCTAAGGAAAGACAATCTACAGAACTATCGGGACTTGACTCAGCAAAATGCTACACCAGCTTCTTCGCCCTCATCTTCACCTTCCTCCTCTTCAGAAGGAAAACGCGAAAACAGACGACCGCCTCCCCTAATCTATCCCTGGGTATTTCATGCGTAACTCCTGGGCTTCGTAATCAACTTGGCATCCGCTCTTCGCGAGAAACTTTAGGCCCCTATCAGGGCTGCCCCTTGCACGAAGCTGGGACCTGAGAGGCGGTCTCACCGGGCAATTTTGATAGGGTAGTTTGAAGGAAGCCGCTGGCGCGGCGGATGCGGTGGGCGGCCATGGATTTTGAATGGGCGATCCCTGCTTGGATGGCACCTTTTCCTGGGCTTGGCAAGGTGAGCAACGCAGGCTGTGGTGAGGCGTGACGGCAGGAAGGTCCCCTACTACCACTGAGGCAGGGCAGCTTTGGAGCTGTTTCGGTGCGAGTGAGCACGAGGATGCGTTGCGTGCTTGAACACGGCTAGACGCGACCGGGTTGGGAGCGGCGTCTGTCATGTTGGATCAGGAGCTATCCAAGCTGGGCTTGGGCTGTGAGATGGTTGATATATCCTGCGGCGGAAAGCTTGTGATCCGTTCGACGACAAACATGGGCTCAGAGCAGAGTGGGCACCTGATCTGAGCCGTGGCCGCGGGCTGTTGAGGTGGAGCGGCGGCGTGAGCAGCAGGCGACAGCGTAGCAGCGAAGCGGACCGCTTGCGGCTGGCGAAGAGCCTGAAGTGGCGGATGCGGACCAGGCCTTTCGGCAGAACGTGGATGAGGAAGCGCCGCAGGAACTCGTCGGCTGAGACCGTCATGACCCTCTCCTTGCTGCCGGCTGCGTAGTCCTTTGAACGGAAGGAGACTTGATCGTCCTTGAAGCTGACGAGGCGTTGGTTGGAGATGGCAACGCGGTGGGTGTAGCGGGCGAGATAGTGGAGTACGTGTTCGGCTCCGCCGAAGGGCGGCTTGGCGTATACGACCCAGTCGTTGGTGAAGAGCTGCCTCAGTAAGGGCCCGAAATGTTCCGGTGCGGCGAGTTCCAAGAGCGAGCCGTGGAACTGGAGCCTGCCGTGGAGGAGGAGCTGCTGCCGGCTGCACGAAGGATGTGGGCCACCTCAAGGGTGGGCCGGCTCATCGCTTCGCACGCCTCCTTGAAAGCCTGGCCTCGGTCGAAGTCGAGACCGTGAGCGACTCCAACGGACTGGCAACAGCTTGCAGGTGCCGGCGAGACAAATGGAGATAGACCGTCGTGTCGGCCAGCTTGGCGTGTCCGAGCAGCACCTGGATGGTGCGGAGATCGGCGCCGGCCTCCGGCAGGTGCGTCGCATAGCTTCGGCTTGTTCTGCGGTTCTTTCTTCCATGCTCAGGTAGAGCCGCTCCATCCACTGCTGGCTGGTCTCGAGGAGCAGCGCCGAGATCAAGCGCAGGCAGGATACTGTGTTGGGGAAGATCCGCACCACTCTGGTTCTGCGTTTCAACTCCTGGTTCTGCCACTCCAACATGTTAGTGGTCCTCATGCGCTTGCGGTGAGGCTCGGGCAACGCGTACACGCCGAAGATCTCTTCGCCGTGCTCTTCCAGCAATGACGCCGTCCCTCTGGCTTACCACCGCGCCGCCCTGCCGCACCTTCTCATAACGCGCGTCCACCACCAGGTACGGATACGACTGCTCTGTTGCAAATTCGTGCATCAACGAAGAGTTCCGAGGCGTTAGCCTACCCCCAGACATCAGGCGGGTTGGAGTTCGAGTCTTTCACCGATGGTGGCGACGGCCTCCGCGAGCGCACCGGCACCAATGCCGAAAGCGCGTTCGACAATGCGCGCCTCGCCTCGGATGTCTTGCGTGAGATTGAAGATCGCCGCCCGGCCCTTGCGGAGCGCACGCATCACCTCAAATCCGATAAGAGTCGCATAGGCAGTCTTCAGTGTCTTGAAGCCTCGCACTGGACGAATCAGTTCTTTTCGCTTGTCCTGATCGGCTTCGACAACATTGTTCAGATACTTGGCCGGTCGATGCGCCGTTTTCCGAGACACTTGCCTTCGGCTTTCAGTTCTGAATTTGCGATTCCGTAAGTCGCCGATCGTGTTTCCTTGCTTGTCGAGCGCCCGATAAAGGTAGGCCCATTCGCCACGCCTTTTCACGTAAGTCTCATCGACCCGCCAACTCGTAGATCGCGAGCGACGCCACCGCCAGCGCAGCCGCTTCCCATCAAGACCATTCTGTAACGCACTTAGACGGCATACCTGATTTGACTCAGTAATATATGCCGTCTAAGCCATTCGACATGGTTCTAAAACTCGAAGCGTCCGCCAACTTGAATAATGCGATACGTGTCGGGGCGCGTCGCGCTGATCGTCCCGAACCCTTCGCTACCAAGGGTTGTGTTGGCGAAGGCAAACTGAGTGTGATTGAACGCGTTGAACGCTTCGAACCGTAGTTGGAACGTGGCGTTTTCTTTGACCTCAAAGCCCTTGAATAGGCTCATATCCCAGTTCTGGTATCCAGGCATCTCGATCGAGTTACGTCCAGCACTTCCAGGAATGAACGTAGATGGTTTTGCATAAGCAGCTGGATCGAACCAGTTCTTGCGCGGATCGCGACCCCTCGTAGGATCGCCCACCTTGTTCGGGCGTGATGTGCCAAATGCACCAATATTCAGGTTGTCTCCCGATAAGAGCGGAGTGCTGTATTGCCCCTTGGTGAACGTTGTAATGCCATTCAGTTGCCATCCGCCAATCACGTAGTCCTCGGTGCGCCCGGAGTTTGCCAGAAACTGTTTTCCACGCCCAAAAGGTAGCTGATACACATAACTCACCACCAACCGCTGCGGCACATCATAGTCCGATACGCCGCGATCGTAGGTAAAGAAGTTCCGCGACAGTGCTGAGAAGTCGTCCGTAATGCCAATATCGATCGCCTTCTGGTACGTGTAGGCCGCAAGGAAGGAGCTGCCCCTGGAGAAACGCTTTACTGCTTTTGCCGTAAATGCATTGAAGTTCGATCTCCCGTAATTGCTGGTCTGCAGTACAAATCCGTATTGCGGGAACGCCTGGCGCTGTGAGAGTGGCACCTGTCCCGTCGGGTCAATCGATCCGATATTGAGATTGCGGCGTTGCGCCAGCTTCTGGCCGCTACCGCCGGCATATTCCAGTTCCACCATGTAGGAGCCGACGAACTCACGTTCGATATTTAGGCCCCATTGGTTGATGTAGGAGGTCCGGCTGTTCTGGTCCAGAGTAAAGATGTTGGCGTTTGGAGGAGGAAAAGTGACCGTGCTGCTGGCAAAGGGATTCGAAATGGAAACAGGCGTTGTCTTGCTCGGAGTATTGCTGCGAGATAAATAGAACGGACTGCCTTGGCTCTTGAACTGTTCTTCGTTGAAGTTATCCGTCGCGTAGTAGGTACCAGCGCCCGCGCGCATAACCGTATTTTTCAGGAAAGAGGGGCGGTACGTGAAGCCGACACGTGGAGCAAAGTTGTTTCTATCCGGCTTCACGATGGAGCGGCGAATGCCCTGGCCCGCGTAGAGAAATGTGTTGGTTGTCGCATCGAAGTACTGGCTTCGGTTCGCTGACTCAATCGGGGAACCGGCAAACTCATATCGCAAGCCCAGGTTAAGCGTGAGATCCGGCCGTATATTCCAGTTCGCCTGGGCGTAGGGACCGTAATAGTTGGTGTGAAGGTTTTGTGTTGAATCGCCTGTCGCGCCAGTAATCTGGTAAGGCTGTCCGAGAAGAAAATCCGAAAGACCTTGAGCGATCCCGGCAGCTGAGGATTGCTGGCCGGCAGCAGTATGTGCACTGTACCCTTCGCTGTAGGTAAGGTTTGGATTCGATCCGAAGTCAGTGATCTGCTTGAACTTCTCATGAATGAAGGAGACACCAGTCAGATAAGTGACCTTACCCTTCGTGATGCTAAGGTTATCGGAGAACTGGTAGTTCTTGTCGTCGGCACCAATAGCCTCTGTGATCGACCCGATTGGTCCATAACCGGACACGGCAAACGTCGGGATGCCAAACGTAGCTGCATCAGAGTTGTTTCCATAGCTTAGTCCGAACAGGCTCTGTGAATAATTTGGCCCGTACGCTGTCTCTGCCTGCTTGAAAGTTGCTGAGTCATTCACGCCGAAGCGGAACTCGTTGAATACGTTTCCAGTGAACAGATGGGTATAAGTCACCGTCCAAAGGTGATCGTTGAGAGGAGTCTGGTTTCCTCCCAGAGGATTCACCGCAGGCGTGTAGAGGTTGTCGTTGCTATTAGACCAGGTCGCATACAGGTTGTCTTTTTCCGTCAATTTCTGATCAATGCGCGCGTTGTATTGATCAATGTGCGAGAGATTCTTTGGGGACGTGAAGTAGTTCGCTCCGTTGCTGAGGGGGGTGTTTGGGGTTGGTATGTATGCGATCGCTTTCTGGGCAACTGAGTCTATCTGTGATGTGGGAATGACGTTGCCTGGGAATGGTGAGCCAGTCGCAGGATTGATCACATCGAGACACTGATCGGAAGAAGGATTCTGAGAGCAAAACGTTGAGGATGTCGGGAAAATACCCGTTCCGGCACTATTGTCGGCCAGATTGCCAGCTAATTGCGCTGCTGAAGGATAAAGAGCCGAAAGTGAGGTGCCTTTGATCTGCCGGAATGCTTCGTAATTGAACATGAAGAAGCTCTTATCATGCCCGTTGTAGATCTTCGGCAGGACAACAGGCCCGCTGACGGTAGCACCGAAATTATTCTGGTTCAGCGCCGCCTGCTTGCCGCCTTTTTGCTTCAGGAAATATTCTTCTGCCGCATAGGCTTTGTTACGATTTAATTCGAACACCGCAAGGTGGTAGGCGTTTACTCCTGCGAGTAGCGTTGTGTTGACGATGGCTGCGCTATGGCCGAATTCCGCGCCGAAGGTCGTCCTCTGTACACGAAATTCTTCGATTGCATCGATTGAAGGCCTGATTCCAGTATTCCCGAAGCGCGAGTTCCGCGTTTCAATTCCATTCAACAGATAGCTAGTGTCGCTCTCGCGAAGGCCGGCAAACGACACTGTCGTATCGCTACGGCCGGTCCAGGTGGTGGCTGGTGAGTTTCCTTGACCAACGGGCAATGCCCCAGCAGTGAGCTGTGTCAGTTGAACAAAGTTACGTCCATTCAAAGGAAGCTCTTCAATGGAAGCTTTGCTGATGCCTTGACCTACCGCGCTGCTTTGAGCATTCAACATTGAGGCTGCAGCGGCCGAAACAGAAACTGTTGTGTCGACAGACCCAATCTGCATTTTAATCTGCAGGTCCAAGCGGCGGCCAAGTACCACGGAAATCGATCCGAGACGTATCTTGTCGAACCCATCTCTCGTGGCCACCAGTTCGTAGCGTCCTGGCTTGAGCTGGCTGAAGACCCCGAGACCATTGTCGTCAGATGTGAGATGCAGCACCTGTCCAGTATCCACCTGCGTGAGCACGAGGTCGGCTCCCGAGATGAAGGCACCGCTAGGGTCGCTCACCGTTGCCACAACATCCCCGGTTATAGACTGGGCCGCGGCAATCTGAGGAAAGCTTGCTAATATGAGGGCTACACCCGCTACAAGGGTGCGGCTGTTGAGGATTCGAAGGCTCTCTTTAGAGAACTTAAGAATGTGATAGATAATGTCTCGTACTGTGCTGCAAGTAAGGCGTATTTCGGACGAATTAAAATTCATGTTGCCTCCGCAATGTATAAGTTCGCGTGTTGAAGCTCTGGCTGTGTTGCACAAATAGGCGTGGACGCAAGCAGCCGAGGCGTTGCGTACGCTGTCTCTGCCTGCTTGAAGGTGGCTGGGTCATTCCAGCTGATTCCATACCGTCAATACCAACGGACCTCCCACTCGGTCACCTAACGCCTGAAGCTGTCGTCACTGAAGTGCCACACGCTCTCCCTCTCCAAACACGCTAGACGGATTTCACGCCAGCGCAGCAGCTTTTGCAACAGTGCCGGATAAACATCTCAGTGTTTATCCGGGCAGTATTCCCAAAAGCAAATATGGGAAAAGCCCCGATGGTTTTTTTTATGAACGTGAAGCGTACGAAGGATAGCCCATTAGTACGGTGTCTTCCTCTCCGACGCATCGGAGGCCCTGTTGCAAGAAGGAGGCATAGACTGGGGCGTCCTGGCGGCGCGGCTCCATCCGGACGTCAGGCCGGTTGGACTTCGCGTTGTTCAGTGATCATTGCGGCTGCTTCGGCGAGTGCACTGGCACGGATACCGAAAGCACGTTCGACGATGCGCGCCGCGCCACGAATGCCCTTAGTGAAGTTGAAGATTGCGGTCTTGCTCTTGCGTAGACCACTTATCACTTCAAAACCATGATCGTCGCGTAGGCGGTCTTTAGGGGTCCCGTCAGAAAACGGGTTGAGTCTGGATTTGACGCGGTGGTTTACGAATAGCCTATCTGGTTCCGGCCCTTTCGGTTGCCGATGCCTCATTATCCATTCCATGCTCCGTTTTCACATCCCGCTCATCGAACCGGACATGCGCATCTCGCGCATCCGGCTCTCGGACCGAACATCATGCCTTCGCCCACGGAAGGCTCTGCGGGAGCGCTTTCCTCGCTCACTTTCCCCGTGATGGCAGCCTTCCTCGAAATTGTGGCGGGTCGGCTTCCGCATTGCGTGTTTCGAGGCCTGCTCGGCGTTCACTCGCGTTACGGCCTGCATACTCGCCAAGTCACATAATGACCCTCTACACCGGAGGCTTCAGCCGCTTCGTTGCCTCCACGGCTGCCCCGATTGCTACCGGCTGGAGCGAAAGCTGGCGGGCGGGATTCGCACCCGCTGGAAAACCGTGCCTTGGCACGGCGCACACCAGATCGTACGTTAGGGCTGTCGCACTGGCCTGAACCTGCTCTTGCCGAGCTTTGCGATGTTCCGCCATTGGTAGTCCCCGGTCAGATTGATGTGTACCCAACCGAGAGGAGACAAGTGTTTAAGAAGCCCAGGGTCTACGGGATGGCCGTTTTCGAATAGAGCGTTGGTGGCTCGTTCGAGGTAAACGGTGTTCCAAGCGCGATGGTGGCGGTGGCCAAGGTGAGCCCGCTGGCGCGATATTGCTGGTGCTCGAAGCCTCGGTCGCGGATCTCACCAAGACGGTAGAAGAACACGGCTCGGGCAAGCGCATGGCGGGCTTCGCCCTTGTTTAGACCGGTGTGTACTCGCCTACGCATTTTGAGGGGCTCTGTTGCATAGTTTTGGGGAGGGCGTGAGGATGGACAGACGCGGGGGGGCATGTCAGAGTTCCGGTGGCGTCATTGAAGGTGAGCCCATCGTTTGGGCGTTGCGTTGGTACTGCCGTATGGGGTTAGTTATCGATCTTGAGCAGATGATGGGCGAACGCAGCGTCCCCGTCGATGACTCCACAATTTATCGTTGGCTTCAGAAGTTCGCGCCAGAGATCGAGAAGCGGCTGCGCTGGCGGTGGCGTCGCTCGCAATCTACGAGTTGGCGGGTCGATGAGACTTACGTGAAAGGGCGTGGCGAATGGGCCTACCTTTATCGGGCGCTCGACAAGCAAGGAACACGATCGGCGACTTACGGAATCGCAAATTTCAGAACTGAAAGCCGAAGGCAAGTGTCCTGGAAAAACGGTGCATCGACCGGTCAAGTATCTGAACAATGTTGTCGAAGCCGATCATGGCAAGCTAAAACAACTGATCCGTCCAGTGCGAGGCTTCAAGACACTGAAGACTGCCTATGCGACCATCATAGAAATTGAGGTGATCTGGCCACGCGCCGCGCGGCCATGGTCCCGCGAAACGAGGCTTGCGATCACGCCGCGCCCGTCACCGCTACGCTGTTGGCTACTCTGATTGAGATCGAAAACAGAGATGTTGCCGCACAATGATATGCCGATGCTGCCGGCCGTAAGTACAGCTCTCTTGGGTTGAGCACAACGCTCATCGACCAGACGCTCTCGGAGGTTCATGCCGAAGCTCCGGTCCACCGTCGCTATGAGCAGGTCCTCGCGGAACATGCTGCCCGAAAACTTGAAGTTCTTTCGATTCTTTCAGCCGAGCATGACTTAGCATATACACCGTCCCCGCAAGATCTCTTCGGCGGAGGGAAGACAACTGATTCTCGATTCTTCTAAGCCTCTTGGACAGGATTACACCCGGCGTTTTCCCACTTTGCTCCACCCGGCCAATGGCGGACTTGACCTCACCGGCGGAAGCCATCGCACTCATACAGGCACATCCATTACCACCTACGACGCCCAGGTAGCGTTCTACTTCAGTGGCTACGATGGATCCCTGAAGAGCGTCAACACCATCGCACATGAGGGCGGAGATGCCATTCATCGGGAACTGATGAACGCAAGTGGCATACCTATCTATGAACGAACCGGCCCCCACTACCTCTTTGAAGGCTACGTCATTTTCAATGAACTGCTTCTCTTGGATCATGCCACTCAAGTGGCAAAGACTGCCACAGAGCGCAAGTACGCACTGGAGCGCCTGCTATGGAAGCTTTCCGCTGAGCTTTCATGTCGGCGGAGGAGACTATCTTCGAGCGAAGCCTTTACACAGAAGCCAGCGGGCACCGACTGCTCGACAGAGCCAGCATCGACGCGATCCACCGCAAGTCCATCGCCCGCTATGAGTATTGGCCTATGAGCGTTGTTGGAAACTCCCGCGAATGGATGCGCAAGTCGCTGCTATTCGCGATGCACCGCCACAGACACTGCTTGCGACCATGGACATCCGGCTTGACGATCCTGCTTTGACGAAAGCGGCATGTCGACTCTTTCAAGCGAAGAGCGAACAACTGCAGAGTCCTTTTCAGGCAGAACCCGCATCAGCGAGGTGAACCGGTCCCACCACTCGATACATCGTCCCGGCGACAGATCGTTCGTCAGTCTTTGACGCACTATTGCGGGGGGATGCGCATTGCTGCACCCCCCTGCACAGATCCCGGCGGACGTAATTCCCGCATAGGGTTCCCACCGTGGTGTTTGACGGCGAAGCGAACGCTTGGCCACGGATGAAGGATGTGAGGTGGAGTCAAGAACTCTGCCGCGAGTCGAACCATTCGGTTCCATGTAGTGTGATCTCGCTGACTGCGCCGCGCAAGCGAGCGCCTCCAGAGATCAACCACATAGTGCCGGAAGGCTCCGAGGCATCTGCTGTTAGTCGGTACCGCGTGATGCGCGAAGTATCCGCGGGACGACATGTCCCAGGCACTTACCCTGAAGCGGAATTGGTTCGTGCATGCGCCGCCTGAACTCTTCTTGGATGACTCGCAACCTTGCTCGCATCCTGTCCCGGCGTGTCTGCCGTTTAAGCTGACAGATACCCCGGCGGGACCGGCCGCAGATGTGAGTGAACCCAGTGAAGTTGAACGTTTCCGGTCTACCAATCCTGCGACTCTCTCGATCTTCCACCGCGAAGCGACCGAATTCGAGCCATGTCTTTTCCGGATGCAGTGATAACGCGAACTTCTCCAACCGCTGCTGCATCTCCACCATAAATCGCTTTCCGTCTCGTTCGTGCTGGAAGCCCATGACGATGTCATCGGCGTGGCGCACCACGATGACCTGACCTTGGCACGCTTCCTGCGCCACTTATCGGCCCAGAGGTCGAATTAATAATGGAGATAGATGTTGGCCAGCAGCGGTGAGATGACAGCTCCTTGCAGAGTGCCCGCCTCGATCAGCACAACAGCTCCCTCTTCCATGACGCCCGCCTTCAGCCAATTGCGAATCAGACGGAGAATGCGACGATCACCGACACGATACTCCACGAAACGGATCAGCCACTCATGACTGACCGCGCCGAAGAAGCCAGCTATGTTGGCGATTCGTGATGCCTAGCCCCGCGGGAACCCCGAGGTTCTCGTGAAACGTCTGTGCCGAAGTGCGACACGCTCAATCGTCAGGGGAGAGGAGACGACGCTTCGTTCAGCTTTCGGCTAGCAGAGGGATTGAAGAAACACTTTCACAACGTGGCTAGCCCAACCGCGCTGTTCCTGGGCAGTACGGATCATATTTGGCATCCCCAAAGTTGATCGGAGTGCGATTCCCCCAACTGTCATCCCCATGAACAAAACTGCAGCCTGATCGGGATCGCGGACCACTAGAGTGCCACGTAACTGCTGCTCGTGGAGGTAGGTACGAAGGATCTTGAATCCCCGTCCCGGCCCTGCCTCCCAGAACGTCTTGCCGAGTTCCGGCGATTCGATGCTGCCTGCGATTACCAGCCTATGCAACTGCTGCGTATCCGGCTTGGACATCATGCCGACCAGTTCAATCGCGTAGTTCACGAGTGCTTCTTGTGGATTGCGGTCCGGACTCATCGGGCCGATTAGGTCGAGCAACCCTGAAGACTTGCGTTCAATCAGTGCTGCGAAGAGCTGCGCCTTCGTGGGATAGCGAAGGTACAGCGTCTCCATCGACGCTCCAGCTCGTTTGGCGATGAGAGTCATCTTCGCTCCGGTGTATCCGGACTCGAGGAAGACTTCCGTCGCAATGTCAAGTAGCTTTTCATTGCGACTCGCACTCTCGTGAGCCGGCGGTCGCCCCTGCCGGGCCGTCTTCTTTGCGATCTTTCGGAGCATAGCCACTACGCAATGATAAATCAGAGCGTATAAACGTAATGTGTGTTACGCTTATTTTGCGTGGTAAATTGAGCTCCTCGATCGGTGAGGCTTTCACCAAACGACGCAATGCCGAGGAGGCAAAGGTCTATGAATTCGAATCCAGTTCGCCCTACAGATCCCCATCCCGCCAAGTGGTACCTGCTGGCTGCCGCTGTTTGCATGTTGGTTGGACACACACGAACCTCTGTTGCCCAGCAATCGGCTCTCACAAGTTCCTCTTCCGAAGCCTTGCCAGATGCTCCTTCAAGCGCAATTCTAGAACCTCAACAACAGCCCGAGAAAGGCACGTCAACTCTCAACGGCGCTATCGTCGATCAGACCGGCGCAAGCGTTCGAGGCGCAAAGGTAACCCTGATGGGGTCGGGTAAGGGGCTGATAGTGGTTCGTACCGGAGATGATGGTTCGTTCACCTTCAACAATCTTCCAGCAGGCACGTTCCACTTCATGGTTGAAGCGACGGGATTCGCTCCAGTCTCGTCCGCACCTATTTCGCTCAGGAACAAGGAGACCATCGCTGCAGGTACTATTTCGCTACTTGTGGCGGCCAGTGACACGCAAGTAGAAGTTCGCGGGGATACGGAACAGGTCGCCAACGAGCAGATTCAAGCCGCAGAGAAGCAGCGAATCTTAGGTTTCGTTCCTAACTTCTATACGAGTTTTGTATACGACGCCGTGCCGCTGACTGCCAAACAGAAATACAAGTTTGCTCTGCGTGAAACGTTCGATCCTGTTCGATTTGTCGGGACGGCGGTTGGAGCCGGCATTGAACAAGCCAATGACAACTTCAAAGGCTATGGTCTCGGGGCTGCGGGGTACGGGAAGCGGTATGCAGCACTCTACGGGGATGGTCTTTTCAGCGATGTGCTGAGTCACGCCGTTTTTCCGGTGATTTTCCATCAAGATCCGCGGTATTTCTACCAGGGTTCAGGCACCATCAAATCCCGCTTTACCCATGCAGTGAGCTTTGCCGTCGTGATCCGTAATGACTCTGGCCGCACCGTTCCTAACTACTCTTACATCCTTGGCGATCTGGCAGCGGGCGGATTATCCAACCTCTACTATCCGCATGCAGATCGTGGCGCGGGATTAGTCTTCACGAACACTGCAATCGGAATTGCAGGTCGGGCGGCTGGCAGTCTGGCGCGCGAGTTCATCCTGCCACGCTTGACCACTCACCGAGCCGGCAACGGGAAGTAGCAGCAATTGCAATAACAATCCAACGGGCATCCCGCCCGACTCATCGCTGCGCCCAAGAGGCTCTTAATGAACGCCAGTATCAACTTTGACACCGATATCCTGATCATAGGCGCGGGCCCAGTCGGTCTCACGCTCGCGGTCGCGCTTGTGAAGCAGCAAGTCCGCTTCAGAATTATCGACCTCAAAGCAGCTCCGGAAAAACACTCGAAGGCCGCCAACCTTTGGCCCCGCACGCAGGAAGTCTTTGCGTCCCTTGGCATCTTGGACCTGCTTGCTGGACAGGCTTCGCCTCTTCACGCGGTGTCTCTCCATGCCTACGGGAAAGCTCTCGGCCACGTCCGCATGGACGATAACCAAAGTCCGTATCCGGTACCTCTCTTCGTGGGGCAAAACGTTATAGAAACCGAGTTGAGTGCCTTTCTCCTCCGCACCGGAGTTGAGATCGAACGGAACACGAAGGCTTTGGTGCTCTATAACGAGTCTGACAGCGTCACGGTGGAGGTGGAAGGCCCGATTATAAAGTCTTCGATCCGCTGCAAATACGTTGTGGGTTGCGATGGCCCATCCGGTTTCACCCGGCAACAAGTCGGCCTGAGCTTTGAGCCCAAACAGCTGCAAGCGCGGATTCTTCGACAAGTCGATGCGCGGGTGCGGTGGAGCAGACCCGTGCAGATCGGGATCGCCGATTTCTTCCTCGCTGACAACCAATACCTTGGCTACCTTCCGCTGCCTGGAGGACATGATCGGTTCTTTGTCGTTACGCCTGATGATGGGGTCCCGGATCGTGCCCCTACGCTCGAAGAAATGCAGGCAGCTGTTCGGAGCGTCACGGGAGACCAGAGCGTCGAACTGTATGACCCGATCTGGCTCACGCGGGGGCGTCTAAATCACGGGGTTGCCAGGAGCTTTCAGGCCGGGAGGGTCTTTCTCGCTGGAGACGCTGGCCACATGACCATTCCGGTCTACGGCCAAGGTATGAATACAGGGATGCAGGACGCCTTCAACCTGGCCTGGAAGCTGCAAACATCGCTCAACAACCCCGTGGCGGGGCTTCTCGAAACATATAGCCAGGAGAGACATGCCGTCCGATCGGCGCTTGACAAGGAACAGGGAGTGATCCTGCAGCGTGCGGCATTTCCGACTGCAATACAAAAGATCGTTCTCCCGCTTATCGCACCGATCGCCCTGGCGCATGGCGCGGGAAGGCATTTTCGTGATCGCTCCGCACAACTCATGATCTCTTACCCTGAGAGCACGCTGAGCCTTCGCTACAACAAGCACTCAGGTCTTGGAGCCGGAGATCGGGCTCCTGATGCGTTCGTCGTGCGCAAAAACGACCTTCAAACGATCTCGCTGTTTAGCATGTTGTATGCCAATAGTTGGACGCTGTTGTGCTTTTGCGATGCTGCGAGCCCAGAGCTCCGCAGGATGAGGGAAGAATGCTCTGAACTCGCAAAGACGTTCAAAGACCTGCAGTACATGCTTATCTCCTCGACAGCAATCGAGGACGACTTCGCTTATACATACCTAGATGTGGAACGGTACGCATCCGACGCCTATCAAAGAACGAAAGGTATCGCAGTCATGCTTGTCCGGCCCGACGGTTACATCGGATTCAGTGCCCGCGAGCCTGCGATACCGGCGCTTCGGCAATACTGCGCCCGGTGGCTACGATGAGGCTCGCGCGACTGACTGCTTGAGCACGTCCTGGCCACCGGAACGAACGATGCCGTGCCCTGTAGCAAACCGTTCTATACGGTACGTGAGCAACTTCTTCGCACTCTCAAGCGCAAGTGCCTTATTCCAGGTGAACATATTCGGCATCGGAAAGTACCACGGAGAGTAGCCCGCGATGTACAAGCCGCCGACGCCGGTGAGTGCGTCACCAGCGAACAAGGTGCCGTCCCGTTCATCCAGGTAAGAGAGATGGCCAGGTATGTGGCCGGGTGTCTCAATCACGCGGAGCGAGCCAAACGTGTCACCCTCCTTCAACTCCGTGGTTAGGCGGGTCTTCATGCCTGGCAATGATCCCTTGATCTTTCCTCCAGACTCCCCAGGGGGATGTAAAACATCGGGTGGCTGTCGCAGGAGCGGAACGCTTCTGCCACTGGCCGCCACCTGCAAGGCAGGTTGAGATCCGGAGTTCAGTAAAGCAGCGAGTTCATCGACCGATCCAATATGATCACCATGAGCGTGCGTCAGCGCGATCCGCGTGATCGATTCTCCGAACATCTCGGCAGCCGCGACGATGTCTTTTCCCGCGCCTGGAAAGCCGGTGTCGATGAGGGTGAGCCCATCAGTCTCCTGTACTAAATAGCAATTGAAGAAGCGGAATCGAGTAAGCTTGTAAGCGAACTGCGTAATCTGTGTGCTCTTCATCGATGGCTCCAATGTGGCTTGTTAGTACTCTATGACGATCGAAACCGTCTGCTCAGGGTCGCAAATCGTCATCGAGAGACCGCCACGGCGAAAGCAGGGACAAAGACTTCAGTACGTCGGGCGCAAGCAGGTCTCGCCAGCTTTCAAAGGACCGCTGGAAAAACGGTGCCAGCTGCGCTAGCTTATTACGGTTGCGTTCAAGAAATGCACGGAAACGTGTCGCATCGTCAGGAGAGATGGCAGCGATCTCAGCCGCCATACGCACAGGGTCACCCGTTGCCAACAGCTCACCTCCAGCACCAAACTCCAGCCGGTATTGAGGTTCCAATCGCGTCATCGCGCCCTCGTTCGCGAGACTATATCCACAGGTTGCGAAGATCTCTTGAAGGACCTGTGGGTAAAGGGAAGCATCATGGTGGAAAAACTCCGGCAACTGTACGTTCGCTCCGTCCAACGTCACAGCGGCCGTGGCGGGCAACATGTTCTGCGGCAAAGCTTGTCCATAGCAGCAGGTGTACCCCACCGCGAGCATTATGGCCCAGCTACAGCTTCGAGCGCCCAGCCCTGGCGCGATACTTTGTTGGTGAAGATACTTCATGTACATGACTGTCATACCCCTTATGCACCGCTTCACATAAAGCGTAACACGTATTACACTTCATGGAGGTGGCTCTCGGGGGTTGGTCACAGGATTGATGGATGCAGTCTTATCCGCGGATTTCTTGCGTCGGTTGTCATCCACACCACCGTATGCAGCAAATCTGCTGGATAAGAGTCCTACGATCATGGAAGAGGTAAAGATGCGTTCGGCGAAGTTACGATTGCTAGTATTACTTTCACTGGTTTTTCTGCTCGGGACATTGGCGTGGCTCGCAATTCCGGGTACGCCGTCGCAGGCACGGAGCCTCCGATTTGTCGGCTACATCCCGCTTCAGCGAACAGGATTACTCAATGTCCTCGACTACCTTACAGTGCAGGGAAGCGAAGTATTTGTCGCAGGCATTAGCAGTGGCGATGTGACTCGCATCTCAACCCACGCTGACAGCTCCCTCGAGGGTCTGGCTGTCCTGCACGGTCGTCCTTCCGCACACGGTGTAGCCATCGATCCGGCCTTAGGGTTGGCCTTTGTGTCTCGCAGCGGGGTCAATACGGTCGAAGTATTTGATCCGGCAAAGATGAGCACCGTACGCTCGATTCCCGTTGCCGACGATCCAGACGCCATCATTTATGTGCCGGCTTTCAATTCAATTCCAGCCATGATTTACGTCGCACATGGTGAGGCAAAGACAGCGACCCTCATCGATCCAGTGGGACAGGTGGTCCTTGCGACCATTGCTTTGGGCGGTAAAGCGGAATTTCCAGTCTTCGATTCTTCGTCGGGGCTGCTCTTTCAAAACCTGGAGGACACAAACGAGGTCGTGGCACTGAACCTGGGTACACGAGCAGTTGTCGGTCGGTGGCCGCTTGCCGGATGTGAGGGACCATCGGGACTGGCTATCGATGGAGTGAAGAACCGTTTGATCGTCGCTTGCGGCGGTAATTCAGTAGCGGTGATTTTCGATATTAGCAAGCATATTGTGACCGCCTCATACCCCGTCGGAAAGCATCCCGATACGATTGCGTACGACCGGAGGCTCCAAAGAGCCTACTCGGCCGGTGCATTTGGTCAGTTGACTGTGATGCAGGGCAAGCCAGATGGAACGTTTCGCCTTGCGGATACGATCCGCACGCACCTGGGAGCGCATACGCTTGCGGTAGATCCGATCACTCACCGTGTCTACGTGGGGTATGCTGGACTGTTTGTTGGTCCGCGCATAGCTGTTTTTGCAGCGGTACCTTGAGCTGCTTGCTCCGAGTCCAATGGGAAACCTGATATCTCTTCACACCAGCAGGTCTGTACGACTTCAAAGCGTGCGTAGTCAAACAGATTATCGGCGAATGCGGGGTCGGGCAGGATACGAGCGTGGCGACGAGCTTCTCATGCCCCGAGATCCGATTGTCTTGAGCGTGAAGTTCGTCTTCACTGAATGGGAGTTTCGGTCTCAATCGTTGGAGGTTCGGCTTCGCTTCGTTGCTTTGGGTCAGGTGGGACGGATTGCCGCAGTAACCTACTCGTCAAATCCCCAAACATCATGAAGCGTGCTTCGTACAGGTCTTCAACCAGAGTTCACCAAACCTATTCTTACGAACGGAGTTTTTACATGCCGCGTTTTCGGGCGTTCCTTTTCTCTCGTGCCCTTCGCTTCCTCGAATCCTCATTGCTACTGGTCCTGGTGTTCTTTACTTTAACCAACAGCTTTGCTCAGACAAGCATCCTGGTTCCCATGAAAGCTGATCGCTGGCTCACTAACAGTAATGCCACGTTCACGGCTGACGAACATGCCTCCGATGGGGTGCTTGAAATCAGTAAGGGGTCAGTGGATGTGAGAGACTTGCTTTTTGCTGACGGCACGATAGAGTTCGATATGTACATGCCGGATCACGGAATACTCGGAATGAGGCTCCGCGCCCAGAATCGAGAGAACGCTGAAGCTCTCTACTTCCGTCCACAAAAAGCGTGTGACACGTCATCTGATTGCTTACAGTACATGCCCCTGGAGCATGGCGCGTTCGAATGGGATCTATTCCCGGAGTATCAGACTGCAGCGCCTATTCGCATCTCAAGTTGGAACCACTTCCGCGTTGTAGTGCTGGGTCGGACAATGCGTGTCTACGTCAACCACTCCAGCCAGCCAACACTCCGCGTCGAACACATGGAGGGCGGTGCGCTGTCTGGTGGGCTCACCTTCGGAGGTCCGGCAAAGTATGCGAATCTCGTGATCAGGCCCGCAAAGGTATCCGCGTCCGCAGGGGGAACGCTTAGAGAGCGAAGAGATCGATTCCTGCGACAATGGCAGATTTCAACGCCGTCCGTGCTCCCCTCCGTTCTCGACACGAAGATAGATGCGCCCGTGGGAGTCCAGCCTCCTTATGCGTCCATGCCCCTTGATGGTGAAGCCTGGAAGTCCACAACGGCGGATACTAAGGGCTTGGTCAACTTCTCGCGCGACGTCGGTTCGGCAAAGAGTGGAGCGGTGATCTCATTGGCGTGGGCAAGAACGAACCTCGTCTCCGAAAAGGCCCAATCAAAAACGGTGCAGATTGGCTGGGTGCGCGAAATCTGGGTTTATGTGAACGGAGTCCTCGTATTTACAGGCAGAAACATCGAAGGTTTCCCGGCTGCGAAAGCCGCTGACGAGCGGATCTCCTTGGAAAACGGAACGTTCTCCTTACCTCTGAAGAAGGGGAAAAATGAAATTGCGATTGCGCTCGACGATAATCTGCCAGGCAACACGCAGCACTTTGGGTGGGGGATGGAGCTAAAGCTAAGGAATACGACAGGCGTTCGTTGAACCATAAACCTAGCTGAGCGCTAAGGACCTTCGGCGAAGCTGGCGTGCCCACATTTCAAACTCACAAAGCTTGCGATCGGATAGACGGCTGACGCTCGGAATGTTCCAGGCCTTGAGCTGCCTTGTCAGCATTCAAAGAGAAGAGCCTATGAACACAAACCAATCAAGGATAAAAAATGTACAAGCGCAAATTGGCTCTACTGTTGGTAAGCGTATCGTGTCTCTACTAGCGCAACTCCCTCCGCACGGAAGCACCTACTACGACAACAAACCAGATCATCTCGATGACGGCAAGTCACTGGCATTCTGTCTGCGATAAATCTGACGTGCAATAGGTGATGAAGGAGGAAGGCTTCACCACTGAAATGATTCTCTTGAAGTCGGGGGATGTCGCCCTGAACGAAGTATCTTTCCGCGATGGCACGATAGAGTTCGATATAAAACCTTTGGCCGAGGACATCCCCGGGATACATTTCCGGCAGCGTGATCCTGAAAACGGCGAAGAGTTCTAGATTCGTAGTCTTCCGGACTGTCGGGCAGAAAACGGCTGCGTGCAGTACAGCCCGGGCATCAACGGCTTCATGCTTTGGAACGTCTCTCCGCAATTTGAAAGTCGGGCTACGGTCTTTGCCGATGGCGGGAATCACGTCCGGCTCGTCATCTTTGGAAAGCGAATGAATGTCATCGTGAACGATTCCGTACAGCCAACGCTGATAGTCGGAGAACTTCTTGGAAACAGTAGCAAGGCAGCCTGCAACTTCATGGTCCTGCTGCCTTCGCCAACCCGGTAATTACTCATGGCTAGACCGGAGGTTATCTCCTAAACCTCTTCCTGACAGCACGGAAGGGGAGACGGGCATCCTCCATCAATGGCTCTTGGGTCCATTGACGGCTTTGCACTTTGGCTCGGCTGCTTCCTATGCAGAGCATCCGCAGGACAAACGCATGGGAACCCGTTCGCTCCGAAAGATTTACAATCGTCAACCTTAACCGGCACTTCAGAGCCTCCAAAGATGCGCCCGCGCTGACGTGTGCTAAGACCAATGTCTATTCCGACAAGACCAGCACAGAGTCCTGGCCGCATATCGCAGCAAGCTCCTCATGAACAATCAAGATTCGCAGGTGCTGCCGCAAATCCTTTGAGGGGATGGAGCCGAAGCCGGACACCGGGCACTTCTCGTAAAGTTCCTGCGCCGTCGATCATAAGCGGGCTTGCATTAAAGGAGAAGTACTGCCCTTAGTGCAAAAGCTATGGTGCGTAGCAAGGAAGGTATGGTGCTTCAGATGTCGATATCTACTTCGAGTGCAAACGGTAATCTGACGGAACGCAGCTTTAACACGGGAGGCGGCACCCTTGTGTACGACGATGACGGCGGGTCCGGCCCTCTGATCATCGCCCTTCCTGGTATGGGTGATCTTCGGCAAGAGTATCGCTAACTTAGACCGTACCTGAAGAGCGCCGGCTATCGTATGGTGAAGTCGATTCGCGTGGGCACGGCACGAGCAGCACGCAATAGAACGACTATTCCGCGCGTCCGATTAGCCGTGATCGGTTAGCCCTAATCATGTACCTGCGTTATGGAGAGGCCGCTCTGATCGGCAACCTGTTAGACGGATCGGAGACAACGGCACTCGCGGTCAGCGAGAGCTGGTGGAACGTGGTGAGTTTCGCGAGGTTGCTCGGACCATCCCGAGACGATCGCGTTCCCGCCACGGTCGACCGCAAGGAGCGAGGACTGGCTGGTGCTGGATCCTTGGTAGGGATCGGTGCTGCCACCGAGAAACGTCGAGTAGATCAC
>CAZZZP010000034.1:0-42191 GCA_964658635.1 Lichenicola sp. | reverse complement strand
GGGACGGGCGTTAGAAGGGACGGAGCGTACCGGGATCGCTTCCACAGAGCATCAAACATACAGGAGAGTCAGTGTCAGACCAGAACACACACTCGAAAGCCACCTTGCACCGATGGGCAGACATTACGCCCGAGCCGATGAACCCGTTGCTGACCCGCCAGTACGTCTCCGGCGAGAAGAGCATGGCTGCACGCATCCTGCTGAAAAAGGGCTGCATTGTTCCGGAGCACTCACACCCTAACGAGCAGATCGCGCTTATCCTCTCCGGGGCCCTCGAATTTCGTGTCCAGGATGAGTCCATCATCGTCCGTGCGGGGGAAATGATCGTGCTGCCGCCCAACGTTCCCCACTCCGCGGTCGCGCTCGAGGACACCGAGGACATCGACTTCTTCGCCCCTCCGCGGCAGGACTGGATCGACCAGACCGACAGCTATCTGCGCTGAAGATTTCGCACCACTTGCAGCCGGTCTCAAGCCATCCAAGTAGAATCGAGAGCAGAGAATCCAATTTGAGCAGCCTGACACAAACATCGCAGCCGAATCCTCATTCAGACTCCCATCCTGATGCCGTCCTGGATGGGTCTCCTGAGACTAAGCCGCATGGCCCGTTTGCAGCCCTTCGGCGCGTCTTCCCGACCGGCGAGGTGATCCGTTTCCTCGCCGTCGGCGGCTTCAACACGCTGTTCGCCTATGGCCTTTTTCTCGCCGCTGTGCACATGTTTCACACGCTGATGCCGACTCGTCCCCTGGCCCTGATCGTCGATCTAGCGCAGATTCTGGCCAAGCCGGTCGCCATCACGGTCGCCTTCCTCGGCTACAAGCATTTTGTCTTTCGCACCCACGGCAACTATTTCAAGGAGTGGCTGAAGTGCGTCGTCGTCTATGGCGTCAGTACGCCCTTTGAGCTCGTAATCCTGCCTCTCGCGACGACCTTTTTCACGTGGTTTGCGATCACGCATGGCAAGGCTCCGGCACTGGCGGGCATCGTGAACTCCGTCTGCATCGCAAGCTACAGCTATTTTGCGCACAAGAAGTTTTCCTTTAAACGATAGGAATCGCCCTGACCATGAAAGATCTCGTACGTCGTCAACTCGCCCAGTCCATCGCCACCATGCAGGCGGTTCTTGCCGACGAGGCCATACATGACACGATGCTCGAGATCGGCAAGCTGACCGCGGACGCAATGCAGACGGGCAAGAAGCTTCTGGTCGCCGGCAATGGCGGATCGGCAGCAGACTCGCAGCACCTTGTAGCCGAGTTTGTCGCACGCCTCACGGTCAATCGCCCCGCCCTGCGGGCTGTAGCGCTCACCACGGACAGCTCCATCCTGACCGCGATTGGCAATGACTGGACCTTCGATTACATCTTCGCGCGCCAGATCGAAGCACTTGGTCAGCGGGGAGACGTCTTCCTCGGCATCTCCACCTCGGGCAATTCGAAAGACATCATCGCGGCGCTTGAAGAGGCGAAGAAGCGCGGCGTCCACACCATCGGCTTCACGGGCAACGGCGGTGGAAAGATGCGTGAACTCTGCGACTACAACATCGTCATCCCCTCCTCCGTGACCATGAACATCCAGGAGTCGCACCTCGCGCTCGAGCATATCTTCTGCATGCTCGTGGAGCGCTATACCTGGGGTGTTGACTTCGACAAATCGCCGCAACATCTGTCGGAATAGGTGGTTACCCGTTCCGCTTTGTTCGTGCGATCCACTGAAAAGCTCTTTCATACACTAACCAACTCCGCAGACTTGGCATCTACGACCTTAACCTTTTGATCGTTCCACGTTCGCTTTGCATTCGCGTCCTGCGTTCATCTGGAATCCATCGCGGAAGTTCTCCTATGTCACGCAAGCTGCTGCCTGGGCGCCCGTATCCTCTCGGTGCCAAGCCCTCCTCTAAAGGCACAAATTTCGCCCTCTATTCTGAAAATGCAACCTCTGTTCACGTCTGCTTCTTCGACGAAAACGACAAAGAGATCGACTGCGTCGAGCTGAAGGAACGCACCGCATTCGTCTTCCACGGCTTCATTCTCGGCATCGAGCCAGGCCAGCGCTACGGTTATCGCGTCGACGGCCCATGGGAACCGCAGGCAGGCCATCGCTTCAACAAGGCCAAGCTGCTTGTGGACCCATATGCTGAAGCGATCTCGGGCGATGTCGACTGGAAACAGCCCATCTTTCCTTACGACATCGTCTCCGGTGATGACACGAAGCGCGACGACCGGGACTCGGCGGCGGGCGTCCCCAAATCCGTCGTCGTCTCGCACAAGTTCGACTGGGGCGGCGACTGCTCACCCGACATCCCGCTCGCCGACTCGGTCATCTACGAAGTCCATGTGAAGGGCTACTCCGAGCGCAACCCGATGGTGCCTGAAAACCTGCGCGGAACCTATGCCGGTCTCGCCCATCCGGCAAGTATCAATTACCTCAAGATGCTGGGCGTGACCGCAGTCGAACTTCTTCCCGTCCATCACTTCATCGACGACGGCCACCTTATCGACAAGGGCCTCTCCAACTACTGGGGATACAACACGCTGGGCTACTTTGCACCCATGGCGCGTTACAGCTCGGTGGGCGACGCCGGCGGACAGGTTGCAGAGTTCAAACAGATGGTCAAGGACCTTCACGCAGCAGGCCTTGAAGTGATTCTCGACGTCGTCTACAACCACACCTGCGAAGGCAATCGGATGGGTCCGATTCTTTCCTGGAAGGGTGTCGACAATAAAACCTACTACCGTCAGGTACAGGACAATCCGCGTTATTACATGGATTACACCGGCACCGGCAACACGCTCAACCTGCACAACCCGCAGGTTCTCAAGATGGTCATGGACTCTCTCCGATACTGGGTCACCGAGATGCATGTCGACGGCTTCCGCTTCGATCTCGCAAGCACCCTGGCACGCGAACTGCATGACGTCTCGAAGCTGTCCTCCTTCTTCGACACGATCAACCAGGACCCTACGCTGGCAGACGTCAAGCTGATCGCCGAGCCGTGGGACGTGGGCGATGGCGGTTACCAGGTCGGCAACTTTCCCGTTGTCTGGGCAGAGTGGAACGGCAAGTATCGCGACACCGTGCGTCGCTTCTGGAAGGGCGACGAAGGAACCCTGTCGGACTTCGCCTACCGGCTTACGGGCTCGTCAGACCTCTACCAGAACGACGGCCGCAAGCCCTATGCGAGCATCAATTTCATTACGGCGCATGACGGCTTCACCATCTGCGATCTCGTCAGCTACAACGAGAAGCATAACGAGGCCAACGGCGAGGACAACAAGGATGGTGCCAACGATAACGACTCCTGGAACATGGGAGCCGAGGGTCCGACGGACGACCCCGCCATCAACGAGATGCGCGAGCGCCAGACGCGTAACTTCCTCGCGACCCTGATGCTTTCGCAGGGTGTTCCCATGCTGACCGGCGGCGACGAGGTTGGCCGTTCGCAACTCGGCAACAATAACGCCTTCTGCCAGGACAATGAGCTTACCTGGTATGACTGGAATCTCGATGCTCCGCGGCGCCGGCTCATGGAGTTCACCTCGAAGCTGATCGAACTTCGCAAGAGCCATCCGAATCTTCATCGCCGCAAGTTCTTCCAGGACCGTACCATTCGCGGGTCGGTCGTGCGCGACATTGCCTGGTATGGCCCGGACGGCAACGAGGCGTCGGAGGAGAACTGGAACTCCGGCTGGTCCAAGTCGCTCGGCGTCATGCTGAACGGCAAGACGCTCAATGCGATGGATGAGAACGGTGATCCGGTTGAGGATGATTCCTTCCTCATCCTGGTCAACGCGTCGCATGAGGGCGTGGAGTTCACGCTGCCCAAGCCGCCGAATGGAAATCCGTGGTCCATCGTCCTCCGCACCGAAAACATCGAAGATCCCTTCGCCCACATCAAGCTGGGCGACAAGATCATCGTCGGTGGACGTTCCCTGGCTGTCCTCAGCGACGGCAAGGACTAACAGCCCGTTCCGGATGCCCCTGCCCGCACTTTCTGCGAGCGGGGGCCTTTCTCTGTGCAACTTCCGCATGCTCTGTGTCCGACCGGGGCGCGGGCCGCCGCACAATCCGTTCCATCCATATAAAATCAACCCGTGGATACCCCGAACATTCCCGAAGCCGAAGATTTCACTGAAGATTTTGCGCAACTGCTGCGCGAAGATGCCGCCTCCCGCGCCAACGCCGTCGACCGCTCTGGAGGATCGAAGACTATCGACGGCACTGTCATTGCCGTCTCGGACGACGCCGTCTACCTCGACATCGGCTACAAGACCGAGGGCGTGCTGCCTCTCAGCGTCTTCGCCAAGGACGAGAAGGCCGTCGAACCCGGGGACAGGTTTCGCGTCACCGTCAAGGGCCGCGACCTCGACGGCTACTATGAGCTCACCCGCCAGCGCGGCGCCGCTGCACCCAAGGACTTCACGTCGCTTGAAGAGGCTTTCGAAGCCAAGGGCACCGTTCTGGGCACCGTCACCGGCCTGGTCAAGGGCGGACTGACCGTCGACATCGGTATGCGCGCCTTCCTTCCCTCCTCGCGTTCGGGCGCACGCGACACCGCCGAGATGGAGAAACTGGTCGGCCAGGAGATCCGCGTCCGCATCACCACGCTCGACCTTGAGGGCACCCAGGATGGCGACCGTCCCGCTCGCCCGGATGCCGTAGTCGATCGCCGGTCGGTGCTTGAGGAAGAGGCACGCGCCTCATCGGACGCCCGCTTTGCCGAGCTTGCCGAAGGCCAGGTCGTCTCCGGCACCGTTCGCTCGCTCACCAGCTTTGGAGCCTTCGTCGACCTCGACGGGGCCGATGCCCTGCTGCACATCTCGGACATCGCCTGGCAGAGGGTGGAAGACCCGGCGCAGCACCTCGCCGTCGGCGACCAGATCGAAGTCAAGATCCTCAAGATCGACAACACTGACCCCGCGAAGCGCCGCATTGCCGTGGGCCTGAAGCAGCTTCAGCCGCATCCTTGGGAGTCTGTCGCCGGCAACTACCTGCTGGGCCAGAAGATCAAGGGCATCGTCACCCGCGAGACCGACTTCGGCGCGTTCGTGGAGATCGCTCCGGGGATCGAAGGCCTCATCCACATCTCCGAGATGGCCTGGGGCAAGAAGATTCGCAAGCCGTCCGATGTGGTCAAAGTGGGCGACCAGGTGGAAGTCGTCATCCTCTCGATCGACACCGACGCCAAGCGTATGGGCCTCGGCCTCAAGCAGGCGCTGGGCGACCCGTTCGCCGAGATTACCAAGACCATCCACCCCGGCGCGGTCGTCGAAGGTCCCATCTCGCAGCTCACCAAGTTCGGCGCGTTCATGACGGTCACCGAAGGCGTGGAAGGCCTCATCCACATCTCCGAGATTACCGCCGAAAAGCGCATCAACCATCCTTCGGACGAGCTGCGCGTCGGCCAGATCGTCAAGGCTCAGGTGCTCGAGATTGACCGCGAGAAGCGGCAGCTTCGCCTTTCGATCAAGCAGATGGTGCCGACCGGCCTGGACGAGTTCCTGCTGGAGCATGCTATCGGCGATACCGTCACCGGACGCGTCATCGACGTGGACACGCTCTCGAACACGGCGCGCGTGGAGCTCGGCGAAGGCATCGTCGCCTTGGCGTCGATCCCCGCGCCCGACCCGACCGATGCACCCGGCCCACCGCCCTCAAGCGGCGCGCCCGTCGATCTCTCGCAGCTCGGCTCCATGCTCACGGCGAAGTGGAAGACGGCCCACGCGGACACCAAGCCCGCCGCCAAGCCAGCCAGCTCTGCGCCTGTTACGGGCGAGGTCAAATCCGGCCAGGTCCGTACCTTCATCATCACCGAGCTGGACGCTCCCACCAAGAAGCTGGCTCTGAAACTCTCCTGACCAACGCCGCCCCGGCGAGCGTTTCCTGCTCGTTGGGGCGGGGTGAGTGGGCGTGGGTCAAACCGACCTCGCGGACTTTACCCGCCGCCAAAGCTCCTCCAGCTCATCCGCGGTCTTCGTCTTCAGCGCCTCTTCCCCACCCGCCAGATCCTCCAGCGCATCGAACCGCCCACGAAACTTCGCATTCGCCTTGCGCAGGGCGAACTCCGGCTCCAGCTTCAGGTGCCGCGCCAGGTTTACCGCGGTAAACAATAAGTCTCCCAGCTCATCTTCGAGCGCGGCGCGATCCACCGGCTCCCGCATCAGCTCCGCCTCGATCTCGTCAGTCTCCTCATGAAGCTTGGCGACAAGGCCAGTCGCATCCGGCCAGTCGAAGCCAACCGAAGCCGCCTTCTTGCCTAGCTTCGCAGCCTCCAGCAGCGCCGGCTGATGCCGAGCAACATCATCGAGCAGCCGCGTCTTGCCCTTGGCATGCCCTGCCTTCTCCTGACGCTTCACCGCCTCCCACGTCACCTTTACGTCGTCGGGCGTCTCGGCCACGGCGTCGCCAAAGATATGCGGATGCCGCCGGATCAGCTTCGCGTTCAGATTCGCCGCCACATCCTCGATCGTGAAGTAGCCCGCTTCATCGGCCATCTGCGCATAAAACAGCACCTGCAGCAGCAGGTCGCCCAGTTCATCCTTCAGTTCTGGCCAGGCATGCCGATCGATGGCGTCGAAGACCTCATAAGTCTCCTCGAGCGTATGCCGCTTGATCGATTCGAAATCCTGCGCGCGATCCCACGGACATCCATCGGGTGCCCGCAGACGCGCCATAATCGCAATCGCTTCAGCCAGTGCTTCGGTTCGAGAGTTGGACATAGCCCATTATCCCTAAGCCGCGGCATGCATGTATGCTTGCCAGCAAAGGAAGAGTCGATGCCGCCTACCGAATCCAGCCGCACCCGCACCAAGCTGCTGCTCGTCGTTCCCTATCTCGCGCTTTGCTTCCCGTGGCTCTACGCCCGCAACGCGCCGGAGCTCTTCGGGTTCCCCTTCTTTTACTGGTACCAGTTTGCCTGGGTCATCCTCAGTTCCGCCATCATGGGCTTCGTCTACTGGCGCCTGAAGTACTAGCCCAAAAGAAAATCCCGACCCACGCATTGCGCGTGAACCGGGACTTCCGCATTGCTAAAATCCTTAGCGCACCGAAGCCTGCGAACCTGAATCCGAGGTCTGCTGCATGTTCGAGAGCACCTGAATCTCGACGCGACGATTCTTTGCGCGGCCGGCCTTCGTCTTGTCCGAATCGATCTGCTGATCCTTGCCGATTGCAACCAGGTAGAACTTGTGTGGCGGAACGTTGTACTTGGCCGAGAGGTAGGCCACTACAGCATCCGCGCGACGCTGCGAGAGCTGGTAGTTATAATTCGCGTCCCCTACAGTGTCGGTACCACCGGTGAGCTGCAAGATATAGCCCTTCGTGCTGTTCAACGATCCGGCCAGCTGATCCAACTGATCCTTGTCGCTCGACGTCAGCGTTGCCTTGTCAAAGCCGAAGGTAACCGAGACATCCTGGAGCTGCTTGTACTGATCAAGGTTCGCGATCACGCCAGCCAGTGAATCCACCCGGTGTGCCGAATCGGTGGCGGCGGAGTTTGCCTTGTCCGCAGCGCTTCCGGCTGCCATCGCGTGCTGATCGGCCGCGTCGGCCGCGCCCTGAGCGCCGGCAATGCCCTTGGTCGCACGATCGTCAGTATCGGCGATGTTGCGGTGATCTGCAGCCGTCTTGCTATCCAATTCATTTACGTTTGCGACAACCGGAGCAGTCTGAGACTTGACATAGTTCTTCGACGAGCAGCCAACCGTGCCGCCAAGGAACGCCAACGAAACGGCAGCGACAACCAGGGCGGAGCTTTGCGTCTGTTTCAAATAACGTTCTGCCTGGAGCTTCATAGTTTCTCCTTCATCTTTCATGACGCCGTATTTAAGACACAGCGTTGCAAGGTTGGCAATGCAACCCCCGTGCCAAACCCATAACCCATTAGATGCAGGCACTTGCGTCGGTAGTGTGTAGCCGATAGAACGAAATTTAAGCCCTTTTCCAGTCGAAACTTCCCACTTCCTGACGCCAAAGGCAAGCTGCAAAAAGCTCTAGACTATAAAAATGGATCTTCTCGCCAAGATCAAAACGATCCCCACCTCGCCCGGCTGCTATCTGTATAAGAACGCTGAGGGTGAGGTGATCTACGTTGGCAAGGCGAAGAACCTGCGGTCGCGCGTCCGCTCCTACTTCCTCGATGCCAACCAGCGTAACAATCAGAAGACCGGCTCGCTCATGCGCGAGGCCGTCGACATCGAATACATCACCGTCGACAATGAACGCGAAGCCCTCGCGCTTGAAAATAACCTGATCAAGCAGCGTAAGCCACGCTTCAACATTTTGCTGCGTGACGACAAGACCTATCCCTACATCAAGCTCACGATGAACGACCGCTATCCCAAGGTCTTCGTCACCCGCAGGCTGCGCAAGGATGGCGGCGCCTACTTTGGTCCCTACTTTCCCGGCAATCTCGCCCACCGCCTGGTCGACCTCATCCACCGCTCCTTCCTGATCCCCAGTTGCAAGGTCGATCTCGCACGCTTTCATCCCCGTGCCTGCCTGCAGTACTACATCAAGCGCTGCCTCGGTCCGTGCGTTGACGGCTTCGTGTCAGTCGAGCAGTATCGCGACACCATCCGCGACGTCCAGATGTTCCTCGACGGCCGGACCGACGAACTTGAGCGCAAGCTCACCAGACGCATGGAGGCCGCCGCCGAGGAGATGAACTTCGAGACCGCCGCCCGCCTCCGCGACCAGGTGGTTACCGTCCACCAGATGCAGGACAAGCAGCGCATCGCCACCGCCGAAAACGAGGACGCCGACGTCTTCGGCTTCCATTACGAAAACGAGATGCTTGCCGTCAACCTATTCCACATGCGCGGCGGCAAGATCGTCGACCGGCGCGACTTCTTCTGGGAAGACCTGACCGAGGTCCTCGAAGCTAACCTCAACGACGGCGGAAGCGACGAGGCCGCGACAGGCTTCGAGCCAAATCCTTCGGCCAAGGCGCCGCAGGTCCTCGAAACGCCAGAGACCACGCAGCAGGGCGGCATCACCGAGCTTGGCGCCGCCTTCTCTCCCGGCACCTTCTTTTCCGCGCTGCTCAAGCAGCTCTACCTCGACCAGCCCTACGTCCCGCGCTCCATCTACGTGCCCGTCGACTTCCCCGACCGCGCCCTGTTAGCCGAGCTCCTGAGTGAGCGGTCGAAACACAAGATCGAGCTTGCCGCCCCGCAACGCGGCGAAAAGCGTTCCCTCGTCGACCTCGTCTGCCAGAACGCCAAGCAGTCCTACGACCAGCGCTTCCGGGTCTTGGCGCCCTCACAGAAGGCCATTCAGACCGCCCTCCAGGACGCTCTCACCCTTGAAGAGCCGCCCCGCCGGATCGAGTGCTTCGATATCTCGCATATCCAGGGAACCGAAACCGTCGCCTCCATGGTCGTCTGGGAAGATGGCGCCATGAAGAAGTCCGACTACCGTAAATTCCAGATCAAGACCGTCACCGGCAACGACGACTTCGCATCCATGCGCGAGGTCATCCAGCGCCGCTATAAGCGTCTACTCGAAGAGAAGAAGCCCTTCCCATCGCTCATCCTCATCGACGGGGGGCTTGGCCAGCTGGGCGCCGCATACGATGCGCTTGAGGAGATCGGCGTCACGCTGCAGCCGCTCGCCTCCATCGCCAAGAAAGAAGAGATCATCTACGTTCACGGCCAGGAAGACGATCCGGTCGTGCTTGAACGCCGCTCGCCCGTGCTGCACCTGATGCAAAAGATCCGCGACGAATCCCACCGGTTCGCCGTCACCTACCACCGCAAACGCCGGCAGATGCGCGACAAGTCATCCGAGCTCGACGACATTCCGGGCGTAGGCTCCACCACCCGGCAGCGCCTGCTGCAGCACTTCGGCAGCGTCCGCGACATCAAGCAGGCCTCGCCCGATGCCCTTACCGCTGTCGTCAACAAAGCCACGGCGGAAAAGATCCGCCGCCACTTCGCAGGCGAGCCGCAGGAACTGGTTCAGATTTCCTGAGACAGAAAGGACAGGCACCAGGCCTGTCCTTTCCCTGCGCAATGGAACGAAATCTAAGGGGCGAGCTGCCCGTTGAACGTCTTGCAGCTGTCCACGGTGCCGCCATCGAGGCCTGACCGGAACGACTGTTCGCGCTGTGAACTGGACCCGTGCGTCCAGGTTTCCGGACTCACGGCCCTCCCCGACATCTTCTCCAGGTGATCGTCGCCGACGGCGGCCGCAGCCGAAAGCGCTCCGTTCACATCGTCCGGATGCACAAAGCCGCGCTGCTCGGTCGAGTGACCCCACACGCCCGAGAAGCAGTCCGCCTGCAGCTCCAGGTCAACCGAAAGCGGATTCCGCTCCGACCGGTCCTGCTGAGCCAGCCGCGACTCGCGCGACTCGATCCCCAGCAGCTTCTGGATGTGGTGGCCTAGTTCGTGCGTGATCACGTAAGCCTGCGCGAACTCGGAGGTGCTGCCGCCAAAGTGCTTGAGCTCGTCCCAGAAGCTCAGGTCGACGTAGATCTTCTCGTCCTGCGGGCAATAGAACGGTCCCGTCTGTGACTGCGCCGTTCCGCAACCCGAGTAAGTCTGACCCCGGTAAAGCACCAGCTTCGCATGCCGGTAAGGCTTGCCCATCGACCGGAAGATCCCCGTCCAGGTCTTCTGGGCGTCGTCGAGCACAAACGAGATCAGCTGGACATCGCGATCCTCGCCCGCGGGATGCGCCTGCGGAGCGCGACTCGGTCCGTAGGCCGCCGAGCCCCCATCCTGTCCCGGCTCGCTTGAAGGAGCCTGCCGGGAGTAGGACGAACCCTGATCGCCGCTCCCGCCACCGGACAGCACCGAGCCCAGAAAGTTATGACCGGTCACCAGCGAGATCACCAGCAGGATGACAAAGCCGATGATCCCGATCCCGCCGCCACCACCGCCGCCAAAGCCAAACCCGCCGCCACCGCCGCCCGAGCTGTCCCGCCGATCCTCAATGTCGCTGCTTACTCCGCCTGGAGTCCAATCCACCGCACGCCTCCTGAACTACTTTTGAATCCTTCAGATGCATGAAAACCGTCCTGCGCGGACGGCGGGCGTTCACACGCCATTCAAGAGCTTCGCATGCTCCTGCCGTTGATCGGCGCGAAACTTTCTTCCTGACCAACGGGAAGGCCAGGCGAAGCTCTCGACAGCATGAAGTGCACCGCGCAGAACGTTTTTAGCTTTTCATCACGACAGTTCCGATCGCTCTTCGAAGCAGGCCACCGACTGTAGCAACGGAATCCTGGAACTGACCCGGGGTGCCGTGCGTAAAGTCCCGACATGCAGACAACGATCGTGTGTCCCGCGGACCCGGAGCTTGGCGCCGCCCTGCGGGTCGCCTCAGCCTTCGCCGCATTCACCGTTCTGCTCCACGTCCTGCTGACGCTCATCGGCCGCTACCAGGGCTACGGTTACTTCCGCGACGAGTTCTACTACCTCATCTGCGGCCGGCACCTCGCCTGGGGCTATGTCGATCACGGTCCGCTCGTTGCCATTCAGGCCCGCCTGGCCGAGACACTCTTCGGCCGCTCCCTCGTCGGCCTGCGCATGTTTGCCGCACTTGGGGGCGGAGCCTGCGTCTTCCTCACCGGCCTCATCGGGTGGGCGCTCGGCGGGCGCCGGTCGGCACAGGTGCTCGGCATGATCGGGCTCATTGTCGCCCCGCAGTATCTTGGCGGCGACAGCTATCTTTCGATGAATTCCATCGAATCGCTCTTCTGGATGACCTCCCTGCTTGCTGTCATCCTCATCGAACGTGGCGGCCCGCAGTGGCTCTGGCTGCTCTTCGGCCTGTCCGCCGGGCTCGGCCTGCTGAACAAGCCGTCCATGACCTTCTTCCTCATCGCCCTGCTGATCGCCATGCTGCTCACCCCGCAACGCCGCCTGCTGGCGACGCCCTGGATGCTGGCCGGGGTGGCGCTCATGCTCGCGATCGTGGCACCGAACATCCTCTGGCAGATTCACAATCACTGGCCCACGCTCGAATTCCTTGAGAACGGCCGCGCCAAGCATAAGAACGTCACACTCGGACCACTCGCCTTCCTGAACGCCCAGTTCATCGGCATGCACCCGCTCAACCTGCTCATCTGGCTACCAGGGCTGGTCTGGCTCCTGCGAAGGGAGCGCCGGCGCTGGCTTGGACTCACCTTCCTCATCTTCCTGGCAATCATGATGGCGCTCCACGCCAAGGACTACTACGTCGTTCCCATCTATCCGGTCCTCTTCGCCGCGGGCGGTCTCGCATGGGAGTCGCGTCAGCGCACCTCCGCCACACTGTATGACCCGCACCGGCTCTTCGGCTTCCCCATCCTGGAGTCGGTTTTGGTCCTCACGGGCATCCTTCTCCTGCCCATGTCGAACCCGGTCCTCACCCCGCCCCAGTGGCTCGCCTACGCTGGCGCCCTGCACCTCCGAAACAAGACCAGCAGGACCGAAAACATGGCTACCGGCCCCCTCCCGCAGTTCTACGCTGACCGCTTCGGCTGGCAGGAAGAGGTAGACCAGGTCCAGCGCGCCGCCGACGCCCTCCCCCCAGACCAGCGCAAGCAGCTCGTCATCCTCTGCTCCAACTATGGCGAAGCCTCCGCTATCAACTTTCTAGGCCGCAACCTGCCCACCGCTGTCAGCGGCCAGAACAACTACTTTCTCTGGGGCCCAGGCCCACTCCCCGGCGAAGTCGCCATCATCATCGAGCGCAACCCACCCAGCCACTACGCGGAATACTACGACACCCTCCAGATCGTCGGCCACATGGGCACCCCCTGGTCCATGCCCTTCGAACATCGCAACATCTATCTCGTCCGCGGCCGCCATCAGGACATCCAATCGTTCTGGCCCAGCGAGAAGGACTACTTCTAACCCACTCCGCGTATTCTGAGATGACTGTGCAGACGCTTCGCAAGCCCAAGCTGGGCCAGAACTTTCTCGTCGACGACCAGGCCCGCCACCGCATCGCCGATGCCCTCGGCGACATCAGCCAGCGCACCGTACTCGAAATCGGCCCGGGCCATGGCGCCATCACCGAAATCCTCGCACCCCGCGCCAAACGTCTGATCGCCTGCGAGCTCGACCGATCCCTCGCTGCAGAGCTCACCTTCCGCTTTCGAGAGATGTCGCAAGTCACTGTCCTTGAAGAGGATGTCCTCAAGCTCAACCTCTCAACGCTCGCCGCCTCGGGCGAGACCATCGATATCATCGGCAACCTGCCCTACTACATCACCTCGGACATCCTGCTCCATCTCTTCCGTCATTCCGTCAATGCCACGCTTGGACGTGCCGTCCTGATGATGCAGCGCGAAGTTGCCGACCGGGTTGCCGCCGCGCCCGGGGTACGCGACTACGGCCTGCTCTCCGCCACCACGCAGATGTACGCCGAAGTCGACTCGCTCTTCACCCTTCCGCCAGAAGCCTTCAACCCCCCGCCCGATGTCTTTTCCACCGTGATCCGGCTGCACTTCAAGCCGCGCTTTCAGGAACTCGGCATCAATGCGCCCGGCTTCGACGCCTTCCTGCGCATGGTCTTCGCCCAGAAACGCAAGACCCTCGCCAATAACCTCCGCGCCGGTGGCATCAGTCCTGAAACAATCGCTGCACGCTGGCCCGCTCAGCTTGCGCCGCAGATCCGCGCCGAGCAAGCCACACTCGAGCAGATGGCCGAACTCTACCAGGCCCTGCGCATCGAGCCCTGACCTACTGCGCCGCCGCCGCTTGCGACAGGAGCTTCTCAGCCTTGCTCCGCACCCGCTCCAGGACCTGCGGATCGTCAGCAATCGCATGCAGCGTCGGCGCGATCGTTCCCAGCTCGATCGCGGTCCCCTGCTTGACGCTATCGAACAGAAACTGCACATCCGGATCGAGCGCCAGCCGATCGTACTTATGATCCTGCGACAACTTTCGCCCCTCATCCAGAGTTAATGCGATACCTTCAAAAGTCTTCGCCATCGCGATGACATTCTTATCTTCCGTGTAGTTCCACCTGCAGGTAGCGACAGGTCCCGCAGATGTGAAGGTCAGCGCCTTCACCCCGGTCTTCGCGATGTTCTTGGCCGTGCTTTCGCATCCGCCCGCTAGTCCATTCGTCGCCCGTACCCGCTCAAACAGCATCTTCGTCGTCGCGGGACTCAACAATACGGAAACCGAAACTTCCGTGTTTGCGCCCGCAGCCACCGGTACTGCATAGGGGCTGTACTTCGGTCTTTCGGGCGGATAACTCGCCGCGTAGACCGCCGATCCATCCTCCTGCACCGTCAACTTGTAGCTCACCAGCACCGTTCCGGAGTGGTCGACACTAAACTCGAGGCGATCTCCCACCTGCGCACCCGCAGATCCAGCCACTAAAAACCAGAGCGCCACAACACTCTTCATCTTCAACGTCCTGCGCTCCTCACCCTGCCGTTCACGCCTCCATGCACGCTAAGCGTCTGCGCCGTATGGACATGACAGATCGCGATCGCCAGAGCGTCGGCGGCATCCGGCGAATCCGGCGCCTGCTCAAGCTTCAGCAGACGCATCACCATGAATCCGACCTGCTCTTTCTGCGCCAGCCCGTACCCCACAACTGCCGACTTGATGGAAAGCGGCGCGTACTCCGCCACCGGCTTTCCCGAGAGGGCCGCAGCCAGCAAAGCCACTCCGCGAACCTGCCCAAGCTTCAGCGCACTCCTCGCATTTGCCGAAAAGAAGACCTCTTCAATCGCTACAACATCCGGGTCGTAAATCTCGATCTGCGTCGTAAGCTCGGCAAAGACCTGCGCCAGCCGGTCTGCCGTCGTCTGCTTCTTGTTGAGGCGGATGGTTCCTGCCGCGACGTGGCGCAGACCGGACCGTGTATCTGGCTCCACCACGCCGTACCCGGTAAACTCCGTCCCGCAGTCCACTCCCAAAACCCGCATGCGCCGAGTCTATCCGATGCAGAACGGCAGCGGGATACCCACGCCGATGCCTACTTCGAAATCCCGTCCATGGGTGAACTCGCCGACGCATAAAGCTTTCGCGGCATGCGCCCCGCCAGAAACGCCTCCCGGCCGGCCTCAACTGCCTTGCCCATCGCCGACGCCATCAGCACCGGGTCGGCCGCCCCGGCAATCGCCGTGTTCAACAACACGCCGTCGAAGCCGAGTTCCATCGCCAGCGCCGCATCGGAAGCCGTGCCCAGGCCCGCATCCACGATCAGCGGCACGTCATGGATCAGCTCGCGCATCATCCGGAGAGAGGTGCTATTCGCGATCCCGATCCCCGTGCCGATCGGCGCTCCCAGCGGCATCACGGCAGCCGCGCCAACATCAACCAGCCGCTTCGCAAACACAATGTCATCAGAGGTATACGGCAGAACCGTAAACCCTTCTTTCACTAGAACGCGAGTGGCCTCAACCGTAGCCTGAACATCCGGGTAGAGCGTTGGCAGGTCGCCGATTACCTCGATCTTCACCCAGTCCGAAAGGCCCACCTCGCGCCCCAGGCGGGCCGCCCGTATCGCCTCCTCGGCGGTATAGCAGCCGGCCGTATTCGGCAGCAGAAAATAACGTTTTGGATCGATGAAGTCCAGCAGGGACTCGGAACTGCGATCCAGGTTGACCCGGCGCACGGCGACGGTCACCATCTCCGCACCCGAAGCCTCAATCGCGGCCCTGGTCTCCGGCCCATCCTTATACTTACCCGTTCCAACAATCAACCGCGAGGTAAACGTGCGCCCACCAATCACCAGAGAGTCCATCTCCCTAGTTTAGTCTTCGTCGTCAGCCATGCGAAGCAGTCCACCCCACGAAGTGGCGCCCGTCCGGCGCAAGGACGCACCTGCCTTTGTCTTCATCCATCGAAAAACACAAAGCCCGCTCCGAGGAGCGGGCTCTATGGCGGTGAACTGTTGAGATTGACCTGAGGCATCCGCACTCTGCAGATGGGCCTCGGCGTAATGACTTCAGAGAAACGCCAGGTCTAGAGCGGGATGCTCTAAGCCTCAGTCACCTCACGTACCGTTTTGCAACAACTGGAACAATCAATATTCATAGGCTGGACCATCCTCCTTTCCCGTGTAAGAAGACAATACCAATCGGGTAAACCCAGCGTCAAGTGCACCGTTTTGGCGTCACTTCAAATAGGCACGCACCAGGTCAATCAACTCCTCACCCAGGTCTGGCGTAAGCGGCGCAGAGCCGCCGCCCAGCAGGTGCAGTCGAATATGATCCTCCAGCACCTCGTGCATCAGCGAGTTCACCCCGCCCCGCACCGCAGCCAGCAGCATCAGGACATCGGTGCAATCGTGCGCGTCGCTCAGCGTCTTCTCGATCTTCTCCATCTGCCCCTGGATTCTCTTCACCCGGTTCAGCAGCTTGGTTCGTTCCTTGGTGGTCTGCATGCAATTTCTCCTGAGAACCTTTAGTCAAAATATACCGTAGGGGGGTATACTACAAACACCTGCCCGGAAGAGACACCATGCAAATTCAAGCTCTATTCAAATCCATCATCCATGATTGCAGGAAGATGACACCTTCTCGCCTGTTTCTGCTTACCGCAGGAATCGCCATCCTCTCCCTGCCACTTGCAGCACAGGATACCGTCCTGCCCGAATTGCCAACACCGGCACCCCTTCCTTTCTTTCACGCACCCCAGCTGGTCGCCGATCTCGATCCTGACACCCGCCCCCTCCTCCGCCTGCCAGAACCCATGCTCAGCTTCGCCTCGGCACAGGAGGGGACGCCCGCGCCGCGGCCCGAACAGCAGCCCAGCCTCATGGACATCCTCGCCCGTCACGGCGTTGTCGACAGTAAGAACGAACGCTTCAACATCTATGGTCAGTTCACCTACATCTCGGGGTGGAAGCCCAGCTTTTACGCTCCCTACACCAACTTCAACGGCAGCATCAACTCCTTGCTCCCCGGCGCCGAACGCAGCTTTACCGGTACGGCGACCGCGTACCTCGGCCTGCGCACCTGGCGCGGAGGCGAGCTCTATTTTGTCCCCGAGCTCATCTCCGAGCAGCCCCTTTCGCAACTCCGCGGCATCGGCGGAGCCATCCAGGACTTTGAGCTCCAGAAGGGCGGCGATGCCCTTCCCACTCTCTATAGTTCACGCCTCTTCTTCAAACAGACGGTGGAACTTGGCGGAACGGACGTCGAAAAGGACTCCGGCCCGCTGCAACTCGGCACAACCTATAAGAGCCGCCGCTTGATCTTCGTCGCCGGCAATTACAGCATCCTCGACTTCTTCGATAAGAATGCCTTCGATATCGACCCGCGCCAGGGCTTGTTTTCGCTCGCTTTTTTGACCTACTCGGCGTATGACTTTGCCTCCGACGCGCGCGGCTACTCCTGGGGGGCGGTGACCGAACTCGACTGGGACAACTGGTCCGCGCGCTTTAGCCGCATCACTCCCCCGAGGGACCCCAACCAGCTTGCCATCGACTGGCGCCTCTTGAAGTACTACGGCGACCAGGTGGAGCTTGAGCACGAGCACAAGATTCACGACCTCGAAGGCACTGTGCGCATCCTCGGCTATCGCAACCGGGAGAACATCGGCAACTTCTCGACCGCCATCAAAGACTTCGAAGCGGATCCCGGCAAGAATGCAACCACCTGTACCGGATTCAACTATGGATCCGGCAACGCGAACGCACCCGACCTCTGCTGGTCGCGCGCCTCGCACGTCAAGGAAGGCATAGGCATCTTCGCCGAGCAGTACCTCGCCAAGGACATCGGAGTCTTTGGCCGGGCCATGCTCTCGGACGGTAAAAGCGAAGTCTACGCGTACACCTCGACCGACAAGTCGGCTGCCGTGGGCGTGCTCGCGAAGGGCTCGCTTTGGAAGCGTCCCTTCGACGTCACCGGCATCGGCTACAACGCCGGCGGCATCTCGAAATCGCACCAGCGCTACCTCGAGATGGGCGGAGTCGACGGCTTCATCGGGGACGGCAAGCTGAACCCCGGCGGAGAGCTCGCTGTCGACGTCTTCTACAACGTCAACTTCCACAAGGCCCTCTGGTTCGCAGGCGACTACCAGCACATCGTCAACCCCGGCTTCAACGTGGATCGCGGCCCGGTCGACGTTTACAGCCTGAAAATCCACGGCGAGTTCTAGCTAGAACCGGGTGTCCCATTCATCGCGACCCATCATCATGAGTGGGGCATCGGCGAGGCCGACTAAACCCCAAGCCGGCACAAATCTGCTGCCGACCAACGGGAAGACCATGTGAAGCGATCGCAAATCACGAAGTGACAGCGGTCAGCGCAGGACGTGGCTGTCCCTCAGACGGAACTCAGACAAGCAAGCGGACGTTCGCAGGAATGATCTATTACTCCGATCTGTCATCCGCATCGACATAGGCCAACGACTCGAGTTGAGGGCACCCTATACTCAAATCATGCACCCCGTCGCACTCTTCGTGGCAGCCGGCTTCCTGCTCGGGCTGCTCTTCGGCAGCTTTCTGAACGTCTGCATCGCACGCGTTCCACGCGGCGAGAGCGTCGTCCGCCCTGCATCCCATTGCCTGACATGCGGACACGCCATCCGCCCGGTCGACAACATCCCCATCCTGAGTTGGATCATGCTGCGTGGTAAATGCCGGGATTGCGGTGCGTCCATCTCCTGGCGCTACCCCGTCATCGAGTTCGCCACCGGCCTCTGGTTCGCCTTCTGCGCCCTGCGCATGTGGGACGCCTGGCATCCCACCGTCGTCACGCTCAACTCTTTTGTCCCGTTCTGGACCTTCGAAACCATCGGCCTCGCCGCTCTCGGCTTCCTGCTCCTCGGCCTCATCGTTATCGACTGGCAGGTTCAGCGCCTGCCCGATGTCTTCACCTTCTCCGGCATTGCTCTCGCACTCTTCCTGGTCTGCTTTCAGGCCATCTTCCTCGAGCCCGGCGAAGACCAGATTACCTTCACCAGCAAACACCTCCGGCTCTCGAGCCCAGGCAGCTTCGCAGCGCGCGGCAATGTCTTCCTGACCGGCCCCGAAGCCCTCATCTTCGGCCGGCTGGCCGCGGTCTGCGGTGCCGCGCTGATCCTCCTGCTGGTCCGCTGGGGCTACAAAGCTATTCGCAAGCGCGAAGGGATGGGCCTCGGCGACGTGAAGCTGCTGGCCATGATCGCGGCCTTCCTCGGCTTCTGGCCCGCCATTCTCACCCTTTTCCTCGGCGTCCTGCTCGCCTCGGTTTATGGGGCCGCGCAGATGGTGCGCGGCAAGGCCGGTGCATTGACCAGGCTTCCGCTGGGGAGCTTTCTGGGAGCAGCCGGCCTGGTCACCGCGGTCTTTGGTGACTCGTTCATTGCCTGGTACCGCGGTTTACTGTAGCTGGATAAAAGTGCATGCCCATTTTTGGTGCAAAGCCAAGGTAAACTCCAGCGTTCAAAGTCCAGACTTAAAGTGTCTGCTTTGAATACTTTAGAACTTTAGGGCGGGGGGCGGGGGTACCGCCCGATCAAAGAAGTCGTCCCGCTTTAGCAACCGATCCACACTCCTGTGAACGGGCGCCTTGACTCTTGACCGTCACACTCTTACGCTCAAAGCTGGCCATGCAGACACAGTACCCATACATCTGGCAGTATCTTCCGCTCGTCCTCCAGGTTCTCGTCGCTGTCGGTCTGGCGGGTGGCATGGTGGCCGGCTCGTTCTTCATCGGCAAGCACAAGAACTCGCGCACCAAGGCTGGAGCGTATGAGTGTGGCATGGACCCGGTGGGGGATGCTCGCGGACGTTTCTCGGTCCGTTTCTATCTCGTCGCCATGCTGTTCATCCTGTTCGACGTGGAAGCCGTCTTCATGCTGCCCTGGGCAGTGATCTTCAAGCAGCTTCCCGGCATCACCGGCTCGCGCATGTTCGGCTTCTGGGAGATGTTCGTTTACCTCGGCTTTGTCGCCGTCGGCCTCTTCTACGTCTGGAAGAAGGGTATTCTGAGCTGGGCCAACGATAAGGGAGACCTGTAGACATGTACGATCCCGCCTCCGCCCTGAAGGGTACAGAAGCTGTCTTCGCCGCCAAGTCTGATCATCCTCTTGTCATTGCGCTAAAGGATATGGCGACCGATGCAAAGTTCGACCGCAATGAGCTGACCATACAGGTAGCCGCCGAGAACAACGTGGCAGCAGGCGAGGCCGCCAAGGCCGCGGGCTACAACTTCCTTGAGGACGTCACCTGCGTCGACTGGTACCCTTCGGAGCCGCGCTTCCAGGTCACGTATCACATCCTTTCACACACGCATAAGGAGCGCATCCGCATCATTGCCCGCCTCAATGGTGAAGGGGCGTCGATCAATTCGATGATGCCCGTGTGGCCGTCGGCGAACTTCTACGAGCGCGAGATATTCGACCTCTTCGGCGTCCACATTGGTGGCCACCCCAACCTGACCCGCATCATGATGCCCGAAGACTGGCAGGGTCATCCCCTGCGCAAGGACTACCCGGTGGAGGGGTATCGCTAATGGCTCCTGTAGCTGAAGAGACTCCAGTCAAGTATTCGAACGATAGCGTCAACGAGATCATCTCGGACTCCGCCGCGCACAACAAGTCTGGCACTGACCACACGATGGTGCTGAACATGGGCCCGCAGCACCCGTCCACTCACGGTGTGCTTCGCCTGCTGCTTGAGATTGACGGCGAAAGCGTGGTCAAGTGTGCGGTCGACATAGGATACCTGCACACCGGCATCGAGAAGACGTGTGAAGCGAAGTTCTACCAGCAGGTCGTCCCGCTGACCGACCGCATCGACTATCTGTCGCCGATGTCGAACAATCTCTGCTACTGCCTGGCTGTTGAGAAGTTACTCGGCCTGGAGATTCCGGAACGTGCTCAATACCTTCGCGTCTTGCTGAACGAACTCACCCGCATCCAGTCGCACCTGGTCTGGCTGGGGACGCACGCGCTCGATATTGGCGCGCTCACGATGTTCCTGTATTGCTTCCGCGAGCGCGAAGAGCTTCTTCGCATTTTTGAGAACGTAGCCGGCCAGCGCATGATGACCAGCTATTTTCGCATTGGCGGCGTATCCGTTGAGCCACCCCTGGACTTTTATAAGCAGGTGCAAAACTTCCTGAACATCATGCCCGGGCGCATCGAGCAGTACGAAGGCATGCTGCAGGCGAACCCGATCTGGATGGGCCGTCTGAAGGGTGTCGGCCACCTTTCAGCGGCGGACGCAATTGCTCTTGGAGTAACCGGTCCCCCGCTCCGCGCGAGCGGTGTCGATTGGGATCTGCGGCGCGATATGCCCTATTCCGGATACGACAAGTTCCAGTTCAAGGTACCGGTCTCGAACGTGGGAGACGTGTGGGCGCGCTATGAAGTTCGCATGCAGGAGATGCGCGAGTCGATAAAGATCGCGCAGCAGGCGCTCGATGGTATGCCTGAGGGCCGAATCGTGGCCGACGCGCCGAAGATCATCCTTCCTGATCGCGAGCAGATGAAGACGCAGATGGAGTCACTGATCCATCACTTCAAGATTGTCACCGAGGGATTCGCCGTTCCAGCCGGTCAGGTCTACCAAGGCATCGAATCGCCGCGCGGTCAGATGGGCTACTACGTGGTCTCGGATGGTACGGCCAAGCCTTATCGTGTGCACATGCGCAATCCAAGCTATGCCACTCTGCAGGCGCTCGAAACGATGTGCAAGGGTCGTTTGCTGGCCGACGTGGTTTCGGTGATCGGCTCGATCGATATTGTTCTTGGTGAGATTGACCGCTAGGTGGATGCCCGTCTCGCTACCGAACTCTGGACCTCCTGGGCATCCATGCTCCGGGTCTACTCGGCGGCGCATGGACTTACCAGCGAACATCACGCGGTGGTCGAGATCGGCTCGGAGGAGATCGTGCTGCGCGTGGATACTCGCTGGGCGCGCTTCACACACGAGTCGATGACCACGAGCGAAGGGCTTGGGGTCGGTTTTGCGATGGAAGTTGACGGACGAGTGCGGATCGGGGAGGTCACGGAAGAGATGGATATGGCTGCAGAAGAGGTGGCGCGGGGCATGCTCACACGGCAAGAGACGGCAGTAGACTAGATACGGCAGAAGCAGAGCAGCACCAGGCTTTCCGCACGATGAAAGACGGATTCGTGCAACGTAAGACAAGAGCAAGGGAGCAGGATGAGCGCGATTGCGAACACAATTTTCTCGCCGGGGCTGGCCGCACGCTTCGACAAACTGGTGACCATCTACCCGCTCAAACGCTCGGCGCTGGTACCGATGCTGCTGTACGCGCAGGACGAACTTGGTCATGTCTCAGAGGCTGCCATTCAGGAGATTGCGAAACGGCTGGACCTGTTCGATCTCGACGTGCGCAACGTGCTCAGCTACTACTCAATGCTTCGCACCAAGCCCGCAGGCAAGTTCAACGTGCAGGTCTGCACCAACATCTCCTGCATGCTGCGTGGCGGTTACGAGATTCTGGACCATTGCAAGGCGAAGCTTGGAATCGGTCACAAGCAGGTCACCGCCGACGGTGTTTTCTCGCTTGAAGAAGTGGAGTGCATCGGCGCCTGCTGCTGGGCTCCGGCTATTCAGGTGAACTACGACTTTCATGACGACCTCACGACTGCAAAGGTGGACTCCATCCTGGCCGATTACGCGGCTGGACGGGGAAAGGATGTCAAGTAATGCCGAGGAATGTATCGCATCCCGATGAAGTGATCGTCCTGAAGCGCCGCTTCGGCCAGGGCGCAGCCAACATAGAAAAGTACGTCGAGCTTGACGGATACAAGGCTGTCCAGAACGCGATCGAGCAAGGCCCAGAGTGGATCATCAACACGATGAAGGCCTCCGGTTTGCGCGGCCGAGGTGGCGCCGGCTTTCCGACCGGCCTGAAGTGGTCATTTGTGCCGAAGACCAGCGAGAAGCCGAAGTATGTCCTGGTGAATGGCGACGAATCCGAGCCCGGCACCTGCAAGGATCACGTCATCTTCCTCGAAGACCCTCATGCGGTCATCGAAGGCACCATGATCGCCGGTCTGGCGATCGGTGCGAAGCTCGGATTTATTTACCTTCGCGGCGAGTACCGGTACCTGCTGAAGATCGTCGAGAAGGCTGTCGCCGATGCGTACGCGAAGGGCTTCCTGGGTAAGAACATCTTCGGCAAGGAAGGCGTCGACTTCGATATCATCACGCAAACCGGAGCCGGTGCGTATGAGGTCGGCGAGGAGTCGGCACTGATGGAGTCGCTCGAAGGGAAGCGTGGCGTGCCCCGCATCAAGCCTCCCTTCCCTGCGGTCGTTGGACTCTACGGTGGACCTACAGTCATCAATAATGCTGAGACGATCGCAAGCGCTCCGCACATCCTGCTAATGGGGGGCGAGGCTTATGCGAAGCTCGGCAGTGAGCGGAATGGTGGGACGCGCCTCTTCGGTATCTCAGGCCATGTCGAGCGTCCGGGTGTTTATGAGCTGCCGATGGGCTACTCGCTTGAAAAGGCGATCTACGAAGTAGCCGGCGGCGTGAAGGATGGCAAGAAGCTGAAGGCAGTGGTCCCGGGTGGCTCTTCCTGTCCTGTACTGAAGGCGGATGAACTGAATGTGGGTCTTGACTTTGACCAGATGGCTAAGGCCGGCACTATGCTTGGTTCGGGCGGTATTGTGGTTCTCGACGAAACTGTCTCGATCGTTGAGTTTGCGCTTCGCGTTATCAGCTTTTACCAGCATGAAAGCTGTGGCTGGTGCATTCCCTGCCGGGAAGGCACCGACTGGATCAAGAAGACACTGGCCCGGGTCTACGCCGGCGGCGGATCGAGGAAGGACGTCGACAACGTGCAATATTTAGCCGAGAACATGATGGGCCGAACTTTCTGCCCGCTAGGTGATGCCGCTGCGATGCCCACGCTGGGCTTTGTGAAGAAGTTCCGCAAGGAGTTTGAAGACTATATCGACGGCAAGCGCGAAGGCACGCCCGTGATGAGCGAACCGGAGTTGGTCGGCACCGGACATTGAGCGATCGGCTCTGGCTGATTGCGATCTGGACCCTGGTTGGATTTGGGCTTGTGCTGGCGTTCTTGATGGGCTGGCAGAGGTTTCATCATAATCGAAGTGCCGATCAGCAGATCGTGATCGACAGGGCAAAGTAAGGCGAGCCCAAGGCTCGCAAAGGAACCTGGAATGGCAGATGTAACCTTCACTGTTGACGGCAAGAAAGTAACCGCACCCGCAGGTACGCTCCTGATCGAGGCGTGCAAGACCGCGGGTATCGACATTCCGGCCTTCTGTTATTACCCCGGCCTAAGCTTGCAGGCGGCCTGTCGCATGTGTGTTGTTCGCATTGAGAAGATGCCGAAGCTGCAGACAGCTTGTACCACGCCGATTGCCGAAGGGATGGTCGTCCAGACCGAAACCCCGGAGATTGCCCAGGCACGCAAGGCCACGCTGCAGTTGCTGCTTGGTAATCATCCACTTGACTGCCCGGTCTGCGATGCCGGGGGCGAGTGCGAGTTGCAGGACATGACCTTCAAGTACGGTGCGGCGGACAGCTTCTATGCCGAGCCCAAGAATCATCGCGAAGAGCAGAAGTGGTCACCCGTTGTCTACTTCGATCGCCCGCGCTGCATTCTGTGCTATCGCTGCGTGCGCATGTGCGGTGAAGGGATGGACGTCTTCGCGCTGGGCATTCAGAATAGAGGCAGTTCGGCAGTCATTGCGCCAAACGTTCCTGCGGCCCAGAGCCCGGAAGATCACCTGGCGCATGTCGACTGCGAGCAGTGCGGCATGTGTATCGACGCCTGCCCTGTGGGTGCGTTGACCAGCGGCACATATCGCTACAAGACCCGGCCATGGGAGATGAATCACGTCGCTACTGTCTGCACGCATTGCGGCGATGGATGCAAGACGACCCTGGGCGTGCGTTCTACCAGCGATGGAGCCGAGATTGTGCGCGGCGACAACCGCGACAAGTCGGGCATGAACGGCGACTTCCTCTGCAATAAGGGACGTTATGCCTTCGATTTCGCTAACCACGACGACCGCATTACGACCCCGCTGCTCCGGTCGGCCGCGGGCAAGCTTGAGCCGGTAAGCTGGGAGACTGCGTTTGCTGCTATCGGCACAAAGCTTCGTGAGGTCCGCGACGCCAAGGGTGGCGAATCGATTGGGGTGATCGGCGGCAATCGCCTCACGAACGAAGAGGCTTACCTGCTGCAGAAGTTCGCCCGCACGGTCCTGAAGACTAATAATATTGACCACCACCGCACCGCGGACCATGTCGCCTTCGCCCAGGCACTTTACGGACACACGGACCGGACGGGATCCCTGCGTGACACGCTCACGGCCAAGAGCGTCCTGATTGTTGGCGGCGATCCTTCGAACCAGTCACCGGCGACCGCCTGGAACCTGCGCTCAAATGTGAGGATCAACGGCGCCAAGCTATACGTCGTCAACCACGAGGAGATCAAACTCCGCCGCCAGGCCAAAGCCTTCGTCCGGCTGCAGCCCTTTGGCTACGGGGCGCTGGCAAACTTTCTGGCTGGCGACGATTCAGCCGGTTCGGCTGCGGTCAACGACACGGAGGCGCTCGGCAGCTTCCGGGAGACACTGAAATCGGCAGAAGGGCTGCTGATTCTGATCGGCTCCGACCTGCGCGGCGCCGACCTGAAGAAGCTGATCGAATTCGGCCTGACTGTTCCCGGCGCCAAGTTTGCCCTGCTCTCCGATTACGTCAACTCTCGGGGCGCTGCGGACATGGGCCTGCTGCCGGACCTGCTTCCCGGCTACACGGCGCTTGGCAGCAGTGGTTTCGCCGAGTACTCTGCTCCATCTGCACCCGGTCTGGATCTGCTCGAGATGTTCGACGCGGCCGCGGCGGGCAAACTGGGCGCGATGCTCGTTGTCAATGCGAACCCCGTCCTGCGCTACTCGATTGCAGCCTCTGCGCTCAAGTCGACCTTCCTGGTGGTTCAGGACATGTTCATGACGGAGACGGCAGTCCTTGCGGACGTTGTGCTTCCGTCGGCCAACTTGTACGAGAAGTCGGGTTCGGTCACGAATCACTATGGCGACTTACAGCAGGTGAACAAGGCGGGAGACCGGGCTGGAGTGCGATCCGATTTTGAAATGATTGTGCGCATTGCGGACAAGATGGGCGCACACATTCCCACACTTGTTCCCTTCGGAAAGGGTCTTCGTGCCGATATGGGACAGACGCGCGGCGCACAAAGCGGGGAGGCGGATCGTCACGCGGTCTGGCTGACTGCGAACAATCTCGAGCCTCGCCTAAGTCCCTTCGACGCGCATGCGATCTTTGACGAGATTCAGCGGCTGGTGCCCGGCTACGACAAAACGCTCCGCCTGCAGTTGCTGAGTGGCAACGATCAGCATTTGGAACCTGCCGCAACGCTCGTACAGATCGAAGGCAGTGCAGTTCGCCGAGACCTGGTTCTTCCCTCGGGCGACAATCTCTTCACTTCGGGCACGTTGGGGCATTACTCCGGCATGCTTGCGGATCTTCAGGATTTTGACGGTCGCCGCCGTCCGGTGCTCGATCAGGCTGCGGCAGACTAAGCTGCAGCCTTACTAATTCGAGAAGAGCCGCGTAATCTACCGCCCGAAGAGGTTAGTCTAGAAGTTCAAGAACAGACACGCGTTTTTCGTGTGGGTTCAGGAGTCTGAAGCAAAATATGAATCATCTCAGCGACTTCCAGACATTCTTCCTGTTGAGCGTCCTCAAGATCGTGGTTGTGCTGGTTATTACGCTGACAGCTGTCGCCTACACAGTGCTGCTTGAGCGCAAGGTCATCGGCCGCATGCAGAACCGCTGGGGACCCTCGCGGACCGGCCCTTTCGGCCTGCTCCAGCCGCTCGCAGACGGAATCAAGCTCTTTCTTAAAGAAGACCTCACACCGCTGCTAGTCGAGCGTCCGTTGTTTCTTGCAGCTCCCATGATCGCCCTCGCTTGCGCCCTGATCTCAATCTCGGTGGTGCCCTTCGGGGCTATGACCCTTTACAAAGGGGTAGACCTCTTTGAGATCGCAAACGTCAACATCGGGCTGCTGGTTATTTTGGGTGTGACCTCGATCGGTGTTTACGGTATTGCCCTCTCAGGCTGGTCGAGCAACAACAAGTACGCGCTCCTCGGCTCGCTACGTGCTACGTCACAGATGATCAGCTACGAGCTTTCCCTCGGGCTTTCGCTGGTTGGGGTCGTGCTCCGGGCCGGGTCGCTGAACCTGCGTACCATCGTCGCCTCGCAGACTGGTCATGGGCTGCTGAGTTGGAACATTTTCGGCGGCTTTCAAGTTGTTGCCTTCTTTATCTACTTGATGAGCGCGTACGCAGAGACCAACCGCTCGCCCTTCGACCTTCCGGAAGCTGAAAGTGAACTCACTGCGGGTTATCACACGGAGTATTCCTCGATGAAGTTTGCGATGTTCTTCATGGCCGAGTACGCGAACATGATCACGGTCTCATGCGTTGCCACTCTGCTCTTCTTCGGCGGGGCTTCGAGCCCCTTTGGTCACCTGATCCCTGATTTCGGTGGACCGATCGTTGCGGCGATCCTTCCTATTTTCTGGTTCGTGGTGAAGATCTTTGCCTTCCTGTTCCTCTTTATCTGGGTGCGCTCGACCCTGCCCCGGTTCCGCTATGACCAATTGATGAGTTTCGGCTGGAAATTCCTGCTTCCGGTTGCCATGGCCAACATCCTGATCACTAGCCTGGTGATGGCACTTCGGGCTTGATTCCATCTTTACTCGACTGCGTGCTGTTTTACAATCGTTGGAACAGCCGAACCAAAAAGTAACGACTTGAGTTGAAGTACCTGCGAAGGATTTTGCCCGACCCATGCAACTTGCCATCTTTATCATCTTCGCCGCGCTCGCCATCGCAGGAGCTTTGAATCTTCTTCTGCAGCGACACCCGATCAATAGTGCACTTTCGCTGGTCGTCGTCATGATGTCCCTGGCGGTGCTGTACTGGTCACTCGGCGCTGAGTTCCTGGCTGCGGCACAGGTGATCGTATATTCCGGCGCCATCATGGTGCTCTTCGTCTTTGTGATCATGCTTTTGAACGCCGGTGAGGAAGAGCGCACGACCGGCAGCCGTGCCGCATACTTTGCCGGGATTCCGGGCGCGACCGCTGTCTTCTGCCTTCTGAGCTTTGTGTTTCTCGAGAACAGCAAGGCTATCGGCACCGTTCACCTGAGCAATGCCGGCCAGGGCGCCGTCAGCAACATCACCCAGATCAGCCAACTTCTCTTCACCAAGCTGCTGCTTCCGTTCGAGGTCACCAGCGTTCTGATCCTGGTAGCAATTCTTGGTGCAGTCGTACTCGCCCGCAAGGAGGACCAGCCATGATGACCGAAGTGCCGTTGTCGGCTTATCTGATTCTCGCCGCTGTTCTCTTCTCGGTTGGGATAGCCGCCTTTCTCATCAAGCGGAACATCATCTCGGTCTTCATGTCGATTGAGTTGATGCTAAACGCGGTGAACCTGACCTTCGTGGCTTTTGCGCACCGTTGGGGCGCAGTTTCCGGTCAGATATTCGTCTTCTTCGTGATGGTGGTTGCCGCGGCCGAGGCCGCAGTGGGTCTTGCCATCATCATCGCCATCTTCCGTTCGCGCCGGACGCTGAACGTCGACCAGATCAACCTGATGAACAATTAGGAACAACTAGAAGGACCAGGAATTTATAGACATGTCGCCTTCCCTGCTCTGGTACATTCCGCTGCTTCCCTTCACCGGCTTCGTCCTCAATGGGACGATCGGGCGCAGGCTGCCGCGAGCCGCGGTAAGTGCGATCGCACTGCTCTTCACGGCAGTTCCCGCAATCCTTGTCGCCTACCTTTGGATGAGCATGACGTCGGCGGGCGCTCCACTCGCGCTCTCGACTACGCTCGGACCATGGATTGCGATCACTGGTTTTCATGTAGATTTCACCCTCGCCGTTGACCACCTGACGATGATCATGCTCGCCGTGGTGACCGGTGTTGGTTTCCTGATCCACCTCTACTCAGCCGGCTACATGGCGGATGAAGACGGCTACTGGCGCTTCTTCGCGTACCTCAACCTCTTCATGTTCTTCATGTCGGTTCTGGTGCTGGCCGAGAGCTTTCTCCTGCTCTTTGTAGGCTGGGAGGGCGTTGGACTGGCCTCTTACCTGCTGATTGGCTTTTACTTCAAGAAGCGGTCTGCGTCGGATGCGGGCAAGAAGGCATTCATCGTCAATCGCATCGGCGACTTCGGCTTCCTGCTTGCGATGTTCCTGCTGATCGCGCATTTCGGCACCCTCAGCTTCGGTGGAGTCTTCGCCGCGATCAATGCCAGCCCAGTGCATGGCGGCTTCCTCACAGCGATCGCTCTTCTGCTTGTGGTCGGCGCGACCGGTAAGTCCGCTCAGATTCCACTTTACGTCTGGCTGCCTGATGCGATGGAAGGCCCCACGCCCGTTTCGGCGCTGATTCACGCGGCAACCATGGTCACGGCTGGCGTTTACATGGTCGCCCGCTGCCACACGTTGTTCGATCGTTCGCCGCTTGCGCTCGGCGTGGTGGCTATCATCGGCGCTGCCACAGCCCTCTTCGCGGCGATCATCGGCATGGTTCAGCACGATATCAAGCGGGTGCTAGCCTACTCGACTATCTCGCAGCTTGGATACATGTTCCTTGGGTGCGGTGTTGCGGCTTACTCGGCGGCGGTATTTCATCTCGTCACGCATGCCTTCTTCAAGGCGCTGCTCTTTCTCGCGGCCGGATCAGTGATTCACGCGCTCAGTGGCGAACAGGATATGCGCGTCATGGGCGGACTGCGGAAGCGCATTCCGGTCACGTTCTGGACGATGACGATGGGAGTCATTGCCATCGCGGGCATTCCGCCCTGGGCTGGATTCTTCTCGAAGGATGAGATTCTCTACCGCACGTTCGCCGACCACGACAACCCACTGGCCAAGCTGCTCTGGCTCGTAGGTCTCATCACCGCCGGTATTACCTCTTTTTACATGTTCCGTCTGTGGTACAAAACCTTCTTCGGAGCCGAACGCTTCAACGAAGCGCATGCCTTGGCTGAACATGGTGCTTCGGTTCAGCCGAGCGCAAGTTCCAGACATATCGTCGAAGCCGAGCATGACGACGCTCAGACCACGCAGCACCATGGAGTGCACGAGTCACCATGGATCATGCTGGCTCCGCTGGTGATTCTTGCAGTCCTCTCATTCGCTGGCGGCTGGATCGGCATCCCACAGGCGCTGGGTGGCCACAACGCGATTGAACACTTCCTCGATCCAGTCTTCGCGGCCACAGCTTCTCCCGAGAACGCCCTGAACGCGGACCAGGTCTCGCACGGGCTTGAACAGGGTCTCGCGGCGGTCTCGGTTCTGACCGCTCTGCTTGGCTGGTTCGCAGCTTGGTTCTTCTATTCCAAGAATCCGGGAACGGCTGGAGCGCTTGCCCTGCGCTTCAAGCCGGTCTATGCGGTCATTGAAAACAAGTTCTATGTGGACGAGATTTACCAAGCTTTCTTTGTTACAGGACTGCTCGGCTTTACAAGAATCTTCCTTTACGGCATGGGTGACCGCATCGGTGTCGATGGCATTGGCAAGTTTGCCGGCTGGCTCGCCATGGATTTCAGCGAGGCCGTACGCCGCATGCAGTCGGGTAATCTTCGGTCCTACGCCGGCTGGCTCGCACTGGGCGCCGCGCTTGTCATGGCCATCATGATCTTCGGTTTCGGGCACGTTGCCTTCTTGCGATAGGAATGACAGGAATTCAATGAACTTAGATCACTCCATCTTGAGCCTCATCGTCTTCTTCCCGCTGGTGGGCGCCATTGTGCTCGCGCTGCTGCCGGATAGAGGCAAGACCATGCAGTGGGGCGCATTCGCCATCACGCTGATCACCTTTCTGATGACGCTTCACCTGCCGGCACACTACCTGGCCAATGCAGCGCCAGGGACATTCCAGTTCACGCAGGACGTTCCCTGGATCACCGCTCCGGCTATCCGCTACCACCTTGGCGTGGATGCGCTTGGCATGTGGCTTGTGGTGCTGACCGGCTTTCTGGCGCCACTTGGTGTGCTTGCGTCGTGGAACGCGATTGCCGAGCGGAAGAAGACCTTTTACGTGCTGTTTCTGTTGCAGCAGGTCGCGATGCTGGGCATCTTCGCTGCGCTCGATCTGTTTCTCTTCTATGCGTTCTTCGAGCTCTCGCTTGTGCCCATGACAATCCTGATTGCGACCTTTGGGCGTACCAAGGACCGTCGCAAGTCTGGCATCAAGTATTTCGTCTACAACTTCCTGCCATCCGCGCTGCTGCTGGTTGGCATTCTTTGGCTCTACGGGAAGACAGGCTCCTTCGATCTACCCAGGATCGAGGCTCTCGCACGGGCTCACGCCATCTCCGGCAACAGTGCGGCACTCTGGCTCTGTTCGCTTGCGTTTCTGCTCGCGTTTGCTGTCAAAGTTCCCATCTTCCCGCTGCACGGCTGGTTGAAGGATTCTATTGCCGAGGCTCCTACTGCAGCCGTGATGGTCCTCGCGGGTAAGACCGGCTTCTATGCGATTCTGCGGTTTTCTTTTGGCATCTTTCCGGAGCAGTCTCACCGTATCGCCCCCCTGATGGTTGCGCTGGGTGCGATCGGCATCGTGTATGGCGCCCTGATCGCGATCACGCGGAAGGATATGAAGGAGCTTGCGGCCTATTCGACGCTGAGCCACCTTGCGTTCATTACGCTGGGCATCTTTACGTTTACGATCTCGGGCCTGGACGGCGGAATCTACCAGATCCTGAACCACGGGATCTCAGGCGGCGCGCTCTTCCTTCTGCTCGGCTTCCTTTACGAGCGCTACCAGACGTACGACATGCGGGATCTTGGCGGCCTTGCGGCTCATCTGCCCTGGATGGTGACGCTCTACGTGATCACGACGCTCTCGCTGGTTGGTCTGCCGATGTTGAACAGCTTCGTGGGCGAGTTCCTGATCCTGTCGGGGTCGATGCAGTCGGGTTACCACGTTGTGTGGACCGTTCTTGCGACCACCGGAGTCATTCTGAGCGCGGGCTACATGCTACTGATGATCCAGCGTGTCTTTTACGGGTATCTTGGCGTGACGAGCGAAGGGGTTGCACCTCGCGATTTGAATGCACGGGAGCACGTTGCGCTCTGGCCCTTTGTTGCGCTGTTCCTGGTGATGGGGCTGGCTTCGCCGCTCTTCCTCAATACGCTGGATGCCAATGCGGTCCAGATGACGACTCAGAGGCACGTTGCCAGCGCCGTCAGTGAACCCACGTCGTTCGTCGATCCGAACCTGAAGCAGGATGTCGACGTCAAGACCGGCAAGGCCAAGGCGCGCGTCAACGCTCCGGAAGGCAGGCTCTACTAATGCAGATGAATGCGAATACCCTGGCGCTTTTGCCAGAGGGAATTATGACGGCGGCGGGCGTTCTGGTCATGCTGGCCGAGCCGATGCTTGCGGTTCACGCTTCGCGCAAGCCTCTGGGGTGGGTGGCAATTGGTGCGACGGTGCTGGCGGGTGCGGCGAGTCTCTACCAGCGTGGCTTCGGTACGACGGTCGCCTTCTCGGGCAACATCCAGGTGGATGCGTTTTCGATCTTCTTCCATCTGCTGATCGCGGCCATCGTCCTCATGACGCTGCTTGGATCGCTTGACTACTTTGATGGCTGGGCTACTGAGAACAACTCGGGTCATGCGGGCGAGTACTTTGCGCTGGTGCTGTTCGGCGCGGTCGGCATGATGCTGATGACGTGCTCGGTCGAGCTGCTGATGGTATTTGTCGGTCTCGAGATCTCGTCGATTTCGACGTACATTCTTGCGGGCTTCCGTAAAGGCAAGGCTGCCGGGGCGGAGTCAGCGATCAAGTACTTTCTGCTGGGTTCATTCGCGACTGCGTTCTTTCTGTACGGGATTGCGCTTGCATTCGGGGCTACCGGTTCGACTTCGATCGCTGCGATCTCGGCTGCACTGGTGACCGGGGGCTTCAGTTCGCTGGCGTTCCTTGCGCTGGGCATGATCCTGATCGGGCTTGGCTTCAAGGTATCGGCGGCGCCGTTTCATGTGTGGACTCCGGACGTTTACCAGGGGGCACCCTCCCCTGTGGTAGGGCTGATGTCGACTGCTCCGAAGGCCGCTGCGTTCGCGGTTCTGCTGCGGATCACGTTTATCGGGTTCGGCGCGATGCATCAGCGCTGGTCGATCCTGGCGTGGATCCTGGCGGCGCTTTCGATGACGATTGGCAACCTGGGCGCGCTGAAGCAGAAGAATGTGAAGCGGATGCTGGCTTACTCGTCGATTGCCCATGCCGGGTACCTGCTGGCGGCGTTTACGGCGTTTCCGCAGGCTGGGATCTCGGCGGCATGCTTTTATACCGCGGCCTACGCGGCGATGAACGTTGGTGCGTTTGCTGTCGTGACCCAGATCAGCGGGTACACCGAGCATACGCGGACGATTGAGGATTACACGGGTGTGGCGCTGCGGCGGCCGCTCCTGGGCGGGCTGATGGCGTTCTTCCTGGCGTCGATGATCGGGATTCCGTTTACCGGCGGGTTCTTCGCAAAGTTTTATGTGTTTTCGGCGGCTACGAGTGGGGGGCATACCGGGCTCGCCGTGGTGGGTCTGCTGAACTCGGGCGTGGCGTGCTTCTACTACCTGCGGCTGCTGGTGGCGATGTATGGCCGGCATGTGGAAGCGGGCGGCAATGAGCGGGCGCGGCTGGCCAAGGTCACGTTTCCGGCGGCTCTTGGGCTTGGACTGGCTACCCTGGCCACGCTCGCTTTGGGTATTCTGCCGGGCCATGTGCTGGACCTGACGAATGCCGGGGCATCGGCGGTGACCACGGTGCCGACGTCGGCGGCAGAGCCTGCAATCGCGGGCGAGAGGTAGCCCCCCCCTCCCTACCGTCCAGGCGTAAAGTATCTGAAATCAATACTTTACATTTTTACTCCTGGCTAAAGTATTGATTACAAGAGACTTAAGTACCAAAGTATTCAAAAGAAACGACTTACGCCCCTAAGACCAAGGATGGTCGAAATTGCGAATGATAAGGAGCCCCGGGATGAGCCGGGGCCTTTTCATGCCCTGACTTAATGCTAGCAGGTGGGTCAGGGTAAGTACGCCAAATAGTTTTGGGATGGAAGTGCTTTGCTTTGTTGGAGTTTTGGGGTGGGAGAGAATCGCAGGGGCTTGACAGGTTTTTGCACAGGAAGGAGAACAGGCAACGGCGTTGACGCGAAGAACGCTGGGGAGGTGCCTCGCCAAGGATTCAAAGGAAGGATGGGGAGATGGAAAAAGTACGGAAGACGAAGGAGGAGGAACGCAAAGGAAGGGCTGGCTGCAGAGTGAGAAGGCCTCCGCCGGAGCGGAGGCCATTCAGGAGATGCCGGAGCTTGATGCTTACGCGGTGCGGAGGAAGAGCAGCACGAAGGTGAAGAGGGTGAGCGACTCGATGAAGGCGAGGCCGAGGAAGAGGAAGAGCTGGATGCCGGGGCGTGCGCCGGGATTACGGGCGAGGGCCTCCGAAGCCGAAGCGGTTGCGCGACCCTGACCGAGACCACAGAGGCCGGCAGCGATGCCCATGCCGATACCGACGGCGAGCGAGTTGTAATTCGTGCCGGCGGGGGCTGCGGCGGCCTGCGCGAAGGCGGGCGAAGCGAAGCACATAGCGGCGAGTGTGGCGAAGAGGTACTTCGAGAACTGCAGAAGACGAACCATTGTGAGACTCCATGCCCCCGTCGGGATGTTCGCCGCCAGTGGGTGGTTGATGCTCACCGAGCTGGCACCCTCACGCTAAGCGGCGAGTGGTACGGCCGTTCGAGAGGGGGCGCCCCGCGAACGGCAAACCTGTTTTTAGTGCTCGTGCGATACAGCGAGCGAGAGGTAAACGGTTGCGAGAACCATGAACACGTAGGCCTGGATGAAGGCAACGCCGAAGTGCAGCGTGAGGAAGATGAGCGGGATGCCGATGGGGATGAGCGAGAAGAAGGCGAGGGTGACCATGTCGCCGGCAAACATGTTGGCGTAGAGACGCACGGTGAGCGAGAGCACGCGGGCGAAGTGGGAGATGATCTCGATTGGGAGCATGAGCGGCGCGAGCCACCAGACGGGGCCGAGGAACTGCTTGATGTAGCCGAAGCCGTTCGAACGGATGCCGTGGTAGTGGTAGTAAAGGAAGGTGACGATGGCAAAGCCGAGGGGCACGACGGCGTCCGCGGTGGGCGACTCGAGGCCGGGGATGAGACCCATGAGGTTCGCGAGCAGGATGAAGAGCGGGAGCACCGTCAGGTAAGCCACAAAGCGCTCGTATCCGTGGCCGATGATGCTTTCGCTCGACTGGCCTACGAACTCGTGGGTCATCTCGGCGAAGTGCTGGACGGCGCCTGGCTTTTCGACCGAAAGGCTTGCGCGGACGGCGACGAAGTAGAGCAGCATCGCGACGAAGACGAGCAGTTCCATCGCGAAGGAGTTCGTGATGGGGGCGCGTGGGTAGGTGGGTTGGATGTGCAGCGCGAGCAGCAGGTGGTCGACCTGGGCGGCGAAGTGCTGGTTCAGAAATCTTGTAAACAGGAGCTGTGTCGGCATAATTTTGGGGCAGAACGAATGCGAAACTGGCTACTTCGGTGCGCGTTTCAGGAGCCGGAAGGCTTCGATGGAGAGCGAAATGACTCCCAGACCGAGGCCTGCCGCAAGGGCGAAAGGCGTTCCGTGCAGATACTTAAGACTAACATAGAGCACCCCCAGGGTAAGCCCGATGCGAACGATGAAAGTGATAGGAATCAGGCCTGTAGAGAGGGGCCTGGGAGCCGGGGCGCCGTTCGGTTTCGCGTCCATGACGGCGTTCATGGCAGTGGTCAGGCGGAGCCATTCCCAGAGCGATGCGGTTGAGATGACTGCGCCGATGACAAGGAGGATTCCGCTCTGCCAGTTGAAGCGCCAGGCGAACGCCGCGGCGGCCAGCAGGGCGAGGACGGCGGTCAGGCGCATGGAGGAGAGCATGATGTTGCGCAGGTCGCTGTCGGTCATTCCGACGGAGGTGTGGCTATAGTCCGGCTCGTCGGGAATGGGGATACCGCCGGCCACGTCAGCGGGTTCGTGGATGTCGTCGAAATGCTCGTCCTGATCGTTCACTTGTCGCCTCGTTTCGACATGCGCGAGACCATGGTGAAGATCTGGATGAAGCCTCCGGCGGAGCCGAGGACCATTCCGGCGACGACCATCCAGTGGGTGTGGAAGTGCTTGTCGAGGAGATAGCCGAGGAGCATTCCGGCAAAGCAGCCGGCGGGTACGGCGAGGGCGAGCTGCAGCATGGACTCGGCCTGGGCGATGTTGCCGAGGGGGTTGGGACGCTTTGGGGTGGGGGTATCGGACATTGCTGAATCATTATCGCGCATGAGCGGACCGGTCCGGGCGGGTGGTCCGCGATACTCTGGAAGGCGAGGATATAAGCGACGTGTTTGATTCAGAGTTTGAAGAGAAGCTATATGGTCAGCGGCTGGAGAAGCTGGAACAGATTGGGGCGATCGGGCAGGAGCTGGGGCTGACGAAGGCGGAGTCGACGTACCCGAATGCGTTCAGCGCGACGACAACGATTCCGGAGCTGCGGGCGAAGTACATCGACGGGGCGGCGGCGAAGACGGTGGAAGAGCTGGAGGCGAACCGGGTTGAGGCTTCGGTCGCCGGGCGGCTGATGCAGATTCGGGTGCAGGGTAAGGCGGGGTTCGCGCAGCTACAGCAGGGTGGGGTACGGCTGCAGATCTATGTGCGCAAGGATGATGTGGGCGAGGAGCAGTTTGCGATCTACAAGTTGCTGGACCTGGGGGATCATATCGGGGTGTCGGGGTACCTGTTTGTGACGCGAACCGGGGAGACGACGCTGCATGTGACTTCCCTGCGGTTTCTGGCGAAGGCGCTGCTGGCGCTGCCGGACAAGTACCACGGGCTGGAGGATGTGGAGCTTCGCTACCGGCAGCGGTATGTGGACCTGTTTATGAACACGGGGCAGTCGGCGAAGCAGACCGAGCACGGACCTGCGCCGCAGGTGGCGAACGATCCGGACGCGGGAGTGGTTCTAGAGGATGGGCTGGGCGCGGCACCGCCGATGAACGAGGCTCCGCCGAATGTGCGGGAGGTCTTCGTGAAGCGGGCGCTGATTCTGCGTGCGCTGCGGAGTTTCTTCGATTCGCGCGGATATCTTGAGGTGGAGACGCCGATGATGCAGTCGATTGCGGGTGGCGCGGCGGCGCGTCCGTTTACGACGCATCATAATGCGCTCGACATCGACCTGCACCTGCGGATTGCACCGGAACTTTATCTGAAGCGGCTGGTGGTGGGGGGCATGGACCGGGTTTACGAGATCAACCGGAACTTCCGCAACGAGGGCGTGAGCACGCAGCACAACCCGGAGTTCACGATGCTGGAGTTCTACCAGGCGTATGCGAACTATCACGACCTGATGAGCCTGACCGAGGAGCTGCTGCAGTACGTGGCCATGCAGGTGAACGGGACGACGGTGACGAAGTTCAACGGGGTGGAGATTGACCTGGCGAAGTGGACGAAGCTGAGCATGCGGGAGGCGATCGTGCACTTCTGGCCGGAGGGTGCAGGGCCGCGGCCGGAGACGAAGGACTTTGCCGATGCGGCGACGCTGCTGGCGTGGCTGGACTCGGTGGTGCCGGAGGTGCGGGATCCGCGGTCGACGATGATCTTCGAGCGGGACAAGGAGTTGATCCGCGGGCGGCTGGCGCATCGCGAGCTGCACGGACAGCTGGAGGCGGCGCGCAGGCAGTTGATCCAGGGCGAGCCGTACGGGAAGACGATCGCGAATATCTTCGAGCTGGTGGCGGAGGATCACCTGATCCAGCCGACGATGATTTACGACTTCCCTCTTGCGGTTTCTCCGCTCTCGAAGGTGAAGCCGGATGAGCCGGAGTGGGTGGAGCGGTTCGAGTTTTATATTGGGGGGTTCGAAGTTGGGAATGCGTTTTCGGAGTTGAACGATCCTGTGGATCAGCGGCGGCGGTTCGAGATGCAGATGGCGGAGAAGGAACGGGGCGACGATGAGGCGCACGAGATGGACGAAGACTATGTGCGCGCGCTGGGCTATGGGCTGCCGCCGACGGGTGGAGAAGGCATTGGGATCGACCGGCTGACGATGATTCTGACGGGATCGCGTTCGATTCGGGACGTGATTCTGTTTCCGTTGTTGCGTCCGTTGAAGAAGCAGGCCGAGGCCGAGGCGGGCGGTTAGCCTTTTTTCTTTTTCTTGAGCAGGCCGGCGATGGTGGTCTCGTTCATGGCTGCGATGGCATCGGTGCGAGCGCGATCGAGGAGGACGTCGGCCGCCTTCTCCCCGGTTCCTGGCCAGGCTCCGCCGGTGGCGTTGAAGACGTCTCCGAAGCCGATGGCCTTGGGTGCGGCGTGGAGCTGCGCGCCGCCCTGTGGACCTTTTCGCTGGACGATGAAACCGGCTTTATGGAGTGCGGGAAAGATGCGGCGAACCATGACCGGGCTGGTCTTGAGTGCGGTCGCGATCTCTGCAGACGTATGCATGGTTCCGGGCGATGCTGCCAGGTGAGCCAAAACGCGGAGGCTGAGTGCGAATCTTCCGTTCTGCGCCATGGGGAGCAAGGTATCACAGTCGCGTGATTCGTGTTTGGCGTTTGTTCTCATGAGCTTTGATGGGAGCGTGTGAGCTGAGCACGGGACGTTCTGCTAGGCTTCATGGGTGAATATTTTGTTTGTTGGGGATATCTTTGGGTCCGCGGGACGGCGGATTGTGCGGGAACACCTGAGGCACGTGCTGGAGACACATGCGGTCGACCTGCTGGTGATCAATGGGGAGAACGCTGCCGGTGGATTTGGGATTACGCCTTCGATTGCCGAGGAGATCTTCGACCTGGGCGCGGATGTGATCACGACCGGAAACCATATCTGGGACAAGCGCGAGATCTTCGAGTACATGAAGGTTCCGTCGGACTCGCATGAGCGCGGGCGCCGGATTATTCGTCCGGCGAACTATGCGGTGACGACGCCGGGGTTCGGCATGTATGAGGGGCGGCTTGGGGATGGGACGGCGTTTGCGGTGATCAATTTGCAGGGGCGGGTGTTTATGTCCTCGTGCGACGACCCGTTTCGCAAGGCGGACGAGCTGCTTTCGAAGATTTCGGCGAAGGTGATCCTGGTGGATTTCCATGCCGAGGCCACGAGCGAGAAGGTCGCGATGGGCTGGTATCTGGATGGGCGGGTGACGGCGGTGCTGGGGACGCACACGCATATTCCTACGGCGGATGAGCGGGTGCTGCCGGGTGGGACGGCGTTCCAGACCGATGTGGGGATGTCGGGCCCGTATGACTCGGTGATCGGGGTGGAGATAGAGCTTGTGCTGCAGCGTTTTCTGACGGGGATGCCGGCGAAGTTCGAGGCGGCGAAGGGGAATCCGAAGATGTGCGCCACACTGATCGAGTGTGACGCGGTCTCGGGACGGGCTTACCGGGCGCAGCGGATCATGCTTGGAGAGTGAGTTCCGCGGCGGTGCAGGGAGCGTTAGCGGCGAGCAGCTGGGAAGCCAAGGTTCGCGCGAGGTCCTCGGGGGTGCAGTCGATGCCGCGTACGCTGGCAAGGGGCAGGTGGTCCATGCCGGGATGAGAGAAGTAGTACCCCTGCATGAGATCGATGCCAAGGTCGAGCAACATCTGGAACTCGGCGTGGGTTTCGATCCCTTCGGCTACGAGCTGCATGTTGAGGGCCTTGCAGCAGGTGACGAAGGCGGCGACGATCTTCTGGCGGGTGTCTGAGGCGTCGATGCCGCGGACGAGAGCGCGATCGAGCTTGAGGACCTCGGGGCGGCACTCTACGAGCGCGGTGAGGCCGGAGTAGCCTGCGCCGAAGTCATCCATGCTGGAGGTGAAGCCGGCTTCTTTATTGCGGGTCAGGAGCATTTTGTACTCGGGGATGGGCAGCTTGTGATCTTCGGTGAACTCGAGAATGAGGCGGGTTCGGGGGAGGCCGAAGCGGTCGGCTGCGATGGCGAGGAAGCTGGCGTCGAGGGCATCCGGGTGGACGTCGGGCTGGAGGTTGACCGAGAGCGAGGCTCCCTGCTCGACGAGGCCGAGTTCGACGGCGCGCCGGATAGCGGCTTCGGCGGTGCGGCGGTGGAAGGCCCGGAGCGCGGGCGCGTTCAGGTGCGCCACGAGGTCGGGATAGCACACGCCTTCCGGTCCGCGGGTGAGTGCCTCATAAGCCGCGATGGAACGTGTGCGGGCGTTGACGATCGGTTGATATGCAATGACGAACGACGGAAGGTTATATGGCCCAGCCCCTCGGTATCCAGCGATTGCCCTGCCCATTTTGGAACACCTCTCGTAACTACTTTGCATAGCTGGTAGGAGTGTTTAAGGTACGGGATGTGTCACTTGGAAATCCAGCGCGTGGCTACAACTTTAGGGTTGGACAGGGCCGCTTTTACGAAGATAAAGCAGCTCATGGCCCTGGTTGAAACGCAAAACGGCTGCCGTTTTGCGTTGACCTGCAACCGGGTTTCTAGCGATGCGTGGCGCGGCGAGCCGGAGCCTTAGCGGGTGTCTTTGCGGCTTCGGATCCGTCGCTCATGGTGATCATGAGCGGCTTCTGGGTGTAGGAGGCGTAGGTGCCGACAAGCGTGATCTTGTCACCGGCAACCGGGATTTTCTTGAGTGGCGTCTTGAGGTTGAAGGTAAAGTCAGCCGTTTTGGACTGGACTGCGTCGTCGGAGACCGAGGCGGTTACCATGTCGGCAGTCGCGGTGACGACGGTCGCGTTGGGAATCTCGACTTCCTTGCCCTTGATGGTGTTGAAGACCTTGTCCGCATCTTCGGGCTTGCCGTTCTCAAGGACGAACTCCTTGTCGCTGAGTGCGAGCTTCGGCAGATCCTCATCCTTGGTGCTTGCGAGCAGTGCGGTGACCTGGTCAGCGGGGGTCGGAGCGGGCTTGATGGCGAAGCCGGAGGGTGGGTTCAGGTTGGCCTTGGCCGCGGTGACGACGTCGTCATAACCGTCGGTACCACCGTGGTACTTTTTGTAGCAATAGGTGGCAAGGGGCTGAAGCTGGGTCTTGTAGGCATCGGGCGCGAAGGAGGCTGCGCGCGTGGTGTAGAAGGTGCAGTTGACGAGGTCAGGCGGATTGGACTGGTAGTATGCCTGGCCGAGGTAGTAGGTATCCTGGAGCGCGGTGCCGGGCTGCTGGGTGGCGGCTGCGTCCATGTTGCTGAGTTCGGACTTGTAGGCGTCGATAGCCGCCGGGTAGTCCTTCTTACCGAGGGCGTCGAGACCGATGGTGCTGTAAAAGGTGGGTGTGAGGGTCTTCTTGAGGGTCTGGAACTGGGCGTCGGTGATGTCGGGGGTCTTTTCGGTGACTGCGATGCCCTTCTTCGCGTAGTCAGCGGCTGCGTCGAGGTCGGACTGCTTCGTCGCGGGATCAAGTCCGGCGGCCTGGGCGGCTTCGGAACGGAAGGCGACTTCGATGGCGAGAGCCTGCAGATTGTTTGGGCTCAGCTGGAGGACCTGGTCTGCGGTGGTGATGGCCTTGGCGTGGTCGGTCTGGTAGTAGTCCAGCATGAGCTGCTGGAGCACGGTGGCCTTGACCGGCGACTTGGGGTACTTGGCGAGGTAAGCCTCGAGCGCGGGCGCCTGGGTTGCGGGTGTGGACTGCTTGATGGCTGCGTCGTAATCCGCGTACTCAGCCGGATCGAGCGTCACCTGTCCTGCCGGAGCCGCCGCCGGAGTAGCCGCTGCTGCCTGCGCAAGGGCGTGCATGGAGAGTACACCGGGAGTTGCAAACATCGCCGAAACCGCCAGAAAGGACGAAACTACCTTCTTCATTCAGAACTCCTCGATACTGTGTTCTATCAGATTCTGCCGACGCAGTTTGGTTGGTTGCCGATCAGCATGGTTTGAAAAGCGTACATCATGTGACGCCGCCTACCGAACCCTCGGATGCTGCGCGTAAATAAGAACTCTCAGGCTGCGCAAATGACTCTGAATGAAAGACCTGAGCTCAACCGTGGTTGTAAATCTGATGATGCCGATTATAGGAACGACGTTGCTCCCTGCGCAAGGCCAAGCCTACGCGAAGAAGAAGTCCGGCGCGACCCCAATCTGCGTGGATGCTGGCTGGCGGTGCCGGCTTGCTGCATCGGTCGGGCTTTCTGCTTCGCGTGGAGAGGCGGAAGTCGCTTTTGCGGCGGTCTATCTGTCTGAACTTGTCTGAACGGGACTATGGATAGATTTCGGCGCTGCTTATCCACATCATATGGGGTTGGAGCGATTGATTCGAGC